>NZ_BAAHBQ010000004.1:0-796742 GCF_054776595.1 Spirosoma horti
TACCCATAAATGTTTACCCATTAAGCCAGGTGACTCAATCGGACCGTGCGGGTTTACCCCAGCTTTCGCCGGGCTATCCCCCAGTATGAGGCAGGTTGCTTACGCGTTACGCACCCGTTTGCCACTGGCCTTGCGACCCGTTCGACTTGCATGTATTAGGCCTGCCGCTAGCGTTCATCCTGAGCCAGGATCAAACTCTCCATCGTAAATAATTGTGTGGTTAGGCTAGCTAACCACTGTCTTGTTCAACCGACGACCGAAGTCGTGAAGTTGAGTTGTTTTGTGCTGACCGTTTGTCAAAGAACTTGGCGCCTGACCCGTTGGTCGAAGCGTGGTTGAGAAGTGATTTAGTCGAGCTAAACCGTGTCTCGTTGTTTGGGAGTGCAAAGGTACTGCTTATTTCCCGATTGTCAAGTAAAAGTGAAACTATTTTTTAAATTTATTTTTCACTTTTTCCCGGTAACAGATTGATTATGAGTGGCTTATTCCTCTTCCATCAACTTCCCTCATTGTTTGGGAGTGCAAAGATACGAGACTGTTTTTGTTTTGTCAAGTAAATCTGAAAATAAATTTTGCGATTGATTTTCAGGGTGTTGCACTTAATGAGTTGATAGCCAGTGGCTTTCGCTTGTGTTTTCGACTCATTCCCGATGTTTGGGAGTGCAAAGGTAGAGGGATTTTGCCCCCATGTCAAGACCCTGTCTGAAAATAAATCAAGAACACCCAAAGATTATTTGGTAAGGCCCGGCCACTCAATCAGTTACCGTATAAAAATAATTTAAAACTTTTTTCAATCACCCTGGTTGTGTCGGCCTGAACACCGCAAAAAGCCCATTCATGCCGTTTTCTTGCCCATTATGCGGGCGCCATGAGTTATATTGCATCTTCCTTTTGTATCAATTCATCCGATACAATTTGTCATCTAATGAAAATATTACACACCGCAGACTGGCATCTGGGAAAGCGACTTCAGGATTTCCAGCGCCTTCAGGAACAACGGGATGTATTAGCCGAGATCGTTCAGGTAGCTAATCAGGAAGATGTTGACCTGGTTTTGGTAGTGGGCGATCTGTTCGATACGTTTAATCCAGACCCTAAAGCCGAAGACCTATTATATAGTACGCTGAAAGAACTGACGGCAAATGGTCGGCGGACGGTGGTGGCCATTGCGGGAAACCACGATAATCCGGACCGGATCGAAGCGCAAGACCATTTCGGGCGGGAGTGCGGAATCATCTTTGCAGGTTTCCCAAAAACCGAGGTTCGTTCGTATGAATTGAGCTGTGACGCCAAACTGCTTTGTTCGGCACCGGGTTTTATTGAGTTAAAGCTGCCTAAGCACGATGCGCCCGTTCGTATCATCATGACACCCTATGCCAACGAGACCCGGCTTCGGTCGTACCTCGGTATGGTGAGTCTGGATGATGAACTCCGGCAGCATCTGCACCAACACTGGGCTGCTCTAGCCGATACGTACATGGATGCGCAGGGCATCAATTTATTAATGGCTCACTTATTCGTCATGAAACGGGGTGGCGAGCAACCCGAAGAATCGGACGATGAGCGTAGTATTTTACAAGTGGGTGGTGCATCAGTTGTTTATACAGACATGATTCCGCCCCAGATTCAATACACGGCGCTGGGGCATTTGCACCGCTACCAGCAGATAGGCGGTGGGCCTTGCCCGGTCGTTTATAGTAGTAGCCCGTTGGCCTATAGCTTTGCCGAAGCCGATCAGCAGAAATTCGTCGTTCTTATTGAGGCTGAAGCCGGGCAACCCGTTACAGTTACTCCCGTTCCCCTCGTCACCGGGAAGCGGTTGTTGCGTCCGAAGTTCAAGCGGGTGGATGAAGCGGTGGATTGGCTACGGGAAAACCCGAACTGTTATCCTGAAATAACCCTGCAAACGCCAACGTTTCTGACGAGTGACGAACGTCGGCAATTACAACAGGCGCACGAATTCCTAGTGACGATTATTCCAGATGTACGGGATGTGGAGGAGACGGCGGAAGAAGCAACTCCAGCCATCGACCTTACGCAACCGATGGAAGCCCTATTCACAAACTATTTTAAGAATAAAAATAAAGGGCAGGAGCCCAACGAACGGCTACAGCATTTGTTCCGTGAGATCTTAGCAACAGAACCTGAATGATCCCTATTAAATTGTCCATCCAGGGGCTTTATTCCTATCAGGACTTACAGGAAATCGATTTCCAGCAGCTAATTGGGTCGAGTGTTTTTGGTATCTTCGGGAAGGTGGGTAGTGGCAAAACGTCGCTGCTGGAAGCTATAAGCTTTGCGTTATACGGCAAAACTGAACGTCTGAACACAAAAGACAACCAGGCGTACAACATGATGAATCTGAAATCGAAGCATCTGATCATCGACTTTCAGTTTCAGGCCGGTCCCGATCAGCAGTTGTATAAGTTTGTTTACGAAGCGAAACGCCACCCCAAAAAGCACCATGAGATAGGCCCCGGCGAACGACGGATGTTTATCCGGGAGAATAATGAATGGAAACCAATTGGCAATGAAAAAGAAGATGTGGCGCTGTTGTCGAAACAGATTCTTGGGCTGGACTACGATAACTTCAAGCGGACCATCATCATTCCCCAGAACCAGTTTCGGGAATTTCTGGAGCTGAGTCCTACAGATCGGACGAAGATGATGAACCAGTTGTTCAAGCTCGACCAGTATGATCTGGCGGCTCGGGTAACGAAACTGAGTAAAGTCAATGATGTCCAACTGGCCGAACTTCGTGGCTTATTATCCCCCCTGGAAGCCGTAACACCCGAAGCCATTGAGCAGGCAAAGGCAGCTATTACTGTCGTTTCTGAGTCACTGAGCCGGAAGGAAACCGAAATTAACGAGTTGTCTCCTACCGAAAAACGATTACTCGAAAACCAGAAACGAAGTCAAACGCTGGTATCCACACGGCAGGAACTGACCCAAGTCCTCAACCGGGCACCGCTCTATCAGCAACGGGAACGGGCACTGGCTATTTACGAAACCTGTCTGCTCGTCTTCCAGGCCGATTTTATCAGCCTCGACAAACTCAATTCCCGCAAAAACCGACTGATCGAACAGGAACAAACGGCGCGGCAGCAACTTCTTTCGATGACGAAGCGACTGATTGGCCTGCGCAATTTGTATGAGGCCGCCAAACAGGCTTACGAAACCCGCGATGAACTACAGCAGAAAATTGACGAACTGGATACGGTACAGCAAATTCGAACACTGCAACAAACCATTGGCCAGCAAACCCGCAACCGCGATACGCTAACCAAACAACTCGACCAGCAGGCAATTTTGATTGAACGCCACAAGGCAGCCCGCGCCAAACACCAGCTTATTCTCGACAATGGCATCGGGCGGACGTCCGATCTGGAGCGACTCTATAAAGTAAAGAACTGGTTTACGGCCTATAAACCCCTGAAGAAGCAGGCCGATGACCTTCAACTGGCCGTCGACAACTATGACCGGGTGATTGAAAACCTTAAACAGCAGAAGAACGACGCGCTGGTGGGTTTTCCACCCGATTGGACTGACCTAACGCTTAAAACCTTACCGGATGCCATTGAAGAGGCCCTTGCTAAATTTAAAGAAGCCCGGCAGGAACGTGAGGACAGACACCGGAAACTTCTCGTTCAGGATGAGTTACGAAAATATGCCGACGCCCTGAATGAAGGGCACCCGTGCCCTCTTTGCGGATCAACGCACCACCCAAACCGCCATAAAGGCGATGCCGATACCATTGATGTGAAAGGTAGCGAAGCGGGTTTACAGAAAGTAATTCAGCGAATAGAAGTTACTAGCAAACTACAGCTCACGATCAAGGAGCTAACGACAAAACTGCGGAGCGAACACGAAAACGGTAAACGGCTCACACAGGAGCGTACTGAAATTGTCCGGCAGTTGACCGAACACGAGGATAATTATGTGTGGCCAGAGTTCTCGAAAGAGCAGGAAGGCGATGTAACCAAGGCCATCCAGAAAGAAAGCGACACTCAGAAACAGATTCAAGACGCACAAAAAGCAATTCAGGATCTCGAAAAACTGATTGGCGAAGCCGAAGCGACCCATAACGACCTGACCAAAAAAGTGGTCGATGCGGGTAATGCCCTTTTCGGATTGAGCGGTCAACTGAAAACAGCGGCCGAATCGCTGGAACATTTTCGGCTGGAGGAAGTGAAAAACTGGGGCCTTGACCAGATTGCCGACCTGCGGGAGTCACTCAGCAAAACCTATCGTCAGGCTAAAGTACACTTCGACGATACATCGAAGCAGAAGGGCGAAGCCGAAAAAGAACAGGCAACGGTTGAAGAACAAATTCAGCAACTACGCAATCAATTAACGGAAGTCGCTACTGAACTGGACACCCTGGAAGCCACCATCGCGCAGAATCTGGCCGATCAACGCCTGACGCGTGAGCAAGTGAAGCCGATTTTACAGTCCAACCTGAACGTAAGCCACGAACGGCAGCAGATCAACGAGTACAACGAAAAGCGAAGCGGCCTCCAACTACAAGTCGACACATTACAGACTGAATTAACCGAACAGCCCTTCGAGCCGGCCGAACTGGCAACGGTTCAGCAGCAGTTGGCGACACTACAGGCCGAAAAAGATGCGCTGAACAAAGAACACGGCCGTGCTACCAGCGTGCTGGCCTCACTGGAAAGCCAGCTTCAGCAAAAGATGGAACATCAGAAACGGCATGACGAACTCGACCTCCGAAAGCAGGATTTAAAGAAAATGGACGAGATGTTCCGGGCGCAGGGCTTCGTGAACTACGTATCGTCGGTTTACCTGAAAAACCTCTGCGAATCGGCCAATGAGCGATTCTTTAAGCTAACCAATAATCAATTGCGGCTGGAACTGGACGACAAAAACAATTTTCTGGTGCGGGATTATCTCAACAACGGTGAAGTACGCAGTGTAAAGACCCTATCGGGTGGCCAGACGTTCCAGGCAGCGTTGTCTCTGGCCCTGGCTTTGTCGGACAATATTCAGCACTTGACAAAAGCCAAACAGAACCTGTTTTTCCTGGATGAAGGGTTCGGCACACTCGACAAAGATTCCCTGCAAACGGTCTTTAAAACTCTGAAAGCACTCCGTTCCGAAAACCGGGTAGTCGGGATCATTTCGCACGTGGAAGAATTGCAACAGGAAGTAGACAACTTTATCCGGGCAGAATCGACCGAGAACGGCAGCCGGATTATCCGCAGTTGGGAGGGGTAAACAAATGAGAATGGGTTGTTGTATGTAGGGTAGCCCCACTGCTAGTATTAACAAATCTTGAAGTGGCCCGCCAAACAAGCCGCCTTGTCTACATTTGCGACCGACTAACCAACTGCATACGTATGAAAAAACTTGTTACACTCGGCCTGCTCGGTAGTATAGCGTTGGCTGGATGCCGCACGCCCAAGTCGAGCACAGCTTCAGTAGCGCAACAAAATCCTGTCACCAAGATCGCCTTTGGCTCGTGTAGTGATCAGAAACGCCCTCAACCGTTGTGGGATGACATTGTAGCTCAGAAGCCGGACGTCTGGATCTGGCTCGGTGATAACATTTACGGTGATTCTGAAGTAATGGATACGCTGCGGACAAAATACGCCAAACAAAAAGCGAATCCGGTCTATCAGCAATTACGCCAGTCAACATCCATTATTGGCGTGTGGGACGATCACGATTACGGGGTTAACGATGGGGGCAAGGAATATCCAAAGCGGAAAGAAAGTCAGCAACTGATGCTGGATTTTCTGGACGTGCCAGCAACCAACTCCTTACGCACGCAGGAAGGTGGTTACTCCGCCCATACCTACGGTCCGAAAGGACAACGGGTAAAGGTGATTTTGCTGGATGCCCGCTATTTCCGTGACCCATTAAAGAAAGACGGGAAAGCCAACGTGCCCGACCCAGCGGGCGATATGCTGGGTGAAGCGCAGTGGACATGGCTGGAGCAGCAACTCGCCAAATCGGATGCCGATGTGCATATTATTGGTAGCGGTGTGCAGGTGTTGCCCGAAGAACATGTCTATGAAAAATGGGCCAACTTCCCTACGGCCCGCAAACGACTGCTGGATTTGATCGCCAAAACCAAACCCAAAGGTGCTGTTTTCATCAGTGGCGACCGGCACATGGCCGAAGTCTCGAAAGTAAATGTGCCGGGCCTTGGCTATGATCTCTTCGACATCACCAGTAGTGGCCTTACTCACGTATCGGCCCCACACGAAGAAGCCAACCGCCACCGAGTTGGCCCCATTATTTCCAAGCTTAATTATGGTCTGATCACCATCGACTGGAAGGCTACGCCAGTAAAAGCTACCGTCCGCATCAATGGCGATGAGCAGGCAACGTACCTAACGCAGGAAATAAACTTTTAGCGATAGAAACAAAAAGAAGAACGGGACCAAGGACGATGCTTATGCAACTCCTTGGTCCCGTTCTTCTTTTTGTTTCTCCTTCTTTATTCTTTCGTAACCAGTGCCATTACTTCTTCTGAAATTCCGGTCATCGAGAAACCACCATCGTGGTATAGGTTCTGCATCGTGACCATACGGGTCAGGTCAGAGAACATTGTAATGCAATAATCGGCACACTGGTCGGCCGTGGCATTACCCAGTGGGGCCGTTTTGTCGGCAAAATCATAGAATTTATCGAAGCCGCCAATGCCGCCACCAGCCGTTGTCGGCGTGGGTGATTGCGAAATGGTGTTCACCCGCACTTTGTGCGACTTGCCATACCGATAGCCAAAACTACGGGCAATGGATTCCAGAACAGCCTTTGCATCGGCCATATCCGTGTAGAATGGAAACGTCCGCTGGGCCGCCATGTAAGTCAGCGCAACCACCGAACCCCATTCACTGATGGCATCCAGTTTATAGGCCGTCTGCATCATTTTATGGAATGACAGCGCCGAAATATCGATGCTCTGCTTGAACCAGTCGTAGTTAAGATCGGTGTAGGCTTTTCCCTTACGGATGTTTGGGCTCATGCCGATGCTGTGCAGCACAAAATCGACTTTACCACCCAATACCTCGGTTGATTTGGTAAACAGGTTCTCAAGATCGTCTACTGATGTAGCATCGGCCGGAATGATTTCGGCTTCGCACTGTTCAGCCAGTTGTTTGATAGCTCCCATACGCATCGCAATCGGTGCGTTGGTTAGCGTGAACGTAGCGCCTTCTTCTTTCGCTTTTAAGGCGACCTTCCAGGCGATTGATTTTTCGTCTAAGGCACCGGATATGATGCCACGCTTTCCCTTCAGTAATCCGTAAGCCATGTGTCTCTAATGATGAATGATGAATGATAAATGATGACTAAGCTGGCGTTTCACCGAGCTGGCGTACCAGTAAGTCAAAATTCACCATTCCTAAATTGCGCCAAAGTTAGGTTATTTTTTATCGCCAAGGGCAAGCGTCGGCGTCGATACTGGAGCTGATGGTAATTTTAAAACACTCGTCATGAATTTTTCGGTGGCGCCATAAACGCCCTTTAAGTCATGGGAGGTAAAGTGTGAGGCAATCACGTGTTCGCCTGCGTTTGGAAAAGCCATTTTCTGCTTCTTATCCGCTGGCGTTCCCAGTTCGTCATACATCGCCAGCATGGCGGGTACTGATACCACTTTGTCCTGATGATCCTCGTCTTTATAATAATACGCCATGAAGACCGGCTGTTTCACTTTTCGAAACTGCTCGGGCGTCATGAACTGGTCGAGCATCGTTTGCAACGTAATCAGCCCGTTGGTATGATACTGCGGCAGCCAATACCGGGCACGCCCACCTTTATAGATTGTATTGACGACGTGCTCACCCTGAAAAACCTGATCCAGAATTTGTTTTCCCCAGGGGCCAGTAACGAGTTTGAGCGCCGGATTTGCCGTAGCGATGCAGGGCGAATACAAGATCAACCCATCTATTTCGGGATGATGAGCGGCCAGATAAAGCGCAAGCATTCCCCCGGCCGATGTACCCATCACAATGACCTTATCGCCCAATGATTTCCCTATGGCCAAGGCCCGCTCCGCCGACGCGGCATAGGTCGATGGGGTTAGCTTCTGCAAAGCATCAGGTGAGTTCACGCCGTGTTCGGCCGTACGGGCAAGGTACATATTACAGCCAAAATGAGCCGCGATCTGCTTATGAACGGGGTCGCCCTCGGCCCAGCTTGCCGAAAAACCCGGTATGTATACGATGCTATACGGCGTTTTGACTTTATGCAGGCTGTCGGCCCACACGATGCGGGCTTCATTATCGGGACGTAAATTGGCCTTTCGCTCTGACTCAGCAATACTCTGCTCCAGTTTTACCAGACTAGGATCGAGCGTCACGTTTTCTTCTTTTACGCTGTCCGAATGGGCCGTTGGCCCAAGCAGATACCCGACAACAAGAACAGCCCCTATCAGGCCTGCAATGAGGAAAAACCGTTTCATACGTATTCTTTTATGTCCATTCTGATTCGCCAGTCTTTGGGCAGGTAATTATTGACGCGCGTGCCAACCCCTTTGACCCAACCCAGATTCATTCCCTGATAACGAGCTAGCAACCAGCCCTTAACGGGTTCATCGAACACCAGGTTTTCTTTCTTAAAGTACCGAAGCGCATCTTCCTTACTCAGTTCAAGTCCGGGGAGTTGTTGATTGACCGCCGTACTGAGCGCCAGCGCGTGCGATGGAATAAAATCCTGCCCCTTAAACTGACCCATCTCCAGCCCGAACCCCTTGCTTTTCAAGGCACTGTCCAGAAACAGAAACGTTTTTTCGAGGGCTTTTGGCAGCGCCATCACATCGCCATTGGGCTTCTCCCAAAGCGAAAAGTCAGCAGGATTCTCAAGCCATTTTGCGGCCGATGCCGTTTCACGCGGACGCAGCGCCCGGATAGTCCGAAAAGTACGAGCATCCAGTTTCACCACCGCCGTGAACGACGTTTTCTGAAAAACACTGATAAAAAAACCCTCGCCCCGCACCCGGTGCGGATAACACTGGTAGCCAACAGCATCGCCCGTTTCGGGATCACCCGCCTGTTTCTCTACGACGTTCCAGTCGGCAGGAAGTACCAGCGGCCGATTGCGAAACCCATGTTCGGTCAGATAGCGGACGTTCTCGGCATTTTCGGTCTCATTATAGGTACAGGTACTGTAAATCAACACACCACCCGTATCCAGTAAGGGGGCAGCCGCGGCCAGAATCCGTTTTTGCCGGGCTGAACATAAGTCGACGCTCGCTTCCGACCATTCCTGCATGGCATCGGGATCTTTCCGAAAAAGCCCCTCGCCGGAACAGGGCGCATCGACCAGCACGACGTCGAAAAAACCGGCCAGATTGGGCATATCGTCGGGGTCATGGTTACTGATCACCACATTCGGATAGCCCCATTTATCCATATTTTCGCGCAGCACCGACACCCGGCTGCGAATCACTTCATTACAGATCAGCAAACTATCGGGATGCAGTGCCGATGCCAGCAATGTACTTTTTCCGCCGGGAGCCGCGCATAAATCCAGCACCCGCAGCGGACGGCTGAGGTTAACACTTTGCCGCAGTGCCTCATATAACAGCATCGAAGACGCTTCCTGCACGTAATAAGCTCCCGCCTGAAACAGCGGATCGAGCGTAAAACTTGGCCGTTCGGGCAGGTAAAACCCTTGCGGACACCAAGGTACTGGTACCAGATTCGTTGTGTTGTAGCCCGGATCAGCCGCCTTCCGTGGGTTCATGCGAATACTCACGGGCGTCGGTTGCCCTAACGCGGCCTCAAACTCGGTAAACTCCGCGCCCAACTGCGACTGCATTTGGTTCAAAAACGCCGGGGGCCATCCAAATCCAGCCGGGGAACCATCGGTCGGAACGGGCTTGTGTGTTGTCATCTGACAAAAATACGCAACTGTCGGGCGGTTTTCACTAAACTTGCAACATGACTCGTACACAAGAGCAATTCAAACAGATCAAGACCTTTATTTTCGACATAGATGGCGTACTGACCGATGGTGGTGTCTCACTGCTGGCATCCGGTGAACGGTTTAGAAACGTCTTTATCCGCGACACCTACGCTATTGAGCAGGCACTAAAGGCCGGGTTTCGAGTTGGTATCATCTCGGCGGCCAATGCCGATGGGCTCCGGAACTGGTTAACCTCGATGAACGTCAAAGACATCTTCATGGGTGGGCCCTCCGACCAAAAAGTAAATGCTTACCTGGGTTATATTGCCCGTGACGGCCTCAACGAGGCCGAAATTCTATACATGGGCGATGACCTGCCGGATTACCACATCCTGAACCGTTCCGGCGTTTTAAGTACCTGCCCGGCCGACGCCGTTGATGAGGTTCAGGCTGTTTGTCAATACATATCGCCGAATGTCGGTGGTCGTGGCGCCGTGCGCGATGTGATCGAACAGGTCATGAAAGCACAGGGAAAATGGAATCTGTAAAAGAATTCTCTTCAATTCAACTACGCTAAAAAACTTCTCAACTATTTTCATAAGAATTGACCGTTCATGAATGACTTAGCCGAACGCGATCAGGCTGTAATTTGGCACCCGTTCACGCAAATGCAAACGGCCCCCTTGCCTATTCCAATTATTCGGGGCAATGGCTCTATACTCTATGGTTCGGATGGCCGTGAATACCTGGATATGATATCCTCCTGGTGGGTAAACATTCATGGTCATGCCCATCCACACATCGCCAAACGGGTATCCGAACAACTCCAGATTCTGGAACACGTCATCTTCGCCGGTTTCACCCATCAACCCGCCGTTGAATTAGCCGAGCGACTTCTGGCCATTCTCCCCCCGAACCAGTCGAAGGTGTTTTATTCGGACAACGGATCCACGGCGGTAGAAGTGGCGCTGAAAATGGCGTTCCAATACTGGCATAATTTAGGAATGCCCCGTAAACGAATCGTTGCCTTCGAGAATGCCTATCATGGGGATACCTTCGGGGCTATGGCAGTTGGTGGCCGCAGTGCGTTCACGGCGCCCTTCGTCCCCTTTTTGTTCGACGTCGACTATTTACCCGTCCCCGTACCAGGGCAGGAAGAAATCGTTCTGCACCAGGCAGAAGCCTTGTTTACCAGTGAAGTAGCCGCGTTTATTGCCGAGCCACTCGTGCAGGGCGCGGGCGGTATGGTCATGTATGAACCGGGCGTGCTGGATAAACTAATTAAACTGGCCCGTAGCAAAGGGGCTCTTATCATTGCCGACGAAGTGATGACCGGTTTCGGACGGACGGGCAAGCTGTTTGCCTCCGATCATCTGAATGAGAAGCCAGATCTCATGTGTTTATCGAAAGGGCTGACTGGCGGGACTATGGCCCTGGGTGTTACGGCTTGTGCTGCCCCTATTTACGACGCTTTTCTGTCTACCGACAAGCACAAGACACTTTTTCATGGGCATTCCTTTACGGCGAACCCGTTAGCCTGCACGGCCGCACTCGCCAGCATGGATCTGCTTCTTTTACCTGAAACGCAGGCAAACATCCAGCGTATCACGCAAAGCCACGCGAATTTCGCGAAACAGCTGGCTACGTATAGCTCTGTCGATACCATTCGGCAACACGGCACGTTGCTTGCTTTCGATTTGAGCGTTGGCGAGCAGACTTCCTATTTTAATAACATTCGCGATACTGCCTATACTTTCCTGCTTGACCGGGGTATTCTGATGCGTCCATTAGGCAACGTATTATACCTGATGCCCCCGTATTGCACCACAACCGAGCAACTTACCTTTGCGTATGCTCAAATTGAAGCCTTGTTAACAACTATCTGACTATCTAGCACTTGACATTTTAAATTTAATCGCACACCTTTGTTCACCAATCGACGCGGGAGTAGCTCAGTTGGTAGAGCGGCAGCTTCCCAAGCTGCAGGCCGTGGGTTCGAACCCCATTTCCCGCTCACCCATAAGCCCATGAAAAGTAACCGGTTAGCAGCGATGCTGGCCGGTTTTTTTCTTTATTATTTTGGCTTAGGTACAACTCTAGGTACAACATTTGTATGATTGCTCTAAGCTGTTTACAGGCTATTTTATGGTAGATAGTAGAGTCCAGGAATTGGCTGTACGCTTTAAAAATTATTTTATCGGCAACTAATCGATTCTAGGGCCGTAACAATTTCTACACTTCTTACACAGCTAAAACCAGTCCCCCTTGATATGCGCCCTATCTACCGAATTTGCTTTGCTGTCCTCTTAATTCTTTCACTCGACCAATGTAAGCAGCCAAGTGTACCTATACTATACAGGTCAACACAACGCCGACTCGTGATGATAATATGGCGATGAGTAATCCTGATGGAGCGAAATCATCGGAGTCCAGCCCGAACGCTTACCTGATCAACCGCTCTACCTATTCACTTTCCTACAATCAATCCACCGGCATCGCCAATTGGTGCAGCTGGCATCTAAGCACCGCCTGGAAGGGATCAGCCACCCGCTAGGCCGGTAACTTCATCCCAGATCATGCTTTGGCCTCCATCTGGTATCAGGCCCGGCATGCTGATTACACGAACACCGGCTTCGACCGTGGCCATCTCTGCTAGCATTGTCATTATTTTTTGTCACAATCTCTTGCTTCATTGATTCATCAAACATTTACCTATTTCATTTAGGGCTAGAGTATTTTTTTAGAAAAGGTATGTTTTGTGGTGAACATTATTAAGTCCACAAATTATACTAGTCAATTTCTTAGCTTAAGCCTTTTCATTTTTTATATATCTGCCAAATCGTCTCTTTATGACACTACCTTCTACTTTGTTCTATACAGCGAAATGCTATTTATGGTATCTGGCACTGCTGAGTTTTTTGTGGCTGAGTACATGTACTGATAGTCTAGCTCAAGCCAAGGCGGTATCAAATACAACTGAGAATTTGACCGCTGTTATTTACGGAGGGGGGCAGTGGCTAGTTGTTGGTGAGAACGGCACAATTCTATCCTCCCCTGACGGTATCACTTGGACTACTCGTAATTCGAGTACAAGGGCTAGATTGAATGCCATCAGCTATGGAGGGGGACAATGGATTGTAATTGGTAATAACGGAACGATTTTGACCTCACCGGATGGAATTACCTGGACGGCTCAAAATGCAGGTACGACAGCCTTTCTAAATGATATTAGCTACGGAGCAGGACAGTGGATTGTCGTCTCCTCTGAGGGCACGCTGACCTCGCCGGATGGTATTATTTGGACGGCCCGGGGAACACCTGCGGTAAGTATCGTCTATGGCAATGGCAAGTGGGCAAGTGCTTATGGAAGTCGGTTTCAAACATCTACAGATGGAATCACTTGGGAAAGCAATAGTATAAGCAATGCTAACTATATCAAGGTTCGTTATGGAGGTGGACGGTGGGTAATGCTTTCTACTTTTGGCCCATACATAACTGCTTCCACTTCTCCAGATGGAATTAATTGGCAAGATAAAATTCTTAGTGAACGGGAAGGTAAAATAAAATCAATAACTTTTGGTGACGGGCTATGGATGGGGGTAGGGGAAAATCGGTATACAAAAACCTCATCTGACGGACTTAATTGGTCAACACTAAAACCACCCCAAAATTATCCAGCGCTGGTTGACGTTAGCTATAATGAAGGGCGGTGGGTACTTGTTGGAGATGGAGGAACAATCTTATATAACAACAATCCATTACCCGTTTCGCTGGTGACTTTTCAAGGTAAAGAAAATGGTAGTACCGCACGCCTAACGTGGGAAACGGCCTGGGAAAGGGGGGCTAGCCATTTCCTGGTGGAACGCAGTCGGGATGCCAAAAGCTTTGAGGCTATTGGACGATTGGAAGCCCAAGGTACTACCGATAAGGCTCAACATTACAATTTCCTTGATGACAAGCTGTCTTCAGGCATTTGGTACTATCGGCTTCGGCAGGTGGACCAGGATGGAATGTTCTCATATTCATCCATCATTGCCGTAAGAATCGGCACCGAATCCTTAGACGAATTAACGCTGTCACCAAATCCGAGTTGGGGGCCAATGGTTTTGGAGCACAAAGTGGGCATAAGTTCGGTCCATATTTATTCCCTTACTGGCGGATTGATGCATCAGAAAGTATTTGAGCAAGCTGTGGATCGGTGGGCCTGGGAAGGAAATGGCCAGCCAGCAGGATTATACCTGATTCGGGTACAGGATCAAATGGGGAAAATTAGTCTGCTCCGCTGGGTTAAGCAGTAGCCAGCTATTTTAGTCCTAGTACTAACACAGTGTCTGTCTTTAAACGTATACTGAAAATAGTTAGCATGGATATATTGATAAGTAAAGAACTGTAAGCATACCCAGTGACGAACGGGCCCTCCCTGCTGACCTTTGGAAGGTGATCGTGGTGTTGCGGGTGGGGATCGGATGATGTAAACCGTATAAACGCTCAGACTCGGGTTATTGCGGTCTGGATGCCAAACACAAATGCCGTAGGTGAACAGCCTTGGTTAGGCTACCGGATAAGTGTTGATGAAGTGGAAAAGCAGACAGGATATAACTTATTATCAAATGTGGCAGAGGTTGTGCAAAGGGTTATCGAAAATAGAATAGATAATGTGACTATTTAGGTCAAGTTTAATCATCCTCTTCGTCCTCACTCATCTTATCTACAAAGCCATTGTCTTTATCAAAGGTCTTTTCTGTAAGATTTTGCATCTTCTTTATATTCTTAAAGTGTGGCGCAAAACTTCCGAACTGATCAATTACAATATCTCTAAAAATTAAAATTCCAGAAGTCGACATCACGCTTTCACCATCAGCAGAAAAGGGAAAGGAGTTCAGTCTTCCAGGACTCATATTCCCCAATTGCTCACTCATTGGGCTCATGCTTCCATCTTCGGCCACGTTGAGATGAGGCCGGTTTGACACCTGTAAGTTAACCCCGTTATGCGGTCCAATATCAGGCACATTAGCATAAAAACTGTTCAGTGTATTCAAGAACTTGTTCATTGCGTTTTGTCTCTCATTAAGAGTCGATGATCTATTCTCCACCGCTTTAATTAGTGCATTACGGTCCTTTTCCAAGGCTTTATTGTCTTTCTTGTGCGCTTCTATCATCCGATCAATACGATCTATCCGTGCTTTATGTCCAGCTTTGATCTCTACTTTAGAGTTAACTTTGGCTTTCCTTTTGGCTCTAGCTTTGATTTTTTTATCGACTTTTTCACGTGAGCGTCTAAGAAGATTAATTTTTTTCCTCGATGCAGTCAAAAAACGATCTGTCCAACGTAAAAAATCTTCTTTTTCTTCTTCCCCGTTCACATATTTCATGGTATTGTCACGTAAACTCGACCAGTCCATGCGGTGAGGTACTGCCGCATTAAAATTGGTAAGATTTTGACTATGGCTCACATTATGACCTGTTGCATGATTAAACCCATCAATTCCGAGGGTTTTAACTTTTCCTTTAAAATTGGGACGTTTAGGCTTTGATACCTTTTCACGTTCACTCTCAGATTCACTCTCTGAACTACTATCAGAATCGCTAATTGCTTTCTTTTTCTTCGCGGCAAAGCTTGCCGTAGGACCAGTCTTCCGCTTCTTTGTTACAACGACCTCTTCGCTTTCGGAATCGCTATCTTCAACACTTGAGGCATCGTCTGTTACCGAACCCTTAGGTGCATTTTTTGCGCTGTATGATGCCTTCTTACCCGAGGTTTTAGACTTATGAACAACCTTTATTGGCCTTTTAACTGTATAATTCATGTCTGACCTTCTCTTAATTAACTAATAGTCCGCCTTACATACTATCCATACATCGGCATATAGCCAATTTATGAAAGGTAGCCTGAGGTTGCAAAATTTTATAACAAATGGTTAGTTTCATTTCTATCCACAACCAAAGCCTAAAAGGAACGGGAATAATAAAATGAAAGGTATTTAATCTCACTGAATATGCCGTCGTATACAGTGGCCTTTAAGGCCTTATCCGATTATCCAACCACCAATATATCCTCCCATCGCGTAGTATACCTAGGCGATAAATAGGCTAGCTTCATGGGCCAATCGGGATTATACATCTGACTGGCCAGTCGTAACTTATCCTTTCCGTGGCGATGGTTAAGTTTGTCAACTACCGCAGAGAGTTGGATCATTTTCTCATTGGGTCCCTCAACAAACAGCCCTTTCTGCCGGTAGTGAAACGGCACTAAATTGGTTAGCATGATGCCCACTTTCTGATAATTGTAGCCAAACGCAAAGATGGACGCAAGCCCACTGATGGCGTACTTAAGTAAAGCTGGGGTGCTGCTGGTTGGATGAGGTAGTTCGACCGTAACGCTGTTGTAATAGGGCTTGGCAGGAAGACCATTGCCGGGTGTTTTTCTATATCGATTGGTCTTCAGATAAACTGTGATACTTCCGCAAAGTAAATCCTGTCTTCTCAGCTTTTCGCAGCAGCGCGACAAATGGGACGTTAAGGCATCAGTCAACGTCTCCAGGTCTGGAACGAGCTGCCCAAAGCCCGGTTCTGAACAAATACTTTTCCTGGCAGGCTGGCTTAGCTCCAGTAGCTTGCAAGGTGTCCCCCTCAGCTCGTGAGCTAACCGCAAGCCATTGACGGTCATAAATTGCCGTATCCAGTCGTCTGGTGCATCCCTCAATTGTGCAGCGGTGACGATTCCATTCCGTTTAAGCATACCCGCATAGCGCCCGCCAACGCCCCATAGATTCCCCACTGGAAGCTCTTCCAATGCCTGACGAATGGCCTCAACTGTATCCAATACGCATACCCCTTCCAGTTCAGGACGCGTCTTGGCGAGTCGATTGGCAACTTTGGACAGTGTTTTAGTTGGTCCGAACTCGACACAGACAGGCAGCCGTAACCATTGCTTCACCGTATCTCGAATCGATTGTCCCAGGCTTTGGTAATTCGGACATAAACCCTCATAGCCATTGACCTGTAGAAAAGCTTCATCGATGGAGTATACCTCTACATCCTCCACAAACTGATTCAGGACGCTCATCAAGCGGGAGGAGGTATCACCCTACAACGTATAGTTTGAGGAAAACACAGCAATGTCATGCTGCTCGCGAAGTTCCTTAGTTTCAAAGAATGGCTGACCCATTTTGATTCCCAGCGCCTTGGCTTCGTCTGATCTAGCCACCACGCACCCGTCCCGATTAGACAGCACAATGACAGGCTTACCTTCCAAGGCCGGGTTAAAGCTCCGCTCTGCTGAGCAGTAAAAAGAGTTCGCATCAACGAGGGCGTACATACTTAGGTGGTTTAGAAACGACATAAGTAACGGCACCTAGTACAGTGAACTGATCGCGGTCAAGATGGACATAGATCGGTGCGTATTTCTCGTTACTAGATTCGAGGGTAATCATCTTGCCATGCCGAATGAAGCGCTTGACACAGCATTCTCCGTTGACCCAAGCCACGATCACCGTACCGGTCTCGACAGGCATCCGGGAGTCAACGACCAGGATTAAGCGGGATAGATGTAATCTCCAATCATGGACTCACCTACAGCCTTGACAAAGTAGGCGGTCTCTGGATGAGGTACACACAGGTCTTGTAAGTTTAAGCGCTGCTCAATGTAGTTTTCGGCCGGAGAGGCAAATCCTGCCTGAACCATTGAGGAATACAACGGAATCAACAGCCGTTCAGTAGGGTTTACTCGGGTTATATTCTCTAAAGGAATGGCGTCAAGTTTATCGATCATAGCAGCTCTAAAAATGCAAGAACCGCTATACTATAGTTTTGTTATATATATATATATCACAACTATAGTATATTGAAACAATTTTTATGCAAACATACAACGGGTATGAAAATGGTCATTTCACCAGGAGATAGAGTCCGAGTTACACGAATAATGAAAGGATACGAGCGTGGCTATTATTCAGGAACAGTAATCGGCTGGACTGATGGGGGTAAGCTCAAAATAAAAGCAGATACCGGCATGATTGCCATTGTATCGAGCGAACTAGTGAAGAAGGTGGCGGACGGGGTAGCCTAAGGTGTAAGCGTTGAGTTTGCGTTCTGAATACCGCTCAGTAAATCCCCACTAGGTGCACAGTATAATTATCATTCTTTATGGCCTTAAACCACATCGAAAATGAAATACATTCTATTATTCACACTTCCCCTTTTGTTAACTAGTTGTGTCTCGTTTATTCCAGCAGAGATTGAAAGCGGAAAAGTTTTGGGCATAATGCCTATGCAATATGGACGAATTAGTTACCAAACAACATCTAAAGTAAACGCAAGCCGAGAAGATATCTTTAGACAAGTTAGACGCTGAACCGCGTTCCATTCAACTCGGACAGTTTATATTGGGCCAGCAACAACAGCCAAGATTCCAGTGCCCACAAATGCCTTAAATATTGGAGATAATATGCTGGGTGACATAATATCGTCAGGCACAATAGGACCTATGCTTAGAGACACCAAGACCACCTTATTCTGGCCAACTACAAACTATGCGGTTAGTGTTGAGTGCTTCGACGGTTTCTACAGGGTTACGCTCACCAATTTTTATACCGTTTCGCCTTCCCCACATAATCTTGAATTACGCGAAAAGTCCAGATACAAAATGACTAAACAGTATTATTCAGTCGTGGATAATAGAGTCAATGAGTTACTGAATGAGCTAAACGTATTTGTTCGGACAGAACTTAAAGGCACGAAATAACTAGCTCCGTTTTGCTCTGACCCGCTTCAACGTACGAACCGAAATAGGCACCTGTAAGGGTGCTTTTTCTTTAATCAGA
Organism: Spirosoma horti; assembly: GCF_054776595.1. Lineage (NCBI taxonomy): Bacteria > Pseudomonadati > Bacteroidota > Cytophagia > Cytophagales > Cytophagaceae > Spirosoma > Spirosoma horti. The sequence continues at coordinate 18,699 of NZ_BAAHBQ010000004.1, forward strand.
TCCACTATATAAGACGTTAATTAATTAACCCATTTAACTTAAATCAGCGTATAGAGACACTTTTTTGACCTACCCTTCCAATTCACGTGGTCAGCCTATAGCTCTGTAAGCATCCCTCTACACCCCTTCATCAAGTCACTCCTCAGTTATTATCTTCTCCAATTATTCACCTGCGGATAGCACACTAAAGTGCATTAATTAACTTACTAAACTGACTTAAATCAGCACCTAAAAGGGCTTTATCCTAACTTTAGTAATCAAGGTGCGATTGCCCCCCTATACCCCCTTTTTCGAAACATGTTTTTCGATATCCCTCTGCCCTGCGGATAAAATTTATAAAAAGGCAGATTATGAAGTTTAGCCTAGCTTGAAGCAGTTTAGGACTTTTCGTACTATTCGCACCCGGGAATTGGCTAATAAGCGGTTTTCACATTTCCAGATCGGCCGCTACGAAACGAAAATGCCCAACTCAGGGAGCCAGGCGATTCCGATTACATAGGTTAGACGCATGACTTGGAAGAAGTAACATGGAAGGCAGAAAAGATAAAAAGATTTGTTTTTTCCTGCATTTCCTACACTTCCTGCACGGATTTACGGCCCTTATCCATTCAATCAGATAGTATGCTTAGGATCAATCAAATCAACAAACATCTAGGTTTGGCCATCTTAAGAGTCTAAATCATCTTAACATCATGAAAAAAGTAACTATAAGTAACCATTGAGCTTAATCAGTTTCCACTTCGTATGCCAAGAGGACCCTTCGAATTGCCCATCGTATCGCTCATGCTGGCTGGAGAAGCCTTCTCTTAGCTTGTGCCCACTTTTAAATTACTTAGTCATTATTTCATCCTGATCAACTGTAATTCGAGTATCATTGATTAAGATAGAGCACCCTTGCATTGAAAAAGTGCCTAATATCTCTAAGTTGTGGCATACCGCTTCGGCCATAGTAGAATCCAAAAGCACAGTGTGAGTGGGTTGGATGACGACATTATCTAGACTAGTTGGCAGGCGGCCACAAGACCAGATTGTTGGATCATTCCAGGAGCCATCTCGAAGGGTAAAAAGAGGGCCAGAACAAGTACCACCTATAAATTCGTAAGCCCCTATATCGATCCGTCCTTCATTGATTCGTTTGTTACTCGCTAAGTCAGTGGCTTTCACTAGCATTGTATCGGCAGTTGGAGTGCCTGTGTTAATACAGGGGCTGTCGGCTTTTAGCTGTAAGTTATCCGAGCCGGCATCGACAAATATTGGGTCTATACTGATGTTGCCTACGCCTGGGCGAACAGAAGCATTGCCAACATTGGGCTGAATGTCAGAATAAGTATAAGTTAGGGGAGCTAATGGCTCCTTTATACCAGGGGTTGTACCACGAGGGGATGAATTACCCCAAACTATACAATTTGTAAATATGAGTTTTGCCGTTCCTTTATTGTCTTCAAAAGCGATGGCTCCTCCCTGCGATTGAGACGCTGTATTTCGGCTAAAGCTGCAATTATAAAACTGAGGGCTAGAGTCTCCGCCATATTCAGATGTGAAATAGATGGCCCCTCCTTGAAAGATTGCACTATTCTGACTAAAGGCACAATTAATCAATGAAGGACTAGCTTTGCCCGAGTAGCTCCCATTATTGCTCATAGCTCCGCCACTATTAGGAGATGTATTGTGGCTAAACAGACAATTAATGAACTGCGGGCTGCTTTCTCCACCGTCTCTTCCTATATTAGTGACTGCCCCCCCTGTGTTATAGCTAAAAGAACAGTTGATAAAAGCAGGATTACTCTTTCCTGAGTTTGGAGCGTAATTATTAACGGCTCCTCCTGAGCTTGCTTGATTATTGATAAAGTGACAGTTACGAATCGTTGGACTACAATAATGGCCTTCCCCCAATGCGTTATTCAATATACCTCCTCCATAAGAGTCAATTTGGAAAATAGATGCATTCCCTCGCGTGATCACAAAACAGTCCAGAACAGCCGTGCTGTCTAAATCTATGTTCTTGATGACATGGCAACTATTATCCTCGTCGTTACCTATTGTACCAATGTCCCCACTAAGTGTACTGCTACTTGGCGATGACAGATTGATAAGGGGGCGTTGACTTAAGCTAGTCTCATTACCAACAAATCCACCATACAATGCGACTTTATTATGCATTGTAAAACTTATTGTCCTATCGGTATTGCCCGTTGGTTTATATACGCCATTAGCAACCCATATCTGAGTACCTGCTACTGCCATAGCTAATCGACTCTGGAGTTGACTTCCTGGTAAAGCATCAATCCAGGATGAGCCTGATCTATTTCCTGCACCATCCGGTGTTACATATATAAGCGGTTGAGCAGCTAGCTTAAGCATGATGGTGGTGCAAAGCCAAATGCTAAATGTAATAAGAGACAAGGGTAGATTTTTCTTCATGTAAACACACAACGGATATTTAAAAGCAATAATAGTTAAGATTCATGTATCCTTTTAATTCAATGTAGGTATAAAAGAAACAGCGTTAACTGATTATAGTCATCAGCCGAAGTAACGATTAATTTATCATGAGCCAACTGCGTACTGCTTTGCTTGATGCCATTAACATATATGCTGCCGTTGCTTTATAAACTTAGCGGTGTCGGGGATGAACATCCAAGGCTTGCTTAAGTTCGCCTTTCTTAGCCCATACGGTCATACGTTTTTCTTTGATCATAATCCAATACAGAGCTTAAAGAAGCTAAAGCAAACAGTAGATTTTAAGTAACTCATCAACTTTTTGGCAGCCGTAGCGCTGTGCATGGAAAAGCCAGGCCGTATGACAGCCTGGCTTTTGAGTAAGAGGTGGACCTGCTACCTTTAACTGGACATTAAGTTAAACATGATCTAACTTAGTGAACTATTAAAACCAGGAGGCAGTACGACGAGGAATTTAAACGAATGGCCGTGGAGTTGGCCGATGCCAAAGGCTCTCTGAAAGTGACCGCTGATGAATTGGGCATTACGCCACAGATCCTAACCCGATGGCGCCGGGAACGAGTGGCTTCTCAAAACACCGGATCCGGTAGCCGGGCCCAAGTTAGTCAAGAACAACAAGAAATAGTACGGCTGAAAAAGGAGCTTAAACAGGCCGAATTAGATCGGATCGCCGAAGCGACGCGATATCTTAAAAAAGGCGGTCGGCATCTTCTCCAGGAGCGACCGCGCGGCGGACCGTGGGAAATATTCGGATTTATAAAGGCTCACCAAAGTGTGTTCCCCGTTGAGACCGGTCCGCCGGTGCGGATGTGCAAAGTGCTACAAGTGAGCCGAAGTGGCTATTATTATTGGTTAGCCCAACGACCTGCCAAAAGAGCGAAAGAAAATAAGGCTATTCTGGTGTTAATAAACACCGCATTTACCAGCAGTAAAGGTCGATACGGCAGTCCGAAAATTACCCATGACCTTGTCGCTCAAGGTGTAATCGTATCCCGGCCCCGTATAGCCAGACTGATGAAGAAGGCTAATTTGAAAAGCGTCATTCAGAAAAAATGTGTGGTCACCACTACGGATTCAAGGCATGACTACCCAGTAGCAGAAAATCACTTAAATCGCCAGTTCAATCCGATAAAACCGGGCCAATCATGGGTATCCGATCTAACCTACATCCGTACAAATGAGGGCTGACTATATTTGACGATTGTCATGGATCTGTATGATCGCAGAATTATAGGCTGGTCATTGAGTACATCAATGAAAGCGGCTGAAACGACTATTCCTGCCTGGAAAATGGCTGTTAAAAACCGCCCTATCGAAGGTAAACTCATTTTTCATTCTGACCGGGGAGTTCAGTATGCCTGTCATGCGTTTACGGGCTTGCTAAAAAACACCCGACGGTTTTGCAGAGTATGAGCGGGAAAGGAAACTGCCGCGTCGGCGGTCCGATGGGATAATGCCGTAGCGGAAAGTTTTTTAAGACGCTGAACTTAGAGCTGGTCTATCAGCAAGTTTTTCAAAGCCGGGCGATTGCTAAGTAGTCAATATTTGAATACGTGGAGATTTGGTACAATCGCCAGCGAAGGCATTCGGCGCTGGGTTACCTTTCCCCTTTTGACTATTATAATGGGCAACTGCTAAATGTTGCTTAAGGATTTGTCCAGTATTTTGTTGCAAGTCCAATCGGTCATATGCTCCATGTATGGGCAGAATGGATTAACACATTAATTAGGGTACTCATTTGTTAATTAATAGATTATACCCCATGTTTATACAAAAGTGGATTTATATAAACACTAAGTTGTCAGAACTTGCTCCTATTTTTTAATTCCATGAGAGGTCAATCTATGCTAAACATACCCAGCCGCTGGCATACAACCATGCTTCTGGGGCTACTATTGATTGGGTTGAGCTGTCAGTCCAACGTTGCTTATATTCCACCGCCTTTGTCTACTGGTTTCAATCTAGCAGGCTATTATGCCATTACCGCTATTCGCATCAGCCCGGCTGTTCAGGCTGGAGAAGATGTGATGGCTATGTATGCAGACTCCTCCGGTTCATCCCCTTGTCTGAGTGATGCTACGATTCAGTTTGACCCAACCGGTTGGGTAAGCTTTAACAAACCGGCTGGGTGTGAACAGAACAATGACCTGACGGAAGCAACAGGACTGCACTATGGTGATAGATGGTCATTACAAACCAATACACTGGTGGTAGACGATATTGGCAAAACGACTCAATATGATGTTGCTGTTGATGGCGAGCAGATTACACTAAGCTTAGCGATCGATAAGGGGTACAAAAGCAGTCTGGATAACAATGACCCCGGCTTCACACTCACCATAGAGTTAAAAAAAATATAAGCGTCAAGTCAACAGACCCCGGATTGCCTCTACATAGAGCCAGGCTTTTCAGACCTTTTCTTATCGTATTCAGCTAACGATTTCATGACTTCCTGATGGTATGTCTCAAGTAGCGCGATCAATTGCTTATGACTATATGCTGACTGAGCAAACTGATTCTGTAGTTCTGTTTTAAAGGTAGTCTGATTCTGCTCGCTATATCCCTCGGGAAGTCTTGACTCAAAGAAACTCAAAAACTGACGGCTGGTAGCCATATTATATTCAAGCTGCTGTTTACGTTCTTCCAGATAGTGCTTTCCCTTTTTGGCTCTTATATCCATTTTATTAACATTACGGTAGCTAGTCACAAAGTCAATGAGATTATGGTGTGATTTCGTTAGCTAAATTACAAATAGCAAGTTAACAAAATATGATTATCTATTAATTGGATAAACCTATACGTATACAATCCGCTTTGCTTCATACTAAGAATTAAGTGCCTGGCCTGCCTGGATTTTATAAATAATAAAGCTAAAAACCAGCGTTTTGTTAGTACATCTTGACATTATTATCTGATAACCTACTGCTAGTCAATTAATTTAAGCACAAGGTCGCTACTAGGCCGATTAATTAAATCTTACTATTTAACAATATTAAATTTTCATAAACTATTAGTTACCGATAAATAGATAAAGTTGGCACAGAAAATGCAGTATATAATTTTGCACGTACTCAGCCAAAATACTTATGATATTATACTTTACGGCAGTAGATGATTTGGGGCAACCAAAAGAATTTTCCTGGTGGTTTACTAACATGGAATTTGCGTTGGATGTATTAAGCCATCTTTCCTCAACCGGCAAAACAATCATTTATGCCCAGCTCATCGACAATGGACATCCCATTAGTCTGCCCTTGGACGCTTTCGACGGTCAAATCATATCATCTCCCATTTACCAATTAGCCTCTGAGTGGCAACACCTATTAGGCCAATCGATCACTGGCGAAAGTGGCTCGCTTATCCATCACCAATAAGGCTGACGGCTCAGTTTGACCAGATCCGTGCACATCGATTCCCTATTTACTCTTTCTAAATGATTCATTGTATATGAGTACCGTTATGAAGGTTTCCGAACGGAATGTTATTAACTTTTGGTTTGCGGAGAAAACGCCGATCCAGCAGTATAAAATAAAAATGAATCCCAGCCTCTGGACAGCCTGTCAACAGGTTAGTCAGGAGTTTAAAGCGCCCTCCGGCATACCAGATCCAAGGCAGTATCGAAAATCAGACAAAGTAGCGTTTGCCCGGCTAGTATTAGCGTGTTTGACAACCAGAGAGACCGCTTCTGAACAACGTATGTTTGTTTGAGGTAGCTTAATCTGTCGGCTGTCCGAATTAAGTACTACTTATTCTGCTCAAACCCGTACCACGAATGCCCATCCGTACGGGCTAGTCCTTAGGAGAGAAATTCATTGGTCAACAGCTCAGAATATCCTCTACACCGATAATAAAAAATCCCCGAACGGTCATTAACCAGACGGGGACTACAATCTAACCTATAGTGTTTTGATCACAGCTTCACAATCCTCATCTATACCAAGCCAAAATAAGCATTCAGCCAAGCCAAATGTAAAACGGATAGGAATGGTGAGATTTACCTTGGCATATGTGAGATAACAGGTAAACTGCGAATCGGCAAACTATCTATGTAAAGTTACCATTTTTCTATTTTAGAAAATAAAATATTTACTTAAAATCAATTTTTCGGTAAAATTTAAGCTGAAATCCGTCGCCAGCGACGCTACTATATCTACCCAAAACGATTCAGAGTTAATTGAAGAATTTCAAAGGCTAACTATGTAGCTCTAAGGCTGAGCCATAGTCTTCAGGTATTACTTGTCCATTAATCGATTATCCCTCGTCAATGACGCTCCAGAGAAACACTCTCCGTTTGATCACCGCACATCATTTACCTTCGTGTTGTTTCTTTTCGAGGTAATTGGCTGGCTAATGCTCGACTCCAGCAGGCTTGCTGGAACGGTCAGGATGCCCGTTTGTGGATTGATCAGCCCATTGCCATTTTTATTGTCGTCAATTGCCTGCCAGTAGATGTCGCCCGCCAGTGCATGCTGCCGTACCAGTTGCTTGAACCGCCGAATTTGGCTGGCCTGCCTTACCGAACCATCAGGCCCTTTATCGTTAACAAACCCACCCCACTCACTAACAATCATAGGGACCTGCCGCCGATAGAAAAAAGGGTCCCCCACAACCAGCGGATGGTTGGTCAGATGCACAAAATCGCCTGCCTCCAGCCGGTCCAGTATGGCCTGCCATTGATCTGGATCCGACGTATGCACGTGTGCTGTTAGCAAATCTGATTTCAAACGTCCTTCGTAGGAAATATGGTGCCACCCATCATTATCAACCACCAGAAATTGTGGATAGGCCACCTGCATGAAATGGTACATATCCATGATGTACTGACGCGTTTGTGCATTGGCCGCACTATCCTGAGCACCCCGATCCTCGTTATACAGGCTCCAGATAACCACCGAGGGATGGCTACCAATCAGGGATAGCATGCGCAGGAGTTCAGCTTTATGGTGCTGACGGCTTCGCTCAGTCGAGACAAGGGGACCAGGCACTTCGATCCAGAGTAACAAACCCAACTCATCGGCCAGAGTATAGATGCGTGGGTCAACCCCGGCCATGTGTACCCGCACCAAATTACAGCCCAGTTCCTTTATCGCTCGCATGTGCCGTTGCATTTCCTCCAAAGTGGCTCCACCCGGTCGATACACGATGCCATCCAGATAAACAGGCTCATTGTTGAGGTACACATAGCGGCCACGAGCTTCTATTTTCCGCAAGCCAAAGAGCGTTTCAACCTGAGCCGCATACCCCATATGGTCAATAAGTTGCGCAACGAGTCGGTAGCGGGTAGGCAACTGGGGCGACCACAGTTGGGCATGATCTACCTCAACAACTACCCATTGCTGCTTTTGACCAGCCTCTAAACGTAACGAAAAGTCAGAGCTGGCCAGTTGATGGCCCGTTATGACATCAACTACCTGAAGGCACAGCAGGTAATGGCCTGGATCGTGAATTCGCGTTGTGACATTAAAGCGAACCAGTTGGTCTTCGACTACGCTAACAATGCCCAGGCGCGATCGTAACCGGTTGCGGTCAACCATCTCAAGCCACACACTTTGTACAGTTCCCGCACAGGTCTGATACCAACTAGTCCCTTGTTTATAGACGTGCGATTCCTGCTCGGCACAGCGGATGTCGGCCTCTGTAAAGTCAGCAATACGCACCGTAAGCCGGTTAATCGGTCGCAGGTACCGGTCGGGCAACTCGTAGGAGAAAGAGACATAGCTCCCACGATGGACCTCTTCATCTTCCAGTGTACGAAGGGGATGGCCATTTAGCCAGACACGGGTTTCGTAGCCGCAGGCGCCAAATGTAAGCTGAAGAATGGAGTGTTCCAGCGCCCCGGTGCAAACAGGCAGACTAAATTCACGTTCATACCAGATGACTATTTTTACGGGCAACCCGTTTTTGTGTGGAGATACATTTTCTTTAACGTGGCTCAAATGGGCTTCGATGGAGCCGGGCCACTGCACAGTGCCAGCCGATAAGTGGTTTATACACCATAAGTCATGTATTCCCTGGTCATAAAGATCGAGCGCAAATCGCCAATCGCCATCAAGCAGCAGATAATTGTCAGGGAGAAAAGCCGTTGCAGATAGTTGGCCATCGGCTTGAGGTACAGCATCGGCAGAAAGCCGATTAAGTGTAAAACGGGTCATTGGGCGCTTAGTTTCCATACTTGCAGGAAGAAAATAGGTAAGCAGACCTGTTCAGATACGCGTCTTCAATTACTGGCACATAGCCGGATAGCTAATTAAGCAGAAGGAGATAATAGACACGTCCACTCGTTTTGTAGCTCTTGCAGGATAGTGACCATTGGTCGATCATCAAACGCTTCCGCAGGTAAATCAATCCAGTTCCCATAGCAATCATCCTGATCCAGACACCGAATGTGCCGTAGTTTCCACCCTTCCCGGGTTAGCCGTGTTAAGCTATCAAATCCAGCTTCGATCGTTGTTGAGCGAAACTGGCCGTTGTAATACTTGCCGTTATCATCTGTACAGAGAATAAAAAATGCGTACATAGTTCGACTTCATTAAACCAATCAAGAAACGGGTAAGCTGAAATTCATACGGACATACGGATAACTCAGTACAGATAAGCACTATACAAAATAAACCTTACGAAGGGCTTATCAATACGGAATAAGTGAGGCTATGGCCATTCACAAAAGTCCTGCCTTCGTATTAACGCCGTGAAAAAGATGGACATTTAATCTGAGTCGGAATAATGTAGTGAATCGACAGGTTGGTCAATAAATAACTGTCCTTCTGCAATCCATTACTTCCCCGGTTTTCGGTTGTAAACTGGGCGGGGTTAGTCTGAAGAATTTCTTGTGCAACCGTATATCGGTTGGTGTTGACCCGGGCAGCGTCGTACTCAAACCGGCGGTCAGACATGATGAGTGATAAACCTGTCAATACATCCTGTTTAGGATACGTTCCGCCTACATCATCAAGATAATTGGTGAACGTAAACCGAAAGCCAACCTCAAAACCTAGATTGACGGCCCGGTTCAGGCGATAGCGCATGCCAAAACCAACCGGAACAGCCAACGTAACAAGTGAGTAAGGCTTGTCGTAACCAGCGTTCCCCTGCCCTTCTGTATGGAGCAACTGGAGCTTTACCCATTCCCGCGCAGCAAAGTCGCCGTTATTACCGTTTGTAGCGGTCGGTGTCCGGGCTTCCGGATTATGGAATGCAAAGGCCAGTCCTGCAAATAGGTACGGTGTGAGCGCGGCCCGGAAGTTCGGATTACGGCCATCTTCAACGAAATTGTAGATGCCCTTAACCGCTGCTTCTTTTATATCGTTGCGAAAGTGAAGATTGCGAATATACTGAGCTTCGAACCGGGTCGGGTCATTTTTGCTGTATGTATAATCATCGCCCACGATACGCACCCAGGTAAACGTCGTACCAATGGCAAAATGGGGTGTCATCTGGCGTGTATAGCCAAGTCCTACATTCCAGCGCGGTAATGTAGTCAATGTTTTGATCGGTAAACTATACCCTGCCAAATCACCAAAATAGGTTGACGTGCCAGCGCCGACCGAGACGGATGAATAAGGTATAAAGCTAGCCTTGGAGCGCCGTTGTCCCAGACTCACGGTGGCCTGATGCAGGAACAAAAAAGCAACGACCATTACTCGTAAAAGAACCCACTTCCCGATGCTTCTTCCCATAAAACGCTTTTATAAACTAACGCTGCTTAGCCGTTGTAAATCGTCCCTAATGGTAATATCCCGCACCGTACGGACAGGTGCAGGATAAGTTCTTCTGGCAGGCTTACTGTAACTGATTTTCACTCGCATAGCCACTATAGATAGCGCGGAGTCAGAATGGAGCTTTTGCCTATCCCAAATTCATACCGAAGCATGATCTCATGCGAACTGGGCGCTACATCCCGAAAATTGTTCAGCGTACGATCATAAGCATAGCCAAACCGAAACTGATTGGTCAATTGAATTTCCAGTAAACCAATCACCGCATCGGTCGTAGCCGACGACCAGGTTGAAAACTGGTTCTTCCGAACGGAAGCCCCGAGGGCGATTCGGTCGGCAAACCAGAAATTGACATTGGCATCAAACCCAAGGTTCGACCCTTCGGCATAACGCAGCAGCGTCGAGGGTTTCATCTTGACAACAGGACTCAGATTCACCAAAAAGCCAGCCCCTAAATAGGCCTGCCTGACCTGTATAGACCGCAGATCGTTTACATTGTATTCATTCAGCTTATTTTTGATCAACCTCGGCACCGACAGACTAATGTAAGCCCGGTCGCTGCTCAAGTAAAGGCCCGTACCAAAATTGGGTAGTATTTTAGAGACGTTGTACGAGAAGTTCGGATCGAGTTGGCCCGTATTCCCCGGTGTGGTTTGTACATCGGCCAGGTTTCCGCGGTAGCTTGACGCCCCTCCCTGTAAACCCAAGGCTAGTTTGCTTCGAGCACCTACGTTAATCCGAAAGGCATAGGAAACAAATCCACCCGATTCTTCATAGACGCCAACCCGGTCGCTGTATAATTGAAGGCCGACACCGATCCGCTCTTTGTTGAGCGGCATGTCCATCGTAAATGTAGCCGTTTGGGGAGCGCCCTGCACACCGGTCCATTGGCTCCGATACAAGGCCGTCATGCTCACAACATCCCGACTACCAGCATAGGCTGGATTCAGGGTCATCATATTGAACATGTACTGAGAAAATACCTTATCCTGCTGTGCCCAGCCGAGATTGCTAACCCCAGCCATTAGCAGGAGCAGGCATATCCATCTTTTCATTGAACACGAGTTTATCATTATTACGCTAAGGCTTACCTGTATTGGATGACTCAATGGCTGATCGTCATGGATCGCTCAAACGAGCGCCCGTCGCTCAGGCGAATGCTGTAGAAATACGTACCCGCTGGCGCTACGCCACGATCCGTTTTTCCATCCCAGTCGTTCTGGTAGTTATCCTGGCTATAGATAATAGCACCACTCAGGTTATAGACCGTAAGGCTGGCTTTCAGGGAGCCCAGATTGTAGAGTACAAACCGGTCGTTGATACCATCTCCATCCGGCGAGAATCCTTCCGGAATCATAAATTCACCCGTTTCCGGCGAACTAAGGCTACCACAAACCTCAGCCAATGGTTTGACGTAAAGGTTCTGAAACACACCACTGGCTTTTGCCACCAGCGAGTTCACCTGATCGTTGTTTGCTTTCAGGATTACCTCACTCAGGCCGGTTACCGGGAAAGTGGTATCGGTATGCCAGCGCAGGCCAAAGCAGTTGGACGTAACCAGCGTTGTATTGACGATATCGAACTGAATGCAGGAAACGGTGGTCCAGGTGGTGGGCACGAGTTTAGCGCCGGTTCCGGACCCGCCATAGGTTGTGTTGAGCGAAACGGTTCCCAGCGTAGGTCCGGCGGTGCTCCCGTTCAGGGTCTGTGGATTGTAGCGCGTATCGCTGGCGGGGGCCACACTGGCGTAATTTTCCTGGCTGACAATGGCTGGATTTTTAATTACCTGCGAGTCGTAATCGAACCGGTAATTGGCATCACCCATCAGAAATGTACTATCTGTCGAACTGGATTTTACATCAACCCGAATGATTACTTTTCCGGTTACACAGTCGAGCGATTTTACTACAAAACGGACTGAAAACCTACCTTTCTGGGCAAACGAACTGGAGATAGCACCCAGAACCAGACATATAAGGAAGTAAAATTTTAGTTTCATACAGATACGTTCAACGTGATGTAATTACAGATGATTTGTGGCATTTAGTACTAAAAAAATCAAAAGCGTTTTTCCCATCTGGTTGATGGAAAAAATAGCCAAAAAACCACCCTACCGGAATTACATCTGTTAAAGACGGGCATCTGTAACATAAGTAACTCGACAGGCTGAAAAAAATCGTTTCAACTAATTGAACTCTGTTATAGCCTGTGTTGACTAGGCAATAATTACTAGGTTAATAAGCAAATAAGAGCGCATACTTTGCGTACACTGTTGCTTGGCCAACGAAAAGTAGAAGATTTGACATGAATGGTGCATTTTCCATATGCAAATGGCTAGATAAGCCGCTATTGATAATTTTTAGGCGAAGAGAGCCAAAATAGCGTACTAATATTGATCCTAAAAAGTACGATCCGCGTACAAATACCCTTAATTAATATATCGAATGTCCTTTTTTACCACTATGAATAAGGGCTCTTTCTATAGAGAAAAAAAACTGTTGCGCCATTATTGCAGGCCCTTTTTATGCATGAGAATAGGCCTAGCAAGGATCTGGCCATTCTCACTGAATATGCGTTTAACTTTTTATTCGGTTTTCTGAACTAGGTGCGGTGTAATTGGATGGTCGCCATCGAGACCAGCCCGAACCAGTCTTTAAAACGCCTGGACCCGGTATGGTGCGGTGTTGATGTCGGTTATCATTGGCCCCACGAAATAGGGCACTGAAATGGTCAATTTTGACCAGTAGAACGAGGGCTTAAGAACCGTCCTTGCTTGCCAGATGCAAGCATCTGACAACACATAAAGCTTAGCTTAAAACCATATGGTCAGTTCATAAAAAAAGGGTAATGGCAGATTGCCATTACCCTTTTTATCTTTAGCCATGCAGCTGTTTTTTTATTTTTCTACACCTAATTTTTTCAGGGTAGCATGTACACGGTCATGGTACGTTACGCCAATAGGAAGCTGTTTTTTATCGACATGAATAGTCTTTGTTTCTATTCGCGTAATCTGCTGAACATTAACAATAGATGATTTATGAATCCGAATAAACTGACTATTCATAAGCTGGCTTTCTATCTTCGATATTTTTTCATTTGCTACCAGAACGCCTTGTTTTGTAAACACTTTAACATAAATACCATAGGGTTGAAAAAATTGAATATCTTCTAAATAAACTCGTACTGTTTTTCGCCCCATTTTCAGGTAAATATTTCCCCGTTCCGGCTGAATAGTATACGAAGGTTTGGGTGTATCCGGCGACTTCAGGGCCAATAAGGCTTTATTCATGGCTCTATATAAACGAGGAACCGTATAAGGCTTTTGAATAAAATCGGCCACCTTCAGATCAAAACACTGAACAGCATATTCAGCGTGCGCTGAAATCACAATAATAGGCGGATGATCGGGCATCCATGAAATAAAATCAAGTGTAGATTTTCCTTTGATTTCGGCTTCCATAAAGATCAGGTCAATTTCCTGCGTAGTCAGTAATTGATAGGCGGCTTCAAGGTTATCGCAGGTGTAGGGACGATGAAACATTTTCGTTGCTTCCAGGTCATTAACCAGCGCATTCACGTCTTCAGAATTAGGGTCTATAATAAGAGCCTGAAATAATTTAACCATGTTTTAAGAAGGACAGTTTACGGATGTACGGAGGTTCAGCAAAGAAGGAACAAACACTAGTAAGCAGGCTGTACGGTATACTCGAAAGCCCGCTTGTGGACTGATTTTTTAGCCGCTCATGGCTGACGACGGAGCGATGGCTCCTGCAGACCTTGGGAAGCATTCACTTTAACGATCTCCGGGTGCACTCCTCTGAAGGTTGACGCCATGTGCAGGCGGCACCAGGCATTCAGCTTTTCCAGTTCCTGTGGCTGCCAGGAATCCGAATCTAAAAGCCGCAGCTGTAGCTTGGCTTCAGTAAGTGTGCTGGCTTTAAAGATCACTTTCCTCTCGGGGTCAGACAACTCGTCCAGCAGAGCAGCCAGGTGATCCAGCCGTTTCGTACTTCCATCCCAAAGGCCCAGTTCACGAGCCAGTCGATAAATCTCGGCGGGTTTCCATAAATCAGGGTTTGTTCTACGGCGGTACTTCGAATTACCGTTCAGGCCCGTGATTCGGGTAAACTCCGATTTTGACAAGTGCTGAAACGATAGGGATCGTAAAACGGCTCCTCGAAAATGAAAGTAAGACTGTAGATGAAGTAAAATTTGTTCCATAAGATTTTAGTTAACCTGTTGAAACACGATGAATACGATAAAGCCCACCCCATACCTTTTCATAGCCCTAGGTCAGCCTCGAGGCATTCGCGACGCTGGTATCGTATGTTAAGGGCGTAGGCATCACTAGCCCTATTCTGGCCTGCATAAATAGATAGCCAGGTGCTGGCTTAGTCCAGACAAATCACGGGTTCACCAGTTGCTCATTCAATTAGAAGCACACTAGTGGGTTCACCGAACCAGGTGCTACTCTACAGGCATTGCCTTCGTAAAGACGCCCAGATGAGATACAAACTCAATTGTGTACAGCCTGATAGCTGTATTTAATGTATAGATTTAGTGCATATTTTTCAGGCTTTTATTTAAGTTAAGCAAGTTACCTTTATATACTAATGTAGCAATTGTACTGCCAAAGTAGTAAAATATTACCTTCAAATGGTTGATAAAGCCGTTTATTACTAATAACTCGTGGTTTTATGAGTATGAAAAGGCATTATTTACCTCGAATGAAGTTTCCTACTTGTTCATTTATATTGAATGGCATGGTCTTTGTCTACAAAAATTCGCTTTATGTATTATGATTTATATAATATTTTATCTTATATAAGTAAATAATTTAATGAATTCGCCGTTGAAACAGTAATGGACGCTCATCGGCAAGGATTACTCAGACAGTGGCCAGCTTAAGACCACCTCCGTACCGTGGGGTTCCACTTCGCCAACACGCAACGTTCCTCCAGAACTAGTCATCAGTTCTTCGGATACGACCAGTCCTAAACCAGTACTGGGCAAATGGCCGTGGCGCGTAGCGGTCAGGCCTGGGCCGGTATCACGGATCAGTAGCTTAAGTTCGTCATCATTTCGCAGAGAACGCAGGGTAATCGTTCCGCCAGCGGGGGTAAATTTAATAGCGTTATGCATGAGGTTCCGAAGTACCAGACCTGTGGTATTTTCATCGGCGACGAGCGGCTCATGGGCTACATGCTTGATTATAACAAGACGTTTCTGGTTAATTTCGGTCGCTAGCGGCTCGATACTATCGGCAACGAGTTCATCCAGAAAGATCAAATGCGCCCGTAGCCTGATCTGTCCGCGCTGGCCCAGGGACCAGTATAATACATTATTGACCAGGGTATAGAACTGCTCGATATGGGTTGTCAGAGTAGCCCGCAAGGTAGACCACTCAGCGGCCGTGGGATACGTCTGTTTTTCCTCCGTAATAAGCCGCTTCAGGGCAATGACTGGCACCCGTAAATCATGACTCACCATGCCAAATAGTTTGTCTTTGTAATGACTCAGTTCCTGTAATTCTATAGCCTGGCTTTCCAGTATTTGTCGCTGCTGTTCAGTTTGCTGCTGCAACTGTTGGGATCGCCAGAGCATAAAACCGACGCCAATCATCCCCAAAGTCAGGGAGAGCGCTATCCATAAAAGTCTGATCTGTTGCTGGTTCGCTTCCTCCAGATCACGCTGTCGCGCTTCGACCTGAAGCTTTTGGATCATCGCTTCATTACGGAGTTCCTGAATCGTCGCTTCTTTAGCTGCTACCTTGTAACGGGTATCCAAATCGGCAACCGCTTTGGTTTTTGCCACCGATAACAGGCTGTCGTCCAGTTGCCGGACAGCCTGAGCGGTTCGCCAGGCCGCCTGATGTTGGCCATCGAGAAATTGAAGATGCTGCAGACTGTCAAGAGCAGCTAATACAAGGTCAGGCCGTTGACTTAACCGTGCCAGCCTTACAGCCTCCTTGCCTAGCAGCGCTGCCTGGCGGTACTGCCGTTGGGCCGCCAGGAGGCTGGCCCTCCTTACATAAAGGATGGATTTGGTATCAAGGGACTGATGATATTCCTCCCAGTATATTGCTCGCGTTACAGCTTGTTCAGCGGCTGGTATATCGCCCAGACCCTGGTAGGCCTGAGCCATCAACAGGTAACTAAACATTAAAAAATTAGCATTTTCTTCTTTAAAATCTCTCGGTATTATTTCTATAGCTTTTACGATGTAAAAAAGCGCATTTTTGTATTTCTTTTCCCCATTCATAAATTCAGCCAACGACATGTAGTAGCTTATACGTATCCGTATGTCGCTTGTACGATTTATCAACAGGCCAGCCTGTCGTTCATAAGCCAGATAAAGCTTCTTGTTGCCCATCAGATTATGCACCTCACCCAGTAACATATAGGCAGATATTGTGGAATAGCTATCCTTTCCCCTGATGTTGTATCGCACTGTGCGATGTAACTGGCTTATGGCTCTGGAATAGTCACCCAAATCTGTGTAACAGATACCCATCGCATAATTGATCCGGCTTAAAAGCAGGCTATCGCGTGTCTGAGTAACCAGCGTATCGGCCTGCTTCAACAACTGAAGCGCTTTATCAAGGTGGCCCTGTTTGCGCTCCAGGAGCGCCAGCTCATACAGTAAATGGCTGGTTCCCACTATAGATTTTCGATATTGGGGATTGTGCAGCGTGGCGTTGAGCAACCTGAATGCCAGGCTGTCATGGTTTTTGTTCATCAGCTTATACGCCGAATCGGCATAGGCAATCAACCGAACGGTGAGCGCGTCGGTTGATTGACCTTTAAGACTTCTGGGAGAGCTGGCTAACGCAAGCAACGTACTTACGAAAATAACCCCTTGCCTAAGCGTCATGACTGGCCCAGTCGGTAGCATCCACTTTGCTGGATTTACTACGGAATAAGGCTCCAATTGCATCCCGAAAACGCTGGCCAATGGGCAATTTCGTTTCGTTCAGCCAGACAGCCCGGTGCTCAATGGCGGTTAACTTCTCCAGATTAATGATAAATGATTTCTGAATACGGATGAATTGACTGGAGGGCAACCGACTTTCCAGTATGGAAATCGACTCACTGGTAACCACCACTTCCGACACGGTATGAATCTTGGTATAGGCCGCAAAGGCTTCGAAATACATAATGTCGTGAAAGTTGAATTTTCGAAGTCGTCTGTTTACGTGTAGAAATATATTTTGGGAGTCAATGCGTGGTTTCGCCAGCTTGTCGTCAACCGTACGGCTAATGGCACGCATCAGCCGATCAATCGTATAGGGTTTGACTAGATAATCAACAACTTCAAGATCGTAACAATCCAACGCGTAATCGGGCGAGCTAGTAGTCACGATCACCGGTGGACGGTGTGGCGAGTTCCGCAACCAGTCGATGCCCAGCTGACCGGGGAGGTTTATATCCAGAAACAGTAAATGGCAAGGTTGCGCCATCAGATGCGCCAGGGCCTCATTTACAGTCTCACATACATATACTTGTTTCAAAATTGGGATCAGGCTCAGCTGATGTTGAAGTAATGCTACATCTGCCGGCGAATCGTCAACAATTAAATACGTGTGGTTAATCATAACCTGTTCAGTTAAAAAGAGGGAAGTATACTATTTACCGTTTTGAGCAACAAAATCTACTAGCCTACCTACTTTATAGCGACATAGCCTGATCGAGTTAGGAAATTAACCTAAGTAAAAAATTAGCAAAGAACAAGAACTACATTGTGCAAGCATAGACGGTTATTTACAGGCCTGAAACCACACTGGGCGGACTAGCACTTGCTTTCAGTTGGCTAAATTTTTTTAGAAAACCGCCCAACAAGCGCCCTAAATCCACCTGAACCTAGATAATTGTATTACATTGATTTCTGCTAATACCCATAATTTTTATTCTATAGAAGAATTAATTTGTTACCAATCAAACCTATTGAATCACCAGAACCTAATTATGGGCGACTAATGTAAAATATAAGTTTAGTTCACATAAATATTGACTAAGTCACAAGCTTATATAATATCTTATATAAAGCTACACCTAGTTTCTTTTTGAGCAAATGTATTTAAAAAACAGTAACTTACCAAGTAGTATGTATACACTTATGATTATTCGTAAAAAGTGAAACTGCATCTTTTCCGTAGCTAAAGCAGGCACCATTTAAGCCTCTACGTCCGCTATCTTGAGGGCTATAAACCAGCCCCCGCACCAACGAACGTTATCGCAGCCAACCGACCGGCTACCCAGCCACCTATAAAAAGAGAGAAAATTTGATACAATGCACCAGATGGCAGTACCTGTGCCCAATCCACCCGTCGGGTTTTGGTCGGTCACCGGATCAATGACGCTCAGGTCTACATCAGAAAGTAACCTAGTTTATTCTAAAGACATTGTTTACCTTATCAATCACCGATTTAGCCTCGTCGGTCAGATAGGTAGCCTTAGCGGCCGAATCGCTCACCTTCGTTTCGATCGTATTGATTTCCTTTTTAGCCGCCAATTTGGCGCTAACGACCGTTCACTCAAACGTATTTGGTTTTTTCAAAAAGAAAATTGTAGGTTTGCAGCCTTAACTGCGACCGCGCTGGCGGTTCCGACAACGCCCATGATTTTCCTCGCTTAAGAACCGAACCATCGGTTTTCTTCTTCTGATTCCTGCCGCCCGCCTGGGCTGGCCATTCCTGTTCGTCCATTCTTTCTGCACTGTCAGTCGCTACGGCGTCTTCGACATAATCTATTGTCCCAATGACCAAATTTATTCGGTTGTTCCTGGCCGCATTACGCGGTTCGGAAACTAATTTCACCTCCGGCAGTATCAATCGGGCCATTTTCCTGTTGTCGGTACCAATGATTCTGGAGATGGTCATGGAGTCGCTCTTTGCCGTAGTCGACGTGTTTTTCGTTGCCAAAATTGGAACAGAAGCTATTGCGACGGTAGGCCTGACGGAGTCGGTTCTGACCATTGTGTACTCCATCGCCATTGGCCTGAGCACGGCGGCAACGGCGCTGGTATCCCGACGGGTGGGCGAAGACAACCACCGGGGCGCAGGCACGGTAGCCGGGCAGGTGATTCTTGTATCCGTGGCAATGAGCCTGTTGATGGGTATTGCCGGTTTTGTGTTTGCCGAAGATATTCTTCGACTGATGGGCGCCGACCAAAAGCTGATCGGAAATGGGGTAAACTTCACCCGGATGATTTTTGCCAGTTCTCCGGCCATCATGTTGCTATACACCTTGAGTGGATGCCTGCGGGGGTCAGGCGATGCCTCCGTAGCGATGCGGTCACTATGGCTGGCTAATGGCGTCAATATTGTGCTTTGCCCGGTATTCATTTTCGGATTGGGGCCCATTCCCGAACTGGGCGTGATGGGATCCGCCGTGGCAACAACCATTGGCCGGACAATCGGGGTTTTATACCAGTTGTATGCTCTGACCCGAGCGAAAGGAGCCATACGGGTTCTTCGTTCCGACGTCATGCCAGACGCCGGTCTCATTCGGAACCTGCTTAAGCTGGCCATCGGTGGTACCAGCCAGTTTCTGGTTGGTTCGGCTAGTTGGATATTCCTGACACGCATTCTGTCGACGTTTGGCAGCGATGTGGTGGCTGGGTATACCATTGCCATTCGCATTATCGTATTCACCATTTTGCCTTCGTGGGGCCTGGCCAACGCAGCCGCCACCCTGGTGGGGCAGAATCTGGGGGCCGGACAGCCCGAACGTGCCGAAACCTCCGCCTGGCGGGCGGCTTTCTGCAACATGCTCTTTTTAGCGGCCGTAGGTGTTGGTTTTTTCCTGGGTGCCACGCCCATTGTCGGCCTGTTCGACAATAACGCCAAGGTAGTTGCCATTGCTGTGGAATGCCTTCGGATCTTCTGTCTGGGCTACCTGTTCATGGCCTATGGTATGGTGCTAAGCCAGTCGCTCAACGGGGCCGGTGACACCCGTACCCCAACAATGATCAACATCGTGTGTTTTTGGCTGGTTGAAATTCCATTGGCGTACACCCTGGCTCACGTGTTGAACTGGGGGCCTCCGGGCGTATTCTGGTCCGTGGCGATCAGCGAAACATTGCTGGCTGGGATTGCGGTTCTGGTGTTCCGTCGGGGGCGCTGGAAAACGGTTCAGGTCTAAGCTTACCGGCTTGTTTCGGCGGGGGTCATTGCCGAAACTTTTACCCAATATGGCCCGTTATAATTTACAGGCTTATCGCTTTTTCTGCGTATGATTCAGTTCATTATCGCAGGCAATAAGCTGCCTAATCACCTTTTAGCATATACATGTTCGACACACATAAACCACTCGAAACCGCTGTTCTGGTCGCTCTGATTACCCAAAAACAGACGGCCGAGCAAACGAAAGATTATCTGGACGAATTGGCCTTTCTGGCCGAAACGTCGGGCGTTAAAACGATTAAGTCGTTTACGCAGAAACTTGAGCATCCGGACAACCGTACGTTCGTTGGCAAGGGAAAGCTGGAAGAGATTCAGACATTTATTCTGGACAATCCGGTCGACTGCATCATTTTCGATGATGACCTGACGCCATCTCAGGTGCGGAATCTGGAAGATAGCTTTAAGGAAATCAAAGTACTGGATCGCAGTCTGCTCATTCTGAACATTTTCTCGATGCGGGCGCAAACCGCTCAGTCCCGGGTGCAGGTTGAGTTGGCGCAATACCAGTACATGTACCCGCGTCTGACCCGGATGTGGAGCCACTTAACCAGCCAGAAGGGTGGTGTGGGGATGCGTGGACCGGGAGAGAAAGAGCTTGAAACGGACCGTCGGATCGTGAAAGACCGGATTGCCTTCCTAAAGGAAAAACTTGCCAAGATCGACAAGCAAAGCGTAACGCGCCGTAAAGAGCGTGACCGCCTGGTGCGGGTGGCTTTGGTTGGCTATACGAACGTAGGAAAATCTACCTTGATGCGCACGATGGCAAAAACCGACGTATTTGCCGAAAACAAACTGTTTGCAACGGTCGACTCGACGGTTCGCAAAGTAACACTGGGCAATATTCCATTTTTGCTGACCGACACGGTAGGGTTTATTCGTAAACTGCCCACGATGCTCATCGAGTCGTTTAAATCGACGCTCGATGAGGTGCGCGAAGCCGACATTCTGGTTCACGTAGTGGATGTATCCCATCCTAATTTTGAGGAGCAGATTGAGGTCGTGAACGCGACGCTGGCCGATATCAAAGCCGCCGACAAACCAATGGTCCTCGTTTTCAACAAAATGGATCGGTTCTCGCCAAAAGCGTCCTGGATGGAAAAAGCTGAATTGCCCGAGGAAGATGAGGTGTTCAATGGCGGAGAAGAGGTGATGATTCCGATAGCGGTACAACGAAAAACCGCGCTGGAATACCTTAAGAAGACCTATCTGGCCCAAAAGGCGGATTACGTAGCCTTCATCTCAGCCGAAACGGGCGAGAACGTAGGCGAGCTACGGGAGTTGCTGTATACGCTGGTCAAAGAGAAGCATTACTTCATTTACCCGAACTGGGTGGGCGTTCCGCTCAGTGAATCGGCAGATGACTTTGGTGACGGTTTGGCTGGTTGAGGGATTTTCAGCAATTTTGCACGCTGTGACAAACCTATAAGGTTTTTGAAACCTTATAGGTTTTCATTTTGGTCCCGTAGTTCAACGGATAGAATAAGCGTTTCCTAAACGCTTGATATGGGTTCGATTCCCGTCGGGACTACATACAAATAAAACAAGCCTCTAATTCATTATGAATTAGAGGCTTGTTTTATTTGTATGTAAACCTTTTCTTTCTCTTCTCCAGCAAATCAATGTTGACAGAAGGAGGTCATGTCCAGCACTACCATTTCCTCCTGGAGAGAATAGCGTATCTATTGGCGGGTCATTACGAATGTTTTACGGAGTAGTTTGATCCCTTTATATATGGTTACGTTCAGGGCATGTGGCTCTTCCATACGCACTTCGACACTCAACGACATGCCCGTTTTGGGATGAGTCAATCGCCCTCCCGTCCACTCTGCTCCATTGTACCCCAAATCGCGGATCAACACGCTGTCTTTCACCAAACCATAGTTTTTTTCGCCCGCCTGGTCCACCTCCGCGACCCTGACAAAATAACGATTCCCTTGCCGGTAAATATTGACGCTGGAGCCCTGAGAAGGAAACAGCCATCGACCCAGGATCTGGTCGCCCGGTGGATCGGGCACGGCGCCTACTAATGCGACGAGCAACAATCCCAGAAAAATTCGACAACAACGGATAACAATTTGCATTCGCACACAGGATTTTTGCCTTTACATTAGACCTGGCAATTTATGATCAGGAAATAAATAACTCATAGTGAGGAGCTTATACAATCAGAGAAGTACGTTTCCTTTTTATATAAGCCAATTTGGCACTAATTGTTGTTAAAAACCAGACCTGGCCTGCATATTGCCATACGCATCCAGCAGCTGATCTCAGAAACAGGTATATAGCTGAACGTTCGTTTTTACACCTATCCAGGTCAATCCGTTGTAGGAGTATACTACTGGTCTGCAACTTATCTGCCCGTTTTTGCATCTTTGACGATATCGTCTTACCTGCTCATCTTCGCCATGCGTCAACTCCGCTTACTAATTGCGTTCCTGCCCCTCGTTGTTTCGGCGGCTCATGCAGATGATCTGGATGATTTTATCCGGGAACAGCTCCGAAAACGGCAAGTGCCTGGCCTATCCATAGCCATCATTCAGAATGGTAAAATCGTTAAAGCACAAGGGTACGGCTTCATCGATCAAGGCGGCAAGATACCTGTTACGGCTTCCACGTTATTCCAGGCCGGGTCGATCAGTAAATCGGTTGCAGCAGTAGGTGCCCTTACGCTGGTAGAAGCCGGTAAATTATCCCTCGATGAGGATGTTAACGCCAAACTACACACCT
This sequence comes from Spirosoma horti, assembly GCF_054776595.1. NCBI lineage: Bacteria > Pseudomonadati > Bacteroidota > Cytophagia > Cytophagales > Cytophagaceae > Spirosoma > Spirosoma horti. The sequence continues at coordinate 41,784 of NZ_BAAHBQ010000004.1, forward strand.
GGAAAGTCCCCGAGAATGAGTTCACTAAAGAAAAGAAGGTCACACTCCGCGGCTTACTTAGCCACACAACCGGGCTAACCGTTCACGGTTTTCCTGGCTATGAGGTTGGTAAACCCATTCCTACGGTTGTGCAAATTCTGGATGGTACATCGCCGGCCAACACCGCTGCGGTTCGTGTCGATTTTGTTCCGGGAACCCGTTGGCGGTATTCGGGCGGGGGATACACCGTCATGCAGCAACTTATGCTGGATGTAACGGGCAAATCATTTCCAGCATACCTGCAGCAAACAGTCTTAGATCCGTTAGGCATGAAGCAAAGTACGTACCAGCAACCACTCCCCCCCGACAAAGCCAAAGAAACGGCAACAGGCTACTACGGGGATCGACGTGTCGTAAAAGGGCGGTGGCATATTTATCCCGAAATGGCCGCAGCCGGTTTATGGACAACTCCTTCCGATCTGGCGCGTTTTGCTATTGGCATCCAGCGTGCGTTTGCCGGTAAAGCGGGGGGCGTCTTGTCCCAGACAATGACTCAACAGATGCTTACCAACCAGAAAGACAACGATGGATTAGGGGTTTTCCTGCAAGGCAAAGGGCATACCATGCGTTTTGGCCACAATGGTCGAGATGAAGGGTTTGATGCGGCCATGACAGCTGGCATTGAAACGGGCCAGGGTGTTGTGATCATGATCAATGCCAACGATAACTCGCATATGGTTAGCCGAATTATGGACGAAGTGGCCAAAACCTATCATTGGGCCGACTTCTCAGAAGCAACCGCCATTAAGCGCACGGCCGTTCCCGTCCCGGCTACTCAGCTTACGGCCTATGAGGGCCGATACGAGCTGGCAAATAACCAGATCATTACCTTTATGGCGACGCGGGATGGGTTGGTTACGCTGGCCGACGGCCTTCCCGATGAAGAGTTTGTGCCTGAAACAGCTACGCATTTTGCATCAAGGGAGCAGGATATTTATTTAACCTTTCATCCCGATGCGTCAGGAAATGTGACCGAATTAATCTGGAAACGCGGGAAAGACGAACGAAAAATACCGCGGATTGGGCCCTTATTTCACACCTTAAAGCCAATACCGGATCCAGATCCGGCGCGTACCCGCAAAATTGAAACGGCCATAAAAGCCATGGCTCAGGGCGGTAAAGCCATTGAGGCTGCCCCGAATGTAACTGCTGGTGTGCGAAAAGATTTCGCTGTCGGGACCAATGTGCTCTCTGATATTAAAACCATAACGTTTGTCAATGCAGAAGATGTGAACGGACGAGGCATCGAACGCCACGAAGGCAACGTCAGTCAAATAGTACACTACACATTTGACAGTGAACATACTACGCGCTACCTGCTGGTCTACCTGACTGCCGACGGGCTGGTCACTGATTATGATGTAGTCGAGAAATAGGCTATATACTGCCTGGTCGAAATAACAAGTGAATGGCCTGGCCTGGGTAATTTCTATGGTCAAGCTGGCGCTTGGCTCAGACAATCATGCGCCTGTAATCGATTACAGGCTTTACCAAAAAATAATCCTTCAGACGGGTAACGGTACGGCTAAATCGCTTTATTTCGGGAGTATTTCGAAAGCATACTTCCATGACTCTTCTGCGTTCTTTTATTCTTGTCGGCTTTTTAGCCTTCATGCACCTTGCTGCTCAGGCGGCCAAAGTCGACACAGTCAATACCTATAGTTCGTCGATGAAGAAGACGATTAAAGCGGTTATCGTTACGCCTGACTCGTATTCCATTGGGCAGGAGTTTCCGGTTGTGTATCTGCTCCACGGCTACGGTGGCAATTACAGCGATTGGGCCAGAAAAGTACCTACCATCAGCAATGCCGCCGATCTTCATAAAGTGATCATCGTTTGTCCGGATGGCAATGTCGGCAGTTGGTATTTCGACAGCCCGGCCGACCCTTCGTTCCGCTATGAAACTTATGTGGCCGATGAGTTGGTAAACTGGGTCGATGGGCACTACAAAACCATTAAAAACCGCTCAGGACGCGCTATTACGGGCCTGAGTATGGGTGGGCACGGTGCCTTATACCTGGCCTTCAGACATCAGGCCGTATTTGGCGCGGCTGGTAGTATGAGTGGTGGCGTCGATATTCGACCGTTCCCAAACAATTGGGATATGGCCAAACGCCTGGGCCCCTACGCGCAGTTTCCGGAGCGATGGGAGCAAAATACGGTCATTAATCTACTTTACCTACTTACCCCGGGCGCATTGGCGCTGATCGTTGATTGCGGTACGGAAGACTTTTTCTTTCGGGTCAATAACAACCTGCACGACAAGCTACTGGAACGAAATATCGCTCATGACTACATAACCCGACCGGGTGGCCATAACTGGACGTACTGGACGAATGCCGTTACCTATCAACTGCTGTTTATGCGGCAGTATTTCGACAGACCCAAAGCAAATTGACGGGCATTTAGCAGACCGCCGGTCAACATCGACCCGAAAAAGAATACTTTAGTTAAAAGCCGTGTTACCGGTGTATGGATTGCCAGAACATACGCCCAAAATCGGGTATTGACGCGGTAAATCACGACTAAATCAATGAGAACTGAAGCTATTTACGAATTACTGACCAGGGCGATCCACGAGATCATTACGGAGCCCTGGACCATTGCCGAACTCAACATCCGCTATCTGGTATCGACCAATGAAGCCGAGTGCGATGGGACGTACCTAGATGCGTCGGGGGAAGCCCAGGTCTTATCGACCGAATTTCCTGATGAGCTAATCGAAGTCCTTCCCGAGTTATTTACGAATCGCGCCAGCGAAGGAAATCCGCCAGCCAATAGCATTCAGATGACGATCTCCGCCCAGGGGCGTTTTGCAGCCGATTATGAGTGGGACCAGGAGATTCAGGACGAAGACGACCATTTTACGAAAGGCGGAACCGTTAAAGAATGGCTGAAAATCCAAAAGGAGAAATACGGACGTTCGCCGGAATTAGACTAAAATAACGTGGGAAATGGCTTAAATAGCCCTTAGTGTAGCTCATGGGCAACCATTCGTCGCCCTGAAGGAAAAAGTCGATCAAACATTAACCACATCGGACCGCCGAAGCGGAGCCACAAAGCACACAGAGGTCTAACGGGCTACTTTCTACCCGAATAAATCTCTGTATACGTTGTGGCTCCACTTCGGCGGTCCGATGTGGTTAAAAAATACTGTATTCGCCTACAGCATGGGCTTGAACGGATCAGCATTCAATATATACAGCCATTACTCACGTTAGAAGCCGGTATTGTTGGGCAATAGATTTGGGTTTACATCGGACTCCTGTTTAGGGACAGGGAATAACAACTGCTTTTCGCCGAATGTAAAGCCAAAAACGGTTTTGTGACCAACAAAATCATCCCAGTTCCCCGTTACATCGTTGTGTACTTTCCGCGTACGGATCATATCGAACCACATTTTGTTCTCAAAACATAGCTCAAAATAGCGCTGCAGCCAGACTTCCTGTTCAAAAGCGGTTTGACTCAATGCGCCAATGGGAGCGAGCGTAGCCCGTGCGCGAATCTTGTTGACAACACTGATAGCCGTCGCATTCGGCGCTCCTTCCGCCCGGTTCGATGCTTCGGCATACATTAAATACACATCTGCCAGCCGGTATAACGTATAATTAAGGTCAGACTTGATCGTGTTGGTAACTGCGTTGACATCAAACCATTTATAGATATAGGCGTTTTTGAAGGTTACCACCTGTCCCGTTTTTATGCTCGGATAACTGGTGAAAAAGAATTGCTTCTCCTGCGCCCGTTTGTCTCCCGCGGGAAACGATTTCACAAATTGAGGTGTCGGGTAAACCGACCCATATTCATCGGCATATTTCGAGATACCCGAATAGTTTGGAATCGTCAGCGACGTTAGCGGGTTGGTGGAGGGAACACTGGCCGCATACTGCACCTGAAAAATAAATTCACCCATGTTTTTGTTGGCCGGGTTAATCATATCCGTGTAGTTAGGAAACAGCGTATAGCCTCCATTCTGAATGACATTCAACGAACGTTTCGCTGATTCGGCATAGAACTGAGCACCGCCCTTGATGGCCGCACCCGCATAGGTTAGATAGACATCCGCCAATATGGACTCGACTGCCCCCATGGATACCCGGCCTGTATTGTCCTGCCAGGGCAGGGTGGATTTTTCAGCCAGCAGCAAGTCAGGGATAATGATTTTGTCGTAAATATCTTTAGCTGGTGTACGGGCCAGATTCAGGTTCAGATCTGTGGGTACGGTGGTGACACTGGGCACCGCGCCATACATCCTGACCAGATAGAAATAGTACAGCGCCCGCAGGGTATGTACCTCCGCCAGCATATTCGTTTTCTGGGCATCCGTTAGTCCACTGGCGTTGATGGTGGGGATGCTTTGAATGGCCAGATTACAGGCACCTACGCCCAGATACAACTGCTGCCACCAGGTATCCACATAAAACGACGTGTTGTTATAACTCAGGTTCTCGAAATTGATAAACCCGGTTTGGCCCAGATCGCTGTTGGCCTTCCCGGTCATAAACTCCAGCAGATTCCAGGTATTGCCTCCATAGGAACCGGACTGCCCGGACAACAGCCCCTGCAAATTAGCGTAGCCAGCATTGGCGTAGGCCTGAGCAACTTTAACACTCGATACCGTTGACGCGGGCGTGATAAAGCCCGTTGGATTTTCCTGTAAAAAGTCCTTGCAGGAATTCAAAGTCAACAGTGATGAGGCCAATACAATATGTTTGAGCACTTTCATAGCTTTCAGACTTACGAGTTAAAAAGTGAGGGTTACGCCTAAATTCCAGACGCGCGGCCGGGGATTGGCAAAAAAGTCGAGGTTCTGAGAGAACGAACTGTTTGCTCCGTAAGCGGCATTAAACGTATCTACCTCAGGGTCGTAGCCTGTGTATTTAGTAATGACAAACAGGTTTTGCACACTCGCATACACCCGTAGCCGATTCAGTTTTAGCCGTTGTAGAGCGGCATTTTGCAGCGAGTAACCCAGAATAAAGTTCTGGCCCCGAATAAATGACCCATCTTCTACCCACCACGTATCGAAATGGGAATCCTGCGCAAATTTGTAGTTACGAACCTGCGAGATCATGGTGTTCTGGTGATCGGGCGTCCAGGCGTCTAACACCGTAGCCAGACTGTTGGCAATCGTTTGCCGATCTTCCGTCGAGTGTTTGAAGGTAGCGGCTGTATTAATGCCCTGCACAAACCGAATGTCGAACGTAAAATCCCAGGCTTTATACTTGATTGTGTTACTAAACGTACCGGTCCACTTTGGCGTTGTATGGCCTATGATGCTGTAATAGTTACTACCATCGGCGTTGTAGATGTATTTGCGGTCGCCGGGTTTCAGGTTATGCTGAGCGGCCAGATCGGCCTCATCCGTGCTGTATGTTCCCAGCCGGGTCATCCCATACAATGACCCAATCGACTCGCCTACCCGCAGAATATTGGTCTGGCCCAGAAAGTTGGGACCGGGAAAAATATCGGCATTCCCATTATTTAGCTTCAGGATTTTATTTTTGTTTGAAGCAAAAATAAAGTTGGTCGACCAAGTGAAATTTTCGTGTCGTACGTTAACCGTATTCAGCGCTATTTCGATGCCGGAATTTCGCACAGAACCAATGTTTTGGTACACGCTGGCAGTCTGCTCACCCGCCGACCACGGAATTGGAGCCTGTAATAAAAGGTCCTTCGTAACTCGATTGTAGTAATCTATCGTCAGATTGATATTATCACGAATGCCTAATTCAAGCCCCGCATCAAACTGCAATGATTTTTCCCACTTCAAATTGGGATTTCCGAGATAGCTTGGCAATAACGTAGACTGAAGAGCGCCACCTAATACGGTTGTGTTCGGCTGAATCTGGGCGATGGATTGGTATTGGCCAATTTCCTGGTTCCCGGATAACCCATAACTCGCCCGAACTTTTAGATTGCTAATATTCTTATTTCCTTTCAGAAAACTTTCTTCCGATACGCGCCAGGCGGCACCAACGGAAGGGAAAAAGGCGAATTTATTATTAGCGCCGAATTTAGATGAACCATCGTATCGACCAGTGGCCGTAAATAAATATTTTTCATTTAAGTTATAGGTCAGCCGGGCAAAATAAGAGTTCATTGTCCACTTGTAATCGCTTGAAGTAGATGAACTTCTTACGGCTCCCGAACCGAGCGCATGCCATTGAAAAATATCATCAATGAAATTTTGGGTTTCTACAAAATTGGTCTGCTGATTATATTGCTGCCAGGAAGCACCAAGCAATGCCGTAAATCGCTGGTGGCTGTTAATCGTTTTATTCCAGGTCAGGTAATTTTCAGACTGCCAGTAATTATTTGTGTAGTTCCTGATGTTAGCAACGCCACCCTGATCAGCTGACAAGTGGGCAAGATTTTGCGAAGAAAAGAAATTGTTTTTCTGTGCATTCAGGTTATACCCAAAGTCTGTTCTGAAATCAAGATCTTTTGTTATATGGCCCAGCAAATAAACGTTACCGATCGCCTGTAATGTATTATTGATTGTATACCGGTTATTGGCAATATTGACAGGATTAGGCCCACCTTCCAAACCGGGAATATCATTATTACCAGCCCACGTACCATCCGGATATTTCACGGGTACGATGGGCACTTCTTCGGAGACCATCCGGGGCACGTTTAGGCCGCCATTTCCATCCGATACCAATCGTTGCTGACTATTGATCAACGAAACAGCGCCCCCAATTTTCAGCCAGTTATTTATAGTATTATCTAATGTGAGTCTTGCTGAGTATCGCTTAAAATTAGACGTGATCATTAACCCATTCTGGTTCAAATAACCCACGGACAAACTATACAATGTTTTGTCTGAACCGCCCTGAAAATTAAGCTGGTGGTTTTGAGAGAAAGCTGGTTTATAAACCTCCTTTTCCCAGTTCGTATTGTATAAAGGCTTGTCGTTTGCATCGAATAATAAGGGGAACGTCGTATGGTTGAGGGGCGCCTGGGGTGTCCATGTGCCCCCTGCCGGATCAAATTTCGTTCCGTTGGCAAAGGCAAGATTGTACGTTTTAACAAATTCATCTGAGTTCAATGTCGGAACATGGCGGTATAAATCGCTTATGTTCACGTTGCCATCATAGGAAACGCGGGTACCACCTACCCTACCCCGCTTAGTCGAAATAAGAATAACGCCATTGGCGCCACGTGCGCCATAAATAGCGGTAGATGAGGCATCTTTCAACACTTCAAGTGAGGCTATATCATTGGGATTGATGGCGTTACCATCTACACCAATGACACCATCGACCACATAGAGTGGATCAAGACTTGAGTTGATGGAGCCAAGCCCGCGCACCCGGACTTTAGCGGCTGCCCCCGGTGCATTGCTGTTGACACTTACTTCAACCCCAGCTATTTTACCCTGTAAAGCCTGCGAGACGTTGGGCACAGGTTTATCCATTAATTCCTCCCCCTTGATGGTGGCCACGGCGCCCGTCAGATCTGATTTTTTTACGCTGCCATACCCAATGACCACCACTTCTCCCAGCGATTTAGAATCAGGTACTAAACTGATATCTACTGCTGTCCGATTACCCACCTTAACTTCCTGACTACTAAATCCAACAAAACTAAAGACCAGTACAGCCGATTCATTTGGTACGGAAATCTTGTAATTTCCATCGATGTCCGTTGTTGTTCCCGTCGACGTCCCTTTGATAAGAACATTCACGCCAGGAATAGGCGACTGTCTTTCTGAATCCACTATTTTTCCCTGAATTGTAATGTCTGCACCAGCACGAAATCCGGGCAAAACTCCGGCAGAAACGAATGAGCTTACCAGTAATAAGCCAAACAAGCATATTCGGGTAATTTTACTCAGTCTCCACACAGAAAAATGTACAGCATTTTCCATACGTTTGAATAGGTTAAAAATTAAACAAAAGCAAAGGCAATCTTACTACACAATTGAGCTATTAAACAGTCATTTAAACAGAAAAAGGCATTTATTATAAAACACAGCTAATTCTTTCAATAGCGAATTTTACGAATCGGTTAACAGATTTTTACTTAATTTTTTCGATTAATGATAATCGTTTCTATTAATTAAAGCAGTTGATTAGATAAATAAATAGCATACTGCTATCCGCAACAAGATTCTTGCGGTAGACCCTCTATCAGTAAGCAGTTATCTACCCGTGGCTTACTCCTGTTGAATTAATTAAAATCAGATGTTATTTTAGTTAATAATTAATTTAATCTCATTATCCCTCCTGGAATTAAGCATTGTCATTCTATTAAAAAATAGGAAGCAATAACCAAAAAATACTTAAGTAATGTTACAATTATCTTGTAGGTATTTTACTCATTAATACCAATGTACTTATAAATGAATCATTAAAATTTTACTATTCAAAGATTATTCTTAAAATAATAAATACAAATTAAAAATTTATTAAAATATTTTATCTACCTGATTATAAACAGGTTTACTAATCATAACGCTACAATTATGAATTAATCAGAAAATGCAGAAACTAAGTTACAGACACTGCCTAGACAAAAGGGTAGTTTTTTTTAAAGAGGAAATACCAGGGGTATTTCCTAAACTAGATGGCCTATACTTTATAAATTTGCCTTTCTATTTTTTAATAATTATTAAATTAGTTTAACTTTTTATAAATACTCCATAGTATAAAATGAGTATTTAGATAGTAACTATAAATTAAATTTACCTTCATTAAATACAATCGCACGAGCTGCTTTTAACAGCCCATACTTAAAATGAGGGCATAAAAAAGATGGAAGGCGAGCAACATGGACTAAGCAGATCAACGCCACTAAAGCGGTTGACATCTACCTGGCCCACGTTACCCGCGTTCCATCTATCGATCAGTATCTTTTATATCGCTATTCTAAACGGAAACCCGTTCCAGCCAGCGCTCACCCTGCGTATACTTTGCCTCCTGAAGATCTGTGAGGGATCGCTGGAAGTTGAGTAATACACCCCATACATCCATCACAAATCGGTTTTCGGATTGCATTTGCCGGAAGAAGTTGACAGCTTCGGCATGCGACAGGCCGCCTGTTGTTTTAGCAATGTTCATAAGTACCCCAAATACATCGTCGGCCATTTGTGCATCGCCACAAACGTAGTAGTGGCAATTAGGCTGAGAGAGCACATCCCAGAGGTCTTTACTGCGCTGGCCGATCAAATCCTGCACGTAGATTTTTTCTTCGTCGAGTCGGGAGAAAGCTACATCCAGATGCGTCAATACGCCCGCTTCGTGCCAGGTCTCTAATTCTTGTTGATACAGGTAATCGTTCAAATTTCGACAGCCAAAAAACAGCCGGGCGTGCCCAACAGGTCCCGACACAGGGGTGATGAACTCATGACCATTGACATATTGATAACTTGACTCATGCAATGCCCGAAGCTGCACTTCACGATGTTGCAGGAAGCCCAGTAAGGGCGATAGCCCCGTGCCGGCTCCTACCATCAGCATGGGCGCGTGAGGATCGACAGGAGGCCGGAATGTTGACGAACGCACACACATTCTTACCCGCGCATTTCCCTCAGGCGTCAGCCCTGCCAGGTAGTTGGAACAAAGCCCCGAAATCACCTTGCCCGAGTCGGTTGTCAGTTGAACAACGCCCACCGTGAGGTGGATCTGCTTCGGGTGAACCAATGAGCACGATGAAATAGAATACAAACGGGGTTTCTGCCTGGGCAGCAACTCAATAAGCTGTTCGAACGATAAGTGGGCCGATGGAAATACATCCAGCAGATCAGCTACCGTCGGAAACGTATCGGCAATGTGCTTCTTTAAGGCCTTATACTCCTCATTGTCTTCCTGATTCCGACCTAATATCTCCAGCCAGGATTCCAGCCGGTTTTTATCCGTTGGCGATTGAGCCGTTTTCAGGATCGCACTAAACAGCTCGTCATAAGGTTCACGGATGGTCAGATCTACGTCTTCGGTCAATACCTGCCCTACCTGTACAGGATCCGGGTAGGCATGCTCACCCGGAACCCTCACTCCCCGGCTATCGATGAGCGAGGTAGTAAACCAGGCATTGGTATCAACGCCCAGCCGATTGGCCAGTCGTTGAACTAACTCAGGCGGGTTCTGCGGGTAGATCGCCACGTGGTCGCCGGTTTCATAGGTCTGATCCGTATTGCTGATGTCGAGCGCAATAAACCGTGTCGAGCGGCTACCGATGATCACTTTTTTCAGTAATTCCCGATTCTCGACAACCGGAACGACACAGCCCGGTAGTTTCTGATGTCGAAGTGCATCAGCCTCAGCCATGGAGGGCACCTGGCTGGGATCCAGAAAAGAAACCTGCAGACGCGTGTCGGCTGTGGTCGACAGGTCAACGCTGGTTGGGTCTTCGCCAAGCAAGCGGGCCACCAGATCGAGCCATTTCCGGAATGTATCTGCCTGCCCTTTTATCTCATCACCCCGATGCATAGCAATGACGCGGTTGCCACCCACCCGCGCCAATTCGCGATCGAGTGTGACCCCAGCGGCACAGAAATGCGTGTATACGGTACTCCCCAGGGCCATAACCGAGAAGTTCAGTTGCCTGAATGCACCGGTTGGCTGCGCCAGAATTCGGGCGTGAAACTTCTGAGCATTGCCCGGCAAATCACCTTCTCTAAAGGTAGATGTAACAACGAGCAGTAAATCTTCCTGACCCAGGTGTGAAATGGTATATTCATCGAGCGCCATAACGCGCGGATGGTATCGACTCAGCCGACGCGCCGTTTTCCGGGCGTAGCTTTCGGCCGTACCCGTCTCCGAACCATACAGAATGAGAATCCGCTGGGGCCGATGTTCGGGGGCTGTAGTCCGGTCGGGTCGAAGTGCCTGAACCTGCATTCGGCTCGTTCCCGAGAGTTCCGTTCCATCCTCCTCGTCGGCCGTCATCAATTCATCATTGATCACCACCCACCGATCGGCGGCATAATGATAGCTCGGACTGAGAAAAAAGTCCCGCATTTCGTGGTGCCAGACCGGCGTGACGCTCCCGCCCGCCGACGGAACCACCCAGGACCACTGAGCGGGGCATTCGCGCCCGGCCCGTTTTTCGCGCAGGTCGTGGGTTAAAAACTGGCGAGCTGCGGTCTGGTGATCGACCAGGGTTACTTTGGCTTTGGAAAAGGAGTGCAGAACAGCGGCATTCAGTTCCAGAAACGCCCGGTCACGCCAGAGGGTCTGCTCACTGGACGTATCCAGTCCTATAGCGCGGGCAATGGCTTCGGCCTTTTCATAACGTCCGTCTTCCCAGAGGTTACGGGCGATTTCGGTTTCCATAAACCAGCCATTGAACGGAACACAGCCGTACTGAATTCCTCCTATATCCATCCGGAAGTTGGAAATAGCGGGAATGGCGCACCATTTAAGGTCAAGCGCATTCATGGCCGGATAAGCCGGGTGCTCAATGGATACTTTCAGAATATCATCGTCGCCGAACTGATACATCTTGGGCGATTGGCCAGGTACATCAATCACGAGTGGCAACGTGTCGTAGGCCGTTTTGGTGGCCGGGGGCGTCCATCCGCGCCGAATAAGGGTTTGGGTGAATTTTAGATTCGCCTTATCGCCGAGGACTGACCCGTCTTCCTGTTCGTAGGCCGCAAAGCGAATGTACTGACTGTTCCAGATGCGTGGCCCCCAGCGTTCCATTGGTTTTTTGGGGCGAAATACGTTCATCACAATCTGCACATTACCGCCATTGGTGGCCATTCGCAGGTGTTCAGCGCATTCCCGAAACATCTCGTCGGGGTCGGTAACATGGCGTACATCCCGCACAATCATGTTGCGCCACGAAATTCGGCCAATGCATTTGGCCGAATTCCGCCAGGCAAGCTGAGCACCATAAGCCAGTTCTTCGTAGGTATGCGTATAACTTCCGGTTGCCTGAATCTCACGCTTGATCTCCTCCCACCGACGTTCACTATCAACGGCATCCCAGGCCAGTTCACCGCCAATCAGGTCAATGTATTCTTTTGCTTTAGCCAGTATGCGCTGCTGATTGATCATGGGTTGCCGTAGCACATTGGTCACCCGGTTGAGCAGGATGCCCCAGGCATGTTCCTGTTCGGCAGTAAAGTCAGGAATGTACTTTTTCAACACCGTCATCATGGGCCCAACCAGTTTGGGATAAGCTTCTGGTGGCACTGAAAAATTCGTGTGAACCTGACTCAGGTCACGCAGTTCCTGAACAATATTGAGGCCACTATCCAGCGACCGAACCAGAAACGCAACTGCCTGCATCAGGTGCTCGGTCAGACTGTCGACGTCGGTACGGCCAAAAAACGGAATAATTTCGGGATGTGTCTGAAACAGGATATGGTAGAAATCGGTACCAATAATGCGTGCATCAGCCGCCAGCCGATCTCCTCCCTGCCTCATTGCCCGAATCATATCGGGTGTCAGAGCCTCTTCGTACTGCTTGGTAGCCGCCAAAGCGGGGGTTAAAATAACAATCGTAAAAAACCGGTACATGGCCGAATTCGTCCCTTTAGCCAGGTTTTCGCGGTCGTACTCTTCCAGATGAGGCACATGATCCAGTGTCCAGGTCCACACCCGGCGAGCCGTCAGCCAGTGTTCGGGGCGCATGCCCAGGTCGGCCAGCAGCGCCACATAGTCTTCAACCGATTTAGGCCCTTCAACTGGTTCAGGATAAATGCCCCGGTAACTTTCGCGAAGGATTCGTTCGCTATGAGGCATCAGCCGCCGAACGCTCACATCGAACAGGGTGACAAAGTAGGCGGGCACCAGGTCCACGGCATCGCCAAAGAGGTCGGTCAGTTCAGGTTCTTCGTAAAGAAGCCTCTCGAAGAACAGTTCAATGAGCAAGTCCTGATAAGCCAGAAACTTGTTCCAGGTATCTTTCACCAGCACCTGCTCGGGTGCTGTCAGATGGGGTAAATCCGTGACGTCTTCTGGTAGGGTACGTTCAGTTGCCCTTCTGGCCGCCTGAACGGGGGCCGTTGTCGGTGCAAAAAAGGGACAGCCTGCTAGAGTTGCGTTTGCGATATCGTTAGCCGAATGCATTGATGGGGACGGTGCCGAGTCTTCTGCCAGCTCTCGGGTCATCCGAATACGAACCTGCATGTGAGGAGCCTCCTGCCAACCCCTTAATGGTAAATAAACATCAGTACTACTCTGTCCGTCGGGTTGTGTATGCAGAGGCAATATAAGTTGATCAATTTCATGCCAGTGCTGGCTACCTTCCTGCCGGAACTGCAAAATTATATAAAGTTCGCCAGAACCTTCGTGCCGACCATTGACCAACCACTCCGGCTTGCGCCTTATCTGCAGAATCTGCTCCCGCGAGATAGCCCCCGAATTATCATGTGCCTGAATCAATCCTCGGTACTCATACCCATCTTCAGGATAGTCCAGGGCCACAACTTCTGTGATACGAACCACGCTCAAGGCGCCAGTTTGTGGTTCTTTATCCGGGGTATTGGTAGAGATAGACACAAGATAGTTATTTCGTAAAGTAGAACGCAGGGATAAAAAAGCAGGTGGGTTGGATAGACAGATTAAATTTACCCCTATATTAACTACTTTACCAATTAGTCCGTTTAATAACTAAAATATTGCTAATATATTTTTTACAACACTACTACTCTTTTAATCGCCATAAAGAGCAAACAATAATCAGACCCATCGATCATCCACTGGAAATAAATCGCCATTGCTGTAACAGCCCTTTCCAGCAGTTGATGGAGGTTGCGAAGGGTTTAAAAGCTCGATAGAAGTGCGTACCTATTACCCATTTGCCACACCCGAAAAATCATCAGCTAACCAGATTTCTACCCGTAGTATAGGGCTACTTTTTTCGGAGCAGCCCTGTACGGTGTTATAATAGATTGAGCCGGTTCATTAACTCAGGTTTATTCGCCCGACTAATGGGAATAACTTTATTACTGATTACCAGCGTATTATCTTCAATATCGACTATTTTATCCAGATGGACAATGTAGGAGCGGTGTACACGCAGGAACCGAAGGCCCAGTTTTTCTTCCAGATACTTCATGGTTGTGTACACAATGTGCGTTTGCGTATTGGTGAAGATCTTGACGTAATCTCCCGTGTTCTCGATGTAGGATATATTATCGAAGGGCAAACGGATGTAGCGCCCGTCGGTTTTAATATAAATCTCTTTCCGCTCGTCCGACGAGTTCGTTTTAGGGCGTGCATTCAACTCCAGTACCTTTTCAACAGCAATGTTGAAACGAGGCAAGGTGATCGGCTTTTTCAGGTAATCGGTCACATTATACTGAAAAGCCTCGAAGGCATATTCGATCTTACTGGTCGTTAAGATCACATACGGTATAGACGGCAACTGTTCCAGCAAGTCGAAGCCCGACAGTCCCGGCATTTCTACATCCAGCCAAATCAGATCCACATCCTGTTCAGCCAGGAAATCGAGTGCACTTGCCGCATTATCAAATACGGCGAGTACTTCCAGGGCACTATGTTGCTCACACAGGCGCTGCAACGATTTGCGAGACATGAGTTCATCCTCTACAATTATACAATTCAGACTCATACCTGCGAAAGCTTTTGTAATTCTGTTTCCAAAATGGGCAGCACTTTATCGATCTCGATCATAAAGTCGTGGCAATACTCCTCGATCAGATCCAGGTCTTTATCCTGTCGGGCGCTGTTCTCCAACCGGCGCATTTTCTCCTCAAGATTCGATAGGCCAACCATAGCCAGCGTCGGCTTTAATTTGTGGGCAGCACTGGCCAGATTAGGCCAATCTTTCGTCTCACAAATACCAGGCAACTTGCGTATATCGGGCACAATGTCCGTTAAGAACATGGCGAACATTTCCGATGCGTAGGCCGCATCACCACCGTATAATTCCGATAAGCGCTGGCGGTCGAGGGCCTCATCGAATAAGATACATCCCTCACTACGGATTTGTTCGACGGGTGCGAACCGCTGTAAAACCGACAACAGCTGACTCGGCTCGAAGGGCTTGGTCAGGAAGTCGTTCATGCCAGCCTCCATGGCTACGCTTTTATGATCAAGCATGGCCGAGGCCGTTAGCGCAATAATGGCCGTGTTCTGGTTGGGATTCTGGGTGCTCCGAATCGCCACCGTTGCTTCGTATCCATTCATAATGGGCATTTGAATATCCATCAGAATAATATCGAATCGTTGACTTTTCGCTTGCTCGACAGCCTGTTTCCCGTCCGACGCCATCGTGTAGGGTATGTTCCATTTGTTGAGCAGACTACCAATGTAGGTTTGGTTCATCAGGTTGTCTTCCACAATCAGCACGTTACAGGTTTTCAGTTCATCAACCTGGGTCAGTTGTCTATCGGCGTTATTTTGCTCGGCGGGCACCAGCGACTTAACATAAGGCACCACAAACGTGAACGAGCTACCGACATCAACCTGACTCATTACTGAAATAGTACCACCCTGAATTTCAACCAGTTCTTTCGTAATGGCGAGGCCCAGACCGGTCCCTTTGTGCTTGAACCCATTCGGATTTACCTGCTTGAATTTCTGGAAAACCATATCCAGCTTTTCGGCAGGTATACCAACGCCGGTGTCGGTTACGGTAAACTCAACCCATTGCCTATCCTGTTCTTCTTTACTAATTCGGGCGGTGATCTGAATCTTGCCCTGTTCGGTAAATTTCTCCGCGTTTCCGACCAGATTCAACAGGATCTGATTCAGCATCACATCGTCGCCAATGAATTCATCGGTAATTCGGGCATCCAGCCATACATCCACCGAAATGGGCCGATTCTGGAGTTTCATCTGGAATACTTTCTGCGTACTCCGCAGCAACCCGGCCAGATCGAACGGCCGGGCGTGAATCTCAATCCGGCCGGCTTCAATTTTTGTCATATCCAGCAGGTCCGAAATGAGGCTGTGCAGGAAATCGGCCGATGTTTTCAGAATGTCGATGTATTCGCGCTGCTGCTGGGTCGGCTGTGTATCGAAGAGCAGGTGCGACATGCCGATAATGGCGTTGAGTGGCGTGCGAATTTCATGGCTCATGTTCGCAAAGAACTGCTTTTCGGCCTGTTGGGCTTCTTCCGCAAATCGTTTAGCCCGGGCCAGTTCGTGCTCAAGCTGCTTCCGCTCAGTCATGTCGTAATGGATGCCCATCGACCCGACAATCGTCCCGTTCTCATCGAGAATCGGAACGCCACTCACCAGTACCCAGATGCGGCTACCGTCTTTTTTGATCAACTGCAGTTCATAAGAGCCCGCATTCCCTTTTCTCCGCTCTTCCTGCTGCCGGTCAACAACGGCGACAAACTCGGCAGGCACCAACAGATCTGTTGCATTTTTACCGATCATTTCCTCCTCGGTATAGCCCAGCATTTTGCAGCAGCGCTCGTAGGACCGAACAATGATCTGGTTATTATCTACCTCAAAAAGACCGAGTTCCATGTTGTTCATGATGCCCCGGTACTTCTCTTCACTCCGACGGATTAGCTCCCGTGCCTGATACTTTTCCGTGACGTCGGTGTATTTCCAGAGATGGCCCATGTACTGGTTGTCATCCAGGAAAATGGGAATGTAATCCAGCTCCAGAATACGCCCGTTGGCCATACTGATTTCTTCGCCGACACGGGCCTGCCGGTTTTCCAGCAGTTCATTCATTCGGTCGACGAACGCATCAGGATGCACAAACAGGGGCTTAACCTGTTGGCGTGCCAGCGAGCAGTTGTAGCCAATCAGTTCGTTGGCCGTGAGCGGAATCTCGAACAGGTCGCAGAACAATTGGTTGGCCAGAATGACGCGTCCGTTCTCATCCTCAACCATCACGCCCGACTGTAGGTTAGTGATAAGGGTCGATAGCCGCGTTTGGGTGGTTTCCAGTTCAATTTCGGCCAGCTTGCGGTCCGACACGTCGCGTGCCACCGCCACCAGTTCCAGCGTCTGGCCATCCTGCTCGATGAGCCTGACCGTTTGTCCGATCCAGACGACACGCCCATCTTTTGCCACAACCGGAAACTCGTTGTAGGTGCTATCCTGCCGTTCGGTCATCATTGTCCGATAAAACTCGATGAGCTTCATCCGATAACCAACCAGCACAAAGTCCGTAAAGTGGCTTCCCAGAAACTCCGCTTCCGTATAGCCCAGCAGTTTTTCAACAACGGGGCTCACAAAGGTGAAATAACCGGCGGGCGAAATTTTATAAATAATATCCTGAACAGACTCAATAAGCTGGCGATAGCGCTGTTCGCTTTCCCGAAGTTCGGCCAGTTTATTGCGGATCTGCTGCTCCAGATTTTCATTTAAGTGCAACAACTGTTCATTGGCGTTGTAAAGCGCCAGCGCCTTCTTTTCCAGAATAGCTTCGGCCTGTAATCGAGCTGTTTTTTCGCGGACAAGCCGCCGTTTTAGTAGATCGATGTCCTCCATACCTTACGCCTTCACAATATCAAATAGAACCTGGCTTCCGTCTTCGACAAGAATGGTTTTGGTGATCGTTGCCGTCTCACCAAATGTGGCCAGACAACCTTCAATGAGCCCATGAGCAAAATCGGCCAGTTTTCGCTCCGATGTATAATGCATACGAAGGTGGTTCTCGGAGGGCTGTTCAATGATAAAATGGGGAAGTTCGGCATCAGGATACAGCTTTCGAACTTCTACATGAATATATTGCTGAACGGAGCTAAGTAGGCTAAAAGCGGAATCGGCCCGGTCGACAAAAGGTCGATAACTTCGGGTAAAGGCCGTAAACATATACTGCCCATAGGCCCGCAACAAGTCTGAAACGGGGACCTTGGTTTGCTTACTCAAATTGGTAACCAGTATCACCATTTCGGCGTGATCATAGGTACCGATGGCGGTATAGATACCTCCTGACGGAAGACTGCTATCCTGAAGTAAATGGTCAACTAATTCATAACCGAATTTTTCTTCGATCATTTCTAATAACTCGGTAAAAACAATCCCTTTCATTTAAGTATAAATCCGTACGATGAGACCTGATAATAAGTGATTTTATAGCGCAATATAGTAACAATTTGATACATTATTATGCATAAATTTAACTAAATATGTCCTAAAAAAGACCTGTTTTTACCAAAAAACCGGCAAAATGTGCAGTTCATCGAAAAGTTACCCGGTGTGTTATGTTTAAAGGACATGTTTGCAGTAGTTGAAATACCCAATCCACCCGTCAAAAACCATACCTACACCTCTCTATGAACATTCCGCTGAGTGATGAAGAAATGATCCGTCAACATTTAAACGCAAACTTCACGGGTTGCTTTGAAAACCTTTATAATCGGTACGCGGGGAAAGTTTACAATCAATGTTTTTCGATAACGAAAGATGCTGCACAGGCCCAGGATTTTACCCATGATATTTTTATCCGCCTTTTCGCTCGTTTAGACCAATTTCACGGACGCTCCAGTTTTTCAACCTGGCTGTATAGCCTTGCCTATAATTATTGCCTCGATCAGATCAAGCGCTCCAAGCGACTGACAACGACCTGTTTAAACGACGATATAGACTACTATTGTACGAGTACCGAAGAGGCTGAGAAGGTTGATCACAGCTTGTATCAACTTGCCCAGGTCATGAACAGCATCTCCCCGCAGGAAGCTATCGTACTCCGATTAAAGTACCAGGATGGCCTACCGCTGAGCCAGATTGGCCTTCAACTGAATTTGAAAGAAAGCGCCGTGAAAATGAGGCTCAAACGGTCGCGAACCAAGGTTAAGCAGTTGTGCCAGACGGCAATGGTTTAGTCATCGTCATCGTCTTCGTCTTCCTCCGAACCAGCCAACCAGGCGGGGTATCGTTTTTTACCTTTGGCCGTAAACCATAAAATTCGATTCAATAGGTCGTCATGCCCCCGGTCGATCTGATGAAACCCGTAGCGGATCGACTGGTTGGTAAACCGCAACGACGCCCCTTTCAGCCCGGTTGGCGATGGATTCATGTCGGTCAAAGCAACGCGGTTAGGCAATGCACTGAACGCAAAAGATAGATCAGGCTTATCGGTGAAACAGTCGAACATGGGCAGGGCGGTGGCATCGATAACGTTCATGGGCGGCAGGCCCAGAATCTGCTCCATCGTTCGAACGACCGACGTCTGGTTGTAATTAGTATGAACCGTTTTCTGTAACCGCGAATAAGGACTGACAATATAACCCGTTGTCCGGTAGGCCGACACATGGTCCCAACCCGCCTGCGAATCATCTTCCGTAATAAAAATAACGGTCGAAGCGGCAAACCGGCTGTGTGTTACAGCATCCACAATTCGGCCCACAGCCAGATCATTATCGGCCACCATGGCGCGTGGAATCGGGAAACCAGGGCTCATGCCTGACGTATGGTCATTGGGTAACGACATAACCATCAGGTTCGGTAAGTCGGCACTGGGGTTGGCGGCTGTTTCGTTGAGTTCTTTTATGAAGGCATCGGCGCGCATCTGATCGCTGATCGTTTCGTCATCGCAACCCGGGAAATTCATGGCCAGTATGGGCCTCACCCGCGAAATAGTCGTTGTATTGGTAAATGAGAACGGTTTGCTTTCCTGCCGCATCTGAAACAGCTTGTTCCAGTTATACTCTTTCTTATCGTAGGTGCAGGAACAGGCTTCTCCATAAATGCGCACGGTTTTACCATGATCGAGGGCATTGTTCCAGATCAGCCCTTTTTTGTCGTATACCATGGCATCGTACAGCACGTGTGGGTAGCTCCGAAACCAGGCCCGTACGCTCTTTTCCGTGTAATCGGTAACCATGGCCGCACTGGCCCAATGGTGCCCCTCAGCCGATGATTTACCGGAAACATAGTAATTATCCATCAGCAGATAATCTTTCGTCAGCTGGTGCTGATTGGGCGTAATGCTATCCCCAAAAATGCATAGCTCGGGCATACCATCGCCCTGCGGCAAATCGCCCAGGACCTGATCGTAGGTCCGGTTTTCTTTAATGATGTACAAGACGTGTTTGAATACCGACGGCTCGCCAATGCGCTCGGGTACGGGTCTGGGAGCCCTATTCAGGCGGGGAACCTGCTCGGTTAAGGCCAGACGGAATTGCAGACTAAGCTTTTTTACCTTTTCGGTATACGCATCCAGCTGTTGTTGATCAGGAACCGGAATGAACGATATGGATGCGAGTTGCTTGTGCGAGTTATAAGCTTTCAGGGTGCCTCCCGATGGATTTTTTCCCTGTCCACCCTGATCGACCGGGTTGGCAATACGCGGCCCGATGGCCTCCAGATTAGTCACGTATAACTCATTGTTATGCAGCACCAGTCCCGCCGGATAGGCCTGCGTCGGGATATAGCCCTTAACCGTATTGCCGCCTTTACCGGCAGTGGATGCTCTACTGCCTAACCCAACAACACAAAGGGCATTATCCAGCCCATTGGCTACGTACAGCGTGGTACCGTCGGGGCTGATAGCCAGGCCATTGGGTGTGCTGCCAATGTAGCCGTTTCCCCGATTGTATAAGCCTACGAAAACGGAATCAACGACTTGTTGAGCCGGAACGTCGATGATGGACACGTGATCGCTGTTGCCATTGGCTACGTACAGAAACTTCTGATCAGGACTGCTGACAATGGCGTTCGGGTGCAGCCCGACCGACAGTTCCCGCTCCACTTTACCCTGCGTTACGTCGATTACCGATACTGTACCACGGGCCATGGCACCCGTTTTTGGATCGATGTAAGCGCTTCCCCAGGGGATACCGGCCGTTTCGAATCCATTGGTTGAATCGGGAACCGGCCCGGCCCAGTTGGTTACGTAGGCTCTTGTACCAAGAATGGTCAGGCCAAAGGGTGCCACGCCCGTAGGTGCTGTCCAGATTACTTTTTGATCATTCACCCGGAGCTTAACCAGTTGGTTATTTCCGTTAAGAACGGTGTATAACATCAACTCGCCAGCTTCCTCTTTCAGGACCACTTCGTTGGGCAAGGCAATGGTGGCGGGCGCAATAGCCGAGAAGGGAATAGCCCGAATCAGGCGGGCACGCGTGCCGTCCCAGGCGACCTGCATGACATGTGAATTAGGTTTTCCACGCCCACCGGCACCCCAGAAAATATAGGTTGAATCGTGGTGAACGATGGCTTTTATGCCCGAAAAAGAACTCATACTCCCTTTGAGATCAGAGCCTTTGTTATACTCCCAGCGCGAAATGAGCTTTCGCTGTTTTACGTCAAAAAAAGCAATACCAAAACGATCTTCGACCACGAGTGTCTTCTGATCGGGCAGCAACACGGCATCCAGGCTATGGTTTTCAACGCTGGCATCGCCAAAACTAACAGATTGACCTGCCCCGTCGATAATGCGGTTATAGGGCATCAGAAATGGCGATGTATCGCCCAGGGGGCCGTCGTCGGTTGGTGTTTTATAGGCTGAAGTAAGCTTACCCGACTTACTTCCGATGGAGCCAACATGATGGCACCCACCCAGCAAAAACAGGCTGGTTAGCGTAAAAAGACCGTAACTCACTAACGCAACGTTGATTTTCATGAGAGTAAAAGAGCTGGTTGGTACTGTACTAAAAACCCATAATGGCGACCAAGCTAAGGCCAAATTCACGTAAAAAAAAGATTTCTTTTATGGATAACATGGGCGTAAAGGGTGGTTATTGCGGTGGTCCTTGTCCACACGAATCCTAAGTATGATCGACAATCACAAAGCTCAACTACGAGCTTTATGATTGATTTGCACTAAATAAGGTCCAATATTTTTCGTTCTCGCCGGGTTAAAACCCGGCGCAAAAGGCAACCGCCAGATGCCAGATGAACTGCGCCGGGTTTTAACCCGGCGAGAATGAAATAACAGATCATTATTCCTGCGCTTTATCATTCAGAATACAAAAAAAAAGCCCGTAGTCATAAACTGTTCGTTTACGACTACGGGTCGATGTACCTGACTGATTTTTTTCCTAATTCGTCTCTTTCAACGTGGACAGAAAGCTAACCACATCCCGAATTTCCCGCTTCGTGAGCAGGTACTTCATTTCGGGCATACTCGACGGGGAGTTGACGCGTTTAGCAATCTGATCTTTCCGAACCGCCGTATCGGGCTGGTCACCTACTTTTACCATCACCTCGGAATTGGTTTCGCCCTGGAGGATACCGCTGACGGTTTTGCCGTTCTTGAGCGTCAGATTAACCGTTCCAAAGCCGGGAGCCAGACGAGCACTTGGGTTGATGAGGGCTTCGAGCAACTGCTCACGAGTGAGCCGACTGGCTACGCCGTTCAGACGCGGACCGGCATTACCGCCCAGGTCATCGTATGAATGACACCGAATACATTGCGCCGTTTGGTGACGGAAAAAGATCCGGCGACCTAAATCGGGCTCTCCACCCAGCAAACTACCCTTGTAGGATGCCGCCAGCGCATCGGGTGATAGCTTGGCCGTAATGGCTTTATACCGGGATGTCAACTGGGGCGAATGGCTGCTCTCGATGGCTTCCTCCAGCTCCAGTTGAAGCTCGGGGGAGAGCGTACCCGCCGACAGTTTGGCCAGTAACGGATCGAATACCTTTTGCGAATTGGCAACAGGCAATTTACCGAGTGTCAGCAAAGCCGCCTGTTTTTCTTCCGTTGTGCGGTTATTGATCACCTCGGAAAGCAGCGTCACCATGCGATCTTTCGGCATGCTCGATTTAGCCACTAAGTCCAGTCCGGCCACGCGCACACTTTTCTCGTTGTCGGCCAGTGCCGTTTCAATCGCTTTGCTCAGTTGCTTGTCGTTTAGCGAAGCCAGCGCCCGCAGGGCAGCCACCCGCACAACCGCTTCCTTGTCGCCCGTCAACCGGCCGAATAAGGGTTCCGAAGCGTCCGTTAAATTTAGTTTTGTAATTGCTTTGATGGCACTTAGCCGCAGTGCTAATTCCTGGTGCGTCAGCAGTTTGGTGTACAGGTCGGCCGTTTTGCTTTTGACCAGGGTCGGATCACGTTCGATCACCCCCCGATAGCGCCCGTCGACTCGGTCCAGAACCGATGGCTTTGCCCATGTGCTCAGCGCTTCCATGGCTTCGGCGCGCATCGCCAGAGGAGCCCCTTCTTTCTGCGCATAGTCGATCAGGATTTGCATCGCTTCGGGCGTACCAACCCGCAGATTCGCGTTGATGGACCGGCGAATCAATGGTTCGTTGGTAAAACTTGTGCTTTGCATCACCTTCCCAAGTGCGGGCAGAGCCGCCGGAATAGATAAGTCATCGTTGATGCCCCGAGCAGCTTCCGTCACGACGAATTCATCTTTATCGGCCAGGAAAGTAGCAATACCCGGATCGTTCATTCGACGAAGGGCAACCACGGCGGCAATCCGGACGGCTTTCGACGGGCTGCTCGACAAGGCTATTACGGGAGCCGGTTTGCCAATGCGGGCCAGCGCCAGACTACCCGCATGGCGGATGTAGGCATCTTCGTCGTTGTTGGCTTCCAATAGCTGAATGATAGGCTGAATGGCGGGTTCATAGGCGATCCGCCCGAGGGCTTCAGCAGCAAAGAAGCGCGTGCGGCTGTTGGCATCTTTCAGGACCGGAATCAGGGCATCACCGGCTTCCTTATACCGAACATCACCCAACCATTTAGCCGCCTGCGCGCGAATCTCAGCGTCTTTATCCTGCAATAAAGGCAACAACAGCCTAGCATATTGTTTGTCCTGACGAGCCAGTTGGCTGATTCCCCAAATGCCATGGACACGGGCCAACTGGTTGTCGGTTTGTTTAGTAGAAGCGGTCAATACATCGACGCCTTTCGTACCCCGTTTAACGAGTTCGAACTGGGCTTTCTGCCGAACACGCATATCCGGGTTCTTCAGCAATTCGCCTAAGTCCGTTTCAGAACGGGCAGCGAATTTCTCAGCCAGTAATGCTTTGGTACGCTGACGATCAGCGGAGCCAGCCCCGGCTTTATCGTCCAGCTTCCAGATACGGCCATAATCTTTGGCATCCCAGCCATTGATCCAGTCGGCCACGTACAAGGCACCGTCGGGGCCAAAATCAATACCCGTGGCCAACACACCACCCAAAACCTTTTTCTCCTCACCCAACTCGAACGAGGCTCCTTTTGGCTTCAGTTTGAATGCGTGGATGCCTGATTTGGCCGGGTTTCCGACGAATTCAGCCACAAAAAACATGTTTTTATAGGCCGGGCTCAGGGCCGTGCCGGGATTATAGCGCATCCCTGCCGGACCACTCACATAGTTGGTAATGGTTGGGGTGATGTAAGCTGCCTGCCCCTCGAAGCGCGGTTTGTACATCTGCTCGTCCATCCAGACTTTATAGGTGTTGTTGTTCGGATCGCGGTATTTACCATACTGCCAGTTGCTGCGCCAGCCCGTATCCGACCCGTTGACGATGTACACCAGCCGCTCTTTCTCGCCCGGATGGTCGCCGTCGTTATCCTCGCTGATCAGGTTGCCGTATTCGTCGAAAACAAACTCGTGGACATTCCGGACGCCATGAGCAAAAACCTCAAAGTCACTGCCGTCGGGGTTCGACCGCACAACGACACCGCTGTTTGGGTGCTCCCATTTCTTGCCATCCGGTCCTTTGCCATTGAAACCAATGTCGCCGATTTGCCAGTAGATTTTGCCATCGGGGCCCATTTCAATCCCCGACATCCCGTGCCCACCAAACCCGACGTGAACGCCGTACCCGTGCGAAATGGACGTTTTTGTTTCGGCAATACCATCGCCATCTTTGTCTTTCATGCGCCACAGATCGGGCGCAACGGCAACGTACAAATCGTCACCATTGATCATTACGCCCCCGGCTACGTCGGTCACTTCATCATGAAAATCGTCCACGACCAGTTGCGTCTGATCAGCAACGCCGTCGCCATTCGTATCTTCGATCCGGAAGACGTTTTCTTTCTCAACGGTCATGTCGCGCCAATCGTGGGAACCATCGCCGTTGAGGTCTTTCAGCCAGTCGTTTTTCTTGCTGTTCTCCGGCGATAGCACCCGGTGGAGAAACGCCCGTTTATCTTCGATACTTTGCAGCCGGTTCGATTCGATTTCCCAATCCTGGTGACCGCGAATATCGAACTCGGTGTTTTTCTGCCGGTTCGTTCGAGTATAATAGATCCGCCCGTTTTCGTCAGTGTCGATGGCGATTGGATCGGCAACCAGCGAATCCACGCCCCACAAACGAAGGGTCAGCCCCTCGGCTAGTTCGGGGGTTACCGTCGCTTCGATGGCCTTCGCCAGAGCGGCTGCTTTTTCGGGAGCCATTCGCTTGATACGCCGGTCGATAGGGTCTTTTTCGTTCTGGTATCCGAGCAGCCCCAGCATCGGAGCCAGCGCGCACAGCCAGATTACTTTTTTGTTTGCGACTAAAAATGCCTTGCCTTTTTTCATTCTAAACAGCTGTTAACAAGTCTATTGATGGAACGTCGATCTGGCTGGTCTGGTGTAGAAAGTGGTTTAACACGCAGCCTCACAAGCTTGAAAATTGGTATTCCATCCCAGCAGTTGAAAGGCATTTCCCGGCTCACACTACTTTATTTTGGAAATATGTTTTCACGGATATGAATAACACCTGCTTTACTTATCGACTGGCGCTTGTGTAAATCAGAATGGCTTCGGGCTGAACAACAACCGATGCCTGCCCGTTCAGCAGCAATGGGGCCGCCAGGGGCCCACGCCAGACAGGGTCGGCCGAGTCCAGTAACACATGCCACTGACCATCGCTGGCGGGCAGTGTAAGCGATTGGGGCTCTAGGGAGAAATTCATCAGGCAAACGACGGTTTCCTCCACAGCAAAGGAGCCAGACTTCACTTCTTTTTTGTGCTGCCGAAGCAGGGTGAGGGTTTGCTTAAGGTCATCCACAACCACCGCGACCGACTCCCGGTCGGGGTGACGCAACGAAGATGTTTTGCGTAAACGCAACAGCGTTTGGTAGTACCGGAAAAGCGTCCGGTGTGGTTCCTGCGTGAGTCGTTGCCATTGTAATCTGGAGCGGTCAAACGTACGTTCGTCCTGCGGATCAGGAGCCTCGAAATCCGTTTGAAAATCAGCAAATTCCTTCTTTCGTCCCTGCCGAACGGCTTCTACCAGCGTGGGTTCAGAATGGCTCACGAAATACAGAAACGGATTTAGCTCGCCCCACTCCTCGCCCATAAACAGCATGGGCAGGTAAGGGCTGCTCATAACGGCACCGGCCATTAGTTTCTGCATCTCAAAACTAACCAGCTGACTGGGTCGTTCGCCCAGCATTCGGTTACCGATCTGGTCGTGGTTCTGCGAGAAGACCACAAATTGTCGCCCGGCATGACCCGCCGTCGATTTCCCAACGATTCGGGCACGCCGGGGCATATAAGTGCCGTCGTACACGTAGGCGTCCCGATACGATTTCGCCAGATCCTGCAGCCCATTGTAATCGGCATAGTAGCCGTTGCGCTCGCCACCCGCCGTAACGCGCAGGGCATGATGAAACTCATCGTTCCACTGGGCATCCATGCCATACCCATCCACCACCAGCGGATCGATGAAGCGGGTTTCGTTTTGATCGGACTCAATGATCAGGTAATGCTGCCGCCCGGTTTTCGCCATCAGCGCATCGACATACTGTTTGATCTCGCGCAGAATGTGCGTTTCGCTCTCATCACAGATGGCATGAACGGCATCCAGCCGTAGCGCATCAATGTGAAAATCCCGAAACCACATCAACACGTTTTCAATGAAAAACCGGCGCACACTATCGCTGTAATCATCATCGAAATTAAGGCCATTTCCCCAGGGCGTCTGGTGTTTGGCCGTGAAATAGGGGCCAAAGTCGCCCAGATAATTGCCTTCGGGGCCAATGTGATTGTAGACGACATCGAGTACGACGGCAAGCCCCCGGCGATGACAGGCATCGACCAGTTTCTGTAAACCCTCGGCCCCACCGTACGAATGCTGGACGGCAAAAGGGAACACCCCATCATATCCCCAGTTCCGGTTACCGGGAAACTGCGCGACAGGCATAATTTCGATGGCATTGACGCCCAGTTGCACCAGGTAATCCAGCCGGTTCTCAATCCCGGCGAATGTGCCCTCGGGTGAAAATGTGCCCGTATGAAGCTCATAAAGCAGATAATCTTCCAGCGGCAGGTTTTGCCAGTCGGCATCTGTCCAGCGGAATGAAGCGGTATCCACCGCCTGCGAAGGGCCATGTACGCCCTGGGGCTGTGCCATCGACGCCGGGTCGGGCCGTTCGAGGGTATCGTTCAGGATAAACGTGTACGTATCACCGGGTTGTAGCTGGGCCGTGGTCATCTGCCAATAAGCACCATCCTTCAGGAGGGGAAGCGTCAGTTGACGATCGCCGTGACGAAGAGCGACACTATGGGCAAAAGGAGCCCAGACCTGCGCCGTGGCGCCATCCTGCGTAAAGGTAACGCCAAGCAATCGGCGGCTTAGTAATGCCTGATTCATAGGGTATAATTGATGGTTGAGTAAGTGGTTACTCAAACAACACGCTACAGCCGCTATGTGTTGGCAGGAATAAAGTTTGACAAACTCAATCGTGCCCGTATTTACACCGCCACTTCGACGGTCGTACCCTCTTCGATGAAGACCCGGAATGTTCCGCCCAACTCCTGAGCGCGGGTTTCCATGTTGCGCAGGCCATAGTGATGGCTGGATACGGCGCCATTCGTCCAGCTAAATCCCTGCCCATTGTCATGTATACGAAGGTTGATATGCCCGTCGGCCTCAACGAACAATTTTACAATGGCCTCTGTGGCTCTGGCATGCTTCACAACATTATTGAGGGCTTCCTGCACGATTCGAAACAAGTTCAGCACCTGCGATGAACTCAGTTTATAAGCCTGCGAGCCCGACACCTGAACGTCGACATGAAGACCATCCGTTTCATGCACGTAGCGGTTGATATACTGGTTGAGCCGTTCGGCAAACTCTTCTACCGTGAAGCTTTCCTGATGAATGGCCCAGATCGTTTCGCGCAGAAGCTTCACCGCTTCGCGCGTGTGTGTGACAATGGTCCGCAGCTGGATAGACAAGCGCTGCCCGTCGGCAATGGGTGTTTTTTCGGCCTGATCGCTGATATGGGTCAGGTTTGTTACCACAAAGGCCAGGTGCGCGCCTACGTTGTCGTGCAAATCGCGGGCAATGCGTTCCTTCTCAACCAGCAGGTTATTTTTCAGCCCTAACGTCTGCACTTCGGCTTCGTATGTACGTTGCTGCTGAACGGTACGTTCTTTGATCAGTTTTTCGGTCTGGTCGCGGTCCAGCTTATACCGGTACGCCAACCCGATCATGAGTACCAGCACTTCAAACAAAGCAGCCGGCGCGTAGTAGGCAAAGCAGGACACTGGCTGATAGGTAGGCAACAAGCCAAAATTGGCAAAGACCAAGCCAAGGTTAAGCGTGTAGAAGGGTAAAATAGCAACCAGATAAAGCCAACCCTCCTGGACATGATACCGCCGTATGATACTGATTGTGATGTAGGCCACAATAACCGGCAGCGGTAGCCAGTAAAGAGCCGTAAACAGGCGAACCAGAATAAGCTCCATCGTGGGCGACAAGGGAGTGAACCATTCGGCGGTCAGGGCAACCAGACACAGAATGCCGCTCCAGAGCACAACCGTACCAACCGTATGCCAGCGGTATGAAGGGGTATGCCGCAGATTTAGAAACTGCCGCACAAATGTTAGCTGCGAATAGAACAGGATGAGGGGAAACAGGAAGTAAACATTCTGACGGGGCATCCAGAACTGGGCCTCAAAACCAAACTGATTCAAAAAGCCATCATTGATGACAAAAAAACCTACCAGGCCCAGCAGGCAGAAAATATACCTCGAATAAATTTGATCGAACGTAGTCAGGAAGAAAATGAGGCTCATCATAGCCACAAACGTGAGGGCGAACAGCACCCCGCCCCAAAACAGATAGCTCTGCTGAACAACCGTTTCGTAGTCGGCTTCCCGAACCAGTTCAACGGGAAGTACCTGAGCACCCCGGTGTTTGACAACGCGTAAATAAGCCGTTACAGTCTGCCCGGCGGGAACCGTGAACGGAAACCAGAAGTGTCGATTGTGTAAAATTCGTTGGGTAGCCCGTGTTTTCCAGCCAATGGTTCGCGACGTTGACAAGACGTTATTCCGGGCATCAACGATAAACAACTGAAGCTCATCGAAGCACCAGAAATCAATTTCGGCAAGCCATTTCTGTGGCGTATTCACCGGGTTCTGCAACCGGAACCGGAGCCATAACGGGGTGGCGGTTTTCGTTCCTGTAATGACACCGAAGTTAGGTACGGGCGATGTTATAGGCAGAAAAGCGGACGTTTTGGCCAGTTGAATCACATCCGTAACTGTCCGGGTATGCGTAGAGTCCCGCAGATAGGCCAGCGCCCCGCGAAGTGCCGGTTGATCACCATCGGCGGGCAGCACCATAATGGGCTGGCTGCTTACTGGTTGCGCCGATACCCGTAGCCCTACCTGGCAACAAAGCAAAAATGACAGAACGAGTAGGCGCAAACGCATCATCAGTAGCAGAGGTCACCACTAATGTATAACGAGCGTAACTAATAAACAAGTAATTAGGAACAGGCCGGTAGTGAACGAAAAACCGGCAGGCCCTTTCTTTCTTTGGCCATCGGCAAAATAACAACCGAGTGAATGAGCCAATCAGGGGCACAAAAAGTCGCATGACCTGCTCATTCACTCGGTTGTTATTAACCCATTATCTGACCCATTTTCATGGCGATACCCATGTCGCCTTTAATTTTGAGTTTACCCGTCATCACGGCCATCATCGGATTCAGGTCGCCGGTACCCATTTTAACGAGATTGTCGATGCTCACCTGCAAATCGCAATCGGCGGGTTTATCATCGTTAGAAACAACAGCGGGCGACTGGGTGGCGTCGATATAAATAGGCCCCTGGTCGGTCACCAGCTTGATTGTAGCATTAATACTGTCGGCATGCGTAACTTTGGTCCGAATTTGCTCGGTTAGCTCTTGCAGAGTCATCTGATTTGGATTTCGTTGGTATAAAAGTCTTGTTAAAAGAAACTCAGCAGCGAAAATAAGGTTTCCAGGTAACGCGGACATCCTGCCCGCTTAAATTTCATGGCAGACGGTTGTCTGCGTTCTCTATGCGTTCTCAATTCTTAACTCTCCTCTGCATCCTTACCTTTCTTAGTTGTGCCTGGGGCCTGCTGGATGCCATCGTCTCGTTTGTGCAGGCAGACACCGTTTCTGAAACGGTTTACGTCGAGCAAAAAAGCACGGACCCAAAGCAGGAAAAACAGCAAAAAAAATACTTTGAAGACCGTTCGTCTGGCGATGTTCCCCTGCCCGGCGACCCTGAACAAATCGAATCGCTGGCGATCGCGCAGTTCATTTATTCACTGCTGACGCTCATCGGCGCTTTCCTGATGTTTCGGTTACGCCGGATCGGCTTCTGGATCTATGTGGCGGGAATAGCCGTCGGCCTGGTATTACCTGTCGTTCTGGCTGGCTTTGGCGCGTTGAACACCTCGTTCGGTGTTTTTTTTAGTGTAATTTTTGCGGGCTTATACTGGGTTTCGCTCAAGGAAATGAGTTAAGCGCATGACCACGTATGTAGAAAACGCGTTTTTTTCAAATAAGACTTTACAAAACAACCTAAATCGACTCCAACGGTTAGGCAGGTAATCGACGCATTGTTCAATCGAAGGCGTTATTAGATATATCCTGTTTATTATAGAACGAGTCGCATTTAGGGAAATAATTAGACAAACACCCCGGCGATTCCGTTTATATACCAAAACACGCACGTATGAACGCTTTTCGCTTACCTACACTACTCTTACTCGCCTGCTTTTTTTTACCTTCTTTTGCAGCCAGAGCCGACGATCCCGACGCAATCGTCGGCAAATGGCTTAGTTCGAAGAAAAGAAATCAGGTTCAGATCTATAAACAGGGAAACAAGTATTTTGGCAAGCTGGTCTGGATGCTGGAACCCACTTATCCGGGTACGAATAAGCCTAAACTGGACAAAGAGAACCCGAACGAAAAGTTGCGCAACCGTCCGCTTATGCAACTGGAACTGGTAACGAATCTAATCTATAAGGGCAACAACACCTGGGGAGATGGCGAGATTTATAATCCGGAAGATGGCAAAACATACAGTTGCGAAGTGTTTCTCAAAGATGCGAACTCCATTGACTTACGGGGCTACATCATGGGCCTTAGCTTCCTGGGAAAATCCAAGACCTGGACGCGGGTAAAATAAACACTACTCGACAATCCAGCGCGAGAGATGGTTGTAGCGCGCTTCCAGCACAATTTTATAGTAGCCGGTTGGCAACGCTGACACATCAACCGTGGCCGTTTGAGCATTGACGGGTACTTCAGCCAGAAGCAGATAATCATCCCGTTTACCTTCCTCGAAGTGATTTGTGGTAGAAACCCAAACTTTAACGGTTCCCTTCGGCTCAACGGCTTTCCAGTTCAGATTAAGTTTACCCGCTTCCTTTTTGACCGATGGCTCCGCAATGGACAATTTTCCCGTTAGCGGAATACCGTCCAGTTCAAACGCCTGTTCTTTGGGAATCGAGAGTTGCAGGTGACGGGCCATGGTCGGCATAATGTCAACGATACCGGGCGTGTTCTTTTTGAACTGGCTGTTCAGGTCTTTTGCATTGGTCACCATCCACGTAGCCCGTTCCCGATCCGACTGCCCGCCATGGTTCTTACCCGTATCGGCACTTCGGCCGTGATCGGTGGTAATGAATAGCTGCCAGTCTTCACCGGTCGATTTCTGCCGGTATTGAATGGCTTTCCATAGCCGTCCAATCTGATCATCCATTATCCTGACGGCTTTATAGAATTGCTCGCTATCGCCGTACTTATGCCCCATATCATCCGTATACTCCAGATACACCCACGACAAATCCGGGCTCTCATCGTGAATATACTGGCTGGCTTCATCAACCACTTTCTCGTCGATCTGGTGAATATAGTCCGACTGTTTATCGTGGCGATAAAGCAGCGTATCGCGCTCCAGCCCATCGAACGAATAGTCGATGCGTAGATTGCCCGTTTGTGGTAGGTCCTCGCCAACGAGCTTGGTTCGGTTGTCGAGCCAGGTTGAAAAGATAGCCGTGCGTTTTTGCGGATACTGGCTTTCGAAAAAGCGAAAGATCGTCCAGTACTGGTAATTGGGCGCTTTTATGCTGTTATCCCAAACATTATGCTTGTTCACCCAGGTACCAGTAAGCAGGCTGTTATAGCCCACCGCCGAAATGGTTGGCGTCTGGGAATACGTATTTTTTTGACCACCCACATACGCCCTGGCATACCCTCCTTCTTTAGCAATAGCATCCAGATTAGGCGTTGGCTGCTTCTCGATCACATCCGACGGAATCCCATCGACAATAACGAATAGAGCTTTTCGGGGTTTGTTCTGCCCCCAACTGTAGGAAGCTAAAAGCAGGCCGCAGACAAGGAGAAAGTAGGATGTAAAGCGTTGTGGCATCGGCATAAGAGAAACGCCAAAGTAACGATATGGCAACGTATCATCGAAATACCTGGCTAAAATTTCACAACTTCATAATATCATTAGGCGCTGTTAGTACGATGAACCCTTTGGTTTTACTGCCAACCACACCAACCCCCTCCTGTTTTAAGTGGGGCCAGAAAAAGGATACCCCGTTACAAAGATTCCGTCAAGGGCACCGTTACAAGCACAGGTCTAGACTAAGAGTACCCCGTTACAAAGCCCCCTCCTTTTTTCAAGGGGGGGGTCGGGGGTGGTGAAATCAACCTTTAAAACCCAATCGAATTACCCCCATCGACTGGCAATGAAACGCCCGTAATGTACTTGGCCGCATCGGAAGCCATAAATACGGCAGCCCAGCCAATGTCGTCGGGCTGGCCAAATTTCCCCATGGGTGTCCGGCGCATGGCACGGGCAAACCGGTCCGGGTCGCCCCCCATGGCGGTTTTGCTCATGGCCGTTTCGATGAACCCCGGTGCAATGGCATTGACCCGAACGCCGTTGCCCGAAAACTCCGATGCCAGCACTTTCACCATGCCTTCCACACCCGATTTCGAGGCCGCATAGGCCGCCACCCGGTCGATCCCGTAATAGGCGGCCATCGAAGAGATCATGATGATTGATCCTTGCTGACGGGCCATCATGCGTCGGGCGCAGGCCCGTGTCAAACTGAAAACCGAATTCAGATTTGTATGGACAATGCGATCAAAATCTTCATCTGTAACCTCTAGAGCCGGTTTTTTCATATTGATTCCGGCATTATTAACTAAGATATCGATGGGCCCGTGAGCGACTTCGATCTGTTCCACCAGGCCATCCAGTAGGGATCGTTCGGTCACGTCGTTGACCACATAATGCGCCCGGTCACCCAGCCTGTCGGTGGCTTCCTGAAGGGCTTGCTCCCTCCGACCCGTTATGACAACCGTAGCCCCCGCCTGCACCATACAGCGGGCAATATCGAAACCGATACCGCTGCCACCACCGGTGATAAGGGCCAACTTGCCTGCGAGCGAAAAAACGGATTGATCGGAGACCGATTGCGGTACTGCCTGCGTGTTCTGTTGGTTTTCCACTAGCGTAATTTATAAATTTCGGATAATCGTTTTACGTCGTCCAGCGTCCGGTCGGGTTTCCGAAACGGAACAGGAATTGGTTTTTTCGAGTACGTCTGTAAATACAGAACCCAGGAATCCCGCCACCAGATAGCTTCCTTATGTTGGGTGGTCAGGCGACCCGTTACATCGGCAAATAGTTGCGGGTCGACCGCCGGTTTTACCAGCGCCCATTGCTGCTGCATCCAGCTAACCGAATCGGCGCCGGTGTAAAAATGGGTACACAGTTCATCCCAGAGTATTCTTCCGGTGGTCAGCTTTTTCGTCCAGGGCACATGATGAAACCAGAGCAGGTAAGGCAGTGGGCAGGTGTCCGGGTTTTGCCAGATTTTCTGCACTTCCGGGCGATACTGCGCCAGGGCATTACTTCCCGTTGCCGTCCGGTCGAAACCCAAGCCGATTGAATCAGCCCGGTGATAATAAATGGCGGTCCAGTCAGGGCGAGGGCTTTTTTCCTGCCAGGGTTCGGGTGCAAAATGAACGCCCGCCCACGGCCGCGACAGGCCCAATGGGGTGTTGTAACGGACGTAAATAGTCCGTGATCGAAGCATCAGGTCCGTAATTGTTTTTACGGCTTTCGGCTCGCTGGTCAGCGTCATCTTGACCCATTCGTCCGCAATTTCCTCCGATGACAGGGTATGATCCCACGCCAGTCGGCCATAGGCATACCAGTTGGCCTGCGCCATGGGGTTGCCTGTCCAGTTCCGGTCGGAGCCAGTGTTCGCTACCCCCGCAATGGCCGTCATGGTATACTGGTGCAGGCTGCCATCGATCACATTTGCTACGGTTGAGGCTGCCCCTTTGTCTTTGACGTGGGTATCCGTATCCAGACATTCTTTAAAGAGGGGTGCTTCATATACCCAATGCGTTGCGAAACCGAGGTACTCCTGCGTAATCTGAAACTCCATGGCCAGGGGCGTTTTGGGCATGTTGCCAAACAGGGGCGAGAACGGCTCACGAGGCTGAAAATCAATAGGCCCGTTCTTCACCTGGACAATCACCTTCTTGTCGAACGTTCCATCCAGGGGCGTAAACTCTTCGTAAGCCGCCTTGAAGCGGTCGGCCTTAGGATCAGCTTTATACACAAAGGCCCGCCATAACACAATGCCGTCGTACGGCTTGAGGGCTTCGGCCAGCATGTTGGCCCCGTCGGCATGGGTACGGCCGTAATCCTGCGGACCGGGCTCACCTTCGGAATTAGCTTTGACCAGAAAGCCACCAAAATCAGGAATGGCTTTGTAAATCTCGTTGGTTTTATCGGCCCACCATTTCCGCACCTCCGGGTCAAGCGGATCCGCGGTTTTCAGGCCGCCAATGGTTTTGGGAGCCGGGAAATAGATGGATAAATAAATCCGGATGCCGTAGGGCCGGAACACATTCGCCAGAGCCGCGACCTTTTCAATGTACTCCTCCGTCAGGAAACGGGCGCTGGCATTGACGTTGTTGACCACGGTTCCGTTGATTCCCAGCGATGCATTGGTACGGGCATAATCCCGATACCGTGGGTCGACGGTGGCCGGTAGTTCGTACCATTTCCAGAGCGACTCTCCCGCATATCCGCGTTCGATGGTGCCGTTGGTGTTGTCCCAGTGATTCAGCATTCGATACTGAATTTTCGGGTTACTGGTTACGGAAAGATTGTCAATGGACTGCCCCGTTTGTACCTGTCGCAGCAGGGCAAAAACGCCATACAATAGGCCCGCATCGGTCTTACCGGAAATCGTCAGGTTGCCCGTTTTCCGACTGGTTAACTGGTAGCCATCGTTCAGCAGTTTCCGAGCATCGATGGCGGGTGCCGTTATGACGGCTAAGACAATTCCCCCCGTTCGGTTACCCGCATTGGCGACAATAGGAATGGATTTACCCAGTAAGCCCTGCAAACCGGACTGAAGCTCCTGAGCGGCCGATGTCAGGACCGGACTTGTGCCGTTTACGGCAATAAACTGTGCCGACCGGGCGTATGCATTGCGTTGAGCTACATCCTTGATGAGGTCATATTTGAGCCATAATCGGTAACCGTCGTCCGCAAAAGAAAGCGTACTGATCAGCAACAGACAAAATAGTATTCGTTTCATTCTCCGGGAAAGTTATCAGCGATTAAACACGCTATGTAGCTAAACTTCGCTCAATACCCATTTCCAGACCGCGCAATTCTGCCAGTCCGCGCAGTCGGCCGATCGCCGAGTAGCCGGGGTACGTTTTCTTGTGCAAGTCGTCGAGCATCTGGTGACCGTGATCGGGGCGCATGGGAATAGCCGATTCGCCGACGCCCTGTTGCGCCCGCCGTTTTTGTTCCAGCACAATGGCTTTCACCACGGCATACATATCGACATCACCCGCCAGATGATCCGCTTCGTGAAAATTACCGGGCCGGGCCGACGTTTCGGCTGTTTCGCGCTTCGTTGTCCGCAGATGAATGAAGTGAATCCGTTCGCCAAACCGCTGAATCATGCCCGGCAGATCATTATCGGGGCGAATACCCAACGAACCCGTACAGAACGTAATGCCATTGGCGGTTACGTCGCAGGCGTTCAGTAGCTGGGTAAGGTCGGCTTCTGTACTAACGACGCGGGGCAACCCCAGCAACGGATATGGGGGATCGTCGGGATGAATGCACAGATTTACGCCCACCTCCTGCGCTACCGGCGCTACCTGTTGAATAAAGTAATAGAGATTCTGGCGAAGTTCGGTATCACCGATGGACGCATACTCGTTCAATAAACCCTGAAACGTATCGAGGGTAAAGGCTTCTTCAGAACCGGGCAAACCCAGCAGCACAACGTTCGACAATTCGGCAATCTGTTCCGCCGTCATTTGCCCGAACTTCTGGTGGGCCGATTCAATGATTTCAGGCTCGTAGTCGATCTCGGCATCAGGGCGTTTAAGAATGCACAGGTCGAAGATGGCGAAGTCTTGCCAAACAAACTGTAGCGCCCGCGAGCCGTCGGGCATTTCGTAGTTAAGGTTCGTGCGGGACCAGTCCAGCACCGGCATGAAGTTATAGCAAACGGTTTTGATACCGCAAGCGGCCAGGTTTCGGATCGACTGCTTATAGGTCTCGATATAGTCAATTCGGGTCGGTCGGCCTTTCTTAATGTCCTCATGAACGGGCAAGCTCTCCACCACTGCCCACTGCAAGGGTGAATACTGATGATTATTGGCTTCAACGAGCTCTTTCCGTTCGGTTATCGCGTCAATCGTCCATAATTGGCCCACCGGAATCTGGTGCAGCGCCGTAACGACGCCTGCGCAACCCGCCTGCCGGATATCCATCAATGAAACCGGGTCGTTTGGCCCGAACCACCGCATGGTTTGTAACATTCCCATTTTTTACCCTATTAGACTTATTTTTAATTTCCTTGCTGGAATGGTTGCACCCACGGGCTTCAGCCCGTGCTGTTGATAGATTAAAAACACGGACTGAAGCCCGTGGGTACAACCACAACTACTCTTCTTTCAATTTAAACGCCCGCTTTGCAAACTCCAGAAAGACGGGCCAGTCGAGTATGTCGACATGGCCTCCTTCGTGATTCCGAAAAGCCAGATCACCGTCGATGAGGGCGACATCGGGGGCGGGCATCTCGGTTGTCCCAACACCCTTCTTACCGAGCAAGGCATAAACCGGACTGGCGCCAACACAGGCCAGAAACTCGCCTTTGGGGTCGGACCAACTGTCTTTTGTGCCGCCCGTAATAAACAGGGGCCGGGGTGCAATGAGCGCCATTAATTCGTGGGCATCAACGGGCATTGCGGCCCAGTTGCCGCTGTATTTCAAAAAGTTTCCCGCCATCCAATGATATTCACCGGAACCCGCTACGTTGTCGATCGTTTCCCCATAATTGCGTTTTTCCAGCGAAGCGCCCATCGACCCGGAGCAACTGGAGAAAACGATGGCCCAACGCGTATCCAGCGCGCCGGCCAGCATAGCCGTTTTACCCCAACGCGAATGCCCCTGAATGCCGATCTGTCTGGCATTGATATCGTTGTCTTTCTCGAAGTGATCGAGTACCCGACTAAGACCCCAGCTCCAGGCCGCCAGCACACCCCAATCGTCAGGTTTTCGGTCTTTTCCTTCGTTCATAAGCCCGATAATACCTTCGTGTAAACCGGCTCCACTGTCCATCTGAATGGCTCCCGTGTTGACAAGGGCGACGGCCCAGCCCGCATCGATCAGTTTTTCGATACTGGGTAACGGTTGTGGAAATGAGCCCCATACAATAACCATCATTGGAATTTTGCCTTTCGCATTAACCGGTCGGTAGTAGGTGACGGGAATACTCGGTGTTGCCGCCGGGTACCGGGCGTTGTCGATACGACCAAGCAGCATTTTTCGGAGCGCCTTACCGGCCAGAACCGTGCTATCGATTCCCGTTGGGCCAAAGGTCACACCAGGCGTATTGATAGGCGTTTTGCCGTAAATCTCTGTCAGATAATCCGTCAGAATTTCAGGTCGACGTTGTTTCCACCAGGTAGCTGCGTTCGTGACGGGCTTGCCGTTTTTCAACACCAGCGGGTCAGGAAGTTTGTAGTTACTGGCTATCGCTTCGTCGTAATTTGACCAAATGCCCCATCCTGACCGAACGTGCGTATAACCCGAGTCATCGAACCAGTTGCCAGATCCCTCTTTCGGTTTGAGATGCGGTGGTCGTTTGGGGTCATCGGCAGGAGGTGGAAGAGCTGGCAGTTTCAGATGGAGTTTGTCCATCATTTTCTGCCAATCCTCCTGGCTGGCAGCCCGCATTTTAGTCATATACGCCGTCCGTTCGTCCGGCGTCATTTTCTGAAAGTCGGGCGATTGGGCATGTAGGCTGGCAGTTGACAGAAAACACATGATGCCAACACAAAACAGCCGTTGGCAGAGGTGATTGAGTGATGGACGATTTTTCATGTTTAGGTAGAGGATTGGCAGCGTGCTGGCAGAAAGGGGGTCTGATGGCGCGAACGTCTTCGTTCGTGCCAGCTATGAACCGGCCTCTGGCCGACCAGCTACGATTTCCTAACGGCCAGAGGCCGGTTCATAGCTGGCACGAACGAAGACGTTCGCGCCATCAAGGCTGTCAAGCACGAGCCTTCACCCGGCTGAAAACGAAAATATACAACATCGTCCAAGCGGCTAAATAGGCAAATCCGGCGATGTAGAAAATAATGTAATAGCCTTCCGAAAGGCTTCCAAGCGCCTTAAAATGATCCAGAATGCGCCCTACAATCATGGGAAATACGGCCCCGCCCAACGTACCGGCCATGGTGCCCAAACCAACGACCCGACTGATTACCTGTTTTGGAAACTGGTCGGCAGCAACCGTAAAAATATTGGCCGACCACGCCTGGTGAGCGGCTACGGCCAGCGATAAAATGGCAATAACCGGCCACATACTGTTCATCTGGCTAATCAACATAACGGGCATCACACAAATGGCAAACAGAGCCATCGACCATTGCCGCGCCCGTGTTGGATGCCAGCCTTTGCGAATCAGCATCGACGAGAGCCAGCCACCCCCAACGCTGCCGATGGTGGCGGCCAGGTAAATAACGATCAACGGAAGACCCAGCTTTTTAAGGTCGAGGTGGTAGATATTAGCCAGATACGAAGGCAGCCAGAACAGAAAAAACCACCAGATCGGGTCCGTTAAGAGCTTGCCACTCATGAATCCCCAGATGGCCTTGTTGGCGAAAATCGGATAACGGGGTTCCGGTTTATCGGCCAGCAGATCCGTGGCGGCAGCATCACCGGCAATGGTTGCGTCAACGGGATCGGATGTGATATAGGTTAATTCAGCAGTACTTACACGCTTATGCCGGGCAGGGACTTCGTAATAAAACCACCAGGCCACAATCCAGAGGAAACCCAGCGCACCTGTGAGAATGAATGTCATCTGCCAGCCCAGCATCAGGGCCAGGGGCGGCACAATAGCGGGTGCAACCACCGCGCCGATGTTGGCACCGGAATTAAAAATACCCACCGCCAGCGCCCGCTCTTTCTGCGGAAACCACTCGGCTACGGTCTTGATCGAAGCGGGGAAGTTACCAGCCTCGCCAATGCCCAGCATGGCTCGGGCAACCATGAATCCGGCCGTACCACCCGCCAGCGCGTGGCCCATGGCGGCCAGACTCCAGACCAGAATAGCCCCGATGTAGCCCAGTTTGGTGCCGACCCGATCGATGATGTAGCCGGCCAGCAACGTTGTCGCTCCGTAGAAAAACGTAAAGACGGTGACAAGGTCACCATAATCCGTTTCACTCCAGTTAAACTCCTTTTCTAAAACGGGCTTCAGCAGACTCATGACCTGCCGGTCGAGATAGTTGATCGTTGTTGCAAAAAAGAGGAGCGCAACAATTATCCAGCGATAATTGCTGGAGGTGGGCAACGTACCACCGGTAGGCCGCAGGACATCGGCAGCAACGGGAGTGGGTTTTGTCGTCAAAGGAACAGGTCGATTAGGATGAGTGTCTGTCAGATTACTCTAAAACACGATTAGCCCGGTTAAATACTGTATGCAGCCGATGGATGAATGCACCTGAGCTGTTCGAGCCAGTTCAGCTAAAGGAAATCACAGGTCGATGGGGAATCAGTGGACTTTATCCACAGATAAAAAAGTTATCCACACGTTTACGCGTAAACGTGCCTACTTATCCACATTGACATGACCAGAATGAAGCCATTTTCAGACAGGATGAACAAATTTTGTCCGAAACCCAGACGGGTTCATTCTGTCCGAAAAACTTACTACACAAAGAACGGCACGTCTTTCGGAGCGTATTTGCGCATGCCTTCTTCGTTGATCTCGACCCCGATACCCGGCTTGTTCGATAACGGAATAAATCCTTTCTCGACCATTGGCCCGTCGAAGGTGACGATCTCCTTGAACATAGGCTCTTCGTGGAAGTAAATCTGCCACTCCAGAATCAGGAAGTTCGGCACGGACGCGCACACGTGGCTCGATGCCATCGCGCCCAGATACGAAGCCACCATGTGCGGAGCAAACGGCACGTAGTACAGATTGGCCAGGTTGGCAATCCGTTGCGCTTCGCCCAAGCCACCCGCTTTCTGCAAATCAGGCATGATAATGTCGACGGCTCCTATTTCGAGAAGCTTACGGAAACCATGCGCCAGGTAATGGTTCTCGCCCGCACAGATCGGCGTGTTCGACGCTTCCCGAATTTGCTTGTAGGCTTCGGGGTTTTCGGCCGGGATGGGCTCTTCCAGAAACAGCAGGTTCAGGGGTTCCATCATCTTGGCCACCCGTCGACCTGTAGGCACATCATACTTCCCGTGCATATCCACGCAAATGTCGATTTTTGGCCCAACGGCTTTTCGGACACCCGCAATCTGGTTGTACATCCGTTCCAGTTCGCCGGGGCTGGCGGTCCAGTTGTAGGAATCGTATTTGTTCGGGTCATTGCGCTCGTCGATATCGTATTTCACCGCTGTGAATCCCATGTCGACGGCTCGTTTGGCACTTTTTCCAAAAGCGTCGGCGCTGGTATCCGTTTCCCGATAAGCACCGGTATCGCAGTAAACCCGGATTTTGTCCCGAAACTTACCACCCAGCAGCTGGTATACGGGCATGCCAAGGGCTTTGCCTGTCAGGTCCCAAAGGGCTGTTTCTACGGCCGACAATACAGCGATGTACATACCAGCCTGCGCCCCTTCGAAAAAACCGGCCTTCCGAATATCTTCGAACAACCGATTGACATTGAGCGGACTTTTGCCTTTGATCCGTTCGCCCATCATTTTCACCAGGTGATAGGTTCCGGGCGTAGCGTCAACACCTTCGCCACAGCCCCAGATGCCCTGGTTGGTATGAATTTTAACGAACAGGCTATGGCCACCCCGGGTAAACCCGCATTTAATATCAGTAATCTTCAGGTCGGAGGGAGCCGACGACAGGGGCGCGTTATGAACGGCGGTTTCGAGTCCCTCACCGAACGTTGCTAACGTACTGGCGGCTAAGGCACTGGCAATGGCTCCTTTGGTTAAGAAAGAACGACGGGATGTTGTCATGATTTAGGAAAGGAATAGGTATTGGGATATGTACCGAACAGCTTACCAGGTACGGGTTTTGAGGTATTCCTGAATTTGCTCTTTCGGGACGGGCAGTTCGCTGACGTGGGCGTTTAGCCACTGCGAAAAATCCTTCTCGATTGCATCCGACCAGCGCGAATCGATCTGACCCGGGGTGTACTTCTGCTCCCGCAACCGCAAATGGCCGAACATATCCCGCAACCGGATAATCTCCGACGTTTTCACCACTTTCTCAGCCAGATGGGGCGGAATGAACGCCACACCGCCATCACGGCCCAGTACAATGTCGCCGGGCATAACCATGACCTTTCCAATGCGCGTCGGGCGATTGATGCCCACCAGCGTGGTATTCAGATTACCCTCCGGGTTGTGGTGCGATGGGTGATAACTTCGGAAATACGACGTAAACCCGCCAATCTCCTTTAGTCCAGCTACATCCCGAAGGGCTCCTTCGTAGACAATACCATTTCCGGTTTTGGCGTAAATCGAATTGCCCAGATTATCGCCAATGGTTGGCCCATCTTCATGCATACCAAACTGGTCGACCACATACACGTCCCCTTTTACGAGCATGTCGATCGGCCAGGCGTTCTGTGATTTTACCCGGCCATCTTTGGTATGTCCTTTTTCGTCGGTTACCCGATGTACATCCGGACGGCCAGGCATAAACGTTGCGGTCAGGGCGCGGCCCACGAGTACACTATCGGGGTTGATCGTTTGCCAGTCACCGGCATACTGATACCGGTAATTTTCGCCTTTCATGACGGCCCAGGCTTCTTCGTGAGTGACGAGCTTCATCCGTTTTATGATCGCATCGGGCACTTTTGGGCGTCCATCGGGGAAACGCTCCCCTTTCCAGTCGGGTGTGAGGAAGATGAGTTCTTCCTTGGAAATCTGCTGCGCAACGGACACCGACGCCAAGCCGGTCAGCACCAACACAGCGATCATTAAGATTACCTTTTTCATTCAAAAATTTTCTAGATTAAGTGTTTAGGTTTTGCTTAAAAAAAGGCAGTCAACTGGTGCATCTACCCCTTGCCGGACCGGAGAATCTGATGAATCAGGCAACATCCTGTGATTTGACCGGTTTTACCGCCCTCAAATTCTTCTGGCCAATAAGTAAAGGTTTACCGACATATGGCTTATGTTGTGGATGATTTTCGTGTCTCGACAAACCAATAGTTCCAATGCAAAAAAATTCGGCTCTTTTCATTTCCATTACACTTCTTCTTTTTCTTGTTTCCGGACAACCCCAAGCCCAGGACCTTCGCCCACCCGCCTATCCACTCATTACGCACGACCCTTATTTCAGCGTCTGGAGTACGACCGATAAACTAACCGATTCACCTACCCGCCACTGGACCGGAAAACCGCAATCGCTGGAGGGCATTGTTCGGGTAGATGGCCAGGCGTACCAGTTCCTGGGAGCCGTACCAACCAACTACGAAGCCATTGCGTCGACGGGGGAAACGCAGGCATACCCCGCCAAATACACGTTTAAAAAACCCAGCGAGGGCTGGGAGAAAACGGAGTATGCCGCCACGGGCTGGACGTCGGGCACGGGGCCTTTCGGTGATACACCGGAGGCTAAAACCAAGTGGACCACTAATGGGGCATCGAACGCATCAAAGGATATCTATTACCGACGCGAGTTCACTTATGACGGCAATGCCGATCCAGCCAAACTGGTTATGTCCATCAATCACGACGATGATGTGGTCGTTTACCTGAACGGCACGAAAATTCTGGATAAACCCGATTATGTCAACGAATATATTTATCTGCCGCTATCGGCCGCTGGTCAGAAAGCCCTTCGTAAAGGTAAAAACGTGCTGGCCGTTCATTGCGTGAGTCCGCGGGGTGGATCGTTTATCGATGTGGGTATTTTCAACCCGGTCAAGACGTCAGGTGTTACAGTCGCCACCCAAACGGGCGTGACCGTGTCAGCTACGCAAACGAATTATACCTTTTCGGCCGGGCCGGTGAATCTGGCACTAACGTTTATGTCGCCCCTGTTGCTGGATGAGCTGGACGTGGTGGCCCGACCAATCACCTATGTTACGGTCGACGTTCGTTCGCAGGATCGCAAGTCGCACTCGGTGCAGGTGTTCCTGAGCGAATCCGGTACAATGGCAACGAACACCATCGGGCAGGAAGTTGTGCTGAAAGCCGGGCAGGCACCCGGCCTGATCTACCAGACAGTGGGCACCGAAGCTCAGCCCATTCTGGCAAAAAAAGGCGATAATGTACGCATCGACTGGGGCTATGCGTATCTGGCCGTTCCGCAGGAAAGTGGTAACCAGACCGGAAATGGCATGGCACCAGGCCTCAAGCAGGCATTTCTGATGACGGGA
This sequence comes from Spirosoma horti, assembly GCF_054776595.1. NCBI lineage: Bacteria > Pseudomonadati > Bacteroidota > Cytophagia > Cytophagales > Cytophagaceae > Spirosoma > Spirosoma horti. The sequence goes on from NZ_BAAHBQ010000004.1 coordinate 85,752, forward strand.
CAACTCCCCACAGATAACAAGGCATCTGTGCCGGGAAACAAGCCCCGTGCAGCTGCCGACGTAGCCCTCGCGACGGTGCTCGACTTTGGTAACGTGTCGAAACCGGCCGAAAAGCACCTGATGTTGGCCTATGATGATTTGTATTCTGTCCAGTATTTCAAGCAGAATCTACGTCCCTGGTGGCGCCGGGACGAGAAAACGACGATGCCCGCCCTGCTGCAAACGGCCGAAAAAGACTACAGTCGGCTGAAGGAAAAGTGCGACAAATTCGATAATCGATTACGGGCCGATGCCAAAAAAGCAGGCGGTAAAGAATACGCTGACCTGTGCGTGCTGGCGTATCGGCAGGCCATTGCCGCGCACAAAATTGTAGCGGGACCGAAAGGCGAAACGCTTTTCCTGTCGAAAGAAAATTTCTCCAATGGCTCGATCGGTACGGTAGATATCACATATCCGTCAGCCCCGCTGTTTCTGCTCTATAACCCAACTCTGCTGAAGGGCATGATGGAGCCGATTTTCCAGTATTCGGAAAGCGGTCGGTGGAAAAAACCTTTCCCGGCACACGATGTAGGGACGTATCCACAGGCCAATGGGCAAACCTACGGCGAAGACATGCCCGTTGAAGAATCTGGCAACATGCTGCTACTGGCCGGTGCCATTAGTGGAGCCGAAGGCAATGCTGATTATGCCAAACAACACTGGAAAACCCTGACAACCTGGGTCGAATATCTTAAAAAAGATGGCTTCGATCCGACAAATCAATTATGCACCGACGACTTCGCGGGTCATATCGCCCGCAACGCCAACCTGTCGGTGAAGGCGATTCTGGGCATTGCGGCTTATGGTCAGATGGCCGCCCAGTTAGGCGATAAAACAACGGCGCAGAGCTATTTGAAAACGGCTCGGGATATGGCCGTAAAATGGCAACAACTCGCCCTCGACAAAACACCGGGCCAGAAAGAACACTATGACCTGACCTTCGAGAATCAGGGCCATACCTGGAGCCAGAAATACAACCTGGTCTGGGATAAACTGCTGGGACTCGACGTGTTTCCGAAGGAAGTGACAGCGGTTGAAGTCGACTATTACCTGACAAAACAGAAACCGTACGGCCTTCCATTGGACAGCCGTAAAACCTACACCAAGTCGGACTGGATCATCTGGACGGCTACGTTAGCCAAGTCGGATCGCGATTTCGAAGCCTTTGTGAAACCCGTCTGGAAGTATGTCAATGAAACCCCCACCCGAGTTCCCCTCTCCGACTGGCACGAAACAACAAACGCCAAGCAGGTAGGCTTCCAGGCCCGTTCGGTGGTAGGTGGGTACTATATCAAAATGCTGGAAGGAAAGTTGAGTAAGTAAATGTCTTTACGGCCCCAACCGAAACGTCCGACGCTTCGGTTGGGGCCGTAAAGCTGTGTAACCAAGCCTACATTTTTAAAGCATGAACATTCCTCAACTCGTACACACTTCTCTCAGCCTCACCCTGCTGACGGCGGGCCTTGCCATCGCGCAATCACCCACTCAGAATTTACCCCGTGCGGCTCCCATCATGAGCCGGTGGGAAAAACAGCTCACGCCCGAAAATGCCTGGCGCGAATACCCGCGTCCGCAACTGGTTCGTAAGCAATGGCAAAATCTCAATGGCATGTGGGATTATGCGATCACGGCAAAAACAGCTCCGGTCCCAACAGATTTTTCAGGGAAAATTCTGGTTCCCTTCGCGGTTGAATCGACCGTATCGAAAGTCAACAAAGCCCTTACGGCCGATCAACGCCTATGGTATCGACGCACCGTTAGCCTCCCCACCGATTGGGCCGGGCAACGCGTCTTGCTTCACTTCGGCGCTGTCGATTATGAATGTACACTATGGGTAAACGGCGGACTCGTGGGGTCGCACACGGGCGGGTCTGATGCTTTTAGTTTCGACGTTACGGATTACTTGAAAGACGGCCAGAATCAATTGGTTTTAGGCGTAACGGACCCGACGTCTACCGGCGAGCAACCACGCGGCAAACAATTGTTGAATCCAAACAGCATCTGGTATACCCCGGTATCCGGTATCTGGCAGACGGTCTGGATGGAGCCCGTGCCGAAGCAAGCGTATATCGAAGAAATTCAGTTGACCCCCGAAGTCGACTCAGGGCGCGTGCGAGTCGATGTATTGCTCGACAAACCAGCCAATAATTACACAACAGCCATTCGAGTGACGGCTATGGATGGTAGTCAGACAGTGGCGACTACGCTGGTTCGGGCGGGGCGAACGGCTTACCTATCCCTGAAAAATCCCAAATTATGGTCGCCCGACAGCCCGTTTCTGTACAATTTAAAAGCCGAACTGGTAACTGTTACCGATCCGTTTGGCGAAATGCCCCGCAACCGACGCCCACGCCAGGATTCCGCCCTGAACAAGGCCTTTGCCAACGCAACCGTGACGGGCAACCCGTTCGATGTTATCACCAGCTACTTTGCCATGCGTAAAATAGCAATGGGCAAAGGGCCGAGCGTCGCTACGTCGATAGCCAACCAGCCGGTGTTGCTGCTTAACAACAAATTTGTGTTTCAAAATGGCCCCCTCGATCAGGGTTGGTGGCCTGGTAGCTTGCTGACACCACCGTCGGATGAAGCGATGACGTTCGAAATCGACTTCCTCAAAAAGTCCGGCTTCAACATGCTCCGCAAGCACATTAAAGTAGAGCCCGACCGCTATTATTACCTCTGCGACAAGCTCGGTATTCTGGTCTGGCAGGACATGCCATCGGGTTTTCTGGAAGGCCAGAACGAAGAGCCGGGCGACCAGTCCGAACCCATTCGCCGGTCGAAAGGTAAAGAGCAGTTTGAGCTTGAATTGCGCCGAATGATGAACCGGCTACACAATCACCCCAGCATTGTGACCTGGGTCGTGCATAACGAAGGCTGGGGCCAGTACGATAACAAACGCCTGGCCGATTGGGTAAAAGCCCTTGACCCAAGCCGGACGGTGAACGCTAGCAGCGGCTGGAATGACCTCGGTGCAGGTGATTTCTACGACATACATACCTACCAGGAAGAACCGCACGCACCAGCGCCCAAGACCGACCGCGTGGTTGTTATTGGCGAATTCGGGGGCATCGGCTGGCCGGTTCAGGGGCACCTCTGGAATCCTGAGATGCGCAACTGGGGCTACCAGACCTATCAGTCGGCCGACGATGTCCTGAAAGCTTACCAGAAAAAGTACGCCAAGATCATTGAGTATTATCAGAAACAGGCACTTTCGGCGGCCGTATATACGCAGACTACGGATGTAGAAGGCGAAGTAAACGGGCTACTCACCTATGATCGGGAAGTGATCAAGATTCCGGTCGAAACGCTTCGGAAAATCCACGCGCCTTTATTCAAATAGTCAGTCGCTTTCCCGCCAAAGCCTGAACCGGGCTGCAATTAAAATACCCCTTCCTAGCGCTAGGAAGGGGTATTTTAATTTTACCAAACTTTTAACTAATAGATTAGTTGTAAAACTAAACCATTAGTCATACCTTTCAATCGTAATCACTACCCTTTATAAAAATCATGCCGATACGTGAACTTACCAAAGCCGAAGAAGAGATTATGCGCGTGCTTTGGCAGCTCAAAAAAGGCTTTGTCAAAGATGTTTTAGCTGAACTGCCGGAGCCAAAACCCGCCTATAACACAGTTTCGACGATTATCCGCATTCTGGAGAAGAAGGAATTAGTGGGCTATACAGCTTATGGAAAAACGCATGAATATTACCCGCTTATTTCGGAAGAAGAGTACCGCCGGTTTCAGACAGAGCAGTTAATGGCAAATTACTTCGATAATTCACTCAAGAAGCTGGTGTCATTTTTCGTGCAGGATAAGACTATTAGCCTGAACGAAGCCGATGAGATTATCAACCTCCTAAACAAACAGAAGGATCAATGAACGCTCTCGACTATTTGCTTAAAGCGAACCTGTATGGGCTGCTGTTTGCGAGCTGCTACTGGTTCTTCCTGCGTCGGCACACGTTTTTTACGTTGAACCGGGTGTATCTGCTGATGTCGGCGGTTTTGTCGCTGGTTTTACCATTGGCCAGTTTACCCGCGCAAACGGTTGAGACCTTGCCAACTGATTGGCCGGTACCCGTGGGCGTTATCACCTTACCCGTGGCTACTGTGGCTACCGCAACCGCTCAACTTGGCCAGGCAAGTACCGCGCCTGACTGGGAGCAAATTGCCATGATTGCGTATGGCCTTATTGCCCTGCTGTTCGTGCTTCGCCTGGCTGTCCGGGTGGGCCGTTTATGCTGGCTCATTCAACGATCCGAACGGCAAGTTCAGGCCAATCACGTACTGGTGATAAACCTATCCGGACAGGCCAGTGACTCTGACGCACCTACTTTTTCGTTTTTCCGGTATCTGGTTCTTAACCCGGCCGATAAACACAATAGCCTCATCATCCGGCATGAGCTGGTGCATATCCGCCAGTACCACAGTGCCGATGTACTCGGTCTGGCCCTGCTTCGGGCGTTATTCTGGGCGTGTCCGGCCTTGTGGTTCATCGACAAAATGCTACGGCAGGTACACGAATTTCTGGCGGATAAAGAAGCCAGTCAGCCAACCGAATACGCCCGGTTCCTGCTTGACTACACGTTTGGCCTACAACCCGACGCGCTTACAAACGGCTTTTTTAACCCGCCTTTGCTCAAACAACGTATTCAAATGCTTTATCAGACAGCTACGCCACGCTGGGCACTAGGAAAATATATGCTGGTGCTCCCTCTGATGCTGAGTTTACTGGCCATGACTACCGCCCGGAAAGAGATTAAAACTCTCATCCGTCAGGCAACTGAAGATACAATAACCATTACAGGGCGAATAAAAAGCGCCGTAAGTGGAAAGCCATTGGCAGGGTCTATTGTCTTAATTAACGGCACAAGAAAAGGGACACAAACAAATGCAAAAGGCTTCTTCACTCTTATAAATGTTCCCAAGAATGCGACATTAAGCGTCAGTTTTGTTGGATTTCAAACGATGACCATACCGGTTGATGGGCGAACAGCGATTAGCGCATCATTAGCCTTGACGGACCCAAACGAATTACCCACTATGGGCGCTACGGCAGCGTATAGAGCCGTCAAACCTAATCCTGCTATGCCGATACGTACACCGCCATCAGTTGATACCATCAATGGTGAGGTGTATAGGGCGGTTGAAGAACGGGCTGTTTTTCCAACGGGTATTCCAGGATTGATGCAATATGTAGCTCACGCATTGCGCTATCCGGTAAAGGCTCGGACCAATGGAATTGAGGGCACTGTGCTGGTATCGTTCGTTGTATTGCCAACAGGTGCTATTGGCTCAGCCAGCGTGAAAAGGGGCATCGGTGGTGGTTGTGACGCCGAGGCCCTCCGTATCGTGAAACACATGCCGTACTGGCTACCGGCTAAGCAAAACGGGCAGGCAGTTGCCACACAGCACGTTTTACCCATTCAGTTTTCGCTGGAAAAGAAAGTCGAGGACAGACGAACAGGGCTGGTTATGCCTGAGTCAAAAGCTAGTTCAGAGCGACCAAGAGTGTATTATGTGGACAACAGCAAAAATGCACGTTTTGCTCTCTATAACGATGTGCAGACCAATAAAACTCCTTGGAGGTACCTGCCTGATTCCCTGCGAAAATCTAGTTCGCGTGTAACTATTCGGAGTAATGGATTCAGTATAGGCGATCCGCTGTATATCGTCGATGGTGTCGAGGCTAAAAATGGTATCGGTTACCTCGATCAAAAAGACATTGACAATGCCACTGTTTTAAAGGGTGAATCAGCCGCTAGCTACGGCGAGAAGGGCAAAAATGGAGTCGTACTCATAACCACAAAAAAGAAATGATCGGCTTCCTGAACTACGCACGTTTTCTCACATCGACAGCCCTGATATGGGCAGGGCTGACGGGTAATTTTTTCAGCCAGCATACAGGGAACCTCGCTGGCCGCTCGCCCGTATTCACCTGGGCTAGAACAGGCTCAATTATTCAGTCAGACACCCTTAAAAAGCAATCAGCAAAGCTTCATACCAAGCCCGTTCAGCCAGCAAAGCAAGCCAGCGAAACGCGCTACTCGGCACCGGGCCATTATACCGTTACGGTGCCAAGGGACAATATGCCCGGCGGAAAAGCTGATTTGATCCTGGTCAATGGCACCAAGCAAGTTGACCGGATTGGCGATGTCGATTCAAATACAATCGAGTCGATCGAACTGCTGAAAGACACCAAATCGATTGCTCGATATAAACTTCTCTACGGCGAAAAAGCGGCCAAAGGCATCGTCATTATTCACCTCAAAGGAACGAATACGTTATGAACGCTCTCCCCTATTTCCTGACGGCCAGCCTCTATCTGGCGCTCTTCTACGGTTGCTACAGCCTGCTTCTTCGACGCAACACGTTTTTCGGCCTGAACCGCGCTTATTTGCTGATATCGGTGATTTTGTCGCTCCTGCTTCCGCTGGTCGATTTACCAGGTGCAACAGCGGATTCAATGCCCGTTGGCGCCATTACGCTACCGACATTTGCGGTTGGCAACGCTCCCCGAAGCAATAGCCTGACAATAGCGCAATGGCTCTGGCTTCTTTATAGTATCGGCGTCGCTGGTATGCTCATCCGGCTTGGCGTGCATTTGCGAGCGGTGTTTGCCCTGATCAAACGAGGTACAATTGAACACAAGTCGGAGTATACACTTGTTCGGCTTCCCGATGGCTTACTAAGCCGGACGCCCTCCTTTTCCTTCGGGCGGTATTTAGTACTCAATCACACCGATGCCCGTACGCAACCGGAGGTGTTGATGCGCCACGAGAAAGCCCATATTCGCCAGCGCCACACCGCCGACATACTCTTTATCGAGCTGGTGCAGGCACTGTTCTGGTTTAACCCGATGCTTTGGCTCTACAAAGGTGCCTTGCAGGAAGTTCACGAATTTCTGGCCGACCGATCGGTCCTTCAAACGCCCCAACCTGATTATCCGCGTCAGTTGGTAGCCTACGCGCTTAACATTCCATCCACTGCCTTAACAACCCCTTTTGTCTCTAAATCAACCCTTAAACAACGCATCGTTATGTTACAAAAACCGCAAACACACCGCCGGGCTTTACTCCGTTACGCCCTCGTGTTCCCACTGGCCGCTATGCTGACCATGTGCACCCAATCGGAGCAGGATCAGACCGCCCTCACAACAGCCGACGCTTCGGCCCGAAAAACGGTGAAAGTAGAAGGTGAAATCTTTACCGTTGTCGAAAACCAGCCCGAATTTCCGGGAGGCATGAAGGAACTAACATCCTACATGGAGAAGAATCTGAAATACCCCGAAGCTGCGCAAAAAGCGAATGTTCATGGACGGGTGTTTGTTAGTTTTATTGTCACGAAAACGGGTGAAATCACCGATATACAACTCCTGAAAGGGATTGGCTACGGTGCTGATGCCGAAGCGGTGCGGGTTGTCCAAAACATGCCCAAATGGACACCAGCCAGACAAAATGGTCAGCTTGTCAATGTGAAGTATAATCTGCCGATCAACTTTCAGGCGGATGAGGCAACGCCGGTTACAAATGAGTCCGCTTTTAAGGGTATAGATGTATTTTTGGTTGATGGAAAGCCCGTTACCGAAAAAGAATTCAAGGCTATTTCACCAGACAAAATTGCCCGGATGGATGTTGATACGCCCAACAAGAAAGTTTCTATCACCACTAAATAAGCTACATCAATCCAACTAGTTGTATCCATTTCGTGCCCCGGAGCTTATTAATAAGCTCCGGGGCACATTCTTTTTACAGACCAATGAACCAAGAACGCCCGCTCGTTCCTTAGTAGTAGATAATCGTTCTCTGTTACTAATGAATCGCATTCTGTACTGGTTCCGTAACGACCTTCGTCTGCACGACAATGAGGGATTTGTTCGCGCGCTTGACGACGCCGATCAGGTGCTGCCCGTATTCGTGTTTGACCCCCGCTGGTTTACGCCACACCCTCGGCTGGGCTTTTCTAAAACGGCGGTTTTTCGGGCCAATTTTCTGATTGAAAGCGTTGCCGATCTCCAGCAGTCACTCCGAAACAAAGGCGCCGACCTGATCATCCGAATTGGCAATCCGGCCGATGTGCTGCCCGAACTGGCCAGCGAAATCAATGCATCGACCATGTATACAAGCAAGGAGATTACACAGGAAGAAACTGACGTGGAGTCGAAATTGAGTAACAAGCTCAAACCGCTCAATATCGATATTAAGTTTTTCTGGATGAGTACGCTGTACCATGTCCGGGATTTACCGTTTACGATCTCGCGGTTACCCGATGTGTTCACCCAGTACCGGCATCAAATCGAGAAAAGTGTCAGCATTCGTCCAACGTTTCCAACGCCAGAAGCCGTCACATTCGTGCCCAATGTGTTGCCCGGTGATATGCCTACACTGACAACACTTGGTTTTGATAGCGAAGCCCGACAACGGGTCGAACAACCGGATTTACGGCGGGCAGTAGCCTTTAAAGGGGGCGAACACGCAGCGCTTGACCGACTTAACCACTACCTGTGGCAAACCGATCGGATTACAACTTACAAAGAAACCCGCAACGGGCTCCTCGGCGACGACTATTCGAGTAAGTTCTCAGCCTGGCTGGCCAACGGATGCCTGTCGCCCCGGTTGATCTATGAAGAAATAACACGGTACGAAAACGAGCGGGTTAAAAATGAGTCGACATATTGGCTGGTTTTTGAGTTACTGTGGCGCGACTTTTTCCGGTTCGTCGCCCTGCGGTTCGGTACCCGAATCTTTAAGAGCAGTGGGATCAAACATGACCTCAACCGGAAATTCATTCAGGATGAAGCGCTATTCCAACGATGGGCGGAAGGCAAAACCGGCATCCCGTTTATCGACGCCAATATGCGCGAAATGAACGCCACCGGATTTATGAGCAACCGGGGCCGACAAAACGTTGCCAGTTTCCTGGTCAGTGACCTAGGCTTGGACTGGACCTGGGGAGCGGCTTATTTTGAAAGCAAACTTATCGATTACGACCCATGCAGCAACTGGGGTAATTGGAACTATGTAGCCGGTGTGGGCAATGACCCACGCCAGTTTAGCAACGGGCAGCCCCGCTATTTCAACATCTACAGCCAGGCCACGCGGTACGATGAGCAAGGCAATTATGTGAAACACTGGCTTCCGGAATTGACGCGGGTACCTGCAGATCAGGTACATCTTGTTTCAAATTTGAGCGCTGCTCAACAGGAACAGTACGGCGTGGTGCTGGGTATCGATTACCCGTTGCCGGTTGTGGATCCGTCCAGGTGGATAACAAAACCCACTCCTTAATTTACTCTTGTAGTGGCTTTATGACAGGAGAGGTTTTGAGAAGCCTCGCCTGTCAGTTTTAGAAACTGATGCAGCACGGCCATACGCCTGCTATAAATTCTTCTCGATAAAATTGGTCATCATCTGGTAAAGATGCAGCCGCGTATTGCCACCGTAAACACCATGATTGCGATTCGGATAATAAAATGACTGAAACTGCTTGCCAGCGGCAATGAGCGCATCCTCGAAGGCAATCGAATTTTGGAAATGCACATTGTCATCGCCGGTGCCGTGAATAAGCAGATACGGACCACTTAGTTTGGCCGCGTGTGTGACCGGGGAGTTATCGTCGTAACCCGGTGCGTTTTCCTGCGGCCGTTTCAGGTAACGTTCGGTGTAAATCGTGTCGTAAAAGCGCCAGTTCGTGACGGGTGCCACCGAGATACCCGCTTTGAATACATCTGCACCCAGCGTCATGCAGAGGGCGCTCATGTAGCCGCCATAACTCCAGCCCCAAATGCCAACCCGAGCCGGATCGACAAAGGGGAGCGTTTTCAAATCACGCGCTGCGGCAATCTGATCCTCTGTTTCGAGTTTACCAAGCTGTGCATACGTGGACGTGCGGAAAGCAGTGCCCCGCGCGCCCGTACCCCGCCCGTCCACCGATACGATAATGTATCCTTTTTGCGCCAGTGTCTGATACCAGAAGAAATCGCGGCTGTCCCAGTCATTTTTGACCGTTTGCGAGCCTGGTCCACCATAGACAAACATCAGAACGGGGTACTTCTTTGCTCCTGTACTATCGAAATTTGCGGGTCGGATCATCCAGCCATTCAGGGGGGTGCCATCGGCAGCTTTAGTCTGAAAAAACCGCTTGGGAGACAGCGTATAGGCCGTTAATCGTGTTTTTAAAGCCTCATTCGATTCCAGTACGCGCTGATCTGTAGGCGTTTGGGTGTCCCGTAAGCGAACCGTTACAGGCGTATTGGCCGCCGTGTGGTACAACAGGTAGTAGGCGAAATCCGGGCTAAAGTTGGCGGCATAAGTGCCAGCCTCGCTGGTCAGTTTTTGCTTATTCTGCCCATCCAGCCCGACACGGTACAAATGCCGGTCGAGTGGCGACGCTTCGGTAGAGGTAAAGAAAACGGTGCCCGTCTTCTCATCGACGCCCGATACGGTGGCCACCTCAAAATTGCCCGACGTAATGGGTTGAATCAACTTACCGCCCATATCGTAACGATATAGGTGCTTGTAACCACTGCGTTCGCTACTCCAGAGAAACGATTTACCATCATTCAGGTACGTCAGGTCGTCGGTAAATTCCAGATCGACATAGGTAGCACTGGTTTCGGTCAGGACCGTTGTGGCCTGTCCGGTCGTGGCGTTAACGTGCAGTAAATCAAGCTTGTTCTGTAGGCGATTCATCCGGCGAATGGAGAGCAGATTTGCGTTTTTCGTCCACTGAATCCGGGGTAGATACTTATCCGTCTCCACACCTGTTTGTGCCTGTACTTTTTTGCCCGTCAGTACATCGGCTATCCAGACCGTTACGGCCGAATTGGCTTCGCCCGCTTTGGGGTATTTGAACCGATACTCGATCGGATATAAATTACCCCAGAGCTGCATATCGTATTCAGGAACGCGGCTTTCGTCGAACCGGATCCAGGCAAGACGCTTGCTGTCCGGCGACCATTCGAAGGCGCGTGCCATGCTGAATTCTTCTTCGTAAACCCAGTCAGCTCCGCCGTTGATAATGGCATTCTGTTTGCCGTCCGTCGTGAGTTTCGTTTCTTTCTTCGTGCCAAGGTCAACGACAAACAGGTTGTTGTCGCGCATGAACGCAACGCGCTTGCCATCGGGCGAGAAGGTTGCATACTGTTGTTTACCGCCTTTGCTCAGCGGAACCAACTGTTTGGTAATAAGGTCGTAGACATAAAATTCGGCTTTGCTCGACCGACGGTAGATAGGTTCTTCCTGCGTGGTAATGAGCATTTTTCGCTCGTCCGCCGATAATTGGTAGCCGTCGACAGTGACTTTTTCCCCGCTTCCCGACACGGTTGCCTGCCGGGCATCGAACAGTGTTTCTACCGGTGCACCGGTGGTGATGGTAAACTTGACGATCTTGCCGCCATCCAGGGTGGTATAAAATCCGCCGGTTTTCATCCAGTTGACCGCTTCTACCGTACGTTGACTGAACACGCCCTGGTTGCGCCCCCAGATGTCATCGAGCGAAACCGTTTTCAATGACTGACCAATGGTGGAAATCGTACTGAGCAAAAGAAGTATTCCCGTCAGCCAATACCGGATTTTCATGATCTCAATTTATTAATGATGTGCTACAAATAGAACGGTTCGCCATTGCAGTGGCGAACCAACGCAACGGCGAACCGTTCTGTATCTACTGAATTTATTTTACTGTTTCGGCGGGAACGCTGCCGGGCAACAAACCCTTCCGTTTCAGTAGGGCGTCGGTAAAGCGCAGGTCGTTATCGCTCGTAAAAATGTTAAATGGCAGGTATAAAAACTGCGCTTTCGAGAGGCCTTTAGTAACGGTTCTGGCAATCCAGTTAGCCTTTACATTCGACATGGCTTCGGCATTGTCCAGAAACAGGATATAAGCGTCCTTGTCTTTGATAACACTATCGATCTGGCTCCATTTCAAAATGCCGCCTTCTTTGGCGTTGATGCGCATCAAAATCTGACGGCTATCAATTTCATAAACGTATTTCTGAAACAAGGCTTTACTCTGTTCCATCTGAGCAATACCCGTGATCTGAACGGCCCAGAAAAGTACGTATAGAATGGTGAGCAACACAATGACAATATAAATCCAGTAATTAGGATATACGTTCGTCAGGTTCAGTACCACATTCAGCATAATAAGAGCCAATGGCACAAAGGCCCACTTCCAGTTGTCTTTTACCCACTGCCGTAGGGCGATATTGATATACGTTTTTTGGTCTAACGCGTATTTTTTAGTCTTAACAATCATAGTACCTCTACATGAAAGTGCAAAGATAAGAGAAAGATATAGGATAAGAGATGTATGATGTAGGATAAGAGGTGTATGATGTATTGCTTTCGCGGCCAGATACACCCTATATCCTACATCATACATCACTCTCTACTCTTTTCTAAAGTGCAGGGCGCTAATCGCGTATTGGTGATCGGGTGTCTGACGCATGAGGACATATACCGAGAATACCTGCCCTCCCGTTGCATAGGTGCCCGTGCTGTAGCGAAGTTTATCCGACGCGCCCCGATAAACGAATTGAAAACCATGGGGCGGGTACTTGCGAAAAAAGGAGCGTAAAATCAATTCGGCATGAGTAGCCTGCAAAGCCTGAAATTCAACGTTTTCGGCATCAATGACCAACTCAATCGTTTTTGCAAAACGCGCGGATAACCGACTGGCATCGCCATTTCGTAGCGATGTACCCACCAGTTGGGTAATATCAGCTTCTGACGGGACCTTTCCGGGAGACAGGCAGAGCCACAGGCTGACAATAAAACTAATAAGCATGTTCATAGATGGATAAAGCTTGACTAGCTTTCTACCATTAAAGGCGAAAATTGTGCCAACTAAATACATTGCCGATATTTCATTGGCTAATGGCTTTTTCTCCATCTTTACACCGCCAAAAATTTCGTTGACTCCTACATGAATACCCTCCAGCCGACGCTTATCCTGAATGCAGAGCAGATCCGTCAGAAAATCAGACGGATAGCGTTCCAGATTTATGAGAATAATTTTGAAGAACCAGCTTTATTATTGGCCGGTATTTCGGGAGAGGGGTATGTACTGGCACAGGCATTGGCAAAAGAATTGCAAGCTATCGCTCCGTTTTCCGTCAACCTGCTTAAACTTAATCTCGACAAAACACAACTGGCTCAACCGCTCGTGCAGGCTGACCAGCCTGCCACTGCGTATACCGATACGGTCGTGATCGTGATCGACGACGTTTTGTATACCGGCCGTACGCTGGCGTTTAGCTTACAGCCTTTTCTGACCGTGCCGGTTCGCAAGTTGCAGGTTGCCGTGCTGGTGGATCGCAATCACCCCCGCTACCCTGTTTCTGCCGATTACAAAGGCTATGAACTGAGTACAACGCTCACCGAACGCGTTGACGTGGTGCTTAGCGATGAAAGCCGAATGGGCGTTTATTTAACGTAATCATCGACACAACTCCTAAAGGGTAAGCGGCTGATAATTAATGAATTTAATTATTAGCCGCTTACCCTTTAGGATATACTTTCATTACAACTTAATTCACGCTCGTGTGCTGCGAACCAGGCCTATGCCAGCAAAGAAGAAGATGCCACCCAGAATGACATACACGAAAGAAGCCTGAGAAACACCGCCCTTGGTGAAGTCGATACCACCGTAGATGAGACCAATTAAACCGACAAGTGTCAGAATAATACCCAATACACTTTTAGCATTCATACGCCGAGTTTTTTAGTGAGAATGACAGGTTACCGGGTGAATAACTACCATCAGCCAAAATCCTCCCAAAAATTATGGTTTCTGTTGAACACTCTACTCCAGAAGCACCATAATATCCTCCTTTGTCAGCGATTTCATGAAATTTTCTTCGGTCGTAACCAGGCTCCCGGCCAGCTGCTGTTTGGCTCGTTGCAGCGACAGGATTTTTTCTTCGACGGTATTTTTGGCGATGAATTTATAGGTGAATACCGTTTTCAATTGCCCGATGCGGTGCGCCCTGTCTACAGCCTGCGCTTCGATAGCGGGATTCCACCAGGGGTCCAGAATGAACACATAGTCGGCAGCGGTCAGATTGTGACCCAGGCCACCCGCCTTTAGCGAAATCAAAAACAATTTTATCGAATCGTCGGTCTGGAATAACTCCACCTGGCTCTTGCGGTCGACCGTAGACCCGTCCAGATACGCATACTTGGTACCTTTCTCTTTCAAATACTGCTGAACGACGTTTAGGTGTTTAATGAACTGACTGAACACCAACACCTTGTGATTCTCGGTCATGGCCGTTTCCAGTCGCATCAGCATATCATCCAGCTTACCCGAATCGCCTTCATAATCCGCATCGACCATGCGCGGGTGATTGGCAATTTGCCGAAGTTTGGTCAACCCCTGCAGGACGATCATCTGCGATTTGGCAATGCCTTCTTCTTCGATCCGCTCCAGAATCAGGTTCCGGTAGTACGATTTTGCTTCTTCATACTGAGCCGACTGGTCGGGGGTCATATCGCAATACAGGACACTCTCTACCTTGGCTGGCAGATCGGTGGCGACTTGTGCCTTATTTCGCCGAAGCATAAATGGCTTGATCAGCGCGTACAATTTTCCAGTTTTTGCTTCGTCGTGCCGCTTCTCGATCGGAATCTGAAACTCATTCCGGAAAAATGACTGACTGCCCAGCAAACCCGGATTGATGAACGACATCTGCGACCAAAGGTCCATCGTGCTGTTTTCGAGTGGCGTTCCGGTCAGAATAAGCCGGTGGCTCGTATTGAGTTGCATCACCGCTTTTGTAATGTGCGACGACGGATTTTTGATCGCCTGCGACTCATCCAGAATAACGTAGTTGAACCGGTAGTCGCTCAACAAATCAATATCAATACGGACGATGCCATAAGAGGTTAAAATCAAATCGTACCCATCAAATTGAGCCGTATTTTTTTCGCGGTATGTGCCGGTATACACCATTACGCGTAAATCGGGCGTAAACTTTTTGGCTTCCAGTTCCCAGTTGTATAACAACGAGGTCGGCATAACCAGCAAGCTGGGTTCGGTAGCACCCGCTTCTTTCTGACCCTGGAGCATTGCCAGTGTCATCACGGTTTTACCCAGACCCATATCATCGGCCAGGCAACCGCCAAACCGGTACTGCCGCAGGAAATTCATCCAGTCATAGCCTGCCTGCTGATAGGGCCGTAAGCTTCCGTTGAAGCCTTTGGGTAATGGAAATGGCTCGATCTCTTCGAAGTTCCGTAAACGTTCGAGTTTTCGGCTAATGATGGTTGTTGCCAGATTTTCCCGCTCCAGTTCCTGCACCAGGGCCAGATGGTATTTATGCAAAACCAGCCGTTCATTGTCGTCGATACCGCCCGCATGTTCCAGAAAACCAAACAATTCAGAATATTTAGTGAACCAGGCGTTGGGAATAACGGCGATCTCGCCATTGGGCAGAGTAAACTCGTGTTTTTTGTTGAGGATAAGCGTTCGTAAGGTTAGAAACGGAATCTCAAACTCTCCGAAGCGAACATTGGCGTAGATATCGAACCAGTCGCGCCCCTCTTCAATGGACACGTTAATGCTCGAATACCCCAGGAAATAGCGTTTGGTATCTTGTGCATCCTGCCGAAGTAAAAAGCCGGCCTCCTGAAGTTGACTATTGTTGTTCGACAGCCAGGAGAAAGCTTCGGCCTTCGACACCGCAAGCCTGCCATGCCGTAAATCCAGACCGGCGTCCTGCAGAAAGGCAAGCTTATTCCGCTCCAGACGCTGATCCCGGCGTATTTTATGGAAAATGTACTCGTCATTTTTCTTTTCCAGACTCACATTGGCCAATGCGCCGGAACTCTCGAACCGAAACATAAAATCGCCATACTGAAACGACAGATCGAAAACAATACGCTGGTTGGTTCCCTCTTCGCTGTCGACAACCTCGGGGCCTCCCTGAAAGATAGGAACGGCTACGGAACGGCTCGACTGCACCATCTCCGAAACCGTTAGAACGGGCACTGGCTCAATGGCTTCGGTACGAATTTCAAAACCCTTGGCATATACGTCATACGAAGCAATCAGGGGAGTAACAAAGCGCTCGTAATATTGCTGCTCGATGTTTCGGGGAATAACGATATGGTTTTTCGTAAAGAACGGCCGTAGTTTTTTGCCATCTACATTCTTACTGAAGTGATAAAGTCGATTGCCAACCATCAGGTAGGCTGGTTCATCGCAAATCATCAGGGCATCCTTGAACTGGAATTCGACCCGCTCGGTCTCGCTGGTCTGTCCATCTTTCGCACCGCCTTCGCGCGGAGTCACCGGATAGCGGATAATTGGGAAATAGTGCGTCGACTCGGTATTGCGAACAAAGTGAAAATGCACACGGGCTGGTTCGGGCATCCAGACGATCGGCTCCCAGGCGGGATTACCATCGTTTCCCATGATATAAAAAGGCTTACCGGGCAGCAACGCCATAATTTTAGCCTTAACCGTTTCCAGATGCCCACCAATCGTTTCCTGAATAAGCTTGTCCCCCTTTTGCGGATCGTATATTTTCAAGAAGAAATCAACGGCGGGTAACTTCTTGGTGTTGAATTTCTTAACAATAAAATCCTGCTGAATCGTATCGATGAGTTTTACCAGTTCGAAGTCCCGGTCGTCCAGTCCTTTAGCAAACTCACTGACGTTTTGGGCAGATAATGTCTGATTTTGTAAGGTCAATTCGCCCTTACTGTTGCGCTGCACCACAAAAGCCTCAATCAGATAACCTAGAAACTCGTGATCCAGTAACGAATACACGATTTGAAACGGCTGCAAAGGCGATACTTTCATGATAACAATATCGTTCAGGCCAGCCCGTTGGGGGTTGGGTAGAACGCCGGGAATAGGTGAACAATTTCAGAAAAGAAACTGCGTGGATATAATGGCGGACAAGCATAGAAAGACCAATCAAAGTTGCTCATAATGAGCGAATTAACGGCCGTCTACATTTATCAAAGGTGTCAAATATACGAATCAAAACAAAATGTACAAGTGAGAATTTGACAAAATCAGTAAACGGGAAATTCTATTGTCAAACCTGTTATACGTTGACAAAAATGGGCAAAAATTTAAGGAGACTACAAGGCAGGCAATTTCACAAAAGGTAAAATGGGCGGTACGCACATATGGTCAGGGACTTAGGCAGAGCATTCTTAAAATTCATGATTTGACAAGCGTAATACAGCCTGGATTAAGGCGCGAATATGTCACCAGGTTTATCGTAATCAAGCCAACTCTGGCGTTTCTGATGACAATAAATAGGCTTACAAACTACATTTATCCAAATCAAAAAGATATATAATATAAGTTGATTATACCCCTGATTTTGGTTATTTTTAATCTATGAAACACATCTCCATCCTAATCCCTAAAGGGCATTGCAGTTTAACAAATATTGAGGGCGCTCACCAGATACTTTCCGAAGTAAACAGCTTTCTTGCTGGTATGGGAAAGCCGCCCATATTTACCATTCAATTCATTGGCCTTTCAAAGGAAATCTCACAACGAAATGGCTTATTTACGATAAATCCGGATCATTTAATCGAGGATATAAAAAAGACAGATTTAATTATTATTCCCGCCCTGCACGGCGATCCCGTAAAGGCTATCGAGCTGAATCGAGCCTTTATTCCCTGGATTCTACATCAACATAACCAGGGTGCCGAAATCGCCAGTTTTTGCATAGGGGCTTTTTTCCTGGCTGCTACGGGCTTATTGACAGGCAGGCAATGCGCCACTCACTGGAAACTGGCTAACGAGTTCCGAACTATGTTCCCGGATGTACATCTTGTCGATGATAAAATAATGACCGAAGATGGGGGCATCTACACAAGCGGGGGCGCTTATTCGTATTTAAACCTGCTGGTGTACCTGATTGAGAAATATGCCGGGCGGGCAATGGCTGTTCTGACAGCAAAGGCCTTTATGATTGATATTGACCGGACGAGCCAATCACCGTTTATTATTTTTCAAGGGCAGAAAAACCATGAAGATGAGCCCATAAAAAAAGCGCAGGAATTTATTGAAACTAATTTTCAGGACAAAATTTCCGTTGATCAACTGGCCGACAGGTTTGCCCTGGGTCGACGCAGTCTCGAACGTCGGTTTAAAAAAGCAACCTCCAATACCGTTAGTGAATACATTCAACGGGTAAAAATTGAAGCCGCTAAAAAGAATTTAGAAACCAGCCGAAAAAATATTAATGAAGTAATGTATGACGTCGGCTATTCTGACACGAAAGCATTTCGCATTATTTTCAAAAAAACGACTGGCATGACGCCCGTTGATTATAGAAATAAGTACAATAAAGAGGCTATTTTTGCGTAGCAAGTTTATTGGTTAAGGCATAATGTTCAGATGCTAAAAACGAAAAAAGGTCGCTAGAAATAGCGACCTTTTTTCGTTTTGTACCAGGAGCGGGAGTCGAACCCGCACGGGCTTGAGGCCCACAGGATTTTCGTACCAACTACAGCTTTCGCTGCACATTGCCAATTGCAATGATTTGTGGTCTGGACTTTCTCTTCACCATATCCTGCCAATGGCAAGGACGTAGGTGCCGCCTGTTAAGTCTCTACACCTTCCACGTCAGATTTCTCTAACGGGCTTGGCTCGGGATTGCCAATCAAGTTACACTTGGTAAGGTTTCCCCGAATTTAAGCGGTTCTACTGCGAACGTTTCCATTCGCGCACTCAATTTTTTGATATTCTTAGCTCGATAATTATCTGTAAGCGCATGGCAATTAGGACAGAGCAACTCAAGATTATCTAATGAATTATCTGCCTTTACTCCATTTTTGTGATGCAGTTCCAAAGGAATTGGATTAGATATCCATTCTGACAAATTACATGATTCACAAACGTGTTTTTTATAACCTTCTTTCAAAAGTCGTTTTTTGATCTTGTGAGTTTGATAGGTGCGATGAGTACCACTAAAGATATCCGCCATAAAAATAGACTCCTTCGATGGCTTCTTCTTCAAACCTAGTCCTGATTAATTGGCGTAAAAGCAATTAAGTTTCTTTGCATGGAAACACAATTTTTGTAATTCATACCCAGTGTCAAAGCTGCCTTTGCCATACTATCAGACGTCACACAAACGTCAATCAATTTCTCCTCAAAAGAAGATCAAACACGTAACGCGCCATATAATCAAGAAAGTACTATTCTCAATTACAGCATAAAATCGAACATATCAAAGAACTAAGTCCGGCGTGTCTACCAGTTCCACCATCCCGGCATTCCATGCCCCGAATTAACGGAGCGGCATTTACAAAAAAAGCACCGGGGTCGGTGCCTTTTTGTTGAGCGAAAGACGGGGTTCGAACCCGCGACCTCGACCTTGGCAAGGTCGCGCTCTACCAGCTGAGCTACTTTCGCGATTCAATTTCGCCTGCCTATCGGCGAATTGTGGATGCAAAGGTAGCCTATTTTTGGCGCTTGTCAAGAGTTCACCTCAAAAAAATTTCAATAAAAATCTCAAGTTTTCTATCAAAAACTGATTCTGAGCGAGTTAAGGGCCATTTTTACAATAAGGGCTCGTTAACTTGTGTATCGAACACGCCCGTTAATACCTGCCCGTTTCGCTTAACCTGCACCCAGATTCGGTAATGCCCGGCTCGCGGAAAAGCGTAAGGAAACTCGACCATGTTGTTCGTCTTCATTTGGTGGCTCATGCCCGGCATGGCTGCTGCCAGCAACTTGTTTTTCTCCGCTTCCGGCATCGTTTTGAGCCTGGCAATATACAAGTCGATGCTATCGCGGAAATGGACAGCATCCGGATAGTGAAACGTTCGGGCAGTGTCTGCAATGCGCCCAACCAACGATCCCTCAGCCGCCATCGAGTATGTCCCAACGGGATGAAGGTGAATGTAGACCGTACCATCGGAGCGTAAAATAACGGCATGGCCGCCCATACCCAGATAAGGCTCTACCGGAGCCGCTTTGCCCTGTGCATCGGCCACCGCAAATTTCAGGGTATACAGCTTACCGGCTTCCAAAACCGGCGACGCTTTATCCATCCAGAGCATCGTAGAGCCATCGGCAAGCTTGACACTGGCGCCGGGCTTGCCACAAACCACCATGTCATTATCCAGATGAGGTATGTTCTCTGCACCAGCTTTTACGCCCATCGGTTCGGCCACAAGCCAGCTATCGTCGCTATCGGAAGGTTTAGAAACGTTCGCAGCAGGAAGTGAACCGGCAGTCTTCAGGCCAGGCACGTCGACGGTATCGGTAAGGGTCTCGGCGAAACCACTTCGATACACCACGTCGGTATAGAGCAGGTATTTACCACCCGGCAGCGCAGGCAATGTGGCTTCATACGTCAGGGTATCACGCCGGTTTGGGTGAAGGTGGGCGAACGCATCCAGTCCCGGTCTGGATGGACCCGGCATGCGCACCAGAAATGCGTGCATCAGTTTACCATGATCCGGTAAGATGTAGCTCAGTGTCCGCCGTTTTTGCCGATCCTTACCAAAGCCGGTTGTATCAAACTGAATCGTGAGTTGTCGTTGGCCGTCGGCAACCTTTACTGACGAACGAATGGGCGTTGGGCGATACAATTGAACGTTCCGATAGTCTTCGGCGGTGCTGTTCCACCACGACCGCCAGCCAGCCAGAATCAGCACGATAACTACCAGCCCGACACTCATACCCGCCAGCCGACGACGGCCAATTTTAGCCGGAGGTGCCTGACCGGGTGCCACAACACCGTCGGCATTACTAGCCCCAATAATGGTTATCAACATAACGACGAGCAACAACCCCATGGCGGCTAGCCCGAATCCGGTTCCTTCGGGCATGTCACGCAGGGCGGTGGCAACGGCCATAACGGGCACAACGACCTGCTGTTTGCCATCAGGACCGTCTATGCTTAATTCAATACTCGATGAACCGGAATCCATCAGCCACAAATCACCCTCATAGCGGTTTTGGCCGGTGGGTGCCAGAATATCGTGCGTTGGCGCACCCTTGTCGCCGGAACGGAAATAAATCGGGCGCGCGCCAATGCTGCCCACACGCCCCTGTTCCACAAACACCGTTACGCTGGCCGTGCCGGGCACCACATCAGGCGGTTTGATACTGATCAGGAGTTGATATTTTCCGGCCTGTTTCTGCACGATCACGCCCGAACTACCCACGTGGGCAGAGGCTACTGGTGCTTGAGTGAGTGCCAGAAGGAATGCATAGAGGAACAGGAATTCCTTGATCCAGTTGTATTTTTTATTAGTGGTCATGTGCTTGATTCGACTAGCTTCTTTTTCTACCGTACGATTCGTTTCATCCAGTTACCCCAAAGCAGGCCAATACGGGCGGAGAGGGTGGCATAGAGCAATGCTTTTCCAAAACCAATCCCAAAATCAGTGGCCGACTGTAGGTTCCATGGGGCCATTATAAAGCGATACGTTCGGTTAGGATCGCTGTTATATGGAGCCGTGTAGGACAGAAAAAAGCCATTACGGGCAAAAGGTGATGTGTGCAAAAACTCGCCAAATGGCCACTGGATAATCAGAAGAGCAACCAGAAAGGCCGTTGCATATAACCCGGCCAGTACCCAATCGGATAGCTTCCGGCGTTTAGCGGTCGTCGTATCGAACCGATGCATTAACCAATCCAGAACAAAAGCCGGAACGATGAGCAGTATCGGAAAATGAAACGGCTGATAGTGCGTGATTGGATTCAGCACGGGTCCCAGTCGGGGGGTGGCAGGGAAATTCTGAATAATCCAGCTCGGCAACCCCTGCGCCAGAAAATAAAGCCCGGCAATAGTCGTAATGGGCCAGCGTAACAACGACGCCCGCCCAACGGCCAGCAGGAAAAATGGAAAAACAATAGCGGCCGTGATGTAATAACTCGAATGGTGTGATCGCCCTGATCCCATCATGCCCGATGCCATGACAAATAGCATCGTCAGGACAAGAGCGGCCGAGATGGCAAACAGCCATTTCAGGCGGGTGGCCCGTTGATGCTGGTCCAAGCTTTGCACACCGACCGGATTTCGATATTGATTCTGCAAGGCCAGCACGCCCACCATAGCCCCAAATTGGACGGTCATGATGCCGATCGCCAGAATGGTATGCGGTGGGGTCAGAATCTGAACATCCAGGCCATACGTATTGTGCCACCAGTCGTCGAAGGGAGCCGACGTGAGCATGGCCAGGGCACCCCAAACGCTGAACATAGCTCCCAGCGAACCGTAGAAAACGCCCCAAAATGGAACCGCGCTGGCCCGGCCCGGATGGTTCTTGGTTAAGGTCAGGCTCAGAATCTGGTAGGCCGAAAATAAACCCGATACAATGGCCCCCACATAGATCAGTGTGTGGGGAGGAGCTAAGAGTCCATCACGGCCAATACTGATGTGCCACATGATGTCCCAGAGTAGCCCCCAAACGACGCAAAGTGACGAAAAAACGACCGCATAAATGTAAGTGGGTATGCCCAGTCGCCAACTAACCGACCGCGTGGCTGACTGCGCACGACCGGTTTGAATTGACGAAGGAATTGCAGGTTGCATAGAGGAACGAATTACGGAGTTAAGCCTTAAAGATAACGAAATTAATGGCTTCATCTGCCCGAAAAACCGCTAAGTCTGGCTGTTGGCTAAGCGGTTTTTAACCGGTCGTTCTATCGCCAACCGATCTCCAGATAAGGCCCTCGGCGTCAATTCGGTAGCCAACAAAACTCTACCGGGCAATTCGTTTCATCCAGTTACCCCAGAGCAGGCCAACCCGGGCGGAGAGAGTAGCGTAGACCAGCGCTTTCGCAAAGCCAGCCCAGAATCCAGCGGCCGACTGTGTATTCCAGGGCGCGAAGGCAAACCGATACTGCCAGTCGGGTGGGCTGTCGTACGTCCAGGAGTACGATAGAAAAAAGCCATTCTGCGCGTAGGGCGAGGTGAGCAGAAATTCGCCAAATGGCCATTGTACGGCCAGCAAGATAACCATGAAGGCAACCCCATATAAACCAGATAATACCCAGTCGTTCGGTTTCTTTTGACCATCCCTGGCCGAATCGAAGCGGTGCATCAGCCAATCGAGAACGACTCCCGGTATAATCAGCAACAACGGGAACATAAATGGTTGATAGTGCGTGATTGGGTTCAGAACAGGACCAAGCCGGGGAGTGGCGGGAAAATTCTGCAGTATCCAGCTTGGCACCAGCATCCCTACTATATAAATTCCGGTAATGATGGTGATGGGCCAGCGCAGCATGGACGCCCGCCCGACGGCCAGTAAATAAAATGGCAAGATGATAGCGGCTGTCGCATAATAACCAGACTGGTGGGTTTCCCGCATACCCATTGACTCTGACATCAGCGTATAAAGCATAATCAGAAGCAACCCGGCTGCCAGCGCAAAAAGCCATTTTAAGCGAGCCAGTTGCTGTAAACTACCGCCCCCGGGCATAGCCGTTTGTGCACGATACTGGTTTTGGAGAGCCAGTACGCCAGCCATAGCCCCGAATTGCACGGTCATGATGCCGATCGCCAGAATGGTATGCGGTGGGGTCAGAATCTGAACATCCAGGCCATACGTATTGTGCCACCAGTCGTCGAAGGGAGCCGATGTGAGCATGGCCAGAGCGCCCCAAACGCTGAACATGGCTCCCAGCGGTCCATAGAAAATGCCCCAGAAGGGAACCGCGCTGGCCCGACCCGGATGGTTCTTGGTTAAGGTCAGGCTCAGAATCTGGTAGGCCGAAAATAAACCCGATACAATGGCCCCTACATAGATGACAACGTGGGGAGGAGCCAGTAGGCCATCTCGTCCGATGCTCATGTGCCACATAATGTCCCATAGGAGACCCATGATCACGCAAAACGACGAGAAAACAACCGCATAAATGTAGGCGGGTATGCCCAGTCGCCAACTACCGGAACGAGCATCCGACTGCTCACGGCTGACATGAAATGAGGAAGGAAATGAAGATTCCATAAAAAGAACGGGCTAAGAAACGGTATGGTAAGGAAGGCCAAACTTACCTAAAAGTTGCACACATCAGGCTAAAATTAGTGCGTACGGTAGCTAATTTTATCAGGCACACTATACTGTCAGTCAGGCCGGTACATTTTGATTGGTGGCGTACCCGGAAAATAGATGTACCCTTAGCCAAGCGGGAGTCAAACGGCCAACTTGAGCCAACGGGACACCAATCAAATGGTTTATGACGTTATTTGCATAACCATTCGTGTTCCGACCCAATCACCATGTTACGTCTAACCTCATCGGTACGCATTTTCCTGCTCTCGGCAAAGACACTTGTATTTCTGGGACTTGGCCTGTCGATGACGGCATGCGTTCCTGACTTTTTACTGTCCGACCCCGACTGGGTCGTGATCGAAGCGGGGGAGCACGAACCCAACCCTAAACGGAAGGTAGGCATCGTTATCAGTCCCAAAGAAATATCGGCAACGGTTACCTTCGATAGCTCCTGCATTTACGATGTCGGCGCTGTTGATGCCGATGACTGGAACAAAGTAATTGGTCTGGGGTTTGTGGGCTCTAAAGATCAGGACATTACAACCGGCGTCCCCCCACACCAGGTCGATGGGGCCCGGGTAGGCTGGCGCTGGAATCCGCAACGCGGTCGCATCGACCTGGGCGCTTACATCTATGTGGAAGGGGTACGCACTGACTTCAAGGTTGCAGAAACAGCGCTGAATACGCCCACCAAACTAACCATCAAAATCGACTACGAACGGAAAGTGTATCAGGTTTTAGGGGGTAAAACCGTGCCGTTCACCCACAACAAGTCGTTTGCCTATAATACAGGTCTTTACTTCGGCGGTAATCAGGTAGCTCCGCACCGCATTCGGGTAAAAATTGTCGATTAATCCGTTCGTTCCGGAGAGTTTACCGCCCGTAAAAAACGTACTCTCTATTAAGCTTTGATTAAATTAATGCCTGGCTTTTACCCTGGGTGCCAGAAAGTCGTGTAAAGATCACGTGTTGTTGCGTGGATGAGCTTCCCAGGATCGGTATAATTCTGCATAAATTGCGTTTATCCTGTTTATAGGCTATTGTATGTCGATTGCCTCATTCGATAGACCAACCGAAAAGAAGCGAAACTCATTGCTCTACGTTTAGATCACGTTATACCATGAATATTTTCGACATCCTATACAAAGAATTCATTGGTTTTTGGGGGTTCGACGGGCTCATAGATCTTGTACGAACGCAGAATTATGAAGCCCTGCTGACGCAAAAAGGGATTCAGACTTTTCTACGACCATTGGTCCCGGTTCTATTACTGTTCGAGATTATACGGGGTTTATTCCATAAACGCTACTCCCACTCCCAATACAAAATTTCGCTGTTCACCTACATTCTGAACCGCTTCATTTCCAGTTTTCTTTCGATTGCGATGGTCGCCTTCTGCATCGGCTTTTTTGAACCCTATGCACTTTTCAAGACGACGTTTACCTGGTACTGGTTTATCTATAGCTATGTCGTTTGGGAGCTGGCCCATTTTGTCTATCATTATTTCGGGCATAAAGTCCGGCTGTTCTGGTGCCTGCATTCTACTCACCATACGCCCGAACACATGAACCTTTCGGTAACCTACGCCCACTTCTTCCTTGAAGCTCCCTATGCCGACATCATCCGTACCACCATTTGTATGCTGCTTGGGGTAAATCCACCCTTGCTTTTCCTGATCATGTTCATCGACGGAACCTGGGGGGCCTTCATCCATGTTGGCGAGAACTTACTTAAAGACGGACGGCTGGGTTTTCTGAATAAACTAATTCTGACGCCATCGCATCACCGCGTACACCACGCACGCAATCCATTGTATATGGATACTAATTTTTGTAATCTGCTCAATATCTGGGATAAAGTGTTTGGCACCCTGCAGGATGAAAAACACACCATGGAGATCGAGTATGGCATCAGCCGCCCGATGAAAAAGGGCGATTTTCTGGATGCCTATTTTGGCGAGATCGTTGCCCTGGGCAAGGACGTATACCACGCCCCCGGCCTCAAAAACAAAATTCTCTATATTTTCATGCCCCCCGGCTGGAGCCATACCGGCGACCACAAAACGGCCAACATTGTGAAGGCTGAGTATGTCAAAAACAATCAGCACGAGCTTCATTTAGAAACGAAATCCTGACGGTAAAGCCTGAAGGGATATAGGAATAGGGTCAGGATATAGCAAAAGAAATGACATCGAGTCCATATAAGTGAGCATCCTGATGCACAGGCGTTCTACTTTACCCTGAACAGCAACCGCTTGTCTTTTAATGGTTAGAATTGTTAAAAAATGGAGTTCAGCTTATGGCAGACCTGTTTTGGTCCCCTGCTTTGCGTCAAGGTTAGTAAGGGATTAGTTTTAATTAATCTATTGCTGACCAGAGAATGAATCGATTTATTATTCTTTAATGGATTTTAGAACCTCGTACAGTTTCTTGCCAGATACAATACATGGGTATCGTCCACTCAGATTTTCGGATAACGCCCATTTCATCACTCCGGTCGTTGCATCCAGCGCATAACTCTTACCTGAATAGGCGCCAGCATAAAGGACTCCTTTAGCTACTACGAGTCCACTGAATTCACTGTTCGTATCAAATTCCCATTTCTTTGCCCCTGTAGCGGCATCGTATGCATAAATCTTTTTGTTACTGTTATACGCATAAACAATTCCGTTGTAGGCGATTGGGGTTCCATTAAAGGCTTTTCCTCCCTCGGCCTGTACTTTCCATTTCACAGCGCCCGTCATGGCATCTATCGCAAAAAATTGTCCGCCAACTGCGGTATTTCCGTCGGCGGAATAGACAATCCCCTGCGAAATTGTTAAAGGATACATTCCGAACTGGCTGCTTGATGGAAAAAACCATTTTTGAGAACCAGAGGCCGCATCAAGCGAATAAATTCCACTAACATTCAATCCAAAAAGTACGCCATTGTACTCGCTAATGCTCATCGCCTGATTCAATTCCCATTTTTTCACACCAGTTTTAGCATCGAGTGCATATGTCTTCGAATAACCATTGGTGTAAACAATTCCATTAGCCAGATTAATATTCCCAAATTTCCCCTGTCCAGCATCAAACTCCCATTTCTTATCCCCAGTTAAGGCGTCGAATGCGTATACCGTTCCGTTGCTATTATAATAGACCATACCATCAGCCACTTTAGGCGCATCTACTCCATAATAACTTCCGTCCTTAACAGAAGCCTTCCATTTTGATGCGCCCGTTACGGCATCAAAAGCAAGTAAGCTACTACCCGAACCAGCGTAAACAATCCCATTTTTCACAGTAGGGCGCCCGAAATCAGTTTGTGTAAAAAGACTCCATTTCTTACTCTGAGTGGCCAAATCAATTGCACTTAATACCTGGCTACTTCCAAAATAAATAGCGTCAGGTGAGTCTTCGGCTACAGGGGATGGATCAGCCGTTGAGATACTACTGACTACCGGTTTATTGACCGTCACGTTGGCCGTATATGCCTGCGTACTGCCATCTTCGGCCGTAACGGTGTAGGTCACTGCTTTCGAGAAATCCTGAGCTACGCCCGTGGCTGGCGAAACAGTAGCTTTATCAGAGAGCGTAATAGTGGGCACTAACTTCGTTACGTCCGTGCCAGTAGCCACCGTAGCCGAGATGGTTTTGGCCGTTGCATCAATGTTGCCCGTTACGGCCGGGCTCAGCGCTGCTAAGGAGAATGTTTTGATATCTTTAGCCGCACTTTTAGTGGTTGTCGAACCGGGTGTAGTCGTGCCGCCAGTTGTAGGTGCAGGATCTGGATCTTTTTTGCAGGAAACAACCCACAACAGCAATAAACAGATTAAAGTGGGCAGAAATGGAAAGGAGGTTTTCATTGGCTTGTCTGGTTTGAAAATGATATAAATAGGACTTCTCCGAATCAGCTGGATGCTGGCCAACAACGGCTGCTGATTGAACCTGGATGTTACTTTTGGATTTTAAGATCAAAGACAATGAAGTATCCGGTTCCCTTCTTGCCCAGTTGTTTCATGCGCATGACGCCTTTTTTGCCATCCTGCGTCACAAATCGGTTTAAAACCTGGTCAAATAAGACAACAGGCACACAGGGATCGCCATTAACTGCATCGTCAGCGACAACGGTGTAATCGGCAGCACCGCCCTCAGGCTTCAATCTGGTTTTGTCGACAAGGGCCGCAATGTCAGCCCCGAAAGACAACTTGTTCCACTGGTCAGCTGATGTATACCCATTATCTGCCGTGACGCTGTTTTTTGTAATAAACTCTATACCTCCTTTGCGATAGGTACTCCACTTCTGGCCGACAATAACTGCATTCAGTTTGCCAACGCCACAGCTACCCCCACAAAGGATAACATTGGCTGGCGTATACATTTCCAGGTTACAATAACCGTTCAGGAGGCCATCAATGCGGTCGGCGTATTTGGCGCCATCTTGCAGTTGAAAGACCGTACCGGTCTTATAGTCGATCAGGCATGAATCGGTCAACCTGTCGGCGGTTTGATTAACCGTCATCCGTATGTTGGCGAAATAATAGGCATCCGTGGCGGCCGATACGCTAAACACCTTCGTACTGCCATCTTCAGCGGTTACGGTATAGGTTACAACTTTCGAGAAATCCTGTGCTACGCCCGAGGCTGGCAAAACCGTCGATTTAGCAGATGTAGTGATCGTAGGTACCAGTCTTGTCAGGTCGGCACCAGCAGGCAACAAAGCTGTTATCGTTCTGGCAGTTGTATCAACTACCGCTTTTACGGCAGGGGCTGTTTTATCAAACGATACGGTCAAAATATTCTTTGCTGAACTTTTCAAAGCCGTCAACTTCGTAACGGTTACCGTATACGTTTGCTTCGTACCATCTTCGGCCATGACCGAATAGGTAACAGGATTCGTAAAATCCTGCGCTATGCCCGAGGCTGGCGAAACAGTAGCTTTTGTCGATACGGTAATGGTCGGAACCAGTTTTGTTACGTCTGTTCCTGACGTGACGGTTGCCGAAATAGTTTTGGTCGTAGCATCAACCGTGGCATTTACGACTGGGATGAGCTCACTGAAAGCAAAGGTCGCAATACTTTTATCGGCACTCTTGGGCGTAACAACCGGCGTATCTTCTGTCTTCTTGCAGGCGAGCATCCATACGAGTAGCAGACCTAACAGAATGGATAGACGTAAAAAATGTGTTTTCACGATTAATTTGGTTTAAAAATGCGTAGATAGGATCATTATTGGCTCATTTGTATAATTCCATGTCGCTAAGTTGCAGCACCTAGCTACTAGAATGCCAGCCAGTCAGGGTGAGTCGCTGACTTTTTAGGGTAAACGACGGCTTTTCCAGGGTAAGCAAGTAAACGGTCAGGCGACACAACAGATCGGTTCGCAGATCGGCCTGCCACCACTAACTTGGTAAAGTCGGCTACTCACCCTGTAATTGATGCTGTTGGCGGACTGTCTTTTGAGAAAGTCAGTTCTACGGTATACGTTCGATCTCCATTACACATACTCTGTCACCTATGAACAAACTACTAATTACCCGGAGTTTTTTCCTGATAGCGATCAGCCATTTGGCTAGTTTCGGCCAGCCTGCCGACGGGCCTCCGTGCCCTGCTTACTGCGGGTTTAAAACCTACACGTTTAAAACGGATGGAAAACGCCTGCTCGATCCCTGCGGCTCGTCTGTGGTGTTGAAAGGAGTAAATAAGATGGTTTATTTCGATGGAAACGACCCGGAGGGGGCCCGTAATTTCCCACAAATTGCCAGCACCGGTGCCAATTGCGTTCGCATTGCCTGGCAGATGCGTGATGATATAACACATAAACCAACAAGTACTGCTCGACTCGACCGGATCATTACCAATGCCCGAGCGAATAAACTCATTCCCATTATTGGACTATGGGATTATACCAATACAGACGATGGAGGCTTTTCGAAGTTAAACGAGTATGTGGCTTACTGGAAAAGCCCGGCCGTGAGAGCCGTTATCCAGAAACACCGCACCTCGCTGATTATCAACATAGCCAACGAAGCGGCCAGGAGTGCAGAACAGGGGGGCGACGAAACAAACCCCGCCGACCTCAACGCCTATGCCAATGCCTACAAAACGGCGGTTCGACAACTTCGCCAGGCGGGTATCGAGGTACCGCTCATGATCGATGGATTGGACCGGGGCAAAAGTCTGCATTGTTTTGCGGTGAAAGGTCCGGAAATCGTGAACGATGATCCGAAACGAAACATTATTTTCTCGTTCCACGCCTACTGGCCCAAAGCCGATACAGATGCCCAGCCCACCTTCATCCGAACCAGATTCAAGGAAGTTAGCCAGCTTTCGATCCCAATCATTATTGGCGAATTGTCAAAATACGGTGCCTGGACCGGCGATTCGACCGTTAGCCCCTGTTCGGAAGCGGGCCTAGTTGATTACGTGCAGTTTGCGCAACAGGCCGATGCGCTGGGCATGGGCTGGCTCATTTGGGAGTGGGGTCCGGGCAATCAATGGCATACGCCCAACGATTGCCGCCAGATGGATATGACCTCCGATGGTACGGCTGCCACGATAGGTACCTACGGAGCAACATCCACAACGCCCGCCATCAATGCGTGGGCAAAAGAACTAACGATCACGGCCCCATACAGTCTTAAAAACACTGCCCAACGGACGTTTTTTATCAACAGTAGCTTAAAAAGCTGTCCCAACGACTGATAATGAGAGCATTGTTGGTATTATTTCTGCTCACCCGCGTGAGTTTTGCCCAACTGCCCAACATCTCGTTTGAGCATATTACCGACCGCGATGGCCTGCCCAGCCGGTCGGTGACGTGTGCTGTGGAAGATACCAGTGGATTTATGTGGTTTGGTACCCGCAAGTGCCTTAGTCGATACGATGGCTATACCTTTCAGCGGGCTGATACCAAAAATGTATATGGTGTTGCCATGACGAAAACCAGCACCCTGTATTGCTCCACCGAAAAAGAACAATTAGTGCGAGTCGAGCCTAATTCATTAAAAACAACAACTATAGTTGGCATTAAAGAAGGCGGGGGGAATAATACGTTTGTCGACTCCTACGAACACGTCTGGTTTTCAGATCGGGAAACTGTTTGCCGATACGAGCCAGCCACCGACAAAACCTTCCGGTACCCTATGAAGAAAACTACCTTTATTTTTCATAAAGGCAGTTTTGTAGAAGATAGCCAACGAAACGTGTGGATATTAGGCATGGAAGTGGGGCTGTTGCAGTTCGATAGAAAAACTAACAAGCTTAGTTGCAAATTGGGTTTAGACTGCCCGCGCCCGGCTGTAGGTACTAATTTGCACTTTGGGAAGGGCATTATTAATACCTCAAATGTACTCTGGGTGACCGTAGCAGGCCGGGGTTTATTGCGGTATGATATCGAAACTGACCAGGCAAAGATTTATCAGTATCGTGACTTTGTCCTGCTAACGGTCTGTGAAGGAACCGACGAACTGGGAAAACGGATTTTGTGGGTTGGTACCGACAGGGGCCTGGGTATATTCAGGCCCGATACAGAGCAGTTTTCATTTTTCGAGAACCTCATCCCACACAAATATCAGGTTCAGGACATTTATAAGAGCCACAAAACGGGTATCCTCTGGGTTTGCACATCGGAGGGCATTTTGAAATATGACCCGCATAACCAGTTCATCAAAACAAATCTATTACCAACTAAAACACACCCCGTAAATGCCATTCTGATCGACAAATCAGACCCGACGGGGCAAACCGTATGGCTGGCCGTCGCCTACGAGGGACTCTATAAATGGAACCGTACAACGAATAAAACTACCTTTTATAAATTCCCCCAATACAGTTCGTTTGCCGAAGTAACCTGGTTGATTCAGGCAGAAGACCATACAATTTTTGCGGGCTGCAATCAATGGCACACCTGGCAGGATGGCCAGGCAGATAAGTCAGACAACCGGTTTGAAGGTGTCTTTCGGTTCGATCCGGTAGCTGGCCGGTATCTGGCTACGCCCTTTTCTATTCACCACACTTTTTTTTCGGTTCCTTTTTACTCGCTGGGTCTGATTGATCGAAAAGGCCGGTTCTGGTTCATCAATCATTACGAAAGTGTACATGTCTTTGACCCGAAAACAAACACCGAATGTAGCTTGTGGTCGAAAGAAGCACATGACGAACTCTTTGCAAACGGTAACTGGGTAATGGATGTGTTTGACGATAGCCGGGGACATGTTTGGCTGACAACTTACCAGGGAATTTTCCTCTTCGATGAACCTGCCCACCGCTTTCGACAGACTAAAACTGACATAGGTATGCTGAAAATGGCCGAAGCCCCCAATGGGAATCTTTGGGCGGTGGGCTGGCCTGGCCTGCTGAAGGTAAATAAAGACGGGAAAATTATACGAGCCTGGTCGCAGAAGGATGGTCTTTATGACAACGAATGCGGACGTGTCCTAGTCGATGCCAAAAACCAGGTTTGGATTGGCACATACGACGGACTGCATCTTTTCGATGAAGCAAAAAATAGCTTCCGTCGGTTTACGGTCAACGATGGCCTGCTTACGAATAGTACTATCATGAGCCTTTGTTTGACACCAGACAATAAGCTTCTGGTTGGCAATGTGGGGGGCTGGAATACACTCGATATAGCTGCCCTCGACCGCTCAGCAACCTTTACGAACATACACCTTACAAAAGCCCGAATCAATAATCAGGATGTAGTGACCGACTGGTCGAAGCCCGTTGTCCTGAAGCCCAATGAAACGGCGATCAGCTTTGATTTTTCGACCCTTAACTACCGTAAACCAACCGACAATCAATACGCTTACTACCTGGAAGGGCTGGAAAAAACCTGGATCGATGCCGGACAAACCCATCAGGCCTTTTATACTAATCTGGACCCCAATGACTATGTATTTCATGCCCGGAGTACGAGCCCTGGTGCCGGAAACCCTTTACGGATAGCCTTTACCATTCGACCCGCCTTTTATGAAACCTGGTGGTTTAGGGCCATCTTACTAGTGCTGGTAGTAGGCCTACTGGTTTTTATATATCAGAATCGCTTGTCTTACCAGACTGTAAAAGCGAAACTAGCTTTGGAAGAAGCTACGCTCCAGCAGAAAGAAGCTATCTATAAAGAGAACGTTGCCGCCTACCAGCTAAAACTTTCGGAAACGGAAATGGCCGCCCTCCGAGCACAGATGAACCCCCATTTTATTTTCAACTGCCTTAATTCCATTCAATACTTTACGGCACAGAACAATGCCGAAAAAGCATCCGATTACCTTACCAAATTCTCGCGCCTGATTCGACTGGTGCTCGAAAACTCCAAATCCGAAAAAGTTACCCTTGCTAATGAGCTGGAAACGCTGCGGCTCTACATCGAAATGGAGTCGATGCGCTTTCCCAATAAACTGTATTACCAAATTCAGCTATCCGATCAGATCGATGCTGAGTTGACTCAGATTCCGCCCTTGTTACTACAGCCTTTTGTTGAAAATGCCATCTGGCATGGGTTGATGCACAAGGAAGAAGGCGGTAATGTATTGATTCAGGTAGTACAGCAACGGGATGATCTGCTGCATATTGAAATCACCGACGATGGCGTAGGACGTCAGAAAGCCGCCGAGTACAAAAGCAAATCGGCCATGAGGAACAAATCGTTTGGCATGAAACTGACCGCCGAGCGGATTGAGCTAATCAATCAACTGTATCATACCCAAACGCAGGTGCGGATCGTCGACTTGATAACTGTTCAGGGACAAGCGGTTGGCACCCAGGTCATCATTGAAATACCGATTTAACAAGTCAACCCACCCATATAATATGCTACGTGCCATTATTATTGACGACGAACCCAATGCCGTTGGCTTACTCAGTCTTCGATTATCGCAACACTGCCCGCAAATCGCAATGGTAGCTTCCTGTACAAGTAGTAGCAAGGGTATTCAGGCTATTATTGACTACCGGCCCGATGTGGTTTTTCTGGATATTGAGATGCCGCAGCAAAATGGGTTTCATGTATTGGAAGCCGTTTCTGGTATACCGTTTTCGCTGGTGTTTGTGACCGCTTATGACAAGTTTGCCCTCAAGGCCTTTCGCTACAGTGCCGTCGATTACCTACTGAAACCCGTTGATACGCAGGAGCTGATTCAGGCTGTTTCGCGAGTGGAAAAGAATCGACTGACGGCTCCCGAACAGATTGCCCAGCTTAAAAAGCAACTAGTTAGCGGATCAAAATCCCTTCCCGACCACATTGCACTACCCTACCAGAACGGTGTAGCCTTCGTAAATTTAAAAGATATCCTCTACTGCGAATCAGACGACAACTACACTAAATTTTACGTTGCCGATGGGCAGCAGCATCTGGTTACCAAGTCAATGCGCGATATTCAGGATTTGCTGGAAGAGCGTGATTTCCTGCGCATACACCGCCAGTATTTGATCAATCTGAATCATATTAAAAAATTTGTTAAGGGCGAAGGGAGTTATGTGGTCATGACCAATCAGCAATCCATACCCGTGTCAAGGGCTCAGAAAGAGCGGTTGATAGAACGTTTTGGCTGGTTATAACTTGTTTTTCAAAACCTCTACACGCTCCATTCGTTAGGTAATGACTCACTACTCGCTTGTTATGGCCAATTACCAAACCCTCCACGACTGGAACGTTACACCTGCTGAAGCTGTCGCCTTACAACAGCAATTACGCTCGCAGATTCGTATTGAACCGTTAGCAAAACCCCCAAAAACCATTGCAGGCTGCGATATTTCCTTCAATAAGTTTGAGGAAACGGTGTATGCGGGCATCGTCGTTTTGAACCTGTATACGCTCGAAACTATCGAAGAAGCGGGTGTCGTGAGTACCGCGCCCTTTCCCTACATTCCGGGCCTATTGTCCTTTCGCGAGATTCCTTCGTTGCTGCAAGCCTGGCAGAAACTGAAAACGGAGCCCGATGTCGTCATGTTCGATGGTCATGGCACGGCCCACCCGCGCCGGATTGGCATTGCCTCCCACGCAGGCCTGTTTCTGAACCGACCCACGTTTGGTTGCGGCAAATCGGTATTGGTGGGCAAATACGACGAACCAGCACCGGAGCGCGGCAACTGGTCGCCCATGACGCACTATCGGGAGGTGATTGGCGCGGCCCTGCGCACAAAGAATAAAGTTAACCCGGTCTATGTGTCGCCAGGGCACCTGATCGACCTCGAAACGGCCATCTCACTCACCCTGGCCTGCAACGGCGGCTACCGTATTCCCGAACCCACCCGCCGGGCGCATAACTTAGTAAATGCGCTACGACGGGGAGAACGGATAGAAACTGCCTAGCAATGAGACGTCATATCTTTTGTAAAAACATTGTTTTAAGTACCATCACGGTTCG
This sequence comes from Spirosoma horti, assembly GCF_054776595.1. Classification (NCBI taxonomy): domain Bacteria; kingdom Pseudomonadati; phylum Bacteroidota; class Cytophagia; order Cytophagales; family Cytophagaceae; genus Spirosoma; species Spirosoma horti. Next base: position 121,136 of record NZ_BAAHBQ010000004.1, read on the forward strand.
CTCAATACGGCCCTCAATTTCCTCAGCATCGTCGGTCAGGCGGATATTCTTAACGACCGTCCCACGTTTTAGGGTTGACGATGAACCTCTTACTTTTAAGTCTTTAATTAATTTCACAGAGTCTCCTTCGGCAAGTATCGTCCCGTTACTATCTTTTATGTCCATTTAACGTATCTTTTGGTGGTTTGCCGCGAAGGTACACAAATTGCCGGGCTTGACCGGAATGACCGCTTCTACTCAATAACTGTGTTCCTCCAGCTTCACTTTTCCCCTGAACGTCCAGAACATGAACAGCGTGTATGTAGCCACCAACGGCATGCCGATAGCCGCAAAAAGCAGCATTGTCCGCAGGGAACCATCCGATGAGGCTGCTTCATAAATGCTGATGTGCCCTTTGGGATCAATACTCGACAACACGAGGTTCGGGTACAAGCCCATAGCAAACAGGATCAGCAGGAGTGCGGTCGTAACGGACGACGAAATGAACCCGCGCCCATACTGACGTTTTTCAATGCTTCGCCGGATGTTCAGCACGATCAGCACGGCCGCAATGGGCAGAATAAACAGTTCGGGGTAATGCTTGAAAATGGCCGTCATATGCGGCACATAAATAAGCGTTGTCAGCGACGTGGCAATGAAGCATAAAATGAAAAACTTGCTGGTGTTGTTGGCCATGATCGTCAGGCGGGCGAAGATCCGATCTTCGGTCTTCATGATCAGATACATGGCCCCGTGCATCATAAAGAGCGACAGTACCGTAACGGCAATCAACAGCGCATAGGGATTGAAAAAATCGCGCAGCCGACCCACAAACTCATGCTTGGCATTCAGCGGAATACCCTGAATCAGATTGCCCAGAATCAGGCCCAGCAGCAGCGAAATGACAATGCTGGACACACAGAAAGAAATATCCCACGTTTTCCGCCACCACGCCATTGATTCTTTACTTCGAAACTCGATTGAAATGGCCCGAAAAATGATGGCGACCAAAAATAGAATGAAGGGCAGATAGAAGACCGAGAGGATGGTGCCGTATACCAATGGAAAAGCCGCAAACAACGAGCCCGCTCCAATAACGAGCCAGACCTCATTGCCATCCCAAACCGGCCCGATGGCATTGAGCGCAATTCGGCGACTTTCTTCTTTGCGAAAAAACAAATGTAGCGCCCCGGCACCCAGGTCGAAACCATCCAGAATGCCATAGCCGGTGATCAGCGCGCCAATCAACAAAAACCACCAGGTAGGAAGATCAATACCAAGAACAGTGTCCATATGTTTAATTTTGACTGATAGAATGGGTGAGTGATGGAATGATTAACTAGTTCACTGGACATCGTTCAATCTTCTATCACTCACCCATTCTATCATTAGTTTAATACTGGATTCATGCGCGATGACGGCTCGCCACGATCATCTTTTACATCCGGCCCGTGCTGAATTTTCTTGTTCAACAGGTACAGAAACAGAGCGAACAACATCACATAAATGAATGTGAACAGGATGAGCGAAGCCAGCACGTGCTCGGCCTTGACCGCCTGCGACAGGGCGTCAGAGGTTCGGAGCAGGCCATACACCACCCAGGGTTGGCGACCAACTTCTGCCGTGTACCAGCCAACCTGATTGGCTATCTGCGGAAGCAATACCGAGAAAACGAATACGACCATTAACCAGCGCGTTTCAAACAGCTTTTTGCGGTAAAGCATGTACAGCCCAAAAAGCGTCAGGGCAATCAGCGCCATTCCAATGGAGATCATCAGGTGATAGGTCTGAAACACGAAATTGACGGCCGTGGGGCGGTTTTCAGGTTTGATGCTGTTCAGTCCGGGAATGGGCGCGTGTATGTCCTGATGCACCAGCAGCGATAATCCGCCGGGAATTTTAAGGCCCGTCGTCTTTTGTTCTTTGGCGTTGACCCAGCCCATCAGGTACATGTCAGCCGGGGCGAGTTTATCGAAATGACCTTCCATAGCTGCCAGTTTAGCTGGTTGGTATTTGGTGACAACCTCCGCCGATTTGCTCCCCGTAAACAACTGCGCCAGGGACGACACAGCCGCTATCCAGAGCGCTATTCGGAAAGCAGCTTTGGCATGGACCAGGTACCGTTTTTTCACGATGTACCAGGCGCTGACGCTCAGCACCAGAAACGATCCGGCCAGCAGTGCCCCAATCAGTACATGCGAGTACCGCTCCAGCGACGACGGATTGAAAACCATCGCCCAGAAATCAGTTACGATGGCGCGCGCCTGCAAACCTGTCCCTTCGATGCGGTAACCGGACGGCGTTTGCTGCCAGGAATTGGCCACCACGATCCAGAGCGCCGAAAAGATAGAACCCAGGGCCACCAGTACGGTTGCCATGAAATGGACCCGCGGGCTAACCTTGTTCCAGCCGAAGAGCAGAATACCCAGAAAGGCCGATTCCAGCGCAAAGGCGAAAATGCCTTCGGCCGCCAGCGCCGAGCCAAAAATATCGCCCACATAGCGTGAGTAAGTCGCCCAGTTGGTGCCAAACTCAAACTCCATAACGATACCCGTAGCCACGCCAATACCAAAAATGAGGGCAAAAATCTTGACCCAAAACCGCGTCAACTCCTCATAAACCTTATTTTTTGTTTTTAAATACAGCCCTTCCATCACCACCAGGCATACGCCCAGACCAATACTCAGAGGTGGATAAATGTAATGGAAGGCAATCGTGAAAGCGAACTGAATCCGGGAGAGGATTTCGACATTGAAAGGTGTACTCGCGCCCATACTAGTATGATAGTTGGGACAGATCGCCAAAGGCGCACAGAAAGTAGAAATTCGGGACGCGGAGTCCGGGAAATAGCGGCCGGAACGCGGAGTCCGAAGTAGATTGCCGGGGTGCACCTGGCGAAGAAACTATCGGCCGAAAGGTACAACCGGAATGAACACCGTGAACGTTATATCGTGGGTTTTTCGCCAGAATTTAACCGATCTTTTATTCGCCGGTAAACCCTAAAAGCGTATATTCAATTTATTGATGTATCAATCCTATTTCTGTGCAGCCTACGCCTAGTCAGTCCTTTTCTCAACAAATCAGAAACTACACCATCGCGTTTTATCAGACGCAGCGCAACGCCTTTGTTGTCATCATTACGCTGCTCCTGGCGCTCTACATTCTGACCGTTCCCGACCAGGCCGCCGATATGATTAATGCCGTTATGGACGGTGGTGTGTTCAATGGCCTTTTTCAATATATACTGCTCAGCACGTTTGTCTGGAGCTGGCTGGTTTACGGCAGTACGCGCATGATTCTGCATATTTCGCCCGTTGGGTTGCGGATCAACGAAGAATGTGATCGTTTACTCCGGTGGCTTCCCAAGCTCGGCGGCATGATTCCGGCCCTGATTCTAGCCTACGCTTTCTGGAAGCCCGACCGCGTGCAACCTTATCTGCTGCTCCTCCTGAGCGGCTTTATGCTGGTACTGTTCCAGTTGGCCGAGCAATCGGTTCCGGTTTTCACGCTGCCTGCTCACTGGCGGTTTTCGGATCGGTACACCGATTTTTCGCAGGATGTCCGCGTCTTATGGCGACACCCGCTGGGGCGATTGGTTATCCAGACGGGCGTATTGCTGACGCTGTTGCTGATTACATTATTCAGCCTCCCCGTTGAATGGGGCATTGCGCGCGGGCTACGTCCCACGGCCGTCATTATTTTCGGCATTACGATGTATACCTTCTGGGGCAGCGTTCTGGTCTACTTCAACGATTACCGCTACCGCCCGCTTGTCTTGCTAGCGGTGGGCTATTTGGTCATCATCAGCGCATTTAACGACAACACGAGCGTTCGGCAAGCCACCGGAAACATGGTCTCCCCCATCTGGCAACGGCCGACGGTCGAGACTCATTTTGCCCAATGGGTAAATGCCCGCCGACAGGAAGATGGCGATACCATTCCGCTGGTGCTGGTGGCGGCCGAAGGGGGTGGCATCCGGGCGTTGAACTGGACCGCCGAAACGCTCATCCGGCTCGATTCCATCATTCCGGGTTTCAGCCGTCATGTGTATGCGCTCAGTGGTGTATCGGGTGGGGGCGTTGGCACAGTTTTCTATACCGCCTTTCTTCGGGATGTGGCTGAACTGGACCGCACAAACCGATTCGAGCAATTTCGAAACGTGATTCGTGACGATTATTTATCGGCCGTTTCATCCGCCCTGCTATTTCCAGAATCCATTCAGCGGCTGGTGCCCGTTCCGCTGCCCGCTCTGGAACGGGCCAAATGGCTCGAAGACTCCTGGGCGAGCTCTTATCGAACGAATCTTGAGCTATCGACCCTCGATTCTGCCCTTACCCAGTTGTATCAGACGCGGGCGGGCTACAACTACAATCTACCTTCGCTCCTGCTCAACGGAACCCTCGCCGAATCGGGTCAAAAAGCCATCACGTCCAACCTGCAACTTGATCCGCGTTACTTCAAAAATGTGGTGTCGACGCTGGATGTGCTTGGCACGGATGTGCCGCTCAAAACGGCCGCATCGCTATGCAGCCGTTTCCCCATTGTGACCAACGGCGGGCTCATTCAAAAGGATACGCTTGTGGGTAATGGCCGCACCCGACGATACGGGGGCCATGTGGTGGATGGCGGTTATTTTGATAATTCGGGCGTCGAAACCTGCATCCAGTTGCTAAACAATCTGGTTCCCTCTATTCGTCGCCTGGACACGACCGAACGAGTCACGATCATTCCCTACATTCTTTTCGTTCAGAACAGCAACACCATTGGACGGCTGCCGCACAAGCGGTCTATTTTGCAGGAAGTGCAGATCCCGTTACTGGCCTTTCTAAACGCCTGGGATAATGGCTCCATCACCCGCGACAACATGTTCAACTCCTTCATGGATCGGTTCACCAATCCGAAAACCAATTACCTGACGCTCCGCCTGGCGTACAACGAAAAATACCCACTCGGCTGGTTCATGTCCGACAGTGTAGCCCGCAACATCAGCCAGCAGGCCAAAGATTCGATCAGCCTGAAAAACCCGGCGCTGGTCCAATTGAAAGGCGCATTCAGGAAGATGAACGTGAAGCGGGTAGCGAATTAGCGTATCGGTTGTACTTTAGCAGCCTGAACAACGTCTCGTTTCTGGCATGAATCTGCGAATAAACGGCCGAATCTGGCTTGAAACCCTATCCAACGATACCGCTGAACGATTTATGGGTATTGGCCGGCTGGAATTGTTAGGCCATATCCAGCGCACCGGTTCCATCAATCAGGCGGCTAAAGCTATGAATATGTCCTACAAACGGGCCTGGGAGATGGTGCATTCGATGAACACACAGGCCAATGCGCCACTCGTAACGACCCAGACGGGTGGTGAAAAAGGGGGCGGGACAAGCATTACGGCCGAGGGCGATAAATACCTTACTTATTACCGTGGTTTGCAGGAACGCTTCCAAAAATTTCTCGCCGACGAACTGGACAATCTGCCTTGAGAACCAAAGAACCACATGTATTCCTACGAATCGAGCAGGCTGAACTTTCTTTCCTGGAAGATCCTAAGTTGGGCCAGATAGGCCACGTAATGTTCCTGCACAGTTCTATAGTGTGAAAGCAGCCGGTCTCTTTGGGGAGTCGCGTCAGCCATATCGTTCACCCGTGCAATCAGCGACCCCATTGTATGCATGTGCCGAAGAGTAGCATCTATCTGTCGCTGGTTGGCGGCAATGGCCCGATGTATAAGTTCTTTCGTGTGCTCATCCAACTCATTTTTTTTAACCACGGGACTGCTCAGCGCTTCCTGCCATTGCTGCTGTAAATCACGGAAGGGCGATGCCGCAACCGTTTCACTTACTGCGTTGATTGGTGGTACCGTATTGGTAGTACTGTCTGGCGAGAACTTGCCAATTGTGTTGAGTAAATTAATCAGGACAGCTTGATTCTGGGAAGAAGCCTGACTGATGAATGCACTAGAAACAGTAAACACATACGATTCAAGCAGCGGCATTAAGGATTGTTCAGGAAGCATTAAGTGGACTATTGTGTTGAGTAAGTAAATGGCAAAGTTATTTTTTTACATATAAACATACAGGACTTTATAGACTTTTCCCAATAACCTTATTTTATGAGCTTAAAACTTCATAATCAGGCGAGATGATAACCCCAATTATCAGTTTATGCCCATACATAAACAGCTTTACCAACCACATTATCAGTTTTGGCAGTAATTCAGAGCGTTATTTCCTAAAAAACATATCGGCCGCTATATTTGGAAAGAAATAGCGCCTTATATGAAGCATCTTTTCCTGTTTTTCTTATGTACCCTTCAGTTTGCCCATGCGCATGTCTTGCCCGATAGTACCATTACGCCCGACGATTCGCTCCGAAAAATACAATTGACCGAAATCGTTGTGACGGCCTCCAGAATCCCTGAGAGTGTCCTGAAATCGCCGGTGAGTATTGAATTGCTCGATGCGAGACAAATACGACTGTCCGCCCAGCCGTCCTATTTCGATGCCATCGAGAACCTGAAAGGCGTTCAGTTATTGACAGCAAGCCTTGGCTTTAAAGTGTATAATACGCGCGGATTTGCTAACCCGACCAATGTACGCTTCGTGCAGCTCGTGGATGGCATGGATAATCAGGCCCCGCACATTGGCGCACCCATTGCCAACGCATTGGCGCCATCGGACCTGGATATTCAACGGGTCGAGATCGTTCCGGGCGCGGCATCGGCCCTGTATGGACTGAACGCCTTGAATGGTATCGCACAGCTTATTACCAAAGATCCATTTTCATCGACGGGTCTTAGCATCAGCCAAAAAATGGGGCTCAATCACATCAATGATGCGCTATCGTCGGCGAAAGTATTCAGCGAAACCAGCCTGCGCTACGCCCAAACGGTTGGCTCCCGACTGGCATTCAAGGTCAATTTTACCTACCAGCGTGGCTACGATTGGATTGCCCGCGATGGAACGGACCTCAACCCCAACGCCAATACATCGCTGGGATTAATCGGAGCCAACAATCCCGGCCGTGATCTGGTCAATAACTACGGCGACGAATCGGCCAACCGACGAACGCTGACCATTGGTGGCAAGAAATATGTCGTCTCCCGAACGGGTTATTTCGAGAACGAAACCACCGATCTGAGCCTCAATAATCTCCGGGGTGATATAGGGATTTTCTGGCGTATTCGCCCTACCCTCACGATCTCGTATCGCTACAAAGCGGCTACCCTCGACAATGTTTATCAGCGTACCAACCGGTTCCGGCTCGATAATTACGTACTCGATCAGCACGGCCTAACCCTCGAATCGCCCTCAGTGCAGATTCGGGCCTACCGAACCCGGGAAAATACCGGCGACTCCTACAATATCCGGTCGATGGCGGAGAACATAGATAAGTCGTTCAAATCCGATAATCAATGGTTTGCCGACTTCACTAACCAGTTTACAGCCAGCACGAGTGCGGGTCAGTCCGTGACGGATGCTCTGCTTAGTGCCCGTACACAAGCCGATGCGGGCCGTCCGCAACCAGGTTCGGCCCGGTTTAACGAGCAGATTGCCAGGCTCCGCGACATCAACAACTGGGATATTGGCGCAGCGTTGCGGGTAAAGTCATGGATGTACCACGTCGAAGGACAGGTAGAACCAACGCGGGTGTTGTGGTCGACTTTCCGGCAGAAAACCGGTATCGACCTGCTGGCCGGTTTCGACTACAGACAGTACGTCGTTTATCCGGATGGCAACTACTTCATCAACCCCGACCAGTCAACCGACCATAACCTGATCTATGACAAGACGGGTGGTTTCGTGCAGGCTTCCCGGTCATTTTTCAACGATAAACTGAACCTGCGTGGGTCGCTGCGAGTGGATAAAAACCGCTATTTCGACCCGCGGGTCAACCCACGTATTTCGCTGGTATTTTCGCCCATTGAGAACCACAATTTCCGGGCGTCGTACCAGACTGGCTACCGGTTTCCCTCGCTGTTCGAAGCTTTTTCAAATGTCAATTCGGGTGGTGTGAAGCGGGTTGGCGGCCTGAAAATCATGTCGCAGGGGATTTTTGAAAGCTCGTATTTCCGGACTTCCATCGACGCTTTTCAGGCAGCCATCAACACCGATGTCAATACCAATAAACTAACGACGGATCAGGCCATTCAGAAGAACAAAGGCCTGTTGAAACCGAATACGTACACGTATCTGAAGCCCGAGCAGGTCAACAGCATTGAGGTGGGGTATAAGGGGTTATTTTTTACTAAAAGACTGTACGTAGATGTCGATTTTTACTACAACGTTTACCACAATTTCATTGCCCAGGTAGAAGCCAATATACCCAGAGGCAAGAATCCCGATTCGTTAGCCTATTACCTGGCCGACCGCAATCAGCAGGATCGCTATCGGCTCTGGACGAACTCCAAAACTACGGTCTACAACTACGGCTCCAGCCTGGGGCTTCGGTATTCAGCAGGGCGAAACTGGGTTTTGTCGGGGAATGTGTCGCTGGCCCGGCTCGACCGAACCGATCAGGGCGATGGGCTGGAAGAAGCCTTTAACACACCAAAATGGATCACCAATGTGGGCCTCTCGAACACCGACTTGTGGAGAAACATAGGCTTTTCGGTGAACTACAAATACCAGAGTTCATTTTTATGGCAGTCGTCGCTGGCCACCGGGATGGTTCCGGCCATCAACACGTTTGATGCACAGATCAGCTACACGCTAACGAAGTCAAGCCGGGCTAACGCTCCCTTATCGCTCAAGCTTGGCGGCACAAACCTGCTTAACCGGCCCTATACCACCTTTACGGCCGGGCCGAGTGTTGGCGCTTTTTATTACGCAACTGTTGTTGTTACGCCCATTTTTTAGGGGAGATTGTAAGCTTGAATGAATGGCTTACAAATCGAAAAATAATCGGCTCTTCACCTCTATATTCCCTGAAGGGATTTAGGGGTGAGACAAAACGCCATTCTTATTTCAGCAAATCCTTCCGAATAAAGCTGTAGGTGTTTGGGTCGAAGCCGGGTTTGCGGATAAACGCCTGCGGAGGCTGCTCGATGAACCGCTGCATACTTGTATCGTTTTTGTAATACTGCGCAATTTCGGTTCGAAAAATGATCAGGTTAATGTCGTTCTGCTCGACGAACTTATAAAAGTCGGAATACCGTTTGTACCGATCATACGAGATCGATGTTCCGCTGAGGTGCGTGGGCAGTTCATCCGGATTATCGAAGATCCGGATCTGGTTTTTGTCGGGTATTGGGGCAATCAACTGTTTGGTATATTGAAGCAATTTACGCCCGTTTGTTGTAGCTGGCGTTTGGTGCTGCCATTCCCAGACCATCCAGGCACCTACACCGATCAGAAAGAGTCCCATCAATGCTGTACCGGCTAAGCGGATAACCGACTTTCGAGGGGCGATAAGGGCATTCAGCCACGGACGAAACACCAGGTTCATCACGATAACGCCGACTAGGACCGGAATAAAGAAATAGAAAGCAGGCAGGTAACGAATTTTGATCCCCATGGAATAAACCGAACTGACAATGGGCGGAATAATGGCCGTTGTAGCCACGATATACGGCCAGGGATTATCAAGAACCGTACGACTCACGCCCAGTGCTGTCTTCCGAATAGACACCAGTGCAAGAAAGCCAACGAGCAGCAAGACCCAGGTAATTTTTCGACTAAATAATGAGAGAATAGCGCTCCCGCCGGGCAGGTGCGTCAGTGGCTGAAAATAACTTTCGATCACCGTTCCGAGCAATACGCCAAAGTTGTAGATGTTCGGCAGCAGGTGGTCGGTCAACACAATTTTAGGGTGTTTGATCAGCGCATCGCCGAATCCCTTGACCCGCTCGCCAAAAATAATCTGCGACATCACTTCCGAATCGACCCAGTTGCTATAGGTGCTTAGCCGCTTATCTTCGGGATGGCGCATGGCATAGTTGTAGGAGAAATCCTGTTTGAATGCTTTTTCTCCTTTCTCGGACAGGGGACTTCCTACACCAAAAAATAGGACCAGAACAATCGCTCCAATGCCCGCTATCGGATAATATGATTGCCGAAACCAGACCGTAGCGCCAATGAGCAAAACCAAACACAACCCGAACGGCACCACAAATTCCGGCCGGAAATAGGCAAACAGAAAATACGAAAGCGTCAGTAGCGCAAACGACAGGTGAAGGCGGTTCCGCAGGTAGCGGGCACAGATGATGAACAACAGCAGCGTCAGCAGAAAGAGAAGGATAGACACTTTGACGCCTTCCGGGAAATTCATCCGGGAAAAATGAAACACCAGCGTAGCGTACAATGACCAGTACCAGCGAAAACCAGCCAGCCGAATCGCTATATACAGCGCAATCGTCGGTAAGGACGAAAGCAGGGCCATGTTCAGGTAGTACAAACGAATCGTATCGGACTCGAAGAACGAAAGAAACTTGTACCAGAGGGAATAAGCAGGGCCCCAGTCCGTTTGCAAACCCAGCCGAAAATTACTGATTCCCTGATACATGTAAAATCCTTCGTCGCCCATCTGCACGTCGGATATGGTGGTGAGCTGATGGTCGAGAACGTAAATGGCAAGGGCAATCAGAAGCAGGCTTATTCCGTCGAAAAGTTTATCTTTCATTAAAGCAAAGAAGTCATTATCAGTCGGCAAAGGTAGGCCTAAACTGATAAGCATAAAAAAAACGCGCATCACCCAATGGTAATACGCGTTTTTTATGCGTCAGGCTTTGACGCCTGGCAGACCAGAAGACTGTTTTTGTCCTATTTTTTTGCGGTGTACATCACCCGCCAGACTTTTCCTTTCACGGAATCAGAAATGTAAAGTGAGCCATCCGGGCCCTGCGCCAGACCTACCGGACGGGCTTTGGCATCGCCGGGACTGGCCAGATCGAGTTTACCCGCGTTCACATTGGTACCGGGCTTGCCCTGCTCTGCTACACCCGCGAAGTTCTCGGCGAATACTTCATATTTACCCGAAGGCCGGCCATCGTTTCCGAACGGAATAAAAGCCACAAAATAACCACCCTGCTTCAATGGTGCCCGGTTCCAGGAGCCGTGGAAGCAAACAAATGCACCATTTTTATACTTGGCCGGAAATTGAGTGCCGGTATAAAATAACAGGTCATTGGGCGCCCAGTGGCCCGGAAAGGCCATAATGGGCTTATCTTTTCCGGCACAACGGTCCACTTTCGTGCCATCGCCACCGTATTCCGGGGCTAGAAGTTTCTGATTTTTCTCATGGTTGTTATAACAATAAGGCCAGCCAAAATCGGAGCCTTCTTTCACCATCAAAAACTCTTCTGAAGGAAACTCAGCGCTGTACTCATCGGTGAAAATACCACCCCAGTTATTTAAGTTATCGCGACCGTGCTGAAGCGCATAGAGTGTATTCGTCGCCGTGTTCCAGTCCAGCGAAACGGCATTCCGAATGCCGGTAGCGTAGCGTTTGCCATCAGCCTTATGCTGATTTAATTTATTGGCATCGAACTGCCAGATACCCGCATATTCTTCTAGAATTGGGCAGGGATCCATCCCTTTCGAGCCTTTCTGCCGGTCTTTCTCCTGACAGGCGTTGGAGGGAGCGCCGAAGTTGACAAACAGTTTGCCGTCTGGCGAGATTGCGAATGACTTGCTGGCGTGTTGGCGCTGGAGCGTTAAACCAGCAATGATCGGCTCCATGGGCGTTGTGTCCATCACTTTGCCATTCGTCAGTTTGTAGCGGTAAACCGATGTGTCAGATGAGGCATAGAGATAGCCATTATAAATGCCCATGCCCGTCCCGGTATTATCGCCAAACTTGATTGTCTGGTCGGCGCGTCCGTCACCATTGGCATCGACCAGTTCAACGATGCCTTTGCCCTCGTTGAGTTTTTCCAGTTTCACAAATACCGTTCCAACATTGTCGACGGCTATGTGCCGGGCTTTTCCAAGGTTATCGGCGAAGGTCAATGCCCCAAAACCGGGGGCTAGTTTGAGGCCACCATTATCCGGGTCTGGCGCAATGGCGCTTTTACTAATATGTGTTTTAACCGAATTTGCTTTAATGGTCCTGGCAGGTGGTACTGTAGCCGGACTAGCCATAGCCCCGGCGGCAACTACCGTCAGCAAGAGTAATGTAGTTTTCATAGGTAAAATAGAGTTTGGTTTACGACAATAGTGGGGTAACGGGAGGTAACAGGCAAAAGTTTTTAAATACCTCTCCGAATTAGTAGTCTTGCAGTAAATTTTAACGGGAACGAAGTTATCGGTTCAGGCTTTGTTTTTACAGCTGCCAGTAAACAGGCCTGTCAACGTGCCTGTTTACTGGCCAAGTCTCTTTTTTCATTTAGCCATTATTCTTTCGATTTGATAGCTCATGACACCAAATGCCCTCAGCTGGACTGATTTCGACAAAGTCGATATTCGGACGGGTACCATCATCGCGGTTGAGGCTTTCCCGAAGGCCCGAAAACCAGCCTATAAACTAACCATTGACTTTGGCGAGTTGGGTATCAAGCGCAGTTCGGCCCAGATTACCAGTCTGTATCAACCCGACACCTTAGTTGGCAAACAGATCGTGGCAGTCGTTAATTTTCCCCCGAAACAAATAGCTACCTTCCTGAGTGAATGCTTGGTGCTTGGAGCCGTTGCTGACGATGGTACCGTAACGCTGCTCCAGACCGAACGGCTCACCGAAAATGGCCAGCGCATCGGGTAATACGACTACCGCTTATCCTTTCGCAGCGATACTTTCTACAGGTGCGTCATTATTTTTACGTCATTCGGGTGCCCAACTGCCCCCTTTTTCGTTCTACCCTTATGCGAACCAGTTTACTACTCACTACCATACTTCTAGTGCTCACCTTATCCGTAAACGCCCAGCGCCAACGAGACGACGATACGTCGCACTACCGCAACGCCCCTATTCCGGCGCATTTGCTGCCCATTGAGCGCGCTTACGGGTCATCGTCACTGGGAAGCCTGTACTTTTATGGTGGCAAGAAGCTCTCCTCAACCTATTCGCTGGAAATCCCGTTTTATGAGTTAAACGACCCAACCGTGAACCATCGGTTCCGGACGTTCCGCACGCTGACGACCCTGAGCCGCCTAACGGCTCTGGTGCCTCTGGCCTATATCGTGCTCAGCACCAGTCGCACCGGCGGCACGTACTGGACCGTGTACGGAAGCTCCATTGTCGCTTCCCTTACCCTTTCCATCATCGGCAATGGGCAGATCAACAAAGCGGTAATCCGTTACAACGAACTGCTGCGTCAGCCCCGAATAGGTATGTCGCTGGCGCCTATTCCCCTCACCGGCCAGGTGGCCGCGGGCGTAGGCCTGTCCTACCGATTCTGAAACTAGTGCATGATGAATCAATCCTGACATCTGGTTGTTGAACAGAGACGAACCATCCGGTCTTCTATGAGATGACATTTCCGTTTCGCTCAATGCAAAAAGCACCCATTGAGTCCTATTTTCAACAACACTTTTCCGATGAGCGGCTCAAGCGAGAGGTCCAGCGCGCAGGCGTACTATCGGCAATTTTCCTGTTTACGACCCTGATTTTGCTGCTCTTGCAGCCTTTTCTTAAGGCCGACAATTTGATGTACCTGCCCGGCCCGATCATGCTCACCATTACGCCCTATTTTTTGGGAATGAGCGCGTATGAATGGAACATTCGTCGCTGGCTGAAGCAGCAACTGCAACGCCATAAGGAAGTACCGACGTTTTTTAAATTTGCCAATGCATCGTTCGAGATCACGTCGATTTCGTTCATCCTGTTTATTGTATCCCGGCACCTCTATGATCCATTGCTGATCCTGAATAGCCCGCTGGTGTACATGTATCTTTTTTTCATTATTCTTTCGACCCTGCGGCTTACCTTCTGGTTATCAGCCTATACAGGTATCATTGCCGGGGCCGAATTTATTGCGCTCTATTTTCTGATTACGCGCCCGCCCCTGGCAGAGCCCTATCTGGAAATAGATATGTTCGTGCATTTACCACTGATGTTCATTGCCAAAGGAGGGTTACTGATGATGGCGGGTATAGCGGCCGGCTATGTATCCCGCCAAATTCGGGATATCATTCGGGATACGATTCGGGCTACTGAAACCGAGCAACAGGCCGTTTTGCTGTTTGGCCAGCAGGTATCACCCGAAATTGCCCAGGCTGTGCTGGAGCAAAAAGGCAAGTACCAGAGTCGGCACATGCGGGTGGCCATCATGTTTCTGGATATTCGCAATTTCACCAATTACGCCAGCCACCATACGCCCGAGGAGGTAATGGATTACCAGAATGCATTTTTCGGGATCATCATTCGTATTGTGGAAGAATACCACGGCGTCGTAAACCAGTTTCTGGGCGATGGATGCATGATCACATTTGGCGCGCCGGTAGAAACCGAAAACCCGGCCGAGGTAGCGGTAGAAGCTGGTTTCGCCATTCTGAAACAACTCCGAAAAGCAGTAAACGACGAACTGATGATTCCTACAACGGTCGGTATCGGTATCCATATCGGCGATGCGGTCGTGGGCAATATTGGCACCGAAACACGTCAGCAATATTCGGTTACAGGCAATGTGGTGATTCTGTCAGCGCGCATCGAACAGCTTAATAAATTTTTCAAGACGCAGTTTCTGGTTTCAAGCGATGTCTATAATGCCCTACCCAATCCACCCGAAACCGCTCAGTCACTTGGGCCAACGTTTATCAAAGGCGTCGATGAGGAGATAGAGTTGTATCAGTTATTTTAGAACCTAACTGTGCCGTCGGGTTTGAGAACCTGACGGCACGAATACAGGTCTAAAAATTTCTTCTCAGAAGAAAAACCCAACCCGAAGCATCGGAATGCGATCCTCTTTGGAGAGGGCATAAATGAGCGAAATAACGGCGGTATTGTACGGTGCCAGCCAGATGCCCCCGCCATAGCCATGATGCCAGGTTTGCGACCGTTCGCCGTCGAGCCACACGCGCCCAACGTCATTGAACGCCAATAGGCCCGCATAAGCCGGGAAGAGATAGGTTTTAATGGTGAACAGGCGCATCCGTACATCGAGGTTGTGATAGAACGCATTCTCCCCCGCGAATCGCGTCCGTCGGAAACCCCGCAGGTTGGTCAGACCGCCGAGCGTGCTGGCCTGAAAAAATTCATAGTTATCGCTCAGATTCAGACTCGTGCCTACCCGGGTGGCTATCGTTACCAGGGCCGGTAAACGGATACTGGCATAGAACGAGAGGTCGGACTGGAGCTGCGTGAATGAATTGGACTGAGCATTCAGCCCCTTATAGGCTGTCAACGAGGTTCGCCAAAGTAAGCCGCGAGTTGTTAGCAACGGACTATTGCGGGTATCGACCGTAAAGCCCGCTTTCAGTCCGCCATACCAGAACGACTCAAACAGGTGCCTCCCGTTCGGAATACTCTGTGCGTAGTCCTGAATGAACTTTTGCTGTTTCTCTTCGAGTTCAACCCGTTCTATGGCGGGACCGTAATAAAAAGCGGCCTTTCCGACCCGGTGCTGGATTAGCGCATTCAGGTTCCAGTTTTCAAACCGGACCCGGTAGTAATTGACACCCAGAGCTTTGTTAAACACCGTTTCGTTGCCCAGACCAAAGAAGTTCTGCACAAAATTCGGGGCTTTGATGTCGGCATTAAGCACCAGATCGGCGCGGCCAAAAAGGTCTGTATATGTGCCATCGTAGTGAAACGTAAAGGCGTCTGTGGCAAAGGCGTGGCTGGCCGTCAGGCGGTGCTGCTGCGCAAAAGATTCTTTACGAAATCCCTGCGTGCGGTGCAAAACACCGCCCCCCAGAAAGAGACCGTCATCGGGATTCGCCTGAATGGTCAGCAGGGGCATGGTTAGGTTGTACTGAAACGCCATTCGATCGTAGGTGTTGACGGCTTTGTTGTCTGACAGACGGCTACGCGTTTCCGAACCACCCGTAATGGTGGTGTTTTTACGCAGGTCATATACCCACGTTTTCCGCGACAAACCCCGAACCGATGAGCTGTCGGTTATGACATCATCGCCCTTTCCGCCAATGATACGCACCAGACTACCAGCGGGCGCCGTTCCATGAAGTACGAACCGGTCATCGCCCCCTAATCCATACAAGCGAACCTCGTCGGTTTCGGCCGGACTGAATCGACGGGCGTATAGCTGCTGGGTAGGGTTGTTGTCTTTATTTAATTTATATACAACCACATCCGTCTGGCCATCCGGCCGCCGGGTCACGTCAAATAACTCCTCTTTATCACTGCCCACCACATCGACCGCTTTAGCCAGAAACAGGTACTGCTCATCGGCATAGCGCGACAAATCGGCTCGGCGCTGACGAAGTTTAGCCGTTATTGTTTCAGCCGTTAGCTTCCTGGCCGACTCGGGTAGTTGACGCATGGCGTCGTCGATGGCCTGATCGGTCAGCTTGTGTTTGAGCGAATCAGCCATAGCCAGCCAATCGGCCCGGCTGGGTTCGGTCAGGAACGAGCGGTCGAAAAAACGAGCGTTGGTGTTGAACCCCGGCACATACCGGATCTTATCCCCGAAGCCCTGTATTTTGGGCATCAGCCAGCGCCGACTGACAAGGCTTGGTAAAACACCTTCGTTGACAAAAAAAGCCTGATCACGGTCGCGCGGAACCGGCTCGAACCGAAGTCCTTTCCCCGATTTGAAACTCGCCCACCGCCACTGGTCGTCATGCCGATCCCAGTCGCCAATCCACATATCGAAAATTCGGGCCCGCAGGACCGACCGCTGGTCCACGCGATTGTCGTTATCATCCTGCAATTTATCGAGCAGTTTGGGCGTACTGTAGAGTTTGGTCGTATTGCCAAACAGGCCCGTTCCTTTGTAATTTCCGTCGGCTCGCTCTTCGTAGAGCATAAGCGTATTGGCAAAATCTTGCTGGTAGTCGCGCAGGCTGCTATCGTTGGGCATCACGACGACGCGTGGCTGCGTATGGTACACTCCGGCCGCCTGGGCCAGTGGTGCCACAGCCAAAGCCGCAAACGGATGAGAAGCCGAAATCTGATCCTGCACAATGTCGTTCACCAGGCCGCTCCGGAGGGCCGTCGGGATTGCCTTTTCAGGGTATTTTTCGATGGACCGCACCGCAAATTCATGTTTATTTCGGTCGGTGAGTCGCAGGGAGAGCGTTTGCATACCACCCCCGCGTTCAGTTGGGGTCAACCCTTCGGCCTGTAAATTCAACACGGGCACCGTTAGGGGTTGAGCCCAGACAGCGCGGTAATTGGTGCCGAACCAGAATCGCTTGACCGGGCCAGCCGCATAGAGCGTACTGGGGACAACACGAAGGCTATCAGGCCGTTTTTCGGCGCTGCCAACCTTGGCGGGTGCGGGTGCTGGCCGGAGTTGTATCGTGGTTTGGTACAGTAATTCGCCGTCGGGCTTCTGTTCATTCGGTACGTAAAACGAAATTGTCACCTGATCACCAACCCCGAAATCCAGCCGGGCAAATCCCTTCCGCTCAATGGCAAACAGCGTTTCTTTGCGCTTGCCAACGGGTTCATGCTTGGCGCCACTGCCGCTGGTGACATAATACAGGCTGTCGTGCTGAATGAGCTGTAGGTTATGGTCGTGGCCGTTGGTATAAATCAGATTTCGGTATTTGTTGAAAATGGCCACCATGCCATTGCGCATCTCACGGTATACCGGGTTGGGCAAATCCTGCAAACTTCCGAACACCGACCGATAGACCGGATAAATAGAGCCAATAACGGGTAACGGAATGTAGAGCGGTTTTCGAATGGCCGTTAATGGAAACAGGTGGTCTTTGACCGTGTAATGGCCACCATGCTGCCCGTGGCTGTACATGGGGTGATGCCCGGCCACAACCACCCGTTTGTGCCGATTCCGGTAGAGAATATCGTCCAGCTTTGCCAAGAAATCGGGCAGATTTTTCGTGGCGCAATCCGATCCTTCGCCGGGTTTATCCCAGGGGTGAAGCCAGTATTGCGTATCCATGAGCACCAGCGTCAGCGAATCTGACAGTTGGATTTCGACCGGGCCAGGGCAGCCATCGCTGGGAAAAAACACATCGTCGCGGCCCGTATATTGCTGCACATACGCCTGCTGGTTTTTGATCCGCTGCCACCCTTCCCGACCACTTTTATCCCAGTCGTGGTTGCCCGGAATGGCAAATAGCCGTCCGCCAAAAGCCGTTCGTAAATCGAGCTGCTCCCGAATTCGGCGTTCGGCGTCGGCCCGCTCGGGATTGTCCGCATCGGGCATACCATACTGGTAAATATTATCGCCCAGCAGAATCAATGAGCTGTTCGGGCCCGACTTCTGGAGTTGCGCACGCAGCGTATTCAACACCGGATCATGTCCGCTGGCCTGCGGGGCACCGGCGTCGCCAAGCAAAAAAACGGTATAGCCCGTCTGGCTTTGCGCCCATACGCTGAGGCCGCCGAGCCAATTAATGAAAATCAGGATGGTGAGAACGTAAAAAAATCGCATAGATGAATCGTTAATGGCTATACGCACCCGGCGTACTAAAAAAAGGAAAACAGCTGATAACCAACAGCCTACAAACAAAGAATCCAAAACTAATCGGCAACGAAATCGGAATTTTATTCGTTAGGTTGTAGCTTACGACACGTTAGTAAAAGCAAACGCCATGATCGCCCAGGAAACCTCGCTGCTTCAACAAACCCAAATCTACGCCGAATCGTTGCTAAAGCACCTTGCGGTAGATTATACCTACCACAACCTGAGTCACACACGGGCGGTAGTGGCGTTTGCCAATGAGATTGCCGACCATGAAAAATTATCGGATACCGACCGGGAAACCGTGCTCATTGCGGCCTGGTTGCACGATATTGGGTATACAAACGGCTGCGACAATCACGAAGCAAACGGAATCCATATAGCGCGGCCCTTTCTGGAAAAACAGGGCTTATCGCCTAAACGTATCGAGGACGTGGAAGCCTGTATTCAGGCAACTAAAATGCCGCAGAACCCGCAGGGAAAACGATTAGCGGAAGTCCTGTGCGACGCTGATCTGGGCCACCTGTCGACCGCCGATTTTCTGGAACGCAGTGAAGATCTCCGGCAGGAGATGAAGCATACGTTCGAAAAAATCAGCAAGAAGAAATGGCGAAAAAAGACAGCTGATTTTCTGGAGAATCACCACTATTTCACGCATTACGGCAAAACGGTTTTAGAACCACGTCAGCTAGCCAATTTGGAGAAGCTCCGCCAGCAGTTGAGCGACGACGATGCCGAAGATGAGCCCAAACACGGGAAACACGACAAAGACAAGTCGGATAAAGACAAGGGCAAGCACCACAAAGAGCCGAAAGATGAGGTGAACGAGCTGACGAAAGAGCCAGACTCACCACGCCCACTGAGTGAAGCAAAACCAGCGGACAGCGTCAAAAAAGAGCGTAAGCCCGAGCGCGGAGTAGAGACCATGTTCCGCCTGACCTCATCCAACCATTTTCAGTTGAGCTCGATGGCCGATACCAAGGCCAACATCATGATTTCGATCAACACCATCGTGTTGTCGTTGATTGTTAGTATCCTGACCCGAAAGCTGGAAGAATGGCCCATTCTGACCATTCCAACGGTGATGTTGGTGGTGACGTGCCTGGTGGCTACCGTGCTGGCCGTGCTGGCTACCCGACCCAATGTAACGAGTGGTTTCGTAAGCCGGGAAGACATCGAAAACAAAACGGCCAATCTGCTCTTTTTTGGCAATTTTCACCAGATGGGGTTATCGGATTACGAATGGGGCATGCGCCGGATGATGGACGATTCTGATTTTCTGTATTCCAGCATGATCCGCGACATCTACTTTCTGGGCAAAGTGCTGGGCCGAAAATATAAACTACTGCGCTGGTCATATTCTGTCTTCATGTTCGGCCTGGTCATATCCGTCATTGCCTTTGGCGTGGCCACCTATATGAGCAAATAGTTGATTATCTTATTTTGCATGAGTACCAATTGACAAAATATTAATCGGCATGAAGTCGATCCAGAAGCGTAAACTAGGCTAGTTTGCGCTTTTTTAGTAGCTTCGCCTGTTCAATCAGCAAACTCATGCAACCAAAAACGTTACTTTCTTTTTTCTTCGCCTTCGTTCTCGCTTCTCCCCTACTCAACGCCCAAACCATCCTTAACCGCGACCCGCAGATTGCAGACCTGATCAGTCAGATTTCGGCCGATAGCCTGCGCGCGCACATCAATGGACTTGTCAGCTTTGGCACACGCCACACCCTGAGCGTACCCGCCGATGCCACCACGCAGGTGGGCAAAAAAGGCCTTGGAGCCGCCCGTCAGTGGATTTTGGGCAAATTCAACCAATACGCCAAACAGTCGGGCGGCCGTATGATGGCCACCCTTGACACCTGGACCCTCCAGCCCGATGGCCGCCGTGTCGACAAGCCCGCCAACATGGGCAATGTGATGGCAACTCTAAAAGGCACCGACCCCAATGATACCCGCGTTTTTATCGTGCAGGGCCATATGGATAGCCGCGTCACGAATGTGATGAACCGCGAATCAGACGCACCGGGTGCCAATGATGATGGCTCCGGTACGGCGGCTGTCATTGAACTTTGTCGGGTTATGAGCAAATCCTCGTTTCCGGCTACGGTCATTTTCGTAACCCTGACGGGTGAAGAACAGGGCCTGCTGGGAGCCGAACACTTGTCCGAACGGGCGTTGAAGGAGAAATGGAACGTAGAAGCCGTTCTCAACAACGACATCATGGGCAGCAATAACAGCAGTGATACCCGCATCATCGATAACACACGGCTACGGGTGTTTAGCGAGGGGCTTCCCGGTGTGCTGCTTAAAGACACAACCGGTCGTATTGGTCAGATTCGGCAGTTTGGCAACGAGAACGATGGTAAAGCCCGTACGCTGGCCCGTTACCTGAAAGAAGTTGGCGAGCGGTACGTCGAAAATCTGGAGGTCGTCATGGTGTATCGGAATGACCGTTACCTGCGCGGGGGCGATCATACACCCTACGTACAACGCGGCTTTGCGGCCGTCCGTCTGACCGAAATGAACGAGAATTACGAACACCAGCACCAGGATTTACGTACGGAAAACGGGACTGAATTTGGTGACTACGCCAAGTTTATGGACTTCGAATATCTCCGCAAAAACACGGCAATCAATCTGGCAACACTGGCCAACCTGGCGAAAGCCCCCATCGTGCCCCAGAAAGTAACGGTCGACGTTCGGAACCTGACTAACGCAACCGTTCTATATTGGCAGGCGCCCACAGCCGGTAAGGTAAAAGGCTATTATGTACTCATGCGCGAAACTTACTGGCCGTTCTGGCAGAAGAAGTTTTTCACGACGAAGCTGGGCATGACCCTTCCCTATTCGAAGGACAATTATTATTTCGCCGTACAGGCCGTGAGTGAAGATGGTAACGAAAGTTTGCCAGTTTTGCCAGTGCCGAATTTGCGCTAATGTAGCGTAAGCGCTGCGGCACAGAGATTCTATTTTTAAAACGACTCCGAGTTCTCTGTGCCGCTGTAGTAACTACGTTTTTTTTGATCCGATCGATACCGGTAGACCATTCTTCCATGACCACCCTCTCCAAGCGGCAGTTTCTCAAATCTCTCGTCGGTACAGCAGCTTTGTCGACCTGGGCAGGGCTGGATCAGGCACTGGCCAGCAATGTGCATACGCCGTCCCTTAGTCTGGCAAAGCAGGAGGATTTCTGGGGTACGATCCGGGCAGCGTATCCCGTCACGACCGATTTTATCCAGCTCGAAAATGGCTACTATTCCCTGGCTGCCCGGCCAGTCATGAATAGCTACCTGAAACACATTCAGGCGGTGAACTCGGTATCGTCTTACTACATGCGAACGCGCCAGTTCGACGATAAGCGGGTTTCCCAAACCCAACTGGCAACGTTACTGGGCTGTTCTCCCGAGGAATTGATCATCACCCGAAACACGACCGAATCGCTCGACACCGTCATTGGGGGGCTGCACTGGAAAGCGGGCGATGAGGCCGTTATGGCTCAGCAGGATTACGGGGCCATGCTGGATATGTTCAAACTCCAGGCCCGCCGACACGGCATTGTCAATCGGGTGGTATCGCTCCCGAATAACCCCCAATCCGACGAGGAGATCGTGCGTCTGTATGAGAACGCCATCACACCCAAAACCCGGCTGATAATGGTTTGTCACATGGTCAACATTACGGGCCAGATTTTACCGATTCGTCAGTTAACCGACATGGCGCATCAACACGGCGTCGAGGTCTTGGTCGATGGGGCCCATGCGTTCGGGCAGTTGAACTTTACGATGAGCGACCTCGGCAACGTTGATTATTATGCCAGCAGTTTACACAAATGGCTCGGCACGCCCCTGGGCGCGGGCATCCTGTATGTACGCCGGGATAAGATTGCGAACCTCTGGCCGATGTTTGCCGACAGCAGCGTGGCCGATACCGATATTCGAAAGCTGAACCATACCGGCACTCACCCCGTCGCCACCGATCTGGCGATTCAGGATGCCATTGCTTTTCATAATAGCATTGGCATCGAACGCAAAGAAGCGCGGCTTCGCTATCTGCAACGCTACTGGACAGACCAGGTGCGGCACCACGCCAAAATAACCCTGAATACACCCGAAGCACCCGCCCGCTCCTGCGCCATCGCGAATGTGGGCGTAGTGGGGAGAACGCCCGCCGAACTGGCTAAGATCCTGTTCGATAACTACAAGATTTTCACCGTTGCCATCGACTCGCCACCTGTGCAGGGCGTCCGCGTTACACCCCACTTGTACACAACGACTGCCGAACTGGACGCGTTTGTGCGGGCGTTGAAAGAACTGGCGGGGTGAATCGAGAACGTATAGCGCGAACGTCTTCGTTCGTGCTGACTATTCACCGGCCTCTGGCCGGAAGCAAGTAATCGTCAAACGGCCAGAGGCCGAAGAATAATCAGCACGAACGAAGACGTTCGCGCTATCACTGCCTTACTCATTACCTCAGATAACCATGACAAACCGATTGGTACTTCTAACGTTCTCCTCTCTTCTAACGATTGTGGGTATGGCGCAGACGCCAGTAAAAAAGCGCCCCATCAACACATCCGATATCTACCGGCTCCAAACGATCAGCGATCCGCAGGTTTCGCCCGACGGTAAATGGATCACCTATGGCCTGTCGACGGTCGATAGCACAAAAGATAAACGCAATTCAGACATCTGGATGGTGAGTTGGGATGGAAAGGAGTCCGTTCAGTTGACCAGCACACCCGACGGCGAATCGAGAGCGCGGTTCAGTCCGGATGGAAAATACATCTCGTTTGTATCGGCCCGGCAGGGTGCGACTAAAGGGCAAATCTGGCTGATGGACCGGCGGGGTGGCGAGGCTAAGAAATTGACCGATCTCAAAACCGACCTGGATGACTACGCATGGTCGCCGGATGGCAAAAAGATCGCTATGACGCTGCGAGACCCCGACTACGCTGATTCGGCCAAAACGAAAGTCCGGAAGCCATTTGTGCTTGACCGCTACCATTTCAAAGCCGACGTAAAAGGCTATATCGAAAAAGGCTCCGTTCACCTGTACGTCTTTGACGTAACAACCAAAAAACTGGATACCCTTACGACTGGTCTGTATGACGAAAGCTCGCCCGTTTGGTCGCCGGATGGCTCACAACTGGCGTTTGTGAGTAATCGCACGGAAGACCCGGATCGGAATCAGAACACCGACATTTACGTAATCGACGCCAAATCCGGTGCCAGCCCGAAGCAACTGACAACCTGGGCAGGCTCGGACAACAACCCGGTATGGAGTCCGGATGGGAAGCGAATTGCGTACACTCGCTCAACGGCATCGGGTAATTTTCTGATGTACGACCAGCCCGTTCTGGCAGTCATTAACCGGGACGGTGGCGAGCCGACTTTATTATCCAAAACACTGGATCGGCCGGTGCGGAACCCACGCTGGGCCAAAGACGGGCAAACGATTGGCGTATTGGTGCAGGACGACCGCCAGACTTATGTTGGTCAGTATACCCTTGCCGATGGCAAATTCACGAAAGTCGCGACTGGCAATCGGGTATTTGGCGATCTGGAAACCGTATCGGCCGGTAACTGGCTCACGCTGATGAGTGAACCCCACATTCCCAGCGAACTGTATGCGGTAGAAAATGGAACAACCCGTCGGCTCACCCATACGCATGACGCGTTTCTGGCCCCGCTCGAACTGGCGTCGGTCGAAGGGTTTACGTCAAAAAGTAAAGATGGCGCGCAGGTATCCAATGTCTTGTACCGGCCTGCCAACACACCCACCAACAAAAAACTACCGACCATTTTCTACATCCACGGCGGCCCCGTTTCGCAGGATGAATTCTCCTTCGACCTGACCCGGCAACTGTTGTCGGCAGGCGGGTATGCGGTGGTGGCAGTCAACTACCGGGGCAGCAACGGGCGGGGCCTCGATTATACCAAAGCCATTTACGCCGACTGGGGCAACAAAGAAGTGCTCGACATCCTGGGCGCAACGGATTACCTCGTCGAGAAAGGCATTGCCGACCCCGACCGGCTGGGCATTGGCGGCTGGAGTTACGGTGGCATTCTAACCAACTATACCATTGCCACCGACACCCGCTTCAAGGCAGCCGCCAGCGGAGCCGGTAGCTCGCTGCAACTGTCGATGTATGGCATCGACCAGTACACCAATCAGTACGAAACTGAACTGGGGGCACCCTGGAAAAACACGGATAAATGGCTGAAGTTATCTTATCCTTTCCTGAAAGCTGACCGCATCAAAACGCCAACGCTCTTTATGGCGGGCGAGAAAGACTTCAACGTACCCACGGCGGGCAGTGAGCAGATGTTTCAGGCATTGCGGTCGCTGGGCGTGCCTACGCAGTTGATTATTTATCCGGGTCAGTTTCACGGCATCACCGTTCCCAGCTATCAAAAAGATCGGGTTGACCGGTATTTGCAGTGGTTCGACAAGTACCTGAAACCAAAGACATTATAAAGCAACGGAGCACCATTGGCCCTGAAAAGGCTTAATTTGTGCGTAGCCGTGCATCAGTAAGTGTATATTCTACGTAGAAGTAGTATTGCTCTATTTATTTTTTCCGTAGTTTACAGTCTCGTTCTTTAAATCTGACTCAATAAAATCAACTGCTTATGAAGCGCTACGTGTATGCTGTCTGTTTTTCTTTAATTGCCTTGGTTGGCATGAATTCCTGTTCTAAATCAAACGATCCAGTGGCGGTTTCACCTGTGGTTGGACGTTGGGAATTGAACAGAGCTCTTATGAGTGGGTTCCCTTCTACGGTAAATGCCAATGGAAAAGCATTAGACTTGTCTGCTGTCGAGTCATACCGTTCAACGATAGATGTCTATACGGACAATACATTTAACGAGAACTATAAGAGTATCTTGGTTAATGATGCTGCTGGCACGTGGGACTTTTCAAATAACACGCTCAATTTGAAATATGATATGGGAGGCCAGGATACGTACACATATTCTAAAAATAAAAACATTGAAGAACTCGCAGCCTCTGCTCCTATAAGTTATACTCTGACCCTATCAGATACACAGACAGCGGTCGGCCAAGTCCAATTCATTTATCGAAAATAAAATATACCTTTTCAATGGACGTTCAGTCCATTTATAAACTAGGCCGATGCATCCGCATCGGCTTTTTTTATGGACAGAGTGGTAAAAATCAGACTAGTTCCCTTTATAAAGGAACAAACTCCCTACCCTTATGCAAGCAATTCGTTTACTTCTCGCGGGTATTCTCCTACTCGTTTACGCCTTTTCCAACTTCCTCCTCGCCCAGCAACGTAATTCAGGCGCATTCAACGGGCTGGATATGAATTTGGGCAATCTTTCCCGGCTGTCGAACGCGAAAACTCGCTCCATTAGCCCCGAAAATTTTACGGGCGAAAAAGGCAAAGGCGGTATGGACGACCTGACCGACACCCGCCCCAACCACGCCAACGCCAAAGAGGCCGCCCGCGATCTGGGCCGGGGCTGGAAAGTGAATCCGTTCATTCGCATCAAAGCTGGTGAAACCTTCACGCTGGCCGATGTGCAGGGGCCGGGTGCCATTCAGCATATCTGGATGACGCCCACCGGCAACTGGCGTTTCTCCATTCTGCGGGTTTATTGGGATGATGAACCGACACCGTCTATCGAAGTCCCCGTGGGCGACTTTTTTGGCATGGGTTGGGGCGAATACGCACAACTCAATTCGTTGCCGGTTAGTGTCAATCCGGGGAGTGCGTTTAACTGCTACTGGCAAATGCCCTTCCGGAAACGGTGCCGGATAACGATGGAAAACATCAATGAAAAAGACCCGATGAACCTGTATTATCAGATCGACTACACGCTCACCGATGTGCCCGATGACATGGCTTACTTTCACGCGCAGTTCCGCCGGACGAACCCAAATCCGTACAAAAAGGACATTACGTTACTGGAAGGCATAAAAGGAAAAGGTCAGTATGTGGGCACATTTCTGGCCTGGGGCGTCAACAACAATGGCTGGTGGGGCGAAGGCGAAATCAAATTCTTTATGGATGGCGACACCGATTTCCCAACCATTGCCGGTACGGGTACGGAAGATTACTTCTGCGGCTCTTACAATTTCGATCGGGGTGGTCAATACATACCTTTCTCGACGCCCTATGTCGGTTTGCATCAGGTCACTAAACCAGATGGCACGTATAAATCCCAGCAGCGTTTTGGCATGTACCGTTGGCACATCATGGACCCTATTCGGTTCGAGAAAGACTTACGGGTAACCATTCAGGATCTGGGCTGGCGAAGTGGCGGACGTTACCTTCCCCAAATGTCGGACGTATCGAGCACCGTATTCTGGTACCAGGCAGAACCCCATGCGCCGTTCCCTAAATTACCAACAAAAGACGCACTGGAAGTAAATTAGCTTTTTTTATTTGGCCTATAGTTAAAGATGACTATATAAATTTTGACTATACGCCTACTAGCAAAATATTTTAAAAGCGTTTTCCGGCCGAAGACGCTTTTTTATTAGCATAAATTCGTACTTTCACAAAACCCTATCTACTAAGGAGTTAGATTCTGATTAACTTTTATTTAATCCTAGATAAGTACAAAATCCTACAAATATGTCATCACAACTAACTCGCCGGGACTGGCTTCGCGCCAGCGGTCTCCTAACTGCTGGTCTTGGTTTAAGCCGGTTCACGCCTGCCGCTGCCAGCCGCCCCAATGCGCCATTCGTTTCGGGCTTCACCAATGAGTTTGCCTTTACCGATGATCCGTTTGACAAGATGCCTAAGCTGAAGGCTCGCTTGCTGGCAAACGAAAACCCATTGGGCATCGCTCCCAGCGCCAAAGAAGCACTGGTGAAAGCGGCCGACCTGGGTAACCGCTACGCCTGGATGGAATTTGCGCAACTAAAAACACTGCTGGCTACGGATGAAGGCGTAAAACCAGCGAACATCATGATGTCGCCTGGTTCGTCGGATATTCTGATGGCCGCTGCCGATTATTTCGCGAAAGGCGGAGGCACCATCCTGACCAGCACCATGACGTATGACGACCTGCTGCAGCGGGCCGAAAAGTTTGGGGCTAAGATCAAGGCGCTGCCGATGACAAAAGACTACAAGTTTGACCTCCCGGCCATCAAGGCGAACATTACGCCCGATGTGAAGATGGTCTACATTGTAAACCCCAACAACCCGACGGGTACCATTATTCCGACGGCCGAACTGGAAGCCTTCATTCGTGAAGTAGCCCCCAAAGTACCGGTGTTCATCGACGAAGCCTATATCGACTTTTTCGAACCCGCCGAACGCCCAAAACTAGGCAAACTGGTCAGCGAAGGCATGAACGTCATCCTGGCGCGTACCTTCTCGAAGATACACGGCTTTGCGGGTCTGCGGTTAGGCTATGCCATTGCCCAACCCGAGATGCTGAAAACGTTGCACGCCTATACCAACGGTGAGTTTGCCGTGAGCATCACAACATTGATGGCGGGTATTGCCAGCTACAAAGACATTGACTGGCAGAACCACTGCCGGGCCGAAAACGCAAAAGCACGTACCTACACCACAAAAGCCCTGACGGACATGGGCTATGAGGTCATTCCATCGTCGGCTAACTTTATCCTTTTCCCCATCCGGATGAAAACCTCGGCGTTCAGCAACCAGATGTTTGCCAATGGTATTGGTATCCAAACCCGCGACTTCAACGGGCAGCCTTATTGCCGGGTCAGCGTTGGGACGATGGACGAGATGGCCATGTTTATGGATAGCTTTAAAAAAGTAGTAGGTTAAATGACAGGCACAGCAAGAGGCTGTGCCTGTCGTCAGACTAATTTCTTACTCATCTTAGCCGCAATAACGGCTGATACAGCCCCTGGCTGTACCGTATGAATACACTATGACAAGAAGAGACTTTATTAATTCGACCAGTGCCAGTTATGCCAGCCTATTGGCGTGGGGAATGGTACAGCCCGCTCCAGCGTCGGCGCTCAGTTTACCAGCCAATGGAAAAACGGGAGAAGGCAAAGGTCGAAAAGTGATCATTTTAGGCGCAGGGCTGGCCGGTATGGCAACGGCCTACGAACTGGGGAAACTTGGCTACGATTGTACCATACTGGAAGCCCGCTCTCGCTCGGGCGGACGCGTCTGGACGATTCGGGGCGGCACCAAAGAAACGGAAATGGGCGGTGGTACGGATCAGACCTGCCAGTTTGGCGAAGGGTTGTATTTCAACGGCGGAGCCGCCCGCATTCCGCACCACCATCAGTTAACCCTGCAGTACTGTCGCGAACTGGATGTGCCGTTGCAAATTTTCAATGGCAACAACGAAGCGGCCTACCTATTCAATGAAGGCGGAACGGGCGATCTGGCCAACCGGCGGCTGCGCATCAAAGAGTATCACAACGACATGCGCGGCTATACCGCCGAACTGCTGGCAAAAGCACTGGACCAATCGGCACTGGACCAGCAGCTAACGAAAGAAGACGTTGAGAAACTAATTGATTTCCTCAAAAACGAGGGCGACCTGAACACAGCCCATCTCTACAAAGGTACCAACCGACGCGGCTATAAAACCAAAGCGGAACCCGGGGCGGGCACCATGCCGGGTAACACGACCGATCCATTCGGATTGACCGATTTACTCCGGTCGGGCTTCATGCAACCCGTTTTCTACAACGTCGGTGATTACATCTACGAACAGCAAACCACGTTGTTACAGCCCGTGGGTGGCATGGATGCCATTCCAAAGGCCCTGGAAAAGAAGCTGGCCGGTAAAATTGTGTTCAGCGCACCCGTTTCGGAACTTCGTAAAACAGAAAACGGGGTTCGGGTCGTGTACCAGAAAGACGGCAAACCGGTAGAGCTGACGGGCGACTTCTGCGTCTGTACATTACCTTTGCCCATGCTCAAGAACCTGGAATCCGACTTATCAGGTACGATCAAACGGGCCGCCGACTTTGTACCTTACATCAAAACCGGCAAAATCGGCCTGCAATTCAAGCGCCGATTCTGGGAGGAAGACGACTGGATTTACGGTGGCATTTCGCGCACCAACATGGATATCAACCAAATCTGGTATCCGTCATTCGGTTTCCAGGGCAAAAAAGGCGTCCTGATCGGTTATTACAATTTCTACAGCCGGGCCGAAGCCGTGGGCGCGTTACCCGTTGCCGAACGTGAAAAAGTGGCGCTTACCCAAGGCGTCAAAATTCATCCGCAATACCCGGCGGAGTTCGAGAATTCGTTTTCTCTGGCCTGGCATCGGGTGCCGTATAGCGGAGGTGGCTGGGCTACCTACGACGATGCCACCCGGAAGAAATATTACCCTTCCTTGCTAGAGCCCGATGGCAATATTTATTTTGCCGGCGAGCACACGACGTACCTGACCGCCTGGATGGCCGGGGCGTTTACTTCTGCCCACCGAACTGTTGAAGCAATTCATGCCCGAGTGGGCGAGTACACAAAAAATTAACATGAAAAACAACCTACTGTCCATTCTGATTTTCTGCTGCTGCGCTATCGCCACGCAGTTTTTGAGTCAACGCGTTTCGGCACAAACGGCATCGGCCAGCGCCAGCATGACCGTTGAGCAACTCAAGGCCATCAAAGCCATTAAGGTAGCTAACCTCGACAAGGATACGTATTTTAAATCCGGCGGTTTTATTCTGGATCGCTACGAGGAGCGTCCCGCTTATGTGTTCACGTACAGCGATGGCATCACCCGTAAAATCTATCTCTACAAGGTATTCACGGCTGAAGACACGAAAGAACTTGGCCTGCTGGCTATTTACCAGAACACGAAAACAGCGGAGATAAAACCATTCGTCATTCCCGGCGCATCGGCCGATCGCAAAGCCTGGGACGCGTACATCGACGACCTGAAGTATGTCGGCGAGAAAGAACCCGGCCTTATGTCGACGCTAACATTCGTATTGTCGCGCGAGATGGCTGGCTTGCTATCGGGTGGCGGGGCTAAATCCGACGAAGGCGGTGCCAAGAAAAAAGAAGAATATAATTTCTGCTTTGCACCCGATGCCCCCGTGACGATGGCCGATGGTTCCTCAAAGAACATCAGCGGTGTGGCTGTAGGCGATGTTGTTCTGGGCTATGATGCCAACACAAAAACACTTACGCCAACAACGGTAACGCGGCTGGATGTACACCAGGGTAACTTTGAACTGGCGGGGGTATGGCTCTCTCCAGTCAACGAAGTTACTGCTGACACGCGCAGTACTCTAACGGCTCCGATGTTGCTCGAAGCGACAGCCAATCACCCGATTCTGACCGCTGACGGTCGTAAAGCATTGGGCGACGTAAAAGCGGGCGACGTTTTGTATCGGTACGACGCAACGACCAATGGTGTTACGGCATACAATGTTGTACGAGTTCAAAAAGCGGTTCGTTCGGTGAAAAGCGTATATAATTTAACTACACAATCGGGCGCTTATCTGGTTGATCAGACAGTGGTTATGGACAAGTAACTGCCGGAATCTCTGCAGGATTAGTGCTGATCAGTACACAAAAAGGTCAGGTTCATCAATGATGGGCCTGACCTTTTTAATTGTGCAGTTATAGTCTCGTTAATGTGTCTGTCTTCCCACGAACCGTTCTTGCTTTCCTTAAACAGTTTATCAATTTAACCCTAATTTATTGCCTCGTTCAGCTTTTGCCACTACTTTTGTTCGACTGAAAACCGTATGCACGCATACTAATTTTTCGACAGAATTATGGCTGAAGCCTTCATTTATGATGCCGTTCGCACACCTCGGGGACGAGGCAAAAGCGACGGTTCGCTGCACGATATGCAGCCCATTCAACTCCTTACCAGCGTACTGCGCGAACTCCGCGATCGCAATCAACTCGATACCGCGCTGGTCGATGACGTAATTATGGGTTGCGTAACACCCATTGGTGAGCAGGGTGCCGACATTGCCCGCACGGCTGCCCTCGAAGCTGGTTATGACGAGTCTGTAGCGGGGGTGCAGTTGAACCGGTTCTGCTCATCGGGACTAGAGGCCATCAACATGGCCGCGGCTTACGTCATGTCGGGCCAGATCGACGCTATCGTCGCCGGTGGTGTCGAGTCGATGTCACGGGTCCCGATGGGTTCCGATGGGGGTGCCATTTTCATGAATCCACAAATCATTGCACGGCATAACATTGTTCCACAGGGCATTTCAGCCGATTTAATCGCGACGAAGTACGGCTACTCCCGATCCGATGTGGATGGTTTTGCGGCTGAATCATACCGCCGGGCCGTTCAGGCCCAGGCTGATAATCGCTTTCATAAATCCCTTATACCGCTAAAAGACGAAATTGGTATCACAGTCCTCGACCGCGACGAGGGTGTCCGCCCCGGCACCACAACCGAGAGTCTGAGTAAACTCAAGCCCGCTTTCGAAGCCATGGGCCAGATGGGACTGGATGCCCTGGCGCTGCTCAAGTACGCCCAATTTGATAAGATCAACCACGTTCACCATGCCGGAAACTCGTCGCAAATTGTTGACGGAGCAGCTGCCGTATTAGTTGGCAGCGCGGCTTTTGGGGAGCAATCGGGGTTAAAACCTCGTGCCCGTATCAAAGCCTTTGCGATTGTGGGTTCTGAACCAACGATTATGCTCACGGGCCCTATTCCCGCTACGCGTAAAGTGCTCAAACGGGCAGGCATGCAGATCAGCGATATTGACTTATTTGAAGTAAACGAAGCCTTTGCAGCTATTCCTATGCTGTTTATGGATGAGTTTCATGTCGACCACAGCAAGTTAAATGTCAATGGAGGAGCCATTGCCCTGGGCCACCCGCTGGGGGCAACCGGAGCCATTATTTCGGCTACGTTGCTCGATGAACTGGAACGAACGGGTAAGCAATTCGGCTTGTCGACGCTTTGCATCGGGGGCGGCATGGGCATCGCCACGATTTTCGAACGCGTCAATTAGGCCGCCAATTCACTAACCGACTGAACAAGCCGTATGTTTTCGCCAAGACAGGCAGCTTCAAAGTCAGCATCATAACTGGCAATTTGCTCAATTCCATTGAGTTTGCAGGTAGCCAGAATAAGCGCGTCGTTGGGCAACAGATTATACTTTTCCATCAGTCCAAGATGTAGCGGTATGATCGTTTTGTCTGCATCGAGCCACTTCAACTTACTCAATAAAGCGGCAGGGCTGTACAGCCGTAAAACGTCGGGAATGGTTCCGTCTCTTTTTAGAGTCACCGGAGCCTTCCCGCCACCAACAGCCAACCAATAATAAGTAAACTCACTAAGTGTGATTTGACTGATGAACAAGTCAAATGAAGAACGTAGTAAATGATTGAATAAGTCAGGTTGCGTTTTCTTAGCCCATTCAACTAAAATAGAACTGTCTAAGAATATCTTATTGCTCATAAACATTCAAAGAATTCCAGTCCAGGTCTGGATTCAGAGCGGGTAATTTATCGAATAATTGCCGCGACATATCCAGCAATGACGCTCGATCTTCGTCCTGAACCGGGCGAAACTCAATAATGATGGTCTCATCACGCATCTCATCGGGTACCTTAAATGTAATCTGGCCGTTTTCTGGCTTTTGAATAAGTCTTATGGCGCCCATATCAACTTTGTTTTTTGTAAAAATACAACAAACTTCTCAAGCATGATTAAGTATAGCATAGACCAGAACGTAGCTATTATTTCGTGGGAAATGACTTCGTCGCCGATGAACGTTCTCAACGACGAGTCGATACCTCAGTTCGAAGCGGCTCTACAACAGGCAATGGCCGACGAGTCGGTCAAGGGGCTGATCATCACCTCGGCCAAGCCTGAGTTTGTGGCTGGTGCGGACCTGAAAATGATTCTGCGTAACAATGATAAAGAACCAACGGAGATGCTGAACGTCTCGTCGGAGTTGAATCGTATTTTTCGCAGCATTGAAACCTCCGGCAAGCCAACCGTAGCCGCTATTAACGGAACGGCCCTCGGCGGTGGTTACGAAATCTGCCTGGCCTGCCACCACCGCATTGCCCTGAACAACCCCAAAACGCTCATTGGCCTGGTTGAGGTAACCATCGGCTTACTACCCGGAGCAGGTGGCACGCAGCGACTGCCCCGCATGATTGGCATTCAGGCCGCATTACCATTGCTCCTCGAAGGAAAAAAGGTGGGTGTTCAGGAAGCAAAAAACCTGGGGATGATCGATGATATTGCCGACAGCCCCGCCGACATGATGGCGAAAGCCCATGCCTGGATCGAGGCCAACGGAACATCCGGCCGGCCAAAACCGATTAAACCATGGGACGAGATTGACCGTAAGACAGGCAAGATTGTTGGCAAGGATAATTTCAAGGTTCCGGGCGGCAATGTCCAGAGTCCGGTAGGGGCTCAGACATTCGCGGCTGGCACAGCCATGCTGATGGACAAAACCAAAGGCAACTCCCCCGCTCCACTCGAAATTATGGCGTGTGTGTACGAAGGACTACAAGTCAATATCGACCGGGCACTGGTTATTGAAGCGCGCCATTTCGTAAAGGTGGCGACCTCGAAAGTGGCCAAAAACCTTATCCAGACAATGTTTCTGGGGATGAATGAAGCCAATAAAGGCGCGAGCCGACCCAAAGACCACCCGAAAACGGATGTCAAAAAACTGGGTATTCTGGGCGCGGGCATGATGGGTGCGGGCATTGCCTACGTCTCAGCCCAGGCAGGTATCGAGGTCGTTCTGAAAGATATATCAGTAGAAGCGGCTGAAAAAGGGAAAGACTATTCGCGTGGGCTCCTACAGAAAGGTGTTGAACGCGGCAAAGTCGATCCAGCTAAAGTCGACAGCATTCTGAACCTGATCAAACCAACGGCCGATGTGCAGATGTTGCAGGATTGCGACCTCATCATCGAAGCCGTCTTCGAAAACCGCGAGCTAAAAGCGCAGGTAACCAAAGAGGCCGAACCGATGCTGGCACCGGACGGCCTCCGCGTTTTCGGCTCTAACACCTCCACCCTACCCATTAGCGGACTGGCGCAGGCATCGGCCAACCCTGAAAACTTCATTGGCATTCACTTCTTCTCGCCGGTCGACAAAATGATGCTGGTGGAGATTATCATGGGTAAACAGACGTCAGATTATGCGCTTGCCGTTGCCATTGATTTCACCCGCAAGATTCGCAAAACACCCATCGTTGTCAATGACGCCCGTGGTTTCTACACATCGCGTTGTTTCGGTACGTATTCATCGGAAGGAATGGAATTGCTGAAAGATGGCGTCAACCCGGTTCTGATCGAAAATGGCGGAAAAGATGCCGGAATGCCTGTTGGGCCATTGGCCGTAACCGACGAAGTAGCGCTGGATCTGGTCTACAAAATCGCAGGACAAGGTATTAAAGACGGTGCCGTTCGTGAAGACGACACGAGCTATGAAGTCGCCAAAAAATTCGTTGATCTGGGCCGCTTCGGTAAGAAGTCGAAGGCGGGTTTCTATGACTATGCCGACGATAGAAGCAAAAAACTTTGGCCGGGATTGCAGGATTTATTCCCAATAGCCGAGCAGCAGCCCACGCTCGATGAGGTGAAAACACGGTTGCTTTATCGGCAAGCCATCGAAGCAGTACGCTGTTTTGAGGAAAATGTCGTCCGTACCAAACTGGACGCTGACCTGGGTTCAATTTTAGGTTGGGGCTTCCCGGCCTACACGGGTGGAGCGGTATCGTTCGTCGATTTTGTTGGCATCGAGACGTTTGTCAGCACCTGTGATCGGCTGGCCGACCAATATGGCGAACGTTTCCGGCCAACGGAACAACTGCGAAATCGGGCTCGAACGCCTGAATTGGTATAAGGCTTGACTAGTAATTACTCCTTATCGGTAGCGTGTTATGGAGGCTGCTTAAACTTTTGTTTTATATGACGAAGTAGCTTTTTTTCTGTCATTCCGACGAAGGAGGAATCTGCGGTAGGAAGACTAATTTTTCGTTTTTACCGCAGATTCCTCCTTCGTCGGAATGACAGAAAAACAATTATTTCCAAATCTTTTTGAAAGCTCAAACAGCTTCATGATTTTATGAACGCTGTATCCTTAGGCCTTGTCAAGCTTTGCCGTGGAAAACTGTCCTTTCTGGTAGCTGACCGGCGTGGTGCCCGTCCACCGTCGGAACGCCCGACTGAAAGCACTCAACTCGTTGTACCCAAGAATATAAGACACTTCTTTTACCGGATGCCGACCAGCCTGAAGGTAATGTAGCGCCAGCGATTTACGCATGGAATCCGCCAGTTGCTGAAACGTTACACCCTCTTCCTGCAGTTTCCGCTGCAAACTTCGGCTACTCAGGTTAAGATTCGACGCAATGGTATCCAGCGTGGGGAGGCCCAGATAAGCATTCGCTAATAAATAGTTTGTGATCCGTTCGCTTAAGGACGTTGCTTGCCTATGAGCTTCTTCCAGTACACTTACCTTTCGCAATAACACGGCCTGCAATTCATAATCGGCGGTCAGGATAGGCTCATTCCAGAAACTGGCCTTAAACTCCATTATGTACGCATCGCTATTCTGAATCGATTGGCAACGTAACACGCGTTCGTATTCAGTCAGATAGTCGCCATTGACGGGCATTTCCACTTTAATCGGCTGAATTTTTTCCAGAATAAGTCCGTCGACCTCGTGGAGCGTAAAGGCCATAAAAAAGTCCATTACCTGCCGAAAGACTATGGGCGACTCAGCCCGCCGACTGACGCTGGGCCTGAACTGAATCGTGAACGATTCCAGCCCTGAAACCACATCCATCGTCAACAAATCGGTAATCAACTGGGAGAAGGAGGCTGCATGCGTCAGCGCTTCACCAATTGTCCGGCTGTGCCGGATCAACTCACCCACAACGCCCAGCGCAGTCACCTGCATCGATTCGCCAAAATGCAGGCCAAATAATGGATCGTTGCTCAACCGGGTTGCATTAAGCCAGAGTGAATTGATCTGCTGGCTTGCCGGAGAAACACCGTTCTCCCGTTTCAACTCATTCAATATCAGACCCGAAGAGCTACATAAATCCTCCAGGGAGGTATTTTTCTGTACAGCATAGGCCAGCAGGCTAAGGGCCAACTGTTTCTGATAGTCTTGCATGACGTAAACATACGAAAATACTTTATCTCGGATTTTCCTTGTCGCAAAGTGGTAACGGGTTGGCGTTTGAAGGTAAAATACACCCGCATCCGGCCTAATACCTTTGTCAAAAAAACGCCATGAAAACAATCATAGTCACCGGTATACTGGCCTTTTCTCAATTGGCAAATACACCTACAACCAGCAGCAAACCAACTCGATCAACACATCAAAACGCCATTAACCAATCAAACGCAAAAACAATGGAAACGCAATCTATGCAGGTCGTTCGTGATTTTCTGACCGCCGTTCAGCAAGGAAATCAGGCGAAATTAGCCGCATCGCTCCACCCGAATGTAGAATGGGATCAACCCGGCAACAACCGATTTTCGGGTATCAAAAACTCAAGTGCGGATGTCTTCAAAATGGTAGGCGGCATGTTTGAGGTATCATCCAACAGCCTGGTGCTCACCGACATTAAGATACTGACAGCCAACGCCAACAGCGTGGCCTGTCTGGTACACTGGAAAGCCGTTCAGCCAAATGGTGGTCTACTCGATGTCGATAATATTGACGTGTATACCGTAGAGAATGGGCAAATTGTTAAGGCGAAAGTATACTCCGCCGACATAGCCCAGGAAGATAACTTCTGGCTAAAATAAAGCATGGGAATTAAAAATCCCCCGCCTGAATTGGCGGGGGATTTTCACACCAATCGGAAACTCATTCGATGGTATTTGGTAGGCCCGAATTGCCGGATGGCGGCTCGATGGACAGGCGTCGGGTAGCCTACGTTTCTGGCCCATCCATAGGCAGGGAACTCCAGCCCGAGTTGTTCCATCAGGTCGTCGCGGTAGGTTTTGGCCAGCACCGATGCCGCAGCAATGGACAGATAATGGGCATCGCCTTTGATGATGCAGGTGTGCGGGATCATGGGATAGGGCACGAACCGATTCCCATCGACCAGCAAATGCTCCGGCTTGATCGCCAGCGCATCCACCGCCCGGTGCATGGCCAGAAAACTGGCGTTCAGAATATTGATCCGGTCAATGTCTTCGTGCGATACTTCGGCAACAGCCCACGCCAGCGCATCGCGTTCTATATCTTTTTTCAGCATTTCGCGCTGAACGCGAGACAACTGCTTCGAGTCATTCAGGATGGAATGCGTGTAATTCTTTGGCAAAATAACCGCTGCCGCCACCACAGGTCCGGCTAAACAGCCCCGCCCCACTTCATCCAAGCCTGCTTCAATAGCCTCGGCATTATAATAGGATTTCAGCATAATTTATTGGTATTCGGTTTGTGGTTTACGGTTTTTGGGCGCTTACGCATGTGCAGCTTTTGTGTGGTAGCGACAAACCAAAGACCATTAATCTTCCAGCACATTCCCGAAGATTGTGTTTTTCAGGAGTAGGGCAATCAGTAAAAAGGTGATGCCCCAATACACATAAACTCTGTAATAATCCTGAACATCTTCATAAACCTGTACGCGTATTGGCGACTTCTCCAGTCGGCTGATTTGGGCAAAGACAGCCTGTAAGCGGCCGGCATCGGTAGCCCGAAAAAAACTTCCGTTGCCGATGGTTGCAATGGTTTTCAGAACGCCTTCATCAACCGTAGTTGCCTTCGTTGCCGACGCAGTCGGGCGGCCTACGGCAATGGTATAGAGTTTGATACCGAACGCTTTAGCCAACTTGGCAGCGGTAATCGGATCCAGATTTCCGGCCGTGTTATCACCGTCGCTGAGGAGAATAATCACTTTACTACGTTCCACTTTCCAGGCATCATCGTCCCGTTGCACAGTATCTGTTGCCGATACCGTACGGTCGCGCATGCGGTTAATGCAGCGAGCCAGCGCGTCGCCAATAGCCGTACCCGAGGTGCGGATCATTCGGTCGTTCAGGTCGCTTAAGTACTGTTTTAGAAGGCCATAATCGGTGGTGAGCGGGCAAAGGGAAAACGCTTCCCCCGCAAAAACAACCAGGCCTATGCGATCATTTTTGCGGCCGTTCACGAACGTCTGGGCTACCCGACGGGCTACCGCCAGACGCGTGGGGCGCAGGTCTGTTTCACTCATCGACTCCGATACGTCCAGCGCCATCATAATGTCGATGCCCTCGGCTTGTTCACTACGTTGTTGCTTAATGATTTGCGGACGGGCCAATGCAATCAGCAAACAGGAAAGGCTCAGGAACACACTGACTGGAAGCAGATAACGCCCTATGCTTAGTAATGAACGGGATGCCTGCAGACGCCCTGCTCTACTACTGTGTGCGTTAAGCTGCCCCATTGACATATTCAACCGCTGTTGTGCATTCCGGTACAAATAGTAGCGCAGGAAAAACAGAAACAAAATGCCCGGAATCAACCAAAGCGCCAGTGGCTGCGCCAGTTGAAATTGCTGCCACTGCGCCAGACTGAACCAATGAAGTGAATACCAGGGGTGCATAGGATCAGGATAGAGAAGCCGGTTCGGTCGAAGAAGCGGATACGGACTCCTTCCTGCGGCCATCGGACTGCATTAATTTTGTTCGGCCCTGCAGGTACATCTGGGTAGCTACCTCCTTCAATACCTGTAAGGCCGATTGTGATTGTGGCGTGTAGGTGCCCCCATAAATCATCCGGTCAGCTTCCCGAAGAGCGCTGGCAACACGCTCATCACGCAGCCGATCAGCCAGTTCGGGCGTGGTCAATGACATATAGGGCTGCGGGTCCAACTGCTCCAGATAAGCTTTCCAGGCCAAAACAGCCTCATTGGCTGTTTCGGCGGCTGTAAATGAACTGAGCTGGTCGCTTAATCGGGTGTATTCACCCAGAAAACGGGCATGCCGCCGATTGAAAAGATAAAGCCGCCACTGTCGACGCGCTAATCGCCCGAATAGCAGATACAGTACACCCAGCCCCAGACTCGCACTGATAAAACCAGCGGCCAGCGCCACATAATTAAACTGCTGTTGGAGGGGTGCCAGTTTGGTGTCGGTAGCCAGCCGAAGCGATTGCGCGGCCAGTGAATCGGGCAACGTCAGTGGTAGTTTCGACCGTAGAAAAACGGTATCTAGCTGGGTCCATTGGGCCGTACAATCGGTGGCACTGAGCACTCGAACAGGCACCTGCAACAATTGAATGGAATCGGTTTCGAACGAAACCAGTGTATAAACGGCGCTGTCCCGACTAACGGCAGCAGGTCCGACTCCCGTGGTGCTGGTTGCAAACACAGCTACTTTCTGTACCCGATAAGGGGCAAAATAACGGGCCGTGTCCGGGAATAACACATCGATATTGGCGGGGTGACGATACGTCAGCGAATACCGAAATGGCCGACCAATCTCAATGCTATCCACCAGAAAATAGCCCCGCAGTGGATACTGCCCTGGAGAACTCTGTTTGGGTGCATCCTGTCCAAGTGGCGACTTGCCTGATAATGGTTTTGCCTGCTCCACACTAGGTAGAAAGCAGAAAAAAGCAAGGAGGAGAAAGCCGAATTGGTTCATCAATATTTCCTGACTCTAAATAATTCGACAAGTTTCGGCACAAAATCCTCCTGCGAATCAAGTGCCAGGTAATTCGCATTGTATTGTTTGCACAGACGTTCGAGCCGCAGTTGATTCTGTCGGAAGGTATCGTACAACTCCGTCCGAAACGAAACCGACGACGTATTTACCCAGACCGTGCGCCCAGTTTCCGTGTCGTGCACCGGAATAATGCCCAGTTTGGGGAGCTTAACTTCCCGCTGGTCGTACAGGTGAATAACGACCAGATCATGTTTTTTGGCCAGCGCCTTCAGGTTATGCTCATAACTGAGATCAATAAAGTCGGAGAGCAAAATAACGACACTACGGCGTTTTAGAGCATTGAGTGTAAAAAGCAGCGCATCGGCAATGCTGGTTCGGGTCGATTGAGGCTGTAGTTTATACAGGCTCATAATCAATTGATAACCCGTCTTCAGGCCATTTCCCGGTTTGATATATTTCTCTTTCTGATCCGAAAAGCAATACATCCCCACATGGCTGGCTTCCCGAATTGCCGACAGGGCCAATACACCACAAACCTCTTTGGTTGTCTTTAATTTGTCGCGGTGGCGCGCCCCAACTTGCTGGGATGCACTGACATCGACCATAAAAAAAACGGTCTGATCTTTCTCTTCCCGGAAGACCTTCACGAAAGTACCGTGGCCTTTCGATGACACGTTCCAGTCGATAGCCCGCACGTCGTCGCCATATTGATACGTTCGTAAATCACTAAATTCCAAGCCTGTTCCTTTAAACACCGACCGAAAACTACCACGCATCTGCGAGTTGACCGCCTTGCGGATTCGGATATCAAAATTACGGAGCCGGGCCAAGAACTCGTCCATGCAGAACAGGCGTTATACTATTTTAACAGTCAATCCCGAACTTTGCTACCGGAGATTACCTTACAAAGTTACCCATTTCAGCGTATGCATCGAAACCTATTTCAACGGCATCTGTGGAGTCTGCTGCTCAGCGGCTGGCTGGTATCGGCTTGCACGGCACCCGAGAACAAACCACCCGAGAATCTGATCAGCGAAGCGAAAATGGCCGACATCCTGACGGACATACATCTGGCCGAAGCCCGCATTAGCCGAATCAATTTGCGGTCTGTCGATTCGTCGCATATTGTGTATAAGCACATGGAGAGCCAGGTTTTCAAAAAATTTGGCGTCGATACGGCTACCTACCGCAAAAGTTATATTTTCTATTCGTCGCACCCGGCCGATATGGAAGCAATTTATAAGCAGGTGACCGAGAAATTGCAGAAGAAGATCAATACGAAAACAAAGAAGCCCTTATGACAATCGGTATTATCGGAGCGGGGATTTCGGGCCTGACAGTAGCCTACGAATTACAAAAACAAGGCATTGATTATCGACTTTGGGAAGCAGCCAGCCAGCCGGGCGGCTATATTCAATCCCAATGGGAAGGCCCTACCACACCCGAAAACCCTGATCACGGAAAATACCTGTGCGAAATTGGTCCCAATTCTCTGCTTGGCGATGCCGATCTGCTGGCCTGGCTCGATGGACTTGGCCTAACACCCAACCTGACCTTTAGCCGACCCGTCAGCAAAGCCCGTTATATATTTCGGGCGGGCAAGTACCGGAAAATGCCTTCCGGCCCGCTCTCTCTCCTCTTCGGCACCTTTGGCGAACCTCCTTTTTTTAGCTGGAAAACCAAGCTCGCTATTTTCCGTGAGCGAAACAACAAAACGCTTTCTCCTCCCGGCGAGACACTGGCCGACTTTTTCAGACGGCGGTTTTCCAGCGAGATTGTCGATTACGCCCTGGGGCCATTTGTGGCGGGCATCTACGCCGGTGACCCCGAGCAGTTGCTGGTTTCAGAAACCTTTCCCGTATTGCTAACCTACGAGAAAGAGTATGGGTCTGTGCTGCGTGGGCTGATCAAAAACCAATCGGCTACGGGCAGGCGCCAATCCTTCAGTTTTCGGGATGGTATGCAAATGCTGCCCAACGCTCTGGCCGCCAACTTAACGAGTCTGTCACTCAATGAGGCCGTCAAGTCGATTAGCCAGACCAACGGTGGATGGCAAGTCGAAACCAGTTCAGGCGTTCAATTTGTTGATAAATTGGTTCTGTCCGTTGGTACCGATGCGGCCGCCCGGTTGGTAGAGCCACATTATAGCGATTTCGCCCGTTCGCTTCGTCAGGTTATCTATCCCCCCATGACAGCCGTCCATTCGGTCTATAAGCGCGCCGATGTGCAGCACCCGCTGGATGGATTCGGAGGCTTGAATCCAAAAATCGAAGATCGGTTTGCCGCCGGACATATTTGGAGCAGCTCAATTTTTGATGGGCGCTGCCCGGCCAACGAAGTACTTTTCACCACTTTTGTGGGGGGCCAAACGAGCGCCCGCAACGCTCAGCTTCCGGACAACGTACTGGCAGATAACGTCCATCAGGAACTGGTTAGTGGGTTCGGGATTAGGGCGGACAAACCCGTTTTTCGGAAAATTTCGCGTTGGGAACGCGCCATTCCCCAGTACGACGCGCGTATTGTAGCCATTAAACAACCGCTAAAAGCCGCCGAGGCCGATCAATTGTTTGTCTGTGCTAACTGGTATGGTGGCGTTTCGTTGTCAGATTGTATCGGAAAAGCCAAGAAACTAGTGACTCAACTGGCTGAGCACCTACAGATTAACAATTTTTAATGATTTTATTAGACAAAAAAGGAGTACTTTGCTGTTGTAGTCATATACCCTCCCCTAACTTACTCAAAATCCTGTGAAAGAGCGCCTGGTCGTCATCCCAACCTATAATGAAATCGAGAATATCGAAGCCATCATTCGGAAGGTGTTTAGCCTGCCGGAGCCTTTCGATGTTCTTATTGTTGACGACGGCTCGCCGGACGGAACGGCTCAAC
The DNA here is from genome assembly GCF_054776595.1 of Spirosoma horti. NCBI lineage: Bacteria > Pseudomonadati > Bacteroidota > Cytophagia > Cytophagales > Cytophagaceae > Spirosoma > Spirosoma horti. The sequence goes on from NZ_BAAHBQ010000004.1 coordinate 164,042, forward strand.
GTGTCCGTGATTTACAGGATGAGTTTTTAGTGACCGGCTCTTCGCCACGGGGGTCGATGGCCCGGCTGCATCTGCTCGAACGACGGGGCAAACTAGGTTTAGGTACGGCCTATATTGACGGGTTTAAATGGGCTTTGTCGCGGGGGTACCAATATCTGTTCGAGATGGATGCCGATTTCTCTCATAACCCTGAGGATTTAATCAAACTATATCATGCCTGCTCCAACGAAGGCCCTAACCGGGCGGACGTAGCCGTGGGATCACGCTACATTCGGGGCGTCAATGTGGTGAACTGGCCAATGGGCCGGGTCCTGATGTCATACTTTGCGGGGGTCTATGTCCGCTTCATAACGGGTATGTCGATCATGGACCCAACAGCGGGATTTATCTGCTACCGGGCCGAGGTGCTGGAAGTGATTCTGCACAACCCAATCAAATTCGTGGGGTACGCCTTCCAGATCGAGATGAAGTTTACCTGCTGGAAATACGGCTTTAAACTCCGGGAGGTGCCCATCATTTTCACCGACCGTACGCGGGGCGTGTCCAAAATGTCGTCCAAGATCTTCAAAGAAGCCGTATTTGGTGTTCTCCAGATGAAAATCAGCAGTTTTTTCCGGCACTATATTCCCCGCCGGGAATCGACAAAGAAGGTCGAAGAACCGGTCGACGCCGTGTCATAACTCACTGAGGCTGCTTAGGATTATTCTTTGGGTGAATAAACGTGTTTGTTCGCCGGTCCATTTTACCCCTAAATCCCCTGAAGGGAACAAAGTCCCCGCGTGAGTAAAGTCCCCTTCAGGGGATTTAGGGGTAAATGTCGCTAATTCTGCCAGGGTTAACCTCGTCCTTATTTCAATTGGATAGGGTTGATATTATAACAATTCGGGCGTTTAGCCGTATTAACTTCGGTACCACTCCAGTGTGTGAAGGGCAAATGTGAAGAGAAGTGAGGATAGCTGCCAGAACGATTCCGTATCGTTTTCGTATCTGGTACCCTATCTTAACTGTGTGGCCATAACCAATAGTAAGTACGAAAAGCCCAATGGTCATCAGCACTTCCAGTTAATAGTGGATTGCAATGATGCAACTAAACAATCGCCAGCCTGCGTGTCTTTTTTTCACGCGGCTTCCTCTTTTTCTCAGCAGTTTCTTAACGGTTTTCTTTCTTTTCACATCGTCAGTGTCCGCACAGAAGGGCATTAAAACGGGTCAGGTCGATAGCTTACCCATTATTCCACAACCAGGTATTCCCGTCGATAGTATCATTGCCCGGCTTGAGAAAGGGCACACGGCGCTGAATGACATCAATAATCGAACGCGCCGGGGATTCAATACCTGGCAAATTGATGAAGACCTGCCTGAAGTTCAGTCGTATATAAAGACCATACGCACTAACCTGGCGCTGTACAGCAAAGTACATGACATGAAAAACATGCTCATGTTTCAGGTTTTACTGGGCGATATTCAGCAACAACTCAAGAGCTGGCGAGAAGGACTATCTGATTACGAAACTCAGTTATCGGCTATGAACGGCCAGTTGATCGGCCTGGCGAAAGATTCGATTTTTGTTGTCCCGGCCGATAGTAATTACCGAGCCCTGTACGCCAAGTCGCTAAAAGATTTGCGCCAGCAATGGATAGCCGCTAGCGAATCGACGAACAAAAATCTGACCCGAATCAATAAATTGCAGGCCGCTGTTTCGGATGGTTACTTCGAAACAGCCGAACTATCGAACGTTGTCAACGAGCGAATTCGGGAGTTTAATGCCAAGATTATTGGTAAAGAATACGACGTTCTCTGGTCGATTCCGAAAAGCGAAGGGTCTGATGAATCGCTGGACAACCTGGTGGCCAAATCGTATGAAGGCCAGCGGTACATGCTGTCCTATTACATCAACCGAAGTGCCGAAAACTGGCTCTACATGCTCGTTATTGGCTTGGTGTTTTTTGGCTGGGCCTATTCAAACTTCACCACGATCAAGAGACATGAACCCATTGAGAACATTCTCGCCGAAGCAAAAATCCGCTACCTCAAACCGGTACCTGTCTTTGCGACCCTAGTTCTTGTCTTTAACATTGCCCCTTTTTTCGACCTGCGTCCACCAGCCGTTTATGTCGAGTTGATGCAGTTCATTCTGCTCATTGCCCTCACGTTTCTGTTTTATCGAAGCTGGACCAGGCAATTGTTCTACTACTGGCTGGCCATTGTGGGTTTGTATATGCTGGTGGTCATCACCCGATCGTCGATTATTGACCCCGGCTTACTTTTTCGGTTGTGGTTCCTGCTGTTAAGCTTGATTTCCATCCTGTTTGGCTTCCTGTTTCTGTTTCGAATCCGAAAAGCGCTGGCCCTAACCGGCTTCATCAAACAGGTGTCAATTCTTTACATTATTTTGAATATACTGGCCGTATTCTGCAACCTATTCGGCCGACTTAGTCTGGCCAAGATCTTCAGCACGGCCGCTATTTTTGGGTTGACCCAGGCGATTGGCTTGTTTACGCTCGTGCAGATTATTAACGAGGCATTTGCCCTTCAGGTCATTAGCGGTCGCTTATCAAAAGGCATTGCCTCACGCTTCAATTACGAAAAGATCAAAATCGGCTTACACGCCTTTCTTAGTTTTGTTTCGTTGATTGCCTGGGTCGTTATTTTCACGAATAACCTGTATATCTATAATGCCATTTATGGCCGGATCGAACACTTCCTTTCTGCCGAACGCCACGTAGGCAGTACCACATTTACCTGGGCCAACATGATCATGTTCGCTATTGTGCTCTATATATCCAGCACGATGCGGAAATACATTGGGTATTTTTTCGGGGAAACCGAGGACGAAGTGGGCGGATCGATCAGTAATTCCGATTCGCGGCTGGTGATCGTCCGGCTGGTTATCCTGGTTGGTGGCTTGCTGATGGCGGTGGTTGCGTCTGGAATTGGGCTGGATAAAGTAACCGTTATGGTAGGCGCGCTGGGCGTGGGGATCGGCCTGGGCCTTCAAAACATTGTCAATAACTTTGTTTCCGGCATTATTCTGATCTTCGACAAGCCCTTCCAGATTGGCGATTTCATTGAAATTGCGACTAAAAAAGGACGCGTCAAAACGATTGGTATTCGCTCCAGCCGCCTGTTGACTACGGAAGGATCGGAGGTGATCATCCCTAATGGGGATCTCCTGTCCGGGCAGGTCGTTAACTGGACCATCAATCACAAAGCCAAACGCATTGAACTAACGCTCAAAGCCGATGCCGAACATGATCTTCATACGCTTGAGCCACTCATCAAAGAAGAGATCATGAAGCATCCAAATGCGGTGAAACGCATTGCTCCCGAAATTTTCCTGTCGACCATTACCAGCGATGCGATTGAGCTGAAAGTGAGGGTCTGGATCAACTCGGTCAATAAGGAGGATCAGTTCCGCAGCCAGGTGCTACTGAGCATCTACCGGCGATTCAAGGAAAACGGCATCAAGATGATGTAAAAAACAGCGAAACTAAGTCCTATCCTGACTTAGTTTCGCTAAAAATGCGGCATACACATCGGCCGTTACGTCAATCTCAAGCCGTTTGTGCGGATTTGTAAATCCAGCGACTATCGTGACGTTCGACTTGGCAACGCCAAGTTGTTTGGCCAGAAAATCAACGAGATAGACGTTTGCTTTTCCATCCTGCGCCGGAGCCCGGATTTTGGCATTCAGCTGGCCAGCCGCATCGTAAAACAACTGATCCACTTTGCTACCCGGCTTTACGCGAAGATGGAGCGTCATGGTTCAGATAGTAACGGAATAGTTGAGCTTGATCTCATCGCCGGTCAGGCCCCGAAACCCCCAATTGTGAGCCGGGCTTTCCAGTATACAGATTTCGAGGTCAGTAACCGCCAGCCCAATTTGTTCATCGATGCGTTGGTACAGTAGATGAATCAGCTTCTTTTTGGTCTCCACCGTGCGCCCTTCCATCATTATAAACTCCAGAATTATGTAGCGCTCTGAAGCGGTAGCGGGTCTGAAGAAGTCTTCCTGATCAAGGTAAAAAAAACGGTGTGCCCGCTTGTCCTGCGGAAACTGAAGAGCTTCTACCACACACGAATGAATGACATCGGAGAGCGCTTGCCGAATGGGCTGTAGCTGTTCCCGCACCCCGTAAATTTTCACCTGACCCATCCGTGTACGTTAGTTAAGTTGCTCAGCCAGCACGGCAATACCTTCGGCAAAACTGTGCGGATTGTAGCCCAATACCGTTTTAGCCTTGTCCAGAATGAATCCTGTACGTGGAGGGCGACGGGCCACCTGCGTAAAGGTCGACGCATCGGCCTGGGCGATCAACGATTTGTCAAGACCGAAGTAATCTGCCGTTTGAATGGCCATTTCGTAAGGTGTTAGCACTTCTTTTCCGGAAATATTGAAAATACCTTCCGCTTCCTGATCGGCAATCAGGTAACACCCCATTGCCAGGTCTTCGGCCAGCGTTGGGCTACGCCACTGGTCGGTTACGACTTTAATATTTTTTCCATCTTCCAGCGATTTTTTCACCCACAAAATAATGTTGCTTCGGCTCATATCGTGGGCAATGCCATACACTAGCACCGTCCGGGCAATGGCCCACCGAAGGTTGGAGTGCCGAACGGCCGATTCGCCCGCCTGCTTGCTCCAGCCGTAGAAACTAATGGGGTTAGCTTCAGCCGCTTCGTCATAAGGACCGGCGGCCCCATCAAAAATGAAATCGGTTGACACGTGCAGCAAAAAGGCGTTAATTTTCTGGCAAGCCTCAATGATGTACTCGACAGCATGCACATTTTGCGCCCAGCAGGCATCTTTCTGTACTTCGCACTTATCCACATCGGTCATAGCCGCCCCATGAATAACGACATCCGGCCGCACCTCGCCGATCACGTCGAGCACCTGCTGGCGGTCCGTAATGTCCATCGACCGGTACGTATATCCGTCTGAAAAGGGCAACCGGTTTTCGCCCCGTGCCGTAGCGACTAGTTCAACAGTCGGTTGCTGCGTAAGCAAGCCAACCAGTTTCTGGCCCAGCAGCCCATTGGCCCCGGTGAGAAGAATTTTTTTCATAAAAAGGAGTAAGGATACAGGAGTGAGAAGTGAGGAGTTGCCGACGCGAGATACTTGCTGGCGTCAGCAACTCCTCACTTCTCATTCCTGTATCCTACATACTGATAGTGATACTGTTTTGTAATTTTCTTTTTCTTGATCCAATCGCCGGTCATGGTCATGCGCACGTTTTTTAGCGGTCGGTCCATTTCATCCCGGGGTTGTTTGGCAATGCTGTCGACAATGGCTAGCCCGTCGATGACTTCGCCAAAAACAGTGTAGTTGCCATCGAGATGGGGCGCGCCACCAAGTGTTTTATAGACTTGCTTCTGCTCATCCGTAGGCACATGGCCCTTCATTGTCTGGATACGGTCGATCTGTTTCTGCAATCCAGCGTCGTCCCAAACGCGCCCCTGAACAATGTAGAACTGGCACCCACTCGACGCTTTTTCGGGATTGTTATCACGGGCAGCCGACAACACCCCCTTTTTATGAAACAGAGTCGGAACAAACTCCGCCGGAATTTTATACCCCACATCACCATTGCCAAGTGGTTGGTCGTCCTGCGCCTTTCTGGAGTTCGGGTCGCCCCCCTGAATCATAAACAGCGGAATGATGCGGTGAAACAACAGGCTGTCGTAAAACTTCTGATTAACGAGTTTGATGAAATTCTCCTTGTGCTTCGGCGTTTGGTCATATAGCACGAGCCGCATTGTCCCATAGGAGGTAGTAAGCGAAACAAGATAATCTTTTTTCTTTCGGTTTTGAGCAATGGAAAGAACCGGAATTAGCAAAAGGACAAGTACAAGTTTACGCATAGACGTTTTATCAATGTTTTTGACAACTAAAAACAGACCCGAACGGACAGAATAAAAATTAGAGATTTACGCGATTCTGGAAAGCATCTTTCAACCGCTGATCATGGGTAACGACAATCAGGCTGGCCCCAATCTGTTCCGACTGCTGGCGCAGGAGAGTTACAACACGACTGGTATTCTCATCATCGAGGCTGGATGTGGGTTCATCGGCCAGAATAACATCTGGCTGGTTCATCACGGCGCGGGCAATACTGACCCGTTGCTGTTCGCCCTGGCTGAGTTGATTTGTTTTCTTGGCCAGATGGTCGGCAAAACCAAGTTGACCGGCCAACTCCCGCGCCCGGCTTTTATCTTGCGGTTTATTGGCCAGGTAATTTGACATCAACAGGTTATCCAGCACCGATAATGAACTGACGAAGTGAGGTTTCTGATAAACGATACCCAGGTGTTTAGCCCGAAAAGCCGCCGTTTCGGCCGCACTGAGTTTGGTTAGGTCCGTCTGGTCAATAATAACCGACCCACTTTTGGGCTTTAGCAGCAAAGCCAGCAGATGCAGGAACGTGGTTTTCCCGGTGCCCGACTGTCCCAGAATCAGGAAGGCTTCGCGATTAGCGCAGTGTACGTCGGGAAACGTGAACTGTTTCGAAGGGCTATAGTCAAACGTGAGTTGATGGGTTGCCAGCATTGGATTTGAGCAAGTACTGACAAAAATAGGCAAAAGTTGTAATTTTGATGGTGTTATGTGGTGTCGGGTTTAAGACGCCGACACGGCCTGTCAATCCATTACATTTTCACCTGCCTTGAAACACATCGTCCTATTCGCTTCCGGTTCTGGCTCAAACGCCGAAAAAATTGCTGATTATTTTACTGATAATACCGACGTTACCGTCTCGCTCATTCTGTCGAATAACCCGAAGGCGGGGGTTATCGAACGCGCCCGGCGGCTCCATATTCCCGTCCTGCTTTTTGATCGAACAACGTTCTATACTACCAGTCAGATTGTCGATCTCCTGCACAATCAGCACATTGACCTGATTGTGCTGGCCGGTTTTATGTGGCTGATGCCTGCTGACCTGGTACAAGCCTTCCCGAATAAGATTATTAATATTCACCCGGCTTTATTGCCTAAATTTGGTGGTAAAGGCATGTATGGCCATTTTGTTCATGAGGCCGTTGCGGCAGCCGGTGAAACGGAATCGGGCATTACGATCCACTTCGTTAATGAGCATTACGACGAAGGGCAGATCATTTTTCAGGCCTCCTGTCCAGTTTCTCCATCCGATACGCCCGACGATATTGCCCGTAGTGTGCAGGCACTGGAGCACTTACATTATCCACGCGTTGTCGCCGAGGTATTGGCTACCCTCTCCACCCCAAAACGATGAAAAAACTATTTGTAGCGATGCTCTTACTGGGTTTGACCGGCTGCTTTAAGCCAATGGTCTACCTGCAAAATAAGCCCAGTTACCCGGTGGATGTGTTTTACGAGAATCAACGTCCCGAACGCCCATTCGACCCGCTGCAGGATTTAGAAGTAAAAGGCGAAGTACCTCTGGATGAGCGCCAGTCAGCGAACCGCCGGATGGTCAGTCGGGGCAACGATATGCAGCAGAAAGAGCTCATGCTGTCCCGCCTGACGATTCAAGCCAAAAAGCTGGGTGCCGACGCCCTCGTGTCGGTGCGCTATACCTATTACACATCCACAACCGACAACGGGTACATTATGAGCGGGCTGGCCGTTCGGTACAAAGCGGAGCATTGAGGCTAGATCGGTTACGTTTATCTCGATAGTGGATTGGTGAAACTATGGTACATTTCAACTCAGTTTTCATAAGTCGAGTACCTCACAAACTCAGGTGCAATTCTGTAAATGATACATTGACAAGTGAGATGGCAATTTGAGATTGTGCATATCTAAAATTATTATAATCAATAGATGATTGGCGACCGTCGTTCAAAATGGGGCGTTTAAAAAGACAAACTCAACTTGTAAATCGAAAGTTGTTTTTATTGGCACAAGGCTCATTGCTGATTAAGTCTACCTACACGCAACCCAAGTATTGTTTTCTGCATCTTCGCTTTACTTGTTCACTCGTTTACTGCTACGATGAGGAAAACTTTATTATTCCTTCTGCTTGTTTTTTGTGCCGCTTGTAGCACCACCCGACCCATTAGAACCAGCGATGGCAAGAGGCTACCCAATAGCATTGCTGAAGTCCGGCGACTAAAAATCAATGGTACTAAACAATTCCTCACCATAAGGGGAGCCGATCGAACCAAGCCTATCTTGTTGTGGCTGCATGGAGGGCCGGGTGGGGTAGCTATGCCCTTATATATGCACCATAGTGCCGCCTTAGAAGAGCAATTTGTGGTCATTTACTGGGATCAACGCGGATCGGGGAAGTCCTATTCCTCCCACATCTCACCAGCCAGCATGACACTCGATCAGTTTGTCAACGATACGCATGAACTGACTACTTGGCTAAAAAAGTACTTTCATCAAGATAAGCTATTTCTGGTGGGGCACTCCTGGGGCGGCTTCCTAGGCCTACACGTCATTAATAAATATCCTACCGATTACGCGGCCTTAGTGGCTGTTTCCCCCATCACCGATGGCCCACGCAGTGAACAGGTGTCGTATGAGTTCGCTCTTACTCAGGCTCAACAACGTCAAGACACCGCTGGCTTAAGCACCTTAAAGCGAATCGGCCCGCCGGTTAACGGACTCTACCAAGGCGGATTTGACGCTACCCTGCAAGAACGAAACTTAGTCCAAAAGTATGGGGGCTCCTATCATCAGGACCTAGGGGGGACATTTTATCGAATCCTGTGGCGATCCAAAAAATACAACCTATTTGATTACCTGAAAGCCAAAAAGATATATCGGTTAAACTGGCCAATGGATCATGCCATTTGGCCCACCATTGATTTGAAACGTCAAATTTCAGCGGTCAATGTGCCGGTATATTTTTGTTTAGGTCGTTATGATCATCATGTGCCGGCCACCGTGGTAGCCGACTATTACACAAGCTTGCAAGCGCCCGTCAAAGAAGTGACTTGGTTCGAGGAGTCGGCCCATCATCTTTGCTTTGAAGAACCCCAAAAGTTTCATGCCTTATTGAAAGAAAAGTTGTTAGGGGATAAACCCGAAGCCGCACGCGCTTCGGGTAAGAATTAGGCTATTGAGATCTCTCTAAACCCTCCTGCTTGAGACGAGTAATCGTTATTTAAAGGCTATAGCCAGAAACAACGAAGTATTTGATCTACGTCTCAAATGGGGCGTTTGGTGAGATGGGTTCTTCACCCTGAGCATCGACTTTATAGAGAATTAATCAGTAAAGGTTCATCATTGAATTAAAACAAGTTGGTCAAGTCACTAGCGACTCCAGGCATTGACTTGCTGTTGCACCCACTGGGAATTTGTTAGCTGTATCCCCAGGAACAGAACTACCCCCGCGAGTAATGCTCCACTGTGCTGGATGACGACCAGCTTAGTCTGCTGGGCCAATTCAGCATCAACTGAGACTAGTAAGCCATACCCAACTAGAACCGATATCACAAACAGTCCGACAGAGAAAAGATAAAAACGAACATCACTCCGACGATGAGCCCGCTGTTCAAGTTGCTGCCGAACTCGGCGGGCAAAGCCGTAGGGTAAGCCCACAGTAGGCGGGGTCTTTAGTTGGCTAAATAAAGTCTGGTAGGCCAACAAGTCGGCTTGCTCATCGGAGGATGTTGCGGGGGGAGGTGAATCGGGTGCTCCGTCGAGCCACTCCTGAAGCGATTGATCACGCGTATCGTCCATACTATAATAGAATTAGCGATGTTGACTTAGTTTAGTTTTTAGCAACTGGCGCGCCCGAAATAAGTAACTCTTCAGCGTACCTTCCGGGATGCCGGTAATGCCCTGAATCTCGGCTAACGAAAACTCGTTCAAATGGTATAACGTTAGGACCGTCCGGTAGTGTAGGGGCATCTGTAAAATGAGTTGATGTAAATACTCCCGTTCATCCTGGATGCCTAGCAGTTGTTCGGGTGTCTCTTCGGTAAAGTAAAATGAATCCAGCTCAGGAGGCTCATTTGGTACTGGTTCGCGTCTAAATTTCTTGATATAATTAATAGCAGTCTGGTAGGCAATGGTGGCAATCCAGGTCGATAGCTTCGACTCAAAGGCGAAGCGGTGCAGATTTTTATGCACTTTGATAAATACCTCCTGGCAAATATCTTCCCGGTCTTGCTGATTTTTGGCCAGCCGAAAAACTACGTACAAGACCAACTGTTGATACTGGTTGACCAGCTCTTCAAAAGCGTTGTAATCCTGGCGCAGCACCCGGGCTACTAATTCTCTCTCATCAACCATAATCAGTAGTCAAGGCTTACTGGCGAGCGGTTGCAAAAGAGCGTATTTTTTTTCATCGGCCAAGGTCTGGCTACCAGGCGACTACTAATCAAAGCGCTAGTTCCCGGAGATCAATGAAATTATTTCTTCATCTCAATTTATTGATTGCCAATAAATTACTGCGCGAAAATTAATTTGTTTTATTTTTTTTCGCTGATCTGCAACCGAGTCTGTCCCTGCGTTGACTACTTGAGCAAAACCCACTGATCAACGAGTAGTGATCGGGCAACCAAGTCAACCAAAATGACCCACTGCCGCGGGGTAACTAAACAACATCCGCTAACAAGCCATGAAACAACTCCTGCCTTTTTTTGTCGTCATTCTCTTTTTAGTACTGGTGGCCGTCTTTATTCTGGCCCTGTTGAAATACCGCTTGAAAAAGCGAATCATCGAGTCGGGTAACCTCGACGAAATAAGCCTAAAAGTGCTGGCTCAACTGGCCAGTTCCGAAGATGAAGCCCTCAAGTGGGGACTTATTTTGCTAACCTCCGGCCTGGGCCTAATCGTGCTGGAATTTGTTCCTTTCTCCGCTGATGGATCGCCCTTACCGTATGGACTGGAGATGGTGTTTACGGCGAGTGGCTTCTTACTCTACCATGTGCTGATTAAAAACAGGAGTCAGCCCCCCGTCTGATTGCTCACCTGGCTTTTATCGATTTAACATACTCCAAAAAACAAGCATGGCTATGCCTAAGGGATTGCTGTGCCCAAAATTCACCATTTACCACTCACGACCATGATCTTACGTTTTGTATTCCGCCCGCTCCTGCTGCTACTGATTGCGTTAGTCGGACGTCTGGCCACCGGGCAGACCCTACCGGCCCCCCTCTCGCTTAAAGGCCACGTTATTGATTCGCTGACCAACAGCCCCATGCCCTTTGCCACGGTTGCCTTACGGGGTGGCGAAAGCGAACGTATGCTGGTTACCCAGGAAGACGGGACATTTTCGTTTTTGGCCCTCAAACCCGCCACCTACCAGGTGCAGGTAAGTAGTCTGGGCTACCAGGCTGTTGTTAAGCAAGTTCAGTTAACAGACGCATCCGTGGAGCTGGACCCGTTTCGCTTAGTGAGCCAGTCGAAACAGTTAGCTGAAGTGACCGTCAACGGGATGCGCCCCCTAATTGAGCGGCAAGCCGACCGCATCAGCTATAACCTGAAAGCAGACCCCGACAGTAAGAGCAGCAGCGTGCTGACGATGCTGCGGAAAGTACCTTATCTATCGCTGGACGGGGCGGATAACATTCTGCTGAAAGGGAGTACCAGTTTTCGTGTCCTCATCAATGGCAAGCCTTCGCCTAGTCTGGAAAATAACCTCAAGGCGGTCCTGCAAAGTATACCGGCCTCGACGATTGAGCGGATCGAGGTGCTGACTATGCCACCGGCCAAGTATGATGCCGAAGGCTTAACGGGGATCATCAACATTATTACCGCCAAACGTACCAGGGAAGGCTACAATGGGACGATCAACGGCCAGGGTAGTTTCCCCAATGGCGGACCTGGGGCGGGCACCTCGTTCACGATGAAGTCGGGTAAGTTTGGCCTATCGGCCAATGCCGGGGCCAATTGGCTGTTCAATCCGACTACGCAGGAGGCCAGTGACCGCTTCAGCCGGGGCGACTCGCCCACCTGGCTCCAGCAACAGGGAACTCAGTCGGCCAGAAACCGCACAGCCTACGGGAGCGCTGAACTAAGCTATCAACTGGATTCACTGGACTTGCTGACGGCTCAGCTTAATTACAACAATAGCTGGATGACCAACCGGATGACTCAGCAATCCACGCTGACCGGTACGGCGGGCTTGCTGCAATACTACGATTTACGGAGTGAACGCCAGAGCAACGGTTCGGGCCTGGATGCGGGCCTAAACTACGAACGTGGATTTAGAGCGCATAAGAACCGACTACTAACCTTGTCCTACTTATTTAGCACCAACCAGACAGAACAATTGGGGAATGTGTTGTTTGGCAAGCAAGTGAATGTCAACACCGCAGATTACCAGCAAGAAGACCAGCAGCACTTTGGGGAGCATACGCTTCAGGTGGATTACCGGACGAGCCTCAAAAAAATCGTTACCGAACTGGGCGTGAAAAGTATTTTTCGCACCAACCGCAGTGACTATGATTACCGCTCGTTTCAGGAAACAGGCCATCAGTTCGTTTCCGTACCTGCACTTGCCAATCAGTATACCAACACGCAGACGGTACTGAGTGCCTATAACTCGTATCAGCTCACGACCCAGCGCTGGCAGGTCAACGCGGGGGTTCGTCTGGAACGGACGCTGATGCGGGCGAGCTTCTTAACGAGTGCTACGGTCGCCGATCAAGACTACCTGAACGTGGTACCGTCCGTATCGATCAGTCGGGCGATGCCCCATGAAGGCAGTCTGACTGCGGGGTTCTCTCAGCGGATTCGTCGTCCCGGCATCAACCGGCTCAACCCATACGTGGATCGGTCGAACCCGAATTATGAAGTGACGGGTAACCCTGGACTTCGCCCGGTGGTGTTGAACGACATTCAGCTGAGCTATGGCTTTAGCAACAAGCTGTCGGTGAATGTGATGGCAGATTATGGGTTTATGAATAACCTGGACTTGCAGGTGGTTTATTTTAATCCCCAAACGCAGATCAACCAGGTAAGCTACGCCAATACGGGGTATTCAAGCAATTTGGGCCTGAACCTAAATCTAGGCTATTCAGTGGGTATCTACCGGGCCAGCCTGAACGGCAATGGGATGTATCTGTGGCTGGCGGGCGAGGTTGACGGCCAGCCGGTCACCAACAACATGCTGATGTATTCGGCTACGCTTTCCAACGTGGTTCGACTGAAACATGGTTGGGCACTCAATGCGGACCTAAGTCTGAATAGCGCCAGTCCAACGGGCTTACAAGGCAGAACGAACGGTTTTTTTTATAGTGCATTTAATTTTAACAAAGAACTACTCAAAGATAAACTAAGCCTGTCAGGAGGAATCAAAAACCCGTTTACTACCTACCGGACTCAGATCAACACTACTGATGGCCCCCTCTTTAGCCAGCGCTACCAGCATCAGCTTTACTTTCGTTCTTTTTCACTAAGCCTGACTTACAATTTTGGGGGCTTGCGGGATCGGATTAACAAGAGCCGAGTGGGCATTGATAATAGTGACCTGGCTAAATAAACGAGGTTCACCTGGTTCATTGGTGTCTGCTTCATCCTGTCAGAGGCTATTGGTCAGCCAACTTATTATCGTTGGCCGACCAATAGCCTCTGACAGGTATGTTCCCTACTGCATTGCCTGTGACTTGTTATGGTAAAGGCAACGGGAAAATAATTCAAACGTAATCGACTAAACCGGCCGTCCTTTATCTGTTTATTCTTATAAAATGATCCTTCTTGAGACGACGTAGGCTACATGTTTATCGAATAGGGCATTTACTGAAACGGAACATCAAGGGTAGTTAGCTTGAAGTTTCGTACTTTGACTTACATAAAGCCACTTATACAACATTCCGAGTATGCAACCTCAACAATCCAACTTGCATCTTCTTGGAAAACCAATGATTGTATGATCCGTGTCCTAACTGCTCTGTTGTTTGCTACTCTTGTTCAGGTTGTGGCTGCCCAGTCAAACCCTATCCCTCCCAGTGCCCTAAAGACCGTCCCTCAGCAAAGCCTGAACCGTTATTTTTCCCAGTTAGCCCAAAACGGTCAATTTAACGGTACGCTACTCGTAGCCAGTCAGGGTAAAATTAGTTATGAACACTCGTTCGGCCAGGCCGACTTTGCCACTAAACGGGCTAACGCACCGGCTGCTCGCTTTCCTATTGCTTCCATCACTAAATCCATTACGGCGACCGCCATCTTTCAGTTATGGGATAAGGGCCGATTAGACGTGGATGACCCGGTGGTCAACCATTTAACCAACTTTCCCTATCCGTCTGTAACGATCCGACACCTGTTGTCGCATACGGCGGGGCTCCCCATTTATGATAGCTTATTTTTCTCGGTTATCGACGAGCATCCTGATACGGTTTTTACCAACGTCGACATTATTCCGGCCTGTCGGAAGACAAAACAACCCCTGAAATTTCAGCCGGGTAGCGATTTTTCGTATAATAATGTTAATTACAACGTCTTGGCACTCATTATAGAAGCGGTCTCGGGCTTGCCTTACGAAACCTACCTGAAGGAGTATATCTTTAAACCGGCAGGCATGAAAAGCACGTTTTCCTCGAAGACCTTTGGCTGGCAAGATAAAACAGTTCCCCAGTTTTACCGGCTTCGCTATCCCTACTCATCCCAGTATGAACGAGCTGATACAGTGGCTGAGTTTAAGCGGATGTATAACTTCAACTTCCAGGGCCATGGTGACCTGGTGAGTACGGCTCGTGATTTACTTCACTTTGACATCGCCCTCCATCAGGGTGTATTGGTCAGTAAAGAAGCCATGCAGGCGATGTTTACTTCTGTTAAACTGAGTGATGGCCGAGATAATCCCCAGCGCTATGGACTCGGGTGGATCACGGGGAAGGACGCATCAAACGAACCCGTTGTATTTCACGACGGTGGTCTTCCAGGCGGGCGCTCGATCCTGCTTCATAACCTTCAAAAAGACCAAACCCTAATTCTATTCGATAACACGGCCGATAACGTCATACCGCTTGCCATTAATGGGCTACGGCTGTTAAACAGTTCTCCGGTAGCCAAGCCCAAGAAAAGCGGAGCTAGAGTCTTTGGCACTGCTTTGGCAGGGGGTAGGGTAGCTGACGCGAAGCAAGCTTTCGCCGTGTTTAAAAAGGATACCTTGCAATACTACTGGGATGAAAATGAAATGAATGCATTGGACTATGCCTTGCTTCAAAATCATCAAACCTTGGCGGCCCTAGCTGCTTTTGAAGCAAATACCCACCTGTTTCCTACCCGCTGGAACGTGTACGATAGTTACGGTGAAGCCTTATTAGAGGCAGGGCAGAAGACTAAAGCCATCGAGATGTATCAAAAATCCATGGCGCTAAACGCCAAAAACGAGAATGGAAAACAAGTGCTAGAAAAGATCCTAAAGCCTAAAAAAGATGGGGATTAAATGAGGGTTAGGCGTTGATTGGAATATTGAGAAAGTAAGAACTGAGTGATCACTTAACGCCCCATCTAGGTAGCAGAAGCTAGACACTCCTTAAAAAACCGTCTCAATAAATGCTTCTATTTGAGACGAAGAAACGTTCATAAATAGGCTCTTGCTTGAAACGACGAATTATTCATGCGTCTGCTCATTAATTCGGGCGTTTTAAGATGTAGTAAATTGGGGAAGTTGTCAGGTTAAGCTGTGACTGAGACAATCCACTCCGTATTTTTAGCAATCTTAACAGACCAGCATACCCAAAAACAATGAAACGCATTTTAATGGCAGTAAGCTTAGGATTGCTGATTTCGGGATGTTCCGATAAAAAGACAGATAATCAACCAACTATCAAATCATTACTTGCCCAACAATTGAAAAATTCGCATACCAATCAACAATGGTTTGCACCAACAAAAAAGGCAATTGATGGACTGACGTTGGAGCAGTCGAATTGGAAGGATAGTTCAGATAATCATTCCATTGGCGAACTGGTTTCACATCTGATTTTTTGGGATGAACTGCACCTAAAAGCCTTTAAAGGCGAAAAGGTAACTGATATCAATGATGAAGAAAAAAACAAAGAAACGTTCAAGATAAACAAGGGGAAAGATTGGCAAAATGCGGTGAGTAGATTGGATAGCATTCAAACCGAATGGGAACGGCTTACCGAACATGCAACTGACGAGCAAATCGCCAAGTGGAACGTTGAAATCGCCAATATGGCGGCTCATACGGCTTATCATACTGGCCAAATATCTACATAAGAAAAATGAATGGTTGGTGGAAATAGCTCTTTTCTGGCTACGACGGTGTAGACTATCTGGGACAATTTAACGCAAGTCGAGGGCATCGGCCATCCGATGCCCCTCCGAGACCAACGTCAATCATCATTGCTTCGACAGCGCTCATTAAGCATAAAAATGCAGTTTGAACGAGCCGCCTTTCTTTAAAGTAACACCCGGATTCCTGATTACACGGTAGACGCCCGGAGACTACTGGCAATCAACTGGCGTGGGTTCTACGGTTCAATTAACCCTCCTTACAAGCGTTATCAAATACTCAGCAACGAACAGAATGATGAAATGAGTAACAAAATAGGCCATCCTCACAGCATCAGTCGTGTGATGAATATCCTTAGTGAGCCCTGAAATTCCACTTCGAATTATCGCTGTTAAAATCAAATTCTGCCAAGGTCGGTGTGCTGTCTCCAGAAGATACCAGCACTAACTTCTTTGCCGAATTCGGTATGATCTTGGGCATTATTCGGTAGGTGCCATCCGTCAATTGATCGATTCGCCATAACTGTTCGGGTGTGCCGGTAAATGCCGGTACGGTGAGTACTTCGGCATCAGGCGTGGCCGCTAAGGCCCGATCGGTTCCGGCTAGTACAATTTTATAATAGGGCCCACCTAAATAGCCGGTCGTATCAGCTGCATCGGTGATCGTCCATTTTTGATGGGGACGGGACATGTAGTCCCCTATTCTCAAGGTAATAGGACCGGTTGGCCAGTTTTTCACTACATCGTCTAATTGCTGAGCCTGAACGGGTTTTATGGGGTCATTGCTGGGCTGACCAAACCCCCGTGGCCCAACGGCCATTCTGGTAAAATCAACGGCCAACTCTAGTCCATATCCTCTTCGTACGGATTCGATTTCATACGTACCTTCTTTAAACTTTTCTCCTCCAACAGGCCAGCCATCTTTCCAAACCACCGGAAGAATGCCCAATACGCTTCGCCCACCCTGCTCTAAATCGGCTTCATAATGGATAGACATTTTTTCAACTCCGTTCTCTAACAGGATGTGTCCAAAATGCCCGGGGCCTATTAACCCTCCTCGGGTAGCCACCACCATCTTACCACCCCCTTCTAACATGCTTCTGCCTACATTATCCACATAAGGACCGGTTATCTTTTTCGATCGACCCACCACCACATTGTAGGTCGAGTTGGCCCCATCGCAACAACTGCCATGTGTGGCAAGTAAGTAGTACCAACCGTCGCGATAGACTAACGTGCTGGCTTCACAGACGATGGCGACATCCACAGGTTTATTTCCGGCCTTGAGTTTTCCTGTTTTAGGATCTAATTCGATCAGGCGAGTGTAGCCAAAATAGGTGCCATAGGTTAGCCAAAGGCGTCCGGTAGTAGGATCTAACAGAACACCGGGGTCTATGGCGTCATTCTCTTCATAGCCATCCGAGGTAGCCACCACAACCGGTTCAGAATACTTAAAATCGGGCGATTTTGGATCTAATGTCTTGTTCCACATGGTAAGAATAGCTCCTTTGTGGTTGCCCGCACCACCGGTTGCTCCATAAACGACCAGGTAACGATCACCAATTTTGAGAACATCAGGAGCCGCTCCACCACCCGGTCTCACCCCGCCCCCATGCCATGTCCAGCCGTCATTGGAAATTAATCCGCCACCGCCTGTGCCGAAGGTGTAATACTTGCCGTCACATTCAGCAATAGTTGAGGGATCATGGATAAATGGTCTTCCAATCTGGGCTAGAGCGGTTTGTGTTATCCATAAAACTAATATCGTTGTCAGGCCGGTTACGTTCATTCGTTTCATGTACTAATTTGTTTTAATCAGCTTAAACAGACTACCACCTACTATTCGTAACGTATACTGAGATTTTTTACGGGCGATCCGTTTTCATCTAAAAAACGGACACAGAAATTAGCCATACCCGGTCCGTTGATGACGGCCCCCCGGATGATGTTCTTCCCCTTTTTAAGCGTTAAACGTGCCGATGTACCATTATCGGCAATCATATCCCTGTCACCGGACAGCATCAAGGCTTCTTGCCCATTCAACCACCACATGCTACCGGAATTACATCCGGCAGCCATCCTGACGTTTTGGATTTCTTCAGGGCAATCGATGACCGTGACAAGCCAGACCAATATTCCGAATTTTGGCTTGTTAATGGCGTAGGTAAAATGGTATAAATTGAAGTTGAACGCCTTGCTGTCCAACGCATACCACTTGAGTCCCTGGTTTCCCACGTTTACCGTTTGGCCATTTTTGGGAACTGTGGCGTAATCGCTGGAAAAATTATCGGCCGAAAAAGTTGTTCTGAGGTAGTTATCGGTGAAAATGTTATTCCTGACAATATCTTTCTTTACAGGTTCCAGCACAAGCCAACGTTGAATAAAGCCCTTGGCATCCGGTGCTTTTTTTGCTGCAGAGGCCATTATAAAGTGTTTGGATAGGGTATGTGTCGTATCGCCTTTTATAGGTATAGGCGGAAGGGGTAATCTTTGTCCAGGACCCGGTCCTTGGGCAAAGGCAGTAAGGCCACTTAGTTGTGAGGCTGATAAAATGACAAAAGCTATAACCGGCAACAAGGGTTTGCGTTTTCTGTTCATAGCAGATTTCCTGAGTAAGGATCCGTGTTTCTACATGAAGCGTAGTTTAGACAAACCTACTCAAAGAAGCGGTAGTGGCTTACCTATGTTGCCTGATTACACGACTCTCAACCCAGCAGGTATAAATACATGTAGGAATCTCCTAAAAGGCTTCCAAATAAGACGAAGAAGTGTTTATGTACCTGCTCATTAATTTCTGCGTTTAAAGAGATTGTATAGCAAAGCGATATACGCCCCAAATTATAGCCCTTCTCAAGTGCCTAATTCATACGGGCGACACTTCACTAAATAAGAGACGTCTATGGATACAATAAGCACGGCCCACAGCCACAGCTTTTTATTGAAGTGGCTAACCGATCTTTGTCGGCCGTCGTCTTCTATCGAGCTTTTAAGGCTATATTTGGGCTGATACCACTCCGAATATCGCCACAACAGCACGCCCTAATCCGGTAGTGGTCAGGCAAAAATTCGAGGCCATCATTCGTTAAATTTTACCCAATGAAGTTGTTGCTGTATTCCTTTCGATGGCTATCGATTCTGCTTATGGTTGTCGCTTCACCGGCAAAGTCCCAGTCTACGCAGCCCTATAGCTATTCAGCCAGCGAGGTGGTGAGAATGCACTCCCAGCTACTGAACGAAGAGCGTAAAGTGTATGTGCATTGCCCTAAATTGGACTCCACCAATAGAAACCAGCGATTTCCCGTCTTATACGTACTGGATGGTGACAATCATTTTGAACTGCTTGCTCAGTACGTCGATTATCTTTCTCGGCCCGATGTGATGGCCATGCCCCAGACAATCGTCATTGGTATCCCCAACACCAAACGAACCCGAGACCTAACCCCAAGCCATAGCGTCCTGAATTATGAGGGCAAACCCGATACTAGTGCGTATCAAGGCAGTGGGGGCAACGAAAAATTTTTACAATTCATGGCGACCGAATTGATGCCCCTGATAGAGAAAACCTACCCAACCGCGGCTTATAAAATTTTGGCCGGGCACTCTTTTGGGGGCCTTGCATCGCTGAATTGTCTGTTGACCCATCCCAATCTGTTTGATGCCTATATGGCCGTCAGTCCCTCGCTTTGGTGGGACAAGGAGTATGTGTTGAAGATGACCGATGAAAAACTGAAAACCGGTTCAGCCTTAAACAAGCGGCTTTTTATTAGTGACGGAAATGAAGGGGGGCCTAATTCGTTTTTTCACAAGCATTTACTAAAGTTGGAGGCCACACTGGCTAAAAAAAAGCTACAACGCCTGACTTATCTGTATAAGCATTACCCCAGCGAAACGCACATGACCGAACCCGTTGTGGCTTATTTCGATGCGCTACGTTTCATGTTCAAGGATTGGAAAATGCATCACTAAGGATTCTCAAAAAAGGCTCCTAGAATAGAAAGATGTGGATTCACGTATTAGTTAGCTTTTCGAATTGGGCGATTATTAATATGAACAACGTAGGAAGCAACCACTGATCTATTCCCCTATCGAGCACTTGTAAATGCATCGATCAGCTAATTACATTGCTCCCCAACGAATCTTTAGTCTACATTTACCAATGTAACTTTATGGAATCTGGAACGGCACGACATCTAACTAAAATAGTCAGTCTCTTTGCTTAATCAACGTGTATGCTCCAAAATTACTTCAGTGGTGTCTGGCGTAATATAAATAGGCAGCAAGAGGTTCTAAACCAACGTCTAACTCCTCTTACTGCTTTTCGAAACCTGTTGCTTCTTTCTTTACTCTTGCCATCGGCCAGAATATTGGCCCAGACCAACACCTCACCTAATGAGGCCTGGCTGACCGAATTCGATGAATGCCAGGACTATGGTGAGGTTTATGTGGTCAAAAAGATTACTAAGTCGTGCCGTGACTACCAAACCTTCCTGACTGACAAAAACGGACGTAAACTAACCCCAGCCTACCGCGACATTGGGAATTTCGAAGAAGGACTGGCCGAGTTTGTCCCCATGCAACTCAATCAGCAAGGGCATGGACTGCATGGATTTATCGATAAACAAGGGAAGGTCATCGTCGAACCTAAATACATTTCCACCGATCAGTTCCGCCAGGGCAAAACCTGGGTCATTTACCCCGCTGACACACATTACGGACTTTCCTATATTGATCGGACCGGAAAAGAGATATATAAGATTCCTATTCAGCACTATTCAAACGACTATCTAATTAGCAACTCAACGATCAATTTTGAATGTAACCATGACACCCACGAAGATGTGCTGTGGTGGAGAGGGGCTAACTTCTTTATTCTCAACTTCAATTTTACCCCTTTTGTCACTGAGCAGATCCAGCGATCCAAGCACGTTACTCCGTTTAAATACCAGGAAAAATTTGGCATCATCGACCGTGATTTGGTGCTGAAAGTTCCTGTGGCCCTCGATGCCATTGATGTTGACTACACCTATTCAGGTCAGGGCATGCAACGGGTGCAGTATGGGAATAAGTACGGCTACGTTAGTCCCTCAACAGGCGAATTGATCGTTCCCTTTTACTATACCGATACCCGCAAGCCAACCAACGGCCTATTTTGGGTCAAAAAGAAGGGGAAATGGGGTTGTATTGACAAAACGGGTAAGCTGCGCATCCCCCATTTGTACGATGAAGCGACCGGCTTTACAGCCGAAGATAGGTCAGCCGTGGCCATTCATGGTAAGTTCGGCCATATCGACAAGTCGGGCAAGGTACGCACGCCGTTGACGTATGATTTTGCTTCGTATTATCAGCATGGCCTCTCCATGGTTCGTATGAAGGACAAATATGGCTTTATCGATACGAGTAACCGGTTGATTATTCCACTCATCTACGACGAAGCATTCCCTTTTGACCGTGTAACGACAATTGTTGAGCGCTACTGGCTTCGGTATGAACTCTCACTGGACGGTCAGGCGCAATTCGTAGGCTTCTCCTTTAAGCTGAAAGCGCTGTTTATTATTGCTGGCCTGCTTATTTTTATTTGGCTCAGCAGTCTGGTCAACGAGTTAAGTAGCAAGTTTAGGGTGAAATTGCCCAGGCATTAGCCATTCAACAGTAAGTATGTTGACGATCTCGATGGGACAGCCCGCGCTGAAGTGTTCACCTAATCCCTATTAACAATGTCTCAGTAACTGCTCCGACATGAGACGCATAAACGTTCAAGTAGACTTCTCAAAATGGGCGTTATGTGAAATACCGTTTCCCTAGCCTACTTGTGACTTTGCCATCTGTCTTAAAGTTGTTATATAGGGTTTGTTTTTGTCATACATTCTGTAGTACTTAACATAATCGAGATTATACAATAGGAAAATGCGTTATATAGAGTTCTACGGCTGGCAATATGGCTACCGTAAGATATCATCAACTAAGCTGTTTCAAGAGCATTTTGAAATGGGCTTAAAAGAGGCTCACGAGCGCACGCATATCCTTTTGGACGAGCAACCGTTTGTACTCGCCGTTGAAAATGATGAAAAAGCTAGTGAGATAATCAGCCAGTTTACTGAGATTGGTGCTTTTTGCCGGTCGGTTGACCCAGCCTAACATAATGCCACTTATATAACATAAATGACCGATGACAAGCAGAAGAAATTGCTACTATATAAAGAAGTAATTTTTATAGCTAGTAACATATTGAGCAGCCAAACAGGAATTATTAATGGCTCGCGGTCCTTGTCATGGATTAGTCACAAATTTGACGGAAATAGGCAAGACGACTTTCAACTTTTTACTCTTATCGATTCTGATTCCGACGATTTAGCAATTGGACCAGAGCGGGATTATTGGGCAAAAGAACAGTTAGCCAAGCAAGATATTAAAACAGAAAACTTCGAGACTTTCTACAAAGAGGATGTATTGAATACTTGTCGTAATTTAATCAGACAACTAGAAACTGAAATAGTTGAACTAACTCAAGATTGTGATTAGCAGATGTTAATAGGCATTTCTTAGATTAGTCTCTTTACATAGTCCTAGTTATACAACAGGTCTAGGAATAGTACTAACTTACTGTGGATCAGCTCGTCGTACTTTACCTAGACCTGTTGTATAGTTAACCTTTTATAAAGACATTAAAACTTATAGCTTTTCATTAGAGACAGCATAGAAATTGAAATTTTTCCAGCGATTCATATCTTGGGGTGAAAGCTTAATAACCTCCGTATTTTCGTCAAAGTCGCCAAAGTAATAAAGGCTATAATTGTGTTCGGCCACAATCTTATAGAGCTCCATTCGCTCATCAAGAGTTGCTTCGGAAAAGCACTCAGCGACTAGAGCAGGTTTGTACTGATCAATCAAGGATGATATTGACCGTATGACATCAATGTCATGACCTTCAACGTCAACTTTAATGAAGGATAGTTTTGGTAAGTACTCTTGGTAATATTGATTTAGAAAGGATAACAAATTGATCCCTTGTACCTTCTCTTGCAGTTTAAACTTACCATGTTGATCGGCTTCTTGTTCAGTACTGGAAACACCCCCGTTACCAAAAGACGCTTCAGAGGATGAATAGATAAATTCTCCTTCTTCTTCAGTAACGGCATAACGTAAGGGAACAATGTTACTCTTTGACTTATTCAGTTGTGCATTAGCCTCTAAGATTTCGTAAGTCATAGGATTAGGTTCAAAACCTAATGTTAATCCTTCTCTGCCAACCGCTATTGCCATTGGCACAGTTGTATCGCCAATATTGGCACCTACATCGATACAAAAGCTTCCCAAAGGAGCTAGCTGGCGGAAGAAGTTAATTTCTCCCTGGGAAATCGATTTAGCTGGTATCAGTGGATTTTTCCAGTTAGCAAACTCGACCAATCCTTCGGTCGTCAATTGAAAAGAATTTACTTCGTGAGGGTATTTGCTAGTGACACGTCTTGCCTTCTTGCGAGCAAACGATTCTTTTAGATAGTTGAGCATAAGCCAATCAGTTTGAATACAAAGGACTGGCTTTTCGATCTTAGAACAAACTGTTACATCAGATAAATCATCTGTTATATACGTGTTTTCATGTTAAGCTAGGGCCAATTTCCTTGTTTTTGTTGATATCTTTTCTGCAATCTATTTACATTTTTGATCATTACTGACTAAGCCCATCATCTCCCATTCAATTCGTGAAAGCTTATGAGCCATTTCTTCCACTGTAGCTCCTTTAATGGCCAAACTGAATAATTGAGGGGTATAAGATTGGTTCCTAACTAAAAGGCCGTCTCATAACTGACTTATGAGACGGCCTTTTTAATTGTTATATTGAATTCTTTCCAGCTAAGTTATTGTCCTGTTCTAGTTAACAATATGGCTACCGAATCTGGTTTTGCTAAGAATGCAGAGTGGCTGGTGTTTAATTGATACACGGTTTTCACGTTTCCAGATGCGATCATTCTGTCTTGTAAGCCCGGAGAAACCACCCGATCCTGTAAGGTTTTAATATAAACCTTCTCAACAGAGCCGAAATTAGCAGCAGTTAATATAACCGGATTGGTAAACGGAATGGCTGGTTCAGGGCGATAATTTTGTAGAACAAGATTTTTTACCTGAACAGAACCATCCTGGATAAAGACGTTCGTAATCTGGTCATGTAACACATCAAGAGTTCCGTTAGCATTTTGGGTAAGTATAGCAACATGATTAACGGAGTCACCAAGTGCTGAGCCGGCGTCGGTACCAGCAAGAGACAGTAAGGATTGTCCGGAAGATGGCAGATAAGCTGCGAGATAGACAAGTTTTTCAATTTTTGACGGATTCTGCTCGGCAGCGGCAGAAATGATCATACCGCCTAAGCTATGGCCTACCAGTATAACTTTGCCATTTACTCTTGACATTGCATCAAGAACTTTGTCTCTGTAATTGGTCAACGTTAAGGTTGAGGGAACAGTTTGATCGCTGCCGTGGCCAGGTAGTTCTACAACGGTCACATTGTTGCCTTCATTAATCAAGCTGGCTTTTACGGCATCCCATACGTAAGGAGCCTGCCATGCGCCGTGTACCAACACATAATTTTTAGCAACGGGTTTCACGTCATCATTCTTTTTTGAACAAGAGGTGAACAGGATAGTAGCCGTAGCTACAGAAAGCAAGAGTAAGATAAGTTTGTGCATGATTTGTGGTGCCTAATTGTTTAGGACACCACAAACCTCGGGCTAGGCTGCGGCAATAAGTTTAACCCAGGTTAAAATCGAAAATAATGCCAAGCAGCCCTTATAAAGCAACCCATACGGTGATTTATCAGTAATGACGATGCACTAGGTTACCGGAAGATGTCGATAATCGATTTCACTAAAAAATTTATATTTTTATAGCATGTTGGAAAATAAAGCAGAAGCAGAGATCGACTTATTACGAACGGTTTTAGGATCTGCCGGTATGAAACCGGAAGTATTTGACCTGTCATTACCGTACTGGCAATCAAAGCAGTATAAGAAAGGTGAGTTTTATAATGAATATAGAAATGTTTGTAAGCACCTTGGATTTGTGATCAACGGGGTATTCAGAATATACCGGGTAAATAATGATACGGGTGAAGAAAAGAACATGCTGTTCTTTACCAATCACCAGTTTGTAGCCTCCTATAAAAGTTTTTTAGCCCAAACAGCCTGCGATTATTACACGGAGGCTATGGTTAACTCGCATATACTATATATACATATTGATCATCTGAATGAACTTTATGGGCAATCGCACCAGTGGGAACGGTTTGGAAGGATTGTTGCCGAAACGGCTTTTCATGAAGTTATGACCAATACCGAAGGTTTTTTATTTAAGACACCAGAAGACCGTTACCGGGAAATGATGGAGAAACATCCAACTATTTTTAATTCGGTACCACTTTATCATATTGCCTCTTACCTGGGTATCCAGGGACCATCCTTGAGCCGGATTCGTAAACGAATGGTTGGAAAGTAAAACTCGTCACCTTCTGGCTATGCCTACTTAAACCCGCTAAACAAGTTTTTTAGCGGGTTTTTCGATTTTAACCTGGGTTAAACTTATTGCCCCGGCTTAGCCCGAGGTTTGTGGTGTCCTAAACAATTAGGCACCACAAATCATGAAAACAGCAATAATAGCAATGGCAATGAGTGTACTAGGTTTTACTGCTCAGGCCCAAAACACAACCAGCAAAAATTCTAAAACTGTCGTACTTGTTCACGGCGCCTGGTCAGATGCATCGGCGTGGGATGCAGTAGCCCCTTTGTTAAAGGCCCAGGGCGACGAGGTGATTACGGTTAACCTGGCAGGCCATGGAAAAGATACTACTTCATTTGCTGGTATCACCTTGCAAACTTATGTTGACCAGGTAAAAGCAGCTATCGGCACCCGCACCAATGTAGTCTTGGTGGGCCATAGTTTTGCCGGACTGGTGATCAGCCAGGTTGCCGAAGAAATCCCTTCACAAATCAAAAAACTGATTTATCTGGCAGCAGCACTTCCGCATGATGGCGACAGCCTTTTAGGCCTTGCAAAAGGTGACCCGGCATCTCATATCGGCAAGTTCCTTACAGTCGATAAGGAGCATGGTGCCGCAATAATTGCGAAAGAAGGGGTAGCGGATATTTTCGCGGCTGATGCCCCTCAGCAGGTTCAGGAATATATTGCAGCCACTATTAAAGCCGAACCACTGGTACCTCTTGCTACACCGGTACATTTAACTGAAAAGAATTTTGGCAGCATCAGGAAGGTGTATATCCACACAGAAAATGACCATGCGATCAGTTATCCTGCACAACAGTACATGGTAAAAAATAGCAAAGTTACTAACGTGTATACGCTGCAAAGCAGCCATACGCCGTTCATTTCTATGCCGGATAAACTGGCCACCATACTGATTACAGAAAGCAAGTAATAGCCTGATTAACAGCAAAAAAATATTTTATAATCTGTCTTCTTCCAACGAGAAGAAGACAGATTATAAAAGACAAAAAATGTCACTTCATTTAAAAAAATAACATCAATATGCTTACTCAAGAAACAGTGCCAACTACATTTATCGATGTAAAAGGTGTAAAATTCGCTTATCGTTCATTTGGACGGCAAGAAGGCATACCTATTGTATTCTTGCAACACTTTACCGGTACGTTAGATAATTGGGATCCGGCCCTAACCAATGAATTGGCTAAAACATACCCGATCCTATTATTTGATAACAAGGGCGTCGGTAGCAGCGAAGGCGAAACTCCTGCTACTGTAGCAGAAATGGCCAATGATGCCTATGAGTTTATTAAGGCATTAGGTTTAGAAAAAGTATATCTGCTTGGCTTTTCATTAGGCGGTTTTATTGCACAAAACCTAGCAGAAACATATCCTGAATTGATTAGCAAAGTAATTCTGGCAGGTACCGGCCCGAAAGGTAGTGAAGGAATAACCGAAATTGTGAACGTAGTAACCGCAGGTATGTCGGATGGCCCTGCCAAAGTTCTGCGAAATATATTTTTCACAAAAACAAATAATGGTGTAGAAGCTGGCGAACAATTCTTAGAACGTCTGCAATTAAGAAAAGAGAGCCGTGATACACCTACGACCGGAGCAACGGTAAATGCACAGGCAACAGCTATCATTACCTATGGGTATGAAAAAGATCCGGAATACAAGCAACTGCGCCATATTAAACAACCTGTTTTGATAGTAAACGGCACCAATGATTTGATTGTGCCTTCTATCAATTCTTTCACGCTATCACAGTACCTAATCAACTCAAAACTCATCCTATGGAGTGATTCAGGTCATGGCGCACTTTTCCAACATAGCCAGGACTTTGTTAAAGAAGTTAATTCTTTTTTAGCCATATCATAAAGCACGCATTAAATCAACATCAGGCATACGCCTATTAAATAGGCTTGTGCCCGATGTGTTTCAAATTGACAGTGTTCAATTAGTTCTGATAATCCTATTTCATCAGCAGCAGTCTGTACTCTTAGAGCGTACCTTTTGAACCTACAGAACTGATTATCAGGTAAATAAAATTAAAATGCAAACTAAAGATACGGTCGATAACCACCAGACAATCACATGAAAAAGACAATTTTACTTTTTTTGTTAAGCATCACTAGTCTACGAGCTGTAGCGCAACGTCCTTCAGAACCGGCATTCCAACATGGGCCCGAACTCCAAGGGGATAGTATCATATTCCCATTGACACTTGTTGACGCTTTCCCTTTTGTATCGGTAGAGGTAAATGGCATTAAGGGAAAATTTATGTTCGATACCGGCAATAAGTGCTACATTGAAATTAACGACAACGTAGTAAACTTACCGGGTAAACGAGCGGTAAGTAAGGGACAGGTTGGAAGCGGGCAATCATTTATATCAAACATTAACGACACCATTGCTGAAGTTAAGTTTAAGAACGGCCTTACTTATCGTAACCTGTTGAATATTACCAGTGCTAATCTTGATTTCCTTCAGGATCACATCACCCCTGATTGCATTGGGTATATAGGACATGATTTTTTCAAAGGGTATCTTTTTAAACTTGATTATGTAAAAAGAAAGCTCACTTTTTATAAAGTCACTGAGGATAGAAAACGGTCAAAGGACTTCTTGAAAGGTGAGAAAGTATTGGCAGTTCTCAACTTTGAAACCAGGAGGCTTTCCAATCACCCGATGGTTCGCGTAAAGATCGGAGGGGTTGACCTGCTTGGCTCATTTGATACCGGGCAATATGGTTTGATCCAATTGGAGGATCAGGCAGCGAAAGTTCTAAAAAAGAAGAAGCTATTGGTTGACGCCGGGAAAAATGGCTACGATGATTCGACGGTCGATGTTAATAACATAGTTATAAACGGAAGCCTTAAATTAAGTCTTAAAGGTATTGCGCCCTACAGCCTTGAACAAACAGCTCCATTTAGAAAGGGAATGCAAATCACAGAGGCCAACTATATCTGCTTTGGATACCGCTTTTTCGATCAGTACAAAACGGTTTGGGATTATGATGTAAAGAAAATGTACGTTCTTGAAAAATAAAACCCGTTAAACATCCACCAGGTTTACTAATAATTCTGCACTCTTTAAAAAGAATCAGCCTAAGAAATCATCACCTGGAACCTGTGACAGCGAAATTTTCAACGCTTAAGATAGTAGTAATTGGTATAGTATAATCTGACGTTATAGTGGCCAAAGTATGAACCTTCATGCTTAATACTCCTGGGTTCTCAATCACTTAAGACGCTCCCGATTGAGACGTAGGGGCATTCATGTGTATGCTTCAATAATGGGGCGC
The DNA here is from genome assembly GCF_054776595.1 of Spirosoma horti. Classification (NCBI taxonomy): domain Bacteria; kingdom Pseudomonadati; phylum Bacteroidota; class Cytophagia; order Cytophagales; family Cytophagaceae; genus Spirosoma; species Spirosoma horti. Next base: position 192,979 of record NZ_BAAHBQ010000004.1, read on the forward strand.
TTTAAGAAACGGATCCGACAGCTGTTTAAGGAATACTATGTTTGCAGCCTGTCGCTAACGGATCATACACCCAAGGCGAATACTATTGACAGCGTTCACTTAGCACTTTAACCGGAATCGAACTTTTGGAATGCGTTGATTTTATCAAAGCGATTTACTTCGGCCATTAAACATGAAGAAGCCCATCGCTCGTGTTTTTTTTGCTCGCAGTCGCTTAGCCAATTTTATTGAGTTTTTTAACGAGTTCAGATTCCTCCAGTCGTGATGGGAAACCAGGATAAACTTGGGATGGGGACACTTTTCTCTGACTCGCTTTAACGTTGTCTCATATTCAGCTTCATTGGCGTCACCCAAGTAGCCCAAATTCTCCGCATCGGCCCCTTTTATCAAACAACCACCGTAAAGAATTTTTTCCTGACTAAACCATACTACTATATTGTCAAGCGTATGCCCTTCGCCCGGGTAATAGGTTTCAAAGGAGTGTTGCCCCAAAGTAAACGTAGTGTCTTTATTCAGTAAGAATTCAGCCCGCTTTTTGTTGTTCTTTTTACTTAACTCATCCGTCCGAGAAGTTGTATATGTCTTGATGCCTTGCTGCTTATAATACTCAAGTCCTTCGGTTCGGTCGCCATGCCAATGGGTGGCAATGCACATAACCACGTTTTTATGGTGCCTAGTTTTGATACTGTCTAGCAAGGGCTGAAACTGGGTCGTATCCCAAGGGGTGTCAAACAAAGCAACCCCATCATCAGAGACCAGGTACATACCATGCGCTGGTATTTTGTCTCCCTCGTAGGTGTTATAGGTCGTATAGACATAAAAATCGCCAATCAAGTGTTCAATTTTAAGTCTATCCAGATTAGTCTGTCCATAAACTGAAGTCAAAGAGAAAGCAAGTGTTATGGCTAATGAGAGGAATCGCATTCGGTTGTTTTAAAATTGGCCGTGCGCAAAACGGCTGTTATGATTTTTTAAACGTCAGTGTGTTGTATGAGGGCTTGTGGAATAATCAAAACTATGAAAATCCAGACTAAATACGGCTTCAGACTATGCCACTACTTATGACTTCGTCCTCTGTCTTACAGTTGTCAGACAGTATTTGTTTTTGCCTGAAAGAATGTATTACTTAACATATACGAGCTGGCTGTTGCAGAAGTCAATACCCGATCAGCACGGCAGATCCATCTCAAACACATCCAGACTTTCCCGACTACGAGACCGCTACCGCACAGTGGAACGGAACTACTACCCCATTAATTGTATAAAAAAGCATCTCATCCACCAGTCGTTTTTAATTAGATTACTTCCATGCCCCATCGACCGTTTTTTTGGTTGCTTAGCTTGTCCCTAGTCATAGGCGCCTGTTCAAAGGAGCCAGTTGCTGTTGTTCATGAAAAACTATTGATACAACAGCTTACTGAACGGTATACGGATGGTCCCAACTGGTCACCGGCTAAGTCTATCCAATTTCAACACCGGCCATTCTATTACCTGGGTCGGTATCAGGACGCGTATCAATATGACATCCAGCGACGAATCATCAGGATTACCTCAAGAGACCCTGACCGGCCGACCGATACTTATTCTTACTATGGCAATTTAACCTTTGACTATAAAGAGAACAAGTTGATATTTACCAACCAGGGGATAAGCGATAAGAATGGGAATTGGCTCCCCAATATTTTTACGTTGAATGAGCGAGGCAACATCGTTGAGGGGTGCACCTATGATTCGAATGGGTATCTGCTTCATCGTCAGGATGGTCCCAATGCAACGATCGACCAAACCATTCAAAACGGGAACATTGTCAAAAAGGTCTATAAGGACGCTTCACAACGACGAGTAACTACCTATACGTATGATCTCACTAAAGCGGGGTTACCAACGGTTGGCAGTTTGGGCGAACCCGTATATCAATGGGGTCGATCCAGTCAAAACCTGTTAATTAAAACCATTGAAACGACCGAGTCCTTAAGTGCTTCAGGGGGCCAGCGCTACAGCGAAGTCGAAACCAACTACAGCTATAGGTATGATCAAACAGGCTTGGTTAACCAGCAAACGGCCTATACGATAAGAACGGCTCATCCTGACTCGGATTCACCACTTGTGAACAGCGAACTAAAGATTACCGATCTGAAATTCAGGTAGTCGATTAGTTGCGTACTGCCTACTTGATGCGGCTTTTTTTAGAACGTCGGTGGCTGCGAATTGCTGGAGTGGAAACAAAATTAAACGGACTATTTTTGCAGCAGCCACCTGGGTTATGTTAAGAAAATGCTTTAAGAAAGAAGAAAAGATATAGCCTAGTTACATCATTATTTTATTCAATAACGAGGATGAAGTTCGTGCCAGTCAAGTAAGGAAACTCGATCGTTTTTTAGTAACAAACAACTCACTTCACGATAGCGGCCAATGCCGTAAAAATCTAAATTAATTAAGTAAACCCCGTTATAGTTGGTCGTTACAGGTTGATGCGTGTAGAGGCCGTCGTTAAATAAAGCATCAACAACAGTGAAAGTATGACCCAGTAGACTAACTAAACAAGTTCGATCTGAAATGTGAGCTAGGTAGAAAAGTTGATGTGCACGCATTAAACCACCGAATAGTTGGATCCCATATATATTAAACAGGGTTGTAGACTTATTCAAACTATTGGCTGTAGTAACCCCTCTGGCCGGCTTACCTGTCCATTCTGGTAGAGAATGAGGATCCTCAATCAGTTGCTTGTCAGCACCACCCATGCCATGTCCAAGACTAGACACTACCTCATAACCGGTTGAGCCATAACGAACCCAAACCGCACAGGTGGCTTCCATCCAGTGAATCTTTTTGGTCTGCTTATCAAAGAAGAAAACCCGTCCGCTCTGGTTGAAGCTATTCCTACATTGCAAATCACATAAAAAGTGGAATCAGCCTGTCTTCTAGAGTGCGCCGACTGTGTCAGCGGCCCAGCAAAGCGGTAGCTTTCAGTCCTGATCGCTCCAGCCTATAAATTTGAGAGGCAGTAAAATTTCAGGATTTGGTAGTTAGCCAAACTCCGTAGATAGGGATGGAAGGAAACTGCAAATGACGAAATTTGTACGCTCTCGCAGAGGTACCCCACTATACATGACAATGCCCGGCAACGTATGTTACGCTGCCGGGCATTGTCATGTATGAAAAGAACTTACTTGACTTCTTCGTAATCGACATATTCGCCACCTTTGAAGGGGTAGCTCCCGTCTTTTCTCTGAGTATTGTCAACCCGAATCTCGCCTTCCCGACGACCTCCCCGCACATCGCCCTGTCTTTTCTGCTCTTTCACCAGTTGACGACCAACCAGCAGATAAAACACAAATCGACGCACCGGCGGTACGAAGAGGATAACCATCGTGATGATGAACAGATATTTGAACAGCATAGCAGAGTCTTGTTAATACTGAATAAACGTTGGGATGACCTGTTTAGTTTTCCGGTGTGATAATTGGCGTTTGATCCGGATAAACCGGATCGGCTGCCTCCTCATAAAAGCATATCGGTCGAGGAGACTACTGTCCGTACAGCGCTTTTCCGGCGGCTTCATACTTGTCTCCTGCCGACCATTGAGGGCGCGTTGCGCGATTGGCAATTAGCCGGGCCGCGTAAGCGTAGGCTTGGCAATAGCGCAGCGTGTAGCCAAAATCCAGACTTTCGGGGTTGTCGATGGCCTGGTGATAATACTTACCAATGGCTTCATCGAACGCTTTGAAACCCGCCGAAAACGTAGGAGCAGGTATGCCTTTAGCCGCAAAATGAACATTGTCGGATCGATCGAACAAGCCTTGCTCAGGAGCGGGTTCGGCAAATACGCCCAAACCGAACGCTTTGGCCGCTGTTTCAATTTCGGTTTTTGTCCCCGTCCGTTCCAGGCCAATGACGGATACAATGGTCGTGTCGTTATAGCCCGCCCCGTCGGTGTTAAAATCGAAAATGGTCTGCTTGAGCGGCACTAATGGGTGTTCGGCATAAAAGCGGCTTCCGAGTGTACCCGCTTCTTCGCCCGTCAGGGCCAGCACCAGCACCGACCGTTTGGGGCGTTGCAATGACAGCGTTTTGGCCGCTTCTAAAATAGCCACCGTTCCCATGGCATTATCCCGCGCCCCGTTGAAAATACTATCGCCGGGCGAATACGGGGTTCCGCTCGCTTTGCCAACACCAATGTGGTCGAAGTGAGCAGACAGCACAACATATTCATCTTTAAGTTTGGGATCCGTGCCTTCAATAATCCCCGCTACATTGGCCGAAAAGGCCGATGTCCGCTGGCGTCCCGAGGTTTGGAGCGTAATCGTTTGGCCAGCTTCCTTAAGCTGTTTGTATTTGTTGCTGGCGTTGTTGACCCATAGATGCGCGATGGGCGCACTCGTCTCGGCGGTTACGGGAATAGACAGTTGCTCACGGTTGAAATACTGATTGACAAACCCCCAGGGAATGGATTCGCTGTATAACTCAATAAGCGCAGCTGCCCCTTTTTCGCTCGCCAGTTTACGTTTCGCGGCCGATGCGCCAAAGATTTCGCGGGGGCTTTTGGCATCCGGCGAACCGCCCTGGGCGACCAGAATACGCCCTTTCACATCGCGCCCTTTGTAGCCATCTTCACCATCCGTCAGGCCGTACCCTACGTAGACAACCTCACCCGAAAGGTTGGTCGGGCCACCGGCCATTACGACGAGTTCTTTGCCGAGATGCAGGGTATCTTTTCCAACCAGCATCGTGGCCGAACTGGCCGCCTTGACGCGCTCCAGGTCGATGGGCTGCAAATAATCAGTCTTGCCGGCAACCGTAACAGCAGGTTTCAACCCCAGTTGCCGAAACTGTTCGGCAATGTAGCGGGCCGCAACCCAGTTACCCGGCTCACCTACTTTACGGCCCTGCAGCTCGTCGGATGCCAGAAACCGAATATGGGCTTCAACCTCGGCACGAGATAGGCTGAATTCAGGCAATTGGGAGGCTGGGCTGGTTAGCTTCACCTTAGAAGACGTACTTTTAACGGGTCGGTTTTGCGCTTGCATCGAACTGGTAACGACGAGCAGGCCCGCAAAAAAAGGAATGATGAATGATGATCGCATGATGCTTAAGTTGACCGTATAAAAGTACGAAATTCCTGAACGGCTTCCTGCGCTTCCGGGGATGTCAGCGAATTTCTGTATTTTCGCTGCTCTTTTTTATGACCTTATGCCTGCTCGTTTCGCGACCTCAACGACCGAAAAAACGTATCTTCTCATTGCCATTGGTTTATTGCTGCTCTACGTTTTTCCGTATGTCTGGCTCAATGAAGGTGCCCATCTGACGATCCACGATAACCTGGACAGCGATTTTCTCTACCTATATCTGCTCAAGATCACCAATACAGCGTTCAACTTCGATTTGAACACCCTCATTCCGAACATGATGAGTAGCAGCCCCGATGCTGCTACCTCATTTAGCGGCATTCCGCGTTCTGCTTTCCGAACGGGGCTCAATTTTGAAGTGCTTTCTTTTTACCTGCTCCCCCCCTATTCAGCGCAGGTCGTCAACTTCACAGCTGTTCATGGCATTGGGTTCCTGGGCATGTATATGCTGCTAAAAAGGCATGTTCTACCCGAAACGCACTGGGCACTCGTCCGGGTAGCCATCGCCTTTCTGTTTGCGCTCGTGCCTTGTTACATCGTTCATGGCGCTTCGGTTACGGGGCAGCCGTTGCTGCTGTTCGCCTTTCTGAACCTCTTGAAAAAACAGGATCGTCCGAGCGACTGGCTCATTATTCTGTTCTTCCCATTCTATTCTTTCTTTGTCTGGGCAGGCTTATTTATTTGTATTGCGTTGGGCATTCTTGGGTTGGTCGTGATGATTCGGGCGCGGCAAATCAACTGGGGCTATGTCGTCGGTTTATTTCTGCTTTCGGCGTTGTATGTTGGTAGCGAGTGGGAATTGATTTATGGGTTCATCAACCAGACATACATCTCACAACGGGTCGAGTTCGACTACAGCCAGTTGCGCTCGATGAGACTCGCCGACAGCCTCCGCCGAAGTGCCGATTTATTTGTCTGGCCCATGTTCAATACGGGCGCTTTCTTTACGCTGGGTATTCTGGTTGTCGCTGGATTGGGCGCGTGGCGGGCCTACCGAAAACAGGATATAAAGGCCATGAACTGGCTCATTGGCTTACCTATTCTGGCGGGCCTTATCTGCCTGATTCACGGGCTCTATCACTATTGGGTCGTTTGGCTGGGCGATAGCTCACTGGGCATCAAGTTCCGGGTCTTTCAATTCGACCGGTTTTATTTCCTGCTTCCAACGCTCTGGTTTTTCCTCTTCGCCCTGGCTTTGCGGCAATTTCGGGCCAACAGCCGCTGGGTATACCTCTTTCTGGTAGGGCAGTTTATGCTTATGGTTGTTGCCAACAAGGAGTGGCGCATCAACGTGGGCAAACTGACAGGCTATGTATCCGAAGCTCAACATCCATCATTTCGGGCATTTTTCGCCGAAAAGCAGTTCACTCAGATTCGCAACCACATTGGCAGACCACAATCCGACTATCGGGTCATTTGCCTTGGCATGCATCCGTCGGTGGCGCAATTCAACGGATTCTACACGCTGGATAGTTACCAGAATAACTATCCTCTGCCTTACAAACACGCCTTCCGGAAAATCATCGCGAAAGAACTGGCAAAAGGTACCCATCAAATGCGCGTGTATTACGACGCGTATGCCTGCCGGGTGTATCTCTATACCGCCGAATTGGGCATGAATTACCTGTTTGGCAAAACGCAGCATCCGGCACTGAATCACCTCCAACTAAACACCGATGCGTTAAAAGCACTGGGTGGCCAGTATATTATTTCGGCCGTGCCGATTGGCAATGCGGCCCAAAACCGACTCCACCTGGAAAGCATTTTCACGAATACGGAAAGCTATTGGAAAGTCTGGCTTTACAAAGTGAATTAGCGCTCTTTTAAACCTGTACGGTTTTAGAAACCATATAGGTTTAATGCCGTAACGAAACCTCTATCCCCGCCGGTAATGTTGCCGGGCGAAGCGCATAAAGGTGTCGGCCAGCCCTTCACTAACACCCTGAAGCTGAATTGAATAAAAGTCTCGCTGGATTGATAGCCCCTGTACATCAAGAATTTTTAGGCTGCCCGCCTGTAGTTCATGCTGTACGGCAAAAACGGAAACAAACGCCATACAGCGCGAGCTACCGAGATAGGATTTGATGCTCTCGGTACTGCCCAGGTGCATGTCGATGGTCAAATCCGTGAGTTTCAGCCCGACGCCACGAAGCGCATGCTCGATGACTTCGAGTGAGCCGGACCCCCGTTCGCGTAGTACGATGGGGACCGTTCGCAGTTCCGCCAGCGTAATCTCGTCCCGGTCGGCCAGCGGATGGTCAGCCCGGCAGATGAGGACGAGTTCGTCTTTCACAAAAGACGTATACCGAATATCGCTATGATGGGTCCGGCCTTCCACCAGGCCCAGATCAATGTCATTATTGAGTAATTGCTGCTCGACCTGCTCGGTATTACCCGACGCCAGCGAGATCGCAACATCGGCCGACTGCTCCCGAAAACGGGCCAATACGGGTGGTATCACGTATTGGGCCACCGTGGTACTAGCCCCCACGCGCAACGTCCCCCCCGACTCGCCCTTGAGCGCATTCATATCGAACTCCAGCTGGCGGTAAACACCCATAATGGTTTCGGCATGACCGAGCAGCACATTTCCGGCGGTGGTCAAACTGATCTGGTTACCCCGCCGGTCGAAAAGCGCCGTACCAAATTGGTGTTCAAGTTCCTGAATATGCTTTGTCACAGCGGGCTGCGTCACATACAGTTCAGCGGCAGCTTTGGTAAAACTAAGCCGTTTGGCAACGGTGTAAAAGACATTCAGTCGAAAATCGAGCATGGCACTAGTGAACGTTGAATAACCGGTTAAGCCAGCTTACGAAGCCAAAATACAGACTTATATTACTATTACCCAAACGGCCCGCTATCCTATTTTGTCTAGCGGGCCGTTCGGCGTGGTTATGCATCCAATCCTTACAGCATATCGACCTTCACAAGGTTATCATCCGAAACACGGTCGATCAATTTGTTGTAGGGGTCGATACCGGCTTTTACGGGCTTGCCTTTCACGGTCACTACAATCACGTGCTCGCCGGGGAGCAGGCTGCGTTTCTGAAGCAGGAGAGGCACCTTTGTCGTCAGGCCATCTTTATTTTTGCCGTCGTCGGTCAGCACCGCAATGTCGGCAATAACGGGGCCTTTGCCCTTATTAAGCTCTTTACCCGCTTTGTCATAGTATTCCGTTGCCGTACGAACATGTAAAGTAACTCGGTACTGCCCGTTGCCAAGCGGCTTTGCGTCTGCTTTGGTAATGCGGTTATCGTAGAGCGTTAGCTTCTCGAAATTATCCGTGAGCCAGGGCTTCAACGAGTCGGGCGTGGCTGCTTTCAGAAAACCGTACCATTCCAGTGAGGTCGTAAAGGGCGCTTTCTGACGGAACCGGGCCGCTTTCAGGTAGTCGTTCATGGCTTTATTCACCCGGTCTTCGCCGATGTAATCCTGAAGCGCGTACATCAGCATCGACCCTTTCTGATACCAGACATACGCCCGGGTATCGTTATCGAGCATATTGGCTTCGAACTTATCTTCGTTGGCCCGACCACGCAAATAATTATCCAGACTGTATTTCAGAAACTTAGGCATCGCATCGGCACTGTAGCGTTGCTTGAGCACCATCAGAGCCGAATACTCCGCCATCGTTTCCGAGATCTGGTTAGCCCCGCGCGTCCGGCTGGGCATGATCTGATGGCCCCACCACTGGTGCGCTACCTCGTGGGCTGTCACGTAATAGGCATAGTCCGTTTTGCTGGGGTCGTGAAAGTCACCGACCCAGCCGAACTCCTCCGAATACGGAACCGTGGTCGGAAACGACTGGGCAAAGGAGGCATAACGCGGAAACTCCAATACGCGCAATACCGGGTACGGATAGGGCGCAAAGTTTTTGGTATAATACGACAGCGACGCTTTCATGCTGGCGATAAACCGGTCGATGTTTTTGTCATGGCCCGGATGGTGATACACTTCCAGCGCCACGGTTTGCCCATTAGCTCCGGTCCATTTATCGCGTTTAACGCCATATTTTGCGGAACACATGCTGAAAAAATAGTCGGAGAAACCGGGAAGTTTATACTGAAAGTATTTCCGTGGTTTTCCGTCAGCACCTGCCTTTGTCCAGGTTTTTAGCAGTTCGCCGGGCATAATCGCCGTTTGGTCGGGGCTGGTCGAAATGGTCCCTTCGAACGTGACCCAGTCGGCGTCGTCGGTAAACAGAAAGTCACGTAGTCCACGTGGATCATTTTGAGTGGGTAAAGTCCACTGTTTTATGGGCAATCCGTATTTTTTCCGGTACTTATCGCTAGTCAATTCGTTTTCCTCATTATATCCGAAACCAGGGAAGATGTTGACGTTGAAAAATGTCCCATTGGCAACCACATCCCGGCTATCGCCACTGTTAGAAAAACCGACGTACTGCCCCATTACATTCATGTCCAGTCGAGCCGAGTCGCCGGGGTTCATTCGTTTGGGCAGGCGGTAAATATAGTAGCCAAGCTCGGTGTCGTTCAGGATCAACTTCAGGGCTTTCCCATCGACCAGTAGCCTGGTTAGTTTCCGGTGAAAATTATCGGTCGGGATGGTCAGGTATAAGGAGTCAATCGGTTGGTCGCCCTTATTAACCATCACAAATGCACCCGACGCAAGCGCCTTGAACTCATCTGGATAGACATCGACGTTTACCTTTGCGCTGGTGATTTTAGGTTGCAGCACATAGGCATATTTGTGGTATGTCTTTTCGAAGGTGGCCTGCCGCTCGCGCTGTTCATCAACAGAGTAGTAGTGATTTTTTACACTCACATTCGTATAAATCCAGGCGCCCATACTGACAAAGGCGAGAAGAAGCAGCGCAAAAAGCGCTACGGAAATCCGGCCCATTCGCTGGCGGGCTAGTTGCCAGCGGGCTTTGAAACTAGTGTCGGCACCTCGATTCCAGAACCACAGGGCAAGCACCAGCAGTAGGCCACCAAATGCATACCAGTAGAACCGGAATGACGCAATACTAGCCAGATAATGCCCGAAGCCGTTCATGTCCGAGATCTGAACGCCCCCGCCCGAAAACGGGATCGCCAGCTTGTAATTAAAGTTGGCAAATTGCGGCACTGCCCAGATAATAATATAGACGGCAAGCGTGACAATGTGCCCCACAAACTTCTGATTCACCATCGTATGCACAAAAAACGCCAGCATCACCAGCTGGAAATATTGTGTGAAGGCGATGCCCAGCAGGTCGCGGAAATAGAGCGGGAATTCATAATTGAAATAGCCTTTTACCGTCTGATTCAGGACACCGGATACCAGAATGAGCGCGCACAGCAACAGGCAGATGTAAATCATCGACAGCAGCTTGGCTCCGTAATTCATCCAGTCAGGCACGGGCAGCGCATCGGCAATGGTGTCGTAATGAACAACCTTATCGCGGTGAACGACCTCCCCCGTATAGAAGATCAGGACGATGAGCACAAAGAAGAAAAACGTACCGTTGCGGGCTTCGAGCATGGCATACGTGGTAGGTAACGACGGTGTGCCATAGGTCTCCACTCCGAACCAGCCATCCAGAAACAAAAACAGGACAGCTCCGAGCAAAATGGCAATAAAATAGGGGTCCCGGATAATGTTCCCAAACTCGATCCTGGCCTGACGGAACATCTGCCGGGCGTAGGTGCTCGTTTGAAAAACAGGCGTTGGCGTTGGCAGGCTCGCCAGGGATGGAACGCCCTGCCCCACCACATCGTCTTTCCCCCGCTTGCCCAGTTTAACGGCCAGGAAACGCGGAAAGCTAAACCGCACCAGCGTCAGCACAAATACCAGCAGTGCCACCCCAAACCAGATCAGCCGATTTGTGAGCAGATCGCCCTCCAGCGGAACAAGTAAGGTATTTTGTTCTACCGGTGACCAGTATTTTGTAGCCGCATCGTAGGCATAGGACCCAAAGGGATCGAGCAAATTGACAAGTTGCTTGTTTTCCAGATCCTGCGATAGCGTAGAGCCAAGCAGGTAGGCGATAAACAGCAAAATACTACCGGCATAGGTCGCAAAAACCTGGCGCGAGAAGGCCACCAGACTAAAGAAAATGCTGCCCACCAGAAACATGTTCGGCACCACAAATAGCACGAACGGATACGCATAGTCGCGAAACCGGATGGGACCGAAACGCTCCGTGTTGTCGGCCAGGTTAAAAACAGGTCCCAGCAGCGAACCCACCGCAATGCCCAGCATACCAACAACCATAATGCCCAACAGGACCACAAACGAGCCCATATACCGGCCCAGAATATAGCCTCGTTCGGTAATGGGAAAGGTGAAAAAGTAGTTTTTGGTGTTGTGCTCGATGTCCCGGTAAACGGGTACACCCATCACCGCCGAGGCTACCAGCATGCCAAAAATGGTCAGCACAACCACAAACTGGCTAATGGCGTAAGGGGAATTTATGTTCGTTTTCTCCGACGCGGGGCCGTTTCCGTAAATGACAAACAGAAACGTAAAGAGAAAAAGAATGAGAGCGTAGAGATACGTAGCGGGTCTTTTCAACCGATACGCCAACTCAAATTTAAAGATTTCGAGGAACATGGGGTTGCTAGTAGTAGGAGTGAGAAACGAGTTTGACAGAGTGTCGAGTTATCAGACCCGACATGAATTACTGACGCACGCGTGTCGGGTCTGAGGACCCGACACCACAGAAACTACATCTACTCACACCGTAACAACATCCATTTTCTCCGTGATCTTGGCAAAGTACACATCCTCCAGATCGGGCGAAACGGGCTCGAAATTAGCCAGAGGCAAGTCACTGTAAGCATGAAGACGAGTTTTGCCCCCTTTGAGCTGGGTTGAGATCACACGGTGCGTTTTCCGATACGAATCGATCTCCGATTTTTCGACGAAGGTCTGCCAGATCTTTCCTTTCAGATCAGTTACCAGATCGTTCGGATTGCCCGCGGCTACGACTTCACCGAGGCAAATGATGGCCATGTCGGAACACAGGTTTGTTACATCTTCAACAATGTGCGTCGACAGGATAACGATGGTATTTTCGCCAATTTCGGAGAGCAGATTGTGAAACCGGTTGCGTTCGGCAGGGTCCAGACCGGCCGTTGGCTCATCGACAATAATGAGTCGAGGATTGCCGATAAGCGCCTGAGCAATTCCGAATCGCTGTTTCATACCGCCCGAATAGGTACCAAGATTTTTCTTACGAACCTGATACAAATTGACCTTCTGCAACAGTCCCTCCACAATATCTTTTCGTTCCCGACTGTTGGCAATCCCTTTCAGTGTAGCGATGTGATCGAGCATTGTCTCAGCCGTTACGCGTGGGTAAACGCCAAATTCCTGCGGCAAATAACCCAACACCCGGCGCACGGCATCTTTTTGTGTCAGCACATTTAGCTCAGTGTCCAAACCCATTAGCCGAACGCTGCCGCTATCGGCTTCCTGTAGGGTAGCAATTGTTCGCATCAGGCTTGATTTACCAGCGCCATTTGGGCCCAGTAAGCCGAACATTCCCTGCGAAATAGTTAGTGTTACACCTTTTAACGCTCGGACACCGTTGGAATACGTTTTTGTGAGGTCTTTGATTTCGAGTTGCATACAGAAGGAAAGGTGAGCATTTGGTTTGTAGGAACAATAAACAAATATGTTAAATGCTTTTGAATATAGAACCAAACTTTCGCAGACGGTCATAATTGACGCTAAAAGGCAAAGCGCCCATGGCCCCCGCTAGGATACCGCCGGTGAACGCATTCATCGACAAAACCGATACCGCCCGGCCTCCCAGAAGCAGCCACTCAAACCTCACGAAAATTGAGCTTCCACCGGGACTATAATTTCCGACAATTAGTACGAAAAAGAGCCACCAACGGTTTGATTCGCTGGTGGCTCTGATGCAGCCCTGCATGAGTAGTCAGAAAAGTGTGGATAAAAGCTTTTTCCGTAAGACTACAGCAACTAAGAGGATAAAAAGAGAAAGGCACTCTGCACTAAGTGGGTATAGTTTATATGGGCAAAAGCGTGCCAGAAGGTTGGTCTAAACACAGTGCAAATGAATACTTTCCGCACAACAAGGCCTAAAAAAGACTGTAGACAAAGTGTGTACACCTAGTATAAAACACTGTCTGTCAAGCCACTAAAATTGCCAGATTTGCGCGACCGGGTAGCTGTACGGTATCAAGAATGGTCAAAGCCAATCATTGATCATTGGGATTTGCGAGGACATCCGGTTCAGGAATAGCCATTTTTTTGTACAATCGCGTCTTGGCCCGACGCACGCTGGCCGGATCGATGTTGAGCAATGCGGCAATTTCTTTAGTCGAGAGATTAATGTGAAAATAGGCATAGAGCCGTATTTCATATTTGGTCAGATTAGGGTGTTTGGCCAGTAGATTTTCAAAGAAATCAGGGTGTACCTGTTCAAAATGCACTTTAAACTTTCCCCAGTCGGCGTCCAGGTAGAGGTTACTTTGCAGGAGCGACTCGATGCTTTTCAGCCCCTGTTGCCTTACGTTTGGATATTGCTTGTTCAACTTGAGTAGCTGTGCCTTCAATCCGGCAAGCATCTCGTTTTTCTGAACAAGGTACAAGGTTGTGGATGCCAGTTCCCGCTGGTTAACATCCAGCTTTTCCTGCAATAATTCATTCCTGGTTTTCTCGTGCTGGATATCGGCGCTAATTTTTTGATTTTCTAACTCGGTCAGCTGGTGCCTTAGCTCCATTTCCCGAATATTGAACTCAAGCTTCTGAGCCTCTATTTTCCGGGTGGCAAGTTCTCTCTGAATGTATTTAGTGCGGGCCACCAGCGCTATCGAGAATGATAGGGTTTGCGAGATAATACTTAAATCGGGCAGAATTGACTCCTTGTCAAAAATTGCTGTATTGTTTAGAATCATGACCAAATGGCTCAATACAATAGCCAGCATAAACAGTAATGGCAGCATATTGGCCAGCAAAAAAGGAGTGGCTGCGGGAAGTTTCCGTAAATAGCCTATAATGCAGGTCCAGGTACTGGTTCCAATCAGGATCAGCGCCAGCATATTGTGATAACCCAGGGTATAAGGTTCCAGGTAAAATAGCCAGCTATTGATAGCCACCAGAATAACTGTAATGAATGCATAAGCGTATAAGCCATACTTCAGCATAAAATCCAGACGGGGTAGCGTCGTTGCGGTGTTCAGATACGTGCGCGTCGATTGGACAAGCCAGTAAAGGATGAGTACAATGCTGAAGTGCTGTAACACATCCGTGAGATCAAAATAGTACATATCGCCATTAGCCCACACGTCAAACGTGAATACCGGACATGGAAGAATGGCTTCAATAAACCGTTTGTAATACGTAATGTAAATCATGGCCCCTATCTGCCCAATCAGATAGTACAGGACAATTTTATCCTTAAAGCTGAAATAGATAAACAGGTTATTGAGGAAAAACAGGCATAAAATCGCCAGCGTAGCAATCCAGGTTACCAGTATGAATTGCTCATTGTTATCTGTTATCGTCTGGCTCTCAATAGTAATCTGTGGTTTGATGGCTATAGCCCGATGCAGCAGGTGCAGGTCGGCTTTGACATATAGCGTTGTTTCAGCTCGTTTCTCTGCAACAAAAGGCATGGCTTCCCGGTAACTGCCTCTGCGATGTTTATCATCGGGAACGTATATACCTGTTTGTTGACTAACCCAACGCTGGTTATTGGTGTCGAAGACGTATAACGTATTTTTGAGCGAAGGTTGCAAATACAAGTTATAGGGCTCATTATAGTGTGATGAGTTAACCACCACAATCTTGATCCAGAAACGATTGGCGCTGGTCATCCGGAGCGAATCGCCAGTTATAAAGTGAAGAGTTGTATCCGCGCGTACTTTATCAAGTGTATAGCCACGGTCAGGTAGTACTGCATACGTTTTAATCTGTGCAGCCGGATGATCACTTGGTGTTCGTACGGATTGAGCACAGCCCGCTACCGTAGCCAGTATGAGAATAAAAAGTACAGTAATTTTACTCAAGTGAGGTCGATCAATTAATACTTGTTAGCTTAGCTAGCGGCTTTAGCGTGGGTAAAATCAAAGCTTATTTAGCCAACTTCATATACCATTAACAGTAAGTTAAAAGTGCATAGCGATCTACTGTCACCATGCACTTTATCTATAATCCATTTTGATTATTATTTGTTATCTTTTTCTACAGTCTAGTTACCCGACCTTTAATTTCTGTAGAATTACTCTATTCGTCTACCTATGTCTTTTGTCGAAGAACTATAAACTCATGTTTATGGTACTCACTTACTCTTCGGACGTTTGTAGAGTGGAACGGTACTGCAGGGCTCCCCAAAAAGCAGACTTTGTACTACGGGCCGCAACACCCGTGTGATTTCTACATAAGCCGCCGTTGGCACGGGTACTTTAGAGCATCCTTTCACAACAACACGCGCATCCCGATAATCTTCGGGCTGGATGTTGGCAATCGCTTCATAGTATAGTTTCTCTTCCAGATCAGCCAGCGTACCGAACACGATGGTATGGGCAACCGGTTGCAGTTGTAACGTCAGTAACATATACGCCCAGGTTGGCACAATGGCGTCTTCGGTACAGGTAATGGCCACGTTTTTACCAGCATATTGGCTCCAGTCATGTTCCTTCAGAAAGGCACGAAAGTCTTTTTCTTTCAGAATCAAACCCATGTACAGGTTGTCTTTCAAGTCATAAACGACACGCTCGCCAGGGTGGTAATATTCTTCCAGATCAAGCGTAACAAGGCCACTACCGGCGACACGATTAACGATTTCAGCTTCCATAATTAGTACGATAATATCCTCTAAACAGCCGGTAACGGCAGCCCGTTCACTACTCGCCCAATACAATTAGCCATCGGTAAATAACCCGCTTAACAGTCGGCTTTTTTTGCTACTTTTGTTCCTATATATCCAAAACTTTTGCCGGGAGCCTTGCAACGGTTCTTCGACCTGGTGAACAGCGGTAGTGCGACACTCGGCAACGGTACTGGTCTCATCAAAAAACGCCTTAGACATCTCTCACATGAAATTTATAGTTTCCTCGTCTGTACTGCTGAAAAACTTACAGCATATTAACGGCGTCGTGGCAACGAATCCGATTGTACCTATCCTCGAAAACTTTTTGTTTCGTATTGACGTGAGTCCCGAAGCCGCCGGTGGAACACTTACCGTAACAGCTTCGGACCTGCAAACAACGATGACGACGCAGATTCCGGTAGAAGCCAGCGAAGGCGGTGCCATTGCCATCCCGGCAAAACTACTGCTGGACACGCTGCGTAGCCTACCCGAACAACCCGTTACGGTGAATATCGACACCGATACGTTTGGCACCGAAATCCTGACGGACAACGGCCGGTACAAACTTTCCGGCGAAAACCCGATTGATTTCCCGAAACTGCCGACGGTCAACAAAAATATGTCGGTCGATATGACATCCGACGTATTACTCGGCGCGATTAACAACACCGTTTTCGCGACCAGCACCGACGACCTGCGCCCGGCCATGACAGGTGTGCTGTTGCAACTGAACGAAGACAACGCCACATTCGTCGCCACCGACGGCCATCGGCTTATCCGGTATCGCCGGACCGACCTGAACTCGTCGGCCAGCACGTCGATCATCATTCCACGGAAAGCCCTCCAGTTATTGAAGGCGTCGCTGCCCGAAAATGTACCCGTTACGGCGGAGTTCAGCCAGGCCAACGCATCGTTCAGCTTCGGACCAACACAATTGATTTGCCGCCTGATCGACGAGCGCTTCCCGGATTATGAAAACGCGATTCCGACCAACAATCCGAACGTGATGACTATTGGCCGGACTGATCTGCTTAACTCACTGAAGCGGATTATGATTTACGCCAACCGGACAACACATCAGATCCGTCTGTCGCTCAAAACAAATTCGTTAACCATCTCGGCCGAAGATCTTGACTACTCCAACGAAGCCAATGAGAAGCTCCTCTGCGACTACGACGGCGACCCGATGGAAATTGGGTTCAATGCTAAACTGATGGCTGAAGTGTTGAGCAACCTGAGCGCCAAAATGATCACGCTCGAAATGTCGGCCCCCAACCGGGCGGGTCTTCTCATTCCGGCTGACAAAGAAGAAAACGAAGATATCCTGATGCTGGTGATGCCAGTCATGCTGAATACATACGCTTAAAAAAGAATGATG
Organism: Spirosoma horti; assembly: GCF_054776595.1. NCBI lineage: Bacteria > Pseudomonadati > Bacteroidota > Cytophagia > Cytophagales > Cytophagaceae > Spirosoma > Spirosoma horti. The sequence continues at coordinate 210,269 of NZ_BAAHBQ010000004.1, forward strand.
AATGGTGAATGATGAGTGATGAATGATTTCCTAGCCAATCAGGTATCATTCATCACTCATCATTCGCCATTCATCATTCACTCTTTATGCCCACTCCTTCTGTTTCCACCAAGCGCGGCCCCGCCCTTGTTTTCATTTTCATTACACTCCTCATTGATGTAACGGGGCTCGGAATTATTATCCCGGTATTTCCGAAGTTGATCGAACAGCTTATACACGGCAACATTAGCCAGGCGGCAAGCTGGGGCGGTTGGCTGTCGTTTTCCTATGCGGCCATGCAATTTCTGTTCTCGCCGATTCTGGGTGGACTGAGCGACCGTTTCGGACGTCGTCCCGTGTTGCTGTTCTCCCTGTTTGGCTTTGGTCTTGACTATATCCTTCAGGGTTTTGCCGCCACCATCGAGTGGCTCTTTGTCGGTCGTTTACTGGCGGGGATTACAGGGGCTAGTTTCACCACCGCTACGGCCTACATTGCGGACATTAGTACACCCGAAAAGCGAGCGCAGAATTTCGGACTGATTGGAGCAGCGTTTGGTGTAGGCTTTATTCTTGGCCCGGCCGCTGGTGGCTTTTTAGGGCAGTATGGCCCGCGCGTGCCGTTTTTTGTGGCGGCTGGCCTGACAATGGTTAACTTCCTTTATGGCTTTTTCATTCTGCCCGAGTCACTTGCTCCTGAGAACAGACGCCCTTTCAACTGGCGACGGGCGAACCCAATTGGTTCACTGATGCGGCTGGGCAAATACCCGGTCATTCTGGGTCTGGTGGCGTCGCTGGTGCTGGTGTACATTGCGGGCTTTGCCGTGCAGGGAACCTGGACGTTCTACTCCATGGAGAAATTCAAGTGGGACGAGAAAACTGTTGGCTTGTCGCTGGCAGCCATTGGTCTCTCATTTGCTATTGTGCAGGGTGGTCTGAGCCGGATCATTATCCCGAAACTGGGACAGCAACGGTCAGTTTATGTGGGCCTGATGTTCAGTGCGATTGGTTTCCTGCTGTTTGCCATCGCCACGCAAAGCTGGATGATGTTTGCCTTCATGATGGTGTATGCCATGGGCGGCATTGCAGGCCCGTCTATTCAGGGTATTATCTCGAACCAGGTACCCGCCAACGAGCAGGGCGAATTGCAGGGCGCGTTGACCAGCCTGACCAGCACAACCTCTATTTTCGGGCCGCTCATCATGACAAATCTGTTCTCGTTCTTTACCTCACCCGCTGCCCCAGTCTATTTACCGGGAGCCCCCTTTTACCTGGCCTCCCTGCTGGTGGTAATCAGCGCTTTGCTGTCCCGGCGCGGACTAAACCGCAGTTTGGCCGCTAGTTGACTTTTTTGAAGTCCATGCCTTCGAAAACCAGGGTATCGACTTTCCCCAGCGTATTTAAACTGAATTGGGCGATAGCCTTACCGTACCAGGCTTTTTGGTAAGGGCCATAAAACGTATCGTAATGCCAGTGCGGCAGGGTTGCATTCAACGAATTGTCGTTCACATTGATCGCTAACTGGTTGCCAGCAACGCTGACTTCGACCTTACCATAAAGCGGGCTGGTATACATTCCCGCGTATTGGCTAATGGGTAACGACGGCGAGGTATTGGGAACGCGCTTGCTGTCGAAACGCTTCTGGGCTTTCTTACCATCTTCCCTGATTTTTGAATAAAGCGTTTTGAACTCAGCACTCCAGTCGCGGTTACCGCCCAGCGCAAACCAGTCGAAGGCTTTGTACATCAACGCATGGCGAAGTTCGGCATGGTCGTAATTGCCAAATATATAAACGCCCAGTTTCTCTTCGGGCAATTGCCCGGTTATGGCGGTCAATCCTGACAGGCTACCCGTGTGGAAATTTACCTTTCTGCCTTTGTAATCATGCTGATACCAGCCCAGGCCATACGTGCGCCAATTGGGTTTCAGCAGTTGCATTGTTGGGTATTCATCTTCAGGAAAAAATGTTTGTGGCGTAAAGATTTCAGCCCAGGTTTCGGGTTTGAGCAACCGACCGCCTTTGTATTTGCTACTATCGAGCATGCAGATAACCCATTTACTGATATCGTCGGCCGATGACCAGACCGCCCCCGCCGACCCGACCTCGCTATCAGCACCGTACTCGATGACCCTGATGGTATCGTTGATGGCATAATGCGGCTTTGTCAAATTGGCATCGGTGATATAGCCTCGTTTGGGTGCCGTGCGGGTCATACCCAGCGGTATAAATAGCCGCTCTTTTATGGCTTCGGCCCACGTCTTGCCCACGATTCGCTCGATGATCCGGCCTGCGGCTGAATAAAACGTGTTCTGATAAACGAATCCGGCGCGAAACGGGTAACTGGGCTTTACCATTTCCATACGCCGGAACATCTCATTGGCGGGAATGGTCATGGCACCGGTCATGAAATCCGTACTGCCAACGCCCGTATCATGAATGAGCAGATCACGAATGGTGAGCGCACGGGTTACGTACGGATCATACAACTGAAGTTCGGGCAGGTACTTAGAAACCGGATCGTTCCAGGCAAGTTTTCCCTCATCGACAAGCATACCGATGAGCGCAACAGTCATTGCTTTTGTGGTCGACGCGCAGGCAAAGAGCGTCTGTGTATCAACGCGTTCCGGCTTACCCAGTTCGCGTACGCCATACCCTTTCTTGAAAATAACCTGATTATCCTTGACAACAGTGATCGAGAGGCCGGGCACGTCCCACTGTCTGCGGGCGGTCTCCACATAGGCATCGAATTCCTGAATCTGTTTGGGTGAGATCTGCTTTTGCGCCAAAGCAGTAAACGTAGTACTCGCCAGGATCAACAGAAGTACTTTCCTCATGAAGTAAGATGAATAGAGTGCGTAGTCAGACGGTTCATATAGCGTTGACTACGCAATATATTCATAAAGCAAAGACCACATTGAACCGAAGTTGCATAGCATCCTCCGTTTTCAGGCCCATAAGTGATGGCCGCTCAACATTGTGATCACTCATATTTACCGGAAATTCGCCCGTTAGTGTCATTTTACCACCTGCCTCTTTGCGTGTCGCCTGCAAGGTGGCTAGCTTGGCAACACCATGAAAGGTGAGTGTTCCTTTGGCCGTTATCGTGCCATTATCACCACCCTTTATGTCTGAACTGACAAAGGTCACATTAGGGTATTTTAACCCTTCGAGCACCTCGATCGCGTGCGAATCCCGGTTGTTATTGTCACTATCGAACGACGCTACTTTGAGCGATACCGCGATCGTTTCGGGCAGTTTCGTCTCGTCGTTGTAAATAAGCGCACAATTGACGTCGTGACTTACGCCGTCCCATTTATGCAGCGGGTGTTTGGCCGAGTACGTAACGGTCGATAGGGCTTTATCGGCCATTAGTTTTCGCTTAGCCATCGGGCTGACAAAGGCGCACAAAATTCCGATAGCTGCCCAGCAGCTATACTTCATTAACGTATTCATAGTCTTAGAAAGTTATGGCTAGAATCGAAGCCGCATACGCGCCAAAGGTTGTATACGCAGCCGCCCGGTGATAGGGTTTGAGCGATGCGTTTTCATCGATCATGTGAGCCAGCACATTGGTCGCCACCATGCCCGTCAAGTGAACAATGGCGAGGTATTTATGGAGCTTGATCGTCGTAAATCCTTTCCGGGCACCCACTACCGGCGGTGGCGCGGTGAGCGAAAGCAGTAACGTCGTTCCATACGTAACGTTGATAAACGCAGCCGACCGTTCGTGCCATTTTTTGGTATCGACATAATCCTGCCCTTTGGCATTGTAAAGTTTTGCCCCAATAATTCCCTGCGCGATGAAGCCGGCCAGCGTAACAAAGCCGCCGATCTGGTGGGCAATAAGCATCGTTCGCCGAACCTTCAACTCATGCGCGCGCCCATCGGGTGTTAGTGGCGCAATCTTCATGGATCGCAGCAATCCTTTTGGTCCCCAGAATGCCCGCTGCGTGAAAATCATTTTATGCGGCAGTAGCTCCGGCTTTGCTTCGGTCGAGTCGCTCAGCCCCGCCAGCAAGTCTGTGGCGGAGGCATCCGTTGTTGATGGCGCAATGCTGGTGTCCCGACGAACAGCGGTCGAATCCTGCGCCTGTAGCGCACCCGCACCCAGGTACATAAAAAAGGCAAAACAAATGTATTTCATCGGCTAAACGTAGCGGTTATGCAGTTACAGTCAACGTGTTTCCGTTCGTACTGAGTGTTGTTTTATATTGGGTCAGAGCTCTGGTAGCAGGCCCTACTTTTACAGCACCTGTTGTTTGGAATTCGGAGAAATGGCTCGGGCAGAAAATGTCGTCTGTGTCTGCCCGATATAGTACTTCATTACCTTCGTGCGTACATGTTTTAGACAGTGCGATCAAGGAGCCACTTTTCGTTTTAGCAACAATCAGGCTTCCAACTAAGGCATACTGCCCTGCGGTTTTCAGCTTACTGAAGTTGGCATCTGTCAAATCAAGGGTGAAGTTGATAGCACCTTTCGATGTATCTGCATTCCCTGTTATACCTGTGCTGGGTGCGGGCGTCGCTGGTGCTGGGTCATCGTTACTTTTTGAGCAGGATGTAAGTGTGGTTCCCATGCAGTAAAAGGCCATTAAAGCGGCACTGCTCATCCCCAGGCTACGCAAAAATTCGCCACGCTTCATTTGGTCGGTCGTTGGATTGCTTTTCATCGGCTGTTTGTTTAGTTTATTTCGTGTAGGTACAATAATCAGGAAGCAGTTTCGGGTAAAAGCGAAAAAGAATGTCTCTTACAACTTATAGCGGATCGAGAAAAAAGCGCCAGTACTCAAAAGGTTAAGGTTAAGATAGCCAACTTTTCTCAGTGGCATTTTCATAAAAGGCTCTATCTGCCAGGACAGCCGTTTCGTTAAGGCCCGTTCATACCCAACGGACAGGTTTAACTGACTGAACCCATAGCTCTTGCCTTTATCACTGTAGTCGGGTATAGGCTTATGAACGTATCCGGTGTATTTATAGGCATAATCCTCCTGCTCAATGAGGTAACTCGTAACTCCGCCCGTGAGGAACCACCGGCTTGGTGAGCGACCATCGGCTCTGGGACTCAGCAAAAAGTCATAGCGCACATTGATTGGAATATCCAGCATCTTGCATTGACCATCCACTCCCTGCGGAATAGTGTACATCCCGTTTTTGAAATAATCGCTCAACTCATAATCCGATGCAGATGCTCTGTAAATTTTTGTACTCTGGATAACGCCAGCCTGTACACTCCAACGCGGAGCCAGGCGGTATTCCAGCAGTACACCCACATTGGTGCCTGGACGGGCAAAGTTCTTCAACCCAATCGAACTCAAATCGGGGGCAACGGCCAGCCGAACACTTAACCCACGCTCTACCGGCGATTTCGGTACAACCAGTGCAGGTTCATCGGGCGCTTCTATCGTTGGCGGTAGATCAACAGGGCGCTTCGTAAATACCAACGGCTTTGGCCATTTGGCGGGCCGGATTGTCAATTCGCGTACGTCTGGCAATCCGGCTGGTTCCGCCTGGTCAATCATAGGTTGGATAAAGTTCTTTGGGCTACTCGTTGCGGTCAATGGGCTGCTGCTCTTGTCAGCACCCGTTTCCAATGACCGCTTTTTAACCATTGGTGATGACGATATTGCGTCGTTCGTTGCCACAAGAAGTCGGCGGCTATTCAGCCAGTCCGATTGCTTTTGCTTTCTTTTCGATGAACGATCCGGTATTGACTTACCCGTTCGTTGCTTTGTGCCCATTACCTCACTCACCCTTGCCACGGTTCGTTCTGTTAGGTTTTTTGACAAACGGGCCGTTCGATTGCGTTCAGTTTTCGATGCGTTTGTTTCTCGCACATACGCCCCGATCTTCTCATTCGTTTCACCCGCAGTTGCAGGCGTATTCGTTTCTTCAGACCCATTTAAAAGCCCATCCGACTGATTCGCCGATTTAGTTGGAGAAGCGGTTATCGCGGGCTGTTCGCTAACTGGCTTCGTCAGCTCAGTCGATTGCCCGGCTGGGTCAACAGACTGGGCTGACGAACTAGTCGATGTGGTTGGTGCGGAGTCGGTATGACCGGGCTGAGGTTTGCTGGTCCCTAGTCGTGTCATAGCTGTTCCGGCGACGTCGATTTGCGTACCGGAATTGGTTGGCGGTGCCGTAATGACGTTACCAGGCAAAGCCTCCCGACTGGGTGTGTTACGACGATACAGGTACAAGCCACCCACCGTTAGCAGGAGCAAACAAATGGGTAATCCCCAGCGAAGCAAATTTTTCCAAAGCGGTGTACCACCACCGGGTGTTGGCCGATCATGCGCATCCAGCCGAGTGCGCATATCCTGCCAGGCCGCCGGATCGAATGGAGGATCAAACTCTTCAGCCGACTTTCTGAAGAGCCCGTCCAATTGGTCATCGGTTAGCTCTGACATACTCATCGTTGTTTAAGCGCCTGACTAACAAGCGTAGATTCTCCCGTGCCCGGGCCAGGTTCGACTTCGACGCGCCAACTGAAATGCCGAGTTGACCGGCAATTTCCTCGTGCGTGAATCCATCCATAACATACAAATTAAATACTAGTCGATAAGCGGGCGACAGCCGCTGAACCAATCCCATTAAATCTTCGTGGGCCAATTGACTAAATGCATCGGCCGATTCTGAAGCAACGGTCTGTTCGAGCGGCTCAACATCCTCGTGATGATGATGGCGCACCTCCTGCCGGTAGTGATCGATGGCCGCATTAATTAAAATGCGCCGAAGCCAGCCCTTAAATGGCTGTGCTGAGTCATACTGGTCCAACCGCGTGAATACCTTCAGAAACCCATCATTCAGTACCTCAAGCGCTCCCTCACGAGTGGGCGCATAACGCAGACAAATGCTCATAGCATACCCATAGAACTGCCGGTAAAGCAACTCCTGACTTTTCCGCTGGTTGCGCAGGCAGCCAGCCAGTAGGTCGGTTAAGGCGGGTATGTTAGGCGTGTTGGACAAAGTGACCTATCTTGTAAAGTACTATTCCCGATTTACAGCCAGTTGGTCGTTCGGCCAACTTGTTTGTTTAAAACATTTATAAACGAGTGATCAAACCCGTAAACCGATGACCGTTTCACTTAATTCGGCGCAACGGGCGAGGTCGTATTCACCACCGGCCAGACACCCGGCCTTGGCACGCTAACCCCTTTGGTATTGCCACGGGTAGCCTGATCCGGACCGAAATAATAGAGTGGCCAGCCTTTATAGGTCAGTTGAGTTTTCCCTACTGACGTAATCGTTTTAAAATCGTTTTTGTCCAGTGTAGACGGAATCTCACCAATTGTCGTCGACGTCACAAATATTGGCCAGGTAGCATCATTGCTCAGGTCAGCTTTTGTGTATTTGTTCACATTGTTTTTGTCGAACGCGTAGGCATAGAGGGTGCGACCAACACTATCCACTAAAAATACAGAGTTTCCCGTTCCTTCTTTGGTATCGAATGTATAGCTTTTTCCATCATTACCAACAAGTTGGCGGGAGGCCAGCATGACGGTATAATTTGTTTTAGCCGCCATCCAGACGTTGCCCACTTTATCACCGAGAACATCTCCGGCTTTCGCATCATTCTTGAAGTAGTACAGAGGCCAACCCCGGAAGGTCGTCTGCTTGCTATTGTCGGCACGGGTTATGGTGCCAAAATCACTGGCTTTCAAACCGGCACTGAGCGTTGGCGTTTCTTTATAAAAAACGGGCCAATTGTCTTTGCAGGCTCCCGAACAGGTAGCGTCTCCGGCCACATCCCCGGCAAAGAAATAAAGCGTTTTCCCTCCTTCGCCAGTCATTATGTTGCCGAGCGACGAGGTGTTGATGGCCACATCTGGTGAGACGATGGCTTGATTATCTTCCTTACAACCAAGCAGAGCTACCACCAGCATGACCGTTGCGATCAGGGAGCGATTGACGTAAACGATTCGTTTCATTTTATCAACTGTGTTAAGAATTAAATAAGAACAGTTGAACCGGTTCGTTCGTCAATACGGGAGGTTTTGGAAACAGGTTGCGTGAGCGCAAAAAAAAATCAACTTTCTTCATCGGCCCGCCGATCCGCGCGGATTTCGGGAATGGTGTCCGGGTCGATCAGACCAAGCGAAGCCGCATGTTCGGCGGCTGCAACGGTATCGGCTACCAGCAGCATCGGTACGTTATACGCTTCCGTCGTTCGGATGAGTTCGCGAACGGCTTCGTCGCGTTGATCAGGTGTTACATCGCGGATGTAAACGGCCAGAATCCGGCCCGGATTTTCGCGCACAACCTGCGAATAGATTTCAGGATCCTGCTGACCACTATCGCCAATCAGTATAAACGGCAGTTCCGGATTCACATCCAGCACCTTACGAATCATGGACAGTTTATGCGTGTGATGGCCTCCAGCCGATAATAATTTCGCGCTCAAATCAAGCTCGCGGAGTAAAATGGGCCCTTTAGGAATACCCTGTATCCGAAAGAAATCGACCAGCAGGTCGTATAAATTCCAGGGGCTGCTCGACACGAAATAAATGGGATTGAAAAGCGTCGTGAGGGGACCGCTCTGCAACGCCCGGTAAAAAGCGGCTATGCCCGCAAAGGGCAGGCGTGTATAGGCATTACCTAAAAACGTGAGTTTAGCTGTCTGGAGCAGATTGGTGGCATCGGTCACCAAGACCGTATCGTCGATGTCCGAAATAACCCCGAACTGGCTGTAAGGGGGCGAAATCATGACATAGCCTTCTTTCTCAACGGACTGATTGCCCTTTCCGTCATTCAGCTCCGTGGCGGGTTGCTCAACACCATCCAGCGAATAACGCACCGGAAACCACGCCCGCCCTGGCGGTAAATCGTTGGGCGGATTGATCGTTGTCTCAAAATATCCGTCTTTGTCTGTAATGGCCGTATGTGTTTGCCCAAAAGCCTCTATACGCACCGTTACGCCGGGCACTTCGCGACTACCAAACCGCTGATACGTTGCCAGCAGATTTTGCCAGAAGGTGTCCCGATCACTGGGCGTGCTGAGATCACGCTGCCGCAATACCCGACCCGACAGCCAAACGGCCGTTGGGCTCCCAAAGCCCCGGTAATAAATGATCCGATAGGGTTTGCTGGCATCGAGCCGACCAAACAGGCGGCTTTTGAGCCGGTCAAACTGATTTTCAGCATCTGCCGATGCATTCGTCAACAATTCATTCAAAAAAGACATAGGTAATAAGAACCAAGGGGCTTATGGAGACCGGAAATCGTTTTTCGTGAAGATGATGAACGGATTTTCGGCCATCCGGGGGTTTAGTGATAACTTGCAGGCAATTTACTTGTCGGCAGGCAGTTGATGGTGGGGCGTCGGTTACTGACCGTCACCGTTTACTGTTGCAGACGATTATCATTAAAAAACCATGAGCAAACAAATTGTTTATACCGACCAGGCACCCGCTCCGATTGGACCTTATAGTCAGGCCGTTAAAATGAATGGCACACTCTTCGTTTCGGGGCAGGTCGCCATCGAATTAGCGCCCAATGGCGACATTCAGGCCGAGACGCAGAAGGTAATGGAAAATATTGGTGCCATCCTGAAGGCCGCCGGTATGGATTATACCAACGTCGTGAAAAGCAGTATTTTCGTGAAAGACATGAACAACTTTGCCGCGATCAACGAAGTATACGGCCAGTTTTTCACCGTCGACCCGCCCGCCCGTGAAACCGTGGAAGTAGCCCGACTGCCTAAAGATGTTAACGTTGAAATTTCAGTAATAGCTATTCAATAGTGAATGAATGATAGAATACCTGACGCGCAATAGGCACGTTATTGAATTATTCAATCATTCACTCATTCGCTCATTCATATTCCCATGTCAAGACCCGTTCGCGTTCGTTTCGCGCCCAGCCCAACCGGCCCGCTGCATATTGGCGGAGTGCGTACTGCGCTTTATAATTACCTGTTCGCCCGTAAAATGGGCGGAAAAATGCTCCTGCGGATTGAGGATACCGACCAGAACCGCTTCGTACCGGGTGCGGAAGACTATATTCTGGAAGCCCTGCGCTGGGTCGGCATCGAGATCGATGAAGGGCAGGGTACAGGAGGACCACATGCCCCCTACCGTCAGTCGGAACGCCGGGAAATTTATCAGAAAGAAGCCCAGCGCTTAATTGATGAGGGTAAAGCCTACTATGCGTTCGATACGGCCGAGGAATTGGATGCCATGCGTAAACGGCTCGAAGAAGCTAACGCACCGGCGGCTCAGTACAACGCCATCACGCGGATGCAGATGCGCAACTCCCTGACCATGAAACCAGAGGACGTTAAGGCCCGCATGGATGCCGGAGAGCCGTTCGTTATTCGTCTGAAAACGCCCCGCAAAGAAGAAGTCCGGCTCAATGATCTGATTCGGGGCTGGGTGAATGTACACTCGTCGGCTATCGACGATAAAGTTCTCCTTAAATCAGACGGTTTACCGACCTATCACCTGGCCAACATTGTGGATGACCACCTGATGGAAATCACACACGTTATTCGGGGAGAGGAGTGGCTTCCCTCGGCGCCATTGCACGTACTGCTGTACCGGTATCTGGGCTGGGAAGACACCATGCCGCAATTTGCCCACCTGCCGCTGCTGCTCAAACCCGAAGGCAACGGCAAGCTTAGCAAACGCGATGCTGACCTGGGCGGTTTTCCGGTATTTCCCCTGCAATGGACCGACCCGTTTACGGGCGTGGTGGCGCGGGGCTTCCGCGAAGACGGCTACCTGCCCGAAGCGACCATCAACTTTCTGGCGCTACTGGGCTGGAACCCCGGAACGGAACAGGAATTGTTCACGATGGACGAACTGATTGCGAGCTTCGATATTTCGCAGGTACATAAAGCCGGAGCGCGTTTCGATATTCAGAAGGCGCAATGGTTCAACCACCAATACATTCGTCTGCAACCCGATGCAGCTCTGGCCCCCGCCGTTCAACAACAGGCCGAAGCCGCCGGACTGACCTGCTCGCCGGAGAAAGCGGAGAAAATTGCCGCCTTGCTCAAAGGACGCGTCAATTTTGCTCACGAATTATTCACGGAAGCGGGTACGATCTTCAACGCCCCAACGACCTACGATGAAACCATCGTAGCCGCAAAATGGAATGAGGATGCGAAACGGGCCGTGACTGTTTTCCGCGATGCTTTACAGTCGTTCGACGGTGTGTTTGTGGCCGACGAAATCAAACATACTCTCGGCGATGCAATGCAACAGGCAGGTATCAAGCAGGGGAAAATCATGCAGGCCATGCGGGTGGCCCTGACGGGTTCCGGCGCTGGCCCTGACCTCATGCTAACCATGGAAATCATCGGCAAAGCCGAAACAATTGACCGTTTGGAGCGCGCGCTGAATACGTTAAAATAGATGTCAGCTAATTTTTTAAACCTATAAGCTGAGACAACGTTTCGGTCTTATAGGTTTACAGTAAACAACATACCCTTATGGCAAAGAAAAAGACAAACCCCGATGAGAACGACAAGCCCCGCGTTCATAAAGAACTCGAAGGCTTCGATATTCAGATAAACTCGTTTGGTGAAATAACGACGAGCTTCGATATCGATAAGATCAATCAATTTCTGAATAAAACTGTCGATGATAAAAAGCTCCGGCATCGAACCGATCTGAATTTGAAAGGTGAACCCGAAGCCGACGAGAATGACGATAAATCGGACGACGATCACTTGTTTGATGAGACTGACAACGATTTACCCGACGACATAAACCAACGGTAAAAGCCCGACCCGCTAAAACGCCCGGTCGGGCTTTTTTTGTGCCGTTTATCAGATAATCTACAGATAAACTGCCTATCATTTACTAGTTTTCGTCCATAATCAATCAGGTAGACTAACCAAACCCGACTATGTACGCTCACGAAATCGACTACAAGATTATTGGTGAAGATATTCAGATCGTTGAAATAGAACTGGACCCGAACGAGACCGTTATTGCCGAAGCAGGCTCGATGCTGTTCATGGAAGATGGCATCTCATTTGAAACAAAAATGGGCGACGGCTCCCAACCTGATCAGGGGTTTCTGGGTAAACTACTGCAGGCAGGTTCTCGGATGGTGATGGGTGAGTCGCTTTTTATGACCCACTTTACCAACCGGGGCGTGGGCAAAAAGAAGGTGGCGTTTTCAGCCCCTTATCCGGGTACTATCATGCCCGTAAACATGGCTAATGTGTACGGCAATACCCTCATCGTTCAGAAAGACGCCTTTCTGTGTGCGGCTCTGGGCACCAAGCTAAGCATCCAGTTCAATCAGAAACTAGGCGCCGGTTTCTTCGGTGGCGAAGGGTTTATTCTCGAAAAAGTGCAGGGCGACGGCATGGTGTTTATTCACGCTGGTGGCGTGGTTGTCGAACGCACGCTGAACAACGAAACACTGCGGGTCGATACAGGTTGCGTGGTTGGTTTTGAACCAAGCATTAACTTCGACATTCAGCGGGCGGGTGGCCTGCGGAGTATGGTATTTGGGGGCGAAGGACTATTTCTGGCTACCCTACGGGGCTCGGGAAAAGTCTGGATTCAGTCGATGCCCATCTCTAAATTGGTGCAACGCCTGTCGCCGGGCGGTGGTCAAGCCAATAAAGAAGGCGGTTCCGTACTTGGGCAATTAGGCAATCTGTTTGAAGGGTAATCGAAAGCATGACTCCTATAGCACACAGATTTTTATGATCAATATGATTTCTTACGCCAACAAATCATATTGATCATAAAAATCTGTGTGCTATAAAAGGACATTTTTTATCTAAATCATGTTAACTAGAAAAATCTAATAAATCCGGGCCGCATCGGCGCTCCGATCAGACAGTTTCAACAAATGGAAGTTATTTGCACAAACGACAATTTTCCAGCGCCCGTATTGGCCTTCTACGCTGAGTTTGGTATACAAACGCCCAAGCGTGACCAGATGTACACAATCCGGCAGGTAAAACGCCATACAACGGGCGACACGGGCGTGCTGCTTAACGAGATCAAAAACCCCGACGTGCCCGTGAAGCACCCGGTAATGGGCGAGGTGTGGTTTGAGCCAACCTTCAATGTTAACCGATTTGCCACATTGCTGGGCCAGCCTGTTCTGAAAGAAGAGCTGGAAGACGTAAATGCCTAATTAACATCCTGATATACTTTACGCGCAGCCCGGCACGAAATCGCTGGGCTTCTGCGTTTTACTGTAACCCGGACGGCTGCGTCCGGCTGCATGACCCGTAGTATAGTTAGATACTCAGATCCAGCCGTTTAGGCTACACAACACTTGTGATAAAGCACTCGCTCATTCTTTTAGCAGGCCTTATGTTAGCCGCCTGCGGTAGTGACTCGGCCGATAACTATGTACCGAAACCCAAAGGATTTCCCCGGTTCGATTTACCGACACCGACCTATAAACTACTCGACCCAACGCATCCGTACCAGTTCGAATATAACTCCATTGCCCGCATTCTACCTGACACGTTTGCCCGCTCAGAGCCCGACTGGATTTTCATTAATTATCCTACGTTCAAGGCAAGTGTTCAACTGACGTACAAGCCCGTCCTGAACGACGTAAATCGATTGCGGGCTATGCTCGACGATTCGTATAAACTGGCGGCCCGGCACAAAATAAAAGCTGCGGTATTTGAGGAACGACGTGTTAAATTAAAATCGGGGCTGGAAGCCAGCGTGATCGATTTAGGTGGCGAAGTACCCAGCCAGGTGCAGTTTATAACGACCGACTCGACCACCCATTTCCTGCGGGGAGCGTTGTATTTTAACACCGCCACGGAAAATGATTCGCTGCAACCGGCCATTCAGTATATTCGCAACGACATCATGCACATGCTGAACACCTTGAAGTGGCGCAAATAGACGCTAACTCCTCATTAAAACGATACACTCAAGTTTATGAAATTACTTATTGCCTTCACTCTTTGTCTGTCCTTTTCGGTTTCCATTGCCCAAACCAAAAAGCCCACAGCCAAACCGGTTGCCAAGTCAGCCACAGCCGCCAAATTACCCGGCCAGCTCATTTACGAACAGAACTGCCTGACGTGCCATCAGGCCAACGGGTCGGGTGTTCCGAACCTGAATCCGCCCCTACGCCAAACCGACTGGGTACTGGGCGATAAAACCCGTTTGATTAATGTCTTGCTGAAAGGGTTGCAGGGACAGGAAATTGAAGGCGATGTGTACGACAACGCCATGCCCGCCCATGACTTCCTGAACGACACGCAAATTGCCGACGTACTCACCTACGTCCGCAGCAACTTTGGCAACAAAGCCGAGGCCATTACGGCTGACGAAGTGAAAGCTGCCCGAGCGGTGAAGTAAGTGATTGAACCACAGAGGCACGGAGTACACAGCGAAATTCACTAAAGAAACTCTGTGTACTCCGTGCCTCTGTGGTTAATTCTTCTCTTACAGAAAATGACCGATCAAAGAATAGCTCAAGCTAGGTCTGTATTACGCCTACGGAAAATGGCTTTGTGATGGGTGCATGATTTGCGGCAGCGATACCTTCGGACAGAATTTTCCGGGTGTCGAGTGGGTCAATGACGGCATCAACCCAGAGCCGGGCGGCTGCATAATACGGCGAAAGCTGTGCGTTGTATTGATCCGTAATCTTTTTCAATTGAGCCTGTTCTTCTTCGGGCGTCATTGGGTTACCCTTCGCTTTTTGAGACGCTACCTGAATCTGGAGGAGTGTTTTAGCGGCTGACGCGCCACTCATCACGGCCATTTGTGCGGTTGGCCACGAAAGCATCAGGCGAGGGTCGTAGGCTTTGCCACACATGGCATAGTTGCCTGCTCCGTAGCTGTTGCCAATAACGACCGTGAATTTGGGCACGACTGAGTTGGACATGGCGCTGACCATCTTGGCACCATCTTTAATAATGCCGCCCTGCTCCGCCCTACTTCCAACCATAAAGCCGGACACATCCTGCAGAAACACCAGGGGGATCCGTTTCTGATTGCAGTTCATAATGAACCGAGCCGCTTTATCGGCGGCATCGCCGTAAATAACCCCGCCCATCTGCATTTCCGTGGGTTGGCCGGTTCGGCCTTTGGCTTTCACCACCTTCCGCTGATTGGCTACGATACCAACCGCCCAGCCATCAATTCGTGCATAACCGCAGAGTAATGACTGACCGTAACCGGGCTTATACACATCGAATTCCGAGTTATCCACCAGTCTATCCACAATTTCCTGCATGTCGTACGGTTTTACGCGATCGGCGGGAAGGATTTCGTAGATTTCACGGGGTTGTTTAGCTGGTTCAGCCGGGTCAATACGGTCGAAGCCAGCCGTTTCGGAATGGCCAAGTTTGTCGAAAATCCGTTTGATCGCATCCAGGCAACTCTTATCGTCGGGATACTTATTATCGACGACACCCGATATATCGGTGTGCGTGGTAGCACCGCCCAGTGTTTCGGCGTCGACATCTTCACCGATTGAGGCTTTAACCAGATACGGACCAGCCAGAAAAATAGAGCCCGTGCCTTCAACAATCAGGGCTTCGTCGGACATAATGGGTAAGTAAGCCCCACCCGCTACGCAACTCCCCATAATGGCTGCCACTTGCAAAATGCCCATTGCCGACAAGTGGGCATTATTCCGGAATGTCCGGCCAAAGTGCTCTTTATCCGCAAAAACCTCATCCTGCATGGGCAAATAAACGCCCGCGCTATCGACCAGATAAATGATGGGCAAGCGATTTTCCATCGCAATTTCCTGCGCCCGAAGGTTCTTTTTGGCCGTAATCGGGAACCAGGCTCCCGCTTTCACGGTGGCATCGTTAGCCACAACAACACACTGCCGCCCCGACACATACCCAATCCCCACGACCACGCCCCCCGACGGGCATCCACCATGTTCGGCATACATACCCTCGCCCGTGAATAATCCGATTTCGACAAATGGCTTTTCGGGATCAGTCAGGTAGTCGATGCGTTCGCGAGCCGTCAGTTTGCCCTTTCGGTGCTGGTCATCAATCTTTTTCTGTCCACCACCGAGTTGAGTTTGGTGGGTACGCGTGGCGAGTTCGTCGAGAAGGGCTTGCATGAAGGAATAGTGTCTGTGCCGTTACTGGTAGTCAATAAACGGTCAATATAAATGAGTTGTTGTTAACAACTACAGACAGTTTACTTCCTTGTCGAATCGACCAGCGCAGGCGTAACACTAGACGTTGTGTTCGTTGCGCTAACTTCTGGCGTTGTAGCAGGCTTATCCTTTCGGCCGAAGAGCGAGAAATGTACGTACCGTTTAGGGTTTTCACGCAGATCGGTCAGGAGTTTTTCAAGGCTGGCCGTTGTCTTATTGACGTTCGTATAAAGCGCTTCATCGGAAGTCAGCTTGCCTAACGAACCGCGTCCATTACTGACATCAGCCAGAATATGCTGAAGGTTATCAACTGTTCTGTTCACACTGGTCAGCGTCTGCTTCAATTGAAGCCCCTGGAGGGAGTCGGCAAAGGTATCGGCTTTCGCCAGAATGGGTTTTAGCTGTTTTTCCGTTTCGATGAGCGACGCCGATAGTTTATTGACGTTAGCGAGGGTAGCCTGCAGGCCCGCCCGGTTTTCGGCAACGGTCAATCCCAGGGTACCAACAGCCGCATTAGCGCTGCGCAGGGTCTGATTCAGGACAACGCCCGTTTGATCAAACTGGGCAACAACCCGGTTAAGCTGGTATGTCAGGGAATCGACATTGTTAAGCACAGGCAAGGTTTTTTCCCGAATCAGCGCCGACAAACCTGATTCTTTAGCCGCCACCAGCATACCGCCATCTTCAAGTTCCGGTTTGCCATAATTGATACCCAGGCGTATGAGCTTACCGCCCAGCAGGCCATCATCGGCCAAGACTGCCCGCGATCCCTGGGTGACAACAATTTCTTTTTTGAGTTCTACGGTAACCAGCAGTTTGTTCTGCTGATTCTGTAAAATTTCGACACTCTTGACCTGACCTACTGTTAATCCATTGATTCTAACGGGGTTAGAAGCTACTAACCCATCGATATTATCGTAAACAACCTGATACTTATGGGTCGAAGAGAATAAGTCAGAACCTTTCAAAAAATTAAATCCAAAATAGAGCATCATCAGCGAGACGACAGCCAATAAGCCTACTTTTACTTCCTGAGAAACTTTCATGCGTTTGTGAAGGTGAATGACCTGGGCGGACAGATCAATTCGTTTAATTGACCCTATAACCAACTTTAGGGTTGGTTTGTCCCGCAAATGTTGGGAAAATGGATGAAAGGCAAAACCAGCGAATGGTCAGCCCATCCTGTCCAACTCCCGTTTCCGAACATTCATCCACTCAATTTGCTTATCCGCCCGCTTCAATTTCCTGTTTATAGAGCACGAATGCCTTATAAATGGCATCCGAAATTTCGTCCTGTCCTTCTGACGAAATCAGGTAATCTTCTTCGTCAGGATTCGTCAAAAAACCAGTTTCTATCAACACACTGGGCATCGTTGTTCGCCAGAGAACCAGAAAGCCCGCCTGCTTTACGCCATTGCTTTTGCGTTCGGCATTCCGCCGAAAACTGCGTTCCACTTTTTCGGCAAAATTGATGCTGCTTCCCATGAATGCATGCTGGTAGTTGGCCAGCATGATGTGAGCCAGGGGCGAATTTGGATTGAAGCCTTTGTAGGTCTGCTGATAGTTTTCTTCTTTCAGGATAACCGCGTTTTCCCGTTTAGCTACGTCCAGGTTGCCATTCGTTTTGTGCAGCCCCATCGTATAGGTCTCGGTACCATATACCCGGCTCGATGATGGACTGGCGTTACAATGAAGCGAGATGAACAAATCGGCTTTATTTCGATTCGCAATAGCTGATCGCTCGGCCAGTTCGACAAAATGATCGGAAGAACGGGTATAAATTACCCGAACATTTGGCATCTCTTCCTTAATTTTACGCCCCAGTTGTAGAACAAGCTTAAGGACAATTCGCGATTCACGTGTTTTTCGACCCAGGCAGCCCGGATCTTTGCCTCCATGGCCTGCATCGAGCACAACGGTTCGTAGCTGGTTTGGTGCATCATTAGCCTTTGTCTCTGTGTCCTGCGACCCAGTCCGGCGAATGGTATCCTGGGTTAGTTCGGGTACTAACGCATCTGGACTGGTCAGTGCCAGCAAGGGAAAAATCAACAGCGCTACTGTTGTCATTATTCCGGGAGATAGGACCGAAATAGAGCTGTCAGTTGATTTAATAATTTTTAACGACCAAAAACGTTTCAAAGCGGTAGCGGGATGACTGTTCGTGAATACCTTTGTAAGCCATAGACTTAACGGTCTTGAGGCAAATATAATTTTTTTAATAAACCTGAAAAAAGCATACTTTATTTTGCGGCCCTCGCGGATACGACCAACATGGATAAAGGCGGCAAGCCTTTTTATCTGGCTAATCTGGACGTTCAGCGCGTTAGGACAGAGCGGAACAACGCCCCCACAGCCTGCAAAAGGTGGTTTACCGCCTGCTACAGTGCCAGCACAACGGGTCCCAGATTCGAAATATGGGCTGGCCAATGACAGTACCCCGCCCAAGCCAGCGCAAAAAAAACCGGCCGGTCGCGTCGTTGTTGGTCCCTCATCAGGCTCGGTTACGCTTCCAGACTCCCAAACAAGCCCCGCTGGCACGAGCCAGGAAAGCGACCTTGAACGGGAGCTTAATCAACGGCAATCTGTACCTAACCGGCTTGGCACGGGTACAAAACGGCAAATTACCCCTACTCCATCCCCTGTGACCCGCCCGACCAGGCAGGATTCCATCCGGTCATTGCCCGCAGAACGGGTCGTTACAGCACCGGATGCTACCAACATCAGTCCCGTTCAGATTACCCCATTAATCCGATTACAACCGAAACCACTGATGCTGACACAGCGCTTATCAGCCAATCTGATATCGGACTTGCCGTTGGCGCAACAGCGGTTACTGGCGGTTAGCAGCAAACTGGTAAAACGGCGACCCGCGCGACCCGATTCGGTTGCTCAGCTTGCCCGTACGAAACCGAAACCCGTTAGCAACCCTGATTCGCTTAAACTCGCGGCAAGGAACGTTGTTCGAAAAGATTCCATTCCAGCGAAAGCAAAGCTAACCGATACAAAGTCAACCACTACGACCGCTCCTCGTTCGCAAACTAGCCTGGCTCAACAAACGCCGGTCAAACCGATACAAACCAGACCCGGTTTGGTTTCGCCCAATGTCGTTCGGCCGGAGAGCCGGATCAAACCCCTGCAACCCAATTTGAACCGGCCTCTCGGCACGGCTGATTCGTCGCAGGTTGCGGCTAGAGACTCTGTGGAAAAAGACTCCCTTCAAACGGCCGACTCCTTCAAGACAACGGTCAAATACCAGGCCAAAGATTCTACCTTTTATTCGGCTGACGGACGCACCGTCGAGCTGTTCGGCGAGGCCAGTGTTGTTTATGGCGACATTTCACTCAAGGCCGATTATATCCGGCTGAACTACCTCACTAATGAGGTTTATGCAAAAGGCCGGTACGACTCAACTGCCAAGAAGCTGATCGGTCGGCCCATTTTTCAGGATGGCGAAGGCAAATACGACGCGAAAGAGATTCGCTATAACTTCAAATCGCGCAAGGGGCGTATTCAGGGCGTTATTACCCAGCAGGGCGAGGGTAACATTCGCGGGCAAACGGTCAAGAAAGACGATGAAGACAACCTCTACATTGGCCGGGCCATTTACACGACCTGTAATCTGGCGACTCCGCACTTTCACATCAATGCCAGTAAGCTGAAAGTCATTCATAACAAACAGGTGGTGGCCGGGCCATTCAACCTGGTGATCAATCAGATTCCGTTGCCCATCGGCCTGCCTTTTGGGTTCTTTCCCTTTCCGAAAAGAAAAGAGATTGGCGTGTCGGGTATTATCGTGCCCCAGTACGGCGAAGAACCCAACGGGCGGGGATTTTACCTGCGTGATGGTGGCTATTACTGGGCCGTCAATGAAAACCTGGGCCTTCAATTTAAAGGGCAGATTTATTCGCGGGGTAGCTGGGGATTGGGCGTATCATCCGCCTATAACAAACGGTATACTTACAGCGGCAGCGTGAATTTGCAGTTTAACCGAAATCGCTCCGGCGACCGGGTCGACCAGACACAAACCCCGCGTAATGATTTTTCAGTCAACTGGTCTCACTCGCCGGTGCCACGGGGCCGGGGTAGTTTTTCGGCCAATGTGAACGTTAGCAGCAACAGTTATAACCAGTTTAACTCCTACAGCACGCAGTCGTACATTTCGAACGTAGCCGGTTCATCGGTGCAATACAGCCGCACGTTCGGACAATATGTACGGGCGGGTGCCAACGTTCGGGTAAACCAACAGTTTGGCCAGGTAAACCAGCAAACAGGCGTTCGGGAAAACGGCAAAACCGACGTGTCGTCGGACTTTAACTTTGGCGTCAACCAGATCGCCCCCTTTGCGCTCAAAGGCGGCACAGGCCGTTGGTATGAAAGTTTCCGGGTAGGTTTGGATGTGAGTGGCTCTATCGGCGTCAGCAACACCATCCGGCGTCAGGTGGATACAACTGGTCTGGGCTTCCCCATTTATACCACAATCACTGCGGTTAATACCCTTCAGCGCATTGCCGACAGCACCCGACGGGCTAATAATCTGCGCTTTGGTATTGTAGAATCGGATCCAAACCTGATTCCATTCAGCATTGCCAATGCCAATAGAATCTGGGAGAACCGGGTGATACAGGCCCGGTATAGTATACCCATTTCGCTGCCTAACATTAAATTATTACGGTACATCAACGTTACGCCAGGCTTCGCTCTGCAAGGTGACATCTACAGCAAAAAACTTAGTTACACCTACCTGAGCGACCGAAATGCGGTACGAATCGACACCGCACGTGGCTTTTTTCCGTCTTATAACTTTTCGGTCAATGCCAGCATGAACACCCGTTTCTATGGCACGTACTTTATTCGGGGAAAACGCATTGAAGCGATCCGGCACACGGTAGCGCCTTCTATTTCGTTTAGTTACGTACCCGACTTTACGAACCCGTCTTTTGGGCAATTTCAGATACTACCCGCCGAAGGAGCCTTGGCTAATCTGCCGCTTTATCGCCGGACGCTATCGGTTTTCCGGGGCCTGGGCGGTAGTGCAGGAAGCGCATCGAGTACCCAATCGGCTTTCATCTCGTTCGGTATTGTGAACCAACTGGAGATGAAAGTCCGCACCCGCAGTGATTCGTCGGGGCAGGATTTCAAGAAGATTCCTATTTTCGATAACCTGAGTATCAACGGTAGCTACAACCTGCTAGCCCCTGACTATAAATTATCGCCCATTGCTGTCAGCGCCAATACGCAGATATTTAAAAATATCAGCTTCAACTTCTCGTCTACCTTCGATCCATATGCATACCGGCCCTACGGCGGTACGGCGCAGTACATGTTCCCAACCTCGACGACGCCCACCCCACTGGCGTTCTCCCCTTCCATTCTGGCCCTGAATGCCGAGCAGCCCTACGTCGATCAGCAATACATTCGGGTGCCGAATCTGTATGCCTTCCAGGCGGGTCAGGGACTACTTCGTATGACGAACTTACAGGCCTACGTCAGCGCACGCTTTGCGCCCAAGCAGGCTGACAAGAAGAAATCGAGCCCCAACGCATCCGACGCCACCATGAAGGCGATCAATAATAACCCGGAGTTGTACGTCGATTTTAACGTGCCCTGGTCCATGAATGTGAGCTACACATTTGGTCTGACCAAACTGACGCCCATTCAGTCGCAGGTGATTCAGGCGTTAACGCTGACGGGCGACCTCAGCTTAACGCCTAAATGGAAGGTGACGATCAATACGGGCTATGACTTCGTATTCCAAAGCCCGACGCTGACCACGATTGGCATCAACCGCGACCTGCACTGTTGGGAAATGGCGTTTAACTGGACGCCTTATTCGGGCAATAATTTTCGGTCGGGCAATTATTCATTCGATTTGCGGGCACGGTCGTCCATTCTTCAGGAGCTTAAACTCAGTCGTCGCCGGAGTTTCTACGACCGGGGCGGGTTCTAGTCTGCTAAAAGCAAACCAAAAACGCTAACTTGCTTCGTCTAATCTCACCGGAAACAACTATGACTGACCGCGATAAACAACGCCTTGACGAGTTGGAAGCAAAAACGGCTTACCTGCTCCAGCGACAGGATGAACAGGACTACCGAATGAATCAGATACTTGCCCGGTTAACTTATATTGAAGCCCGGCAACATCGACTCATGAAGGAGCTGGGTATTGAGCCCGAGAAACTGGACACCCTGCAGACGGCTCAGGACGATGCGAAGGCGATTAATCTAACGGCCATTTCTGAACTGAGGCTGAATTAAGCCTCATTAGCCGGACTGTTCAATAGTCTATAAACCATTTCGGCCTAGTTGTTCGTTAACGTTCCGTATGAAACCCGTTTCCCTGCGTATTCTTTTTGTTATTGCTGCGTTAGTCGCCGTCAATGTGTTGTCGGCCTTTGTGTTTTTTCGGCTCGATTTAACCCAGGAAAAACGATATACCCTTTCTGCACCCACAGAAAACCTGTTAGCCAATTTACCGGATGATATTCATATCGATGTGTATTTGACCGGCGACCTCCCTCCGGGGTTCAAACGACTCGAAACCGCCGTTCGGGAGACACTGGATGAGTTTGAAGCACAGGCCGGGAAGACCATCACCTATCGATTTATTGATCCTGCCCTGATTACAAACCCCGACGAGAAAAATAAGCTCATCGATAAGTTACAGCAACGCGGTTTGTTGCCAACCAATCTGTTTGCCAGCGAAGGCGGCAAACGCACAGAGAAACTGGTATTCCCCGGCGCTCTTGTTTCCTACAAAGGACAGGAAACCGCCGTTCAATTCTTAAAAGGCAATAAAGCGGCCTCGCCCGAAGAACAGCTAAACCAGTCGTATGAAGGTGTCGAATTTCAACTGGCCTCGGCAATTCGTAAGCTGACTCAAACGGAAGGAAATCGCCGGCGAGTTGGGTTGCTTTATGGCCACACGCAGGTACCTCCCTCCCGCTTCGCCGATTTGCTGGCCTCCGTGCAGCAGACCTACGATCTGTATTTCATCGACATGACCAAACCCGGCCCCATTGCCGGTCTGGATGCGATTCTGGTCCCTAAACCTGATAAAGCCTTTTCGGAAGAAGATATTTTTAAACTCGACCAGTTTGTCGTGAAGGGTGGCCGGGCCTTGTTTTTTGTGGATGGCCAACGGGTAGACAGCGTTAATAACGAAGGCACGTATGCGCAGCCCGTTAGTTTGAACCTCGACGATTTATTTTTCCGCTGGGGCGTCCGGCTCAACCGCGACGTAGTGAAAGATCTGCGTTGTGCCCCCATTCCGCTCAACGTGGGCAACCTGGGCGATAAGCCGAATATTCAATTATTACCCTGGCGGTTTTATCCACTGCTCAACAATTTTGGCACATCAGGAAACCCGATTGTGCGTAATCTCGATGCCATTCTGGGCCGTTTTATCAGCACCCTCGATACAGTACAGGCAGCGGGCATACAGAAAACACCGCTGTTGCTAACCTCCCCTTACACGAAAGTGTTAAAGGCCCCGGCGCTGATCTCATACAACGAAGCCCGTCAGCAGCCCGACCCGCAAACCTATAATGAAGGCCCTAAACTCATTGCCTGTCTGCTTGAAGGTCAGTTTAAATCGCTATTCGCCAACCGAATTCTACCGGGCGATCCCCGGGCAGCTGGTTTCCGGTCCGAAGGCGTAGCTTCACGCGTACTCGTTTGCTCCGACGGTGACCTGATCGTAAACGATGTGGATTACAAGCGAAATGCCCCTTATCCACTGGGATTCGACCGGTTCACCCGCACCACATTCGCCAACAAAGATTTTGCGCTGAATGCACTTGACTATCTGGTCGACCCGAACGGCGTCATTGCAGCCCGCACCCGAACCATTACCCTTCGTCCTTTGGACAAGATCAAGGTAGATGCGAACCGCACCAGTTGGCAACTACTAAATCTGTTAGGTCCCTTAGCTTTAGTCGGCCTTGTGGGGCTGGTCTGGCAGGTAGCCCGGCGCAGAAAATACGGAAAATGAGCCCGTACAGGCTAGAAATCAGCGATACGACTAAGTTTTCGAGGCTACTCCACGGCAAACTTGACCAGCCACTGCGCTACCGTTGCATTCGTAAGATCAAAGATAAGATTGGGAAATAATCCCAGCACCAGCGCCATAACACCCAACGGAATCAGCATGAGTTTTTCGCGGGCGGTCAGATCCGTGAGCGAATGGCTTGAGCCAGCTTTTGACTCGAAAGGCCGCACCCATAAAGAGCCAAAAAACATCCGCTGAAGCGTCCAGAGGAAATAGGCAGCCGCTAGCAAAATACCCGTTGTGGCAACAGCCGTGAGCCAGCCAGGTATCCACTCCGACTGAAAGCTCCCCATCAGGGTAAATAGCTCACCGACAAACCCGGAGAATCCGGGCAAACCCAATGAGCCAAAGAACGCAATGGCGGTTAGGGTCGTGTAATTTGGCATGGACTGCATCAACCCACGGTATGAGTCAATTCGCCGGTCATGGGTACGGTCGTATACGACGCCTACAATCAGGAACAGCATGGCCGACAAAACACCGTGGCTAACCATCTGATATATGGCACCATTGATGCCTTCGGCGGTGAGTGAGGCAACACCCAACAGGACAAATCCCATGTGTGACACTGATGAGTAAGCAATCATTTTCTTAAGATCAGCCTGTGCAAGCGCGTTCAAACCGCCATACACGATGGATAGTACGCCTAATACGGCCAGCGGAAAAGCATATTCCGCAGCACCATCGGGAAAGAAATTCCAGGCAATTCGCAGGAAACCATACCCGCCTATTTTAAGCAAGACCCCCGCCAGAACGACCGATACAGGGGTGGGTGCTTCAACGTGGGCATCGGGTAGCCAGGTGTGCAACGGCACGATGGGGAGCTTTATGGCAAAGCCAATAAAAATAGCCCAAAAGGCCAGCATTCGGCCAGGAAGCCCGGCGACAATAGGTTCGGCAGACGGGTTCAGAAAGGCATTGGGTAAGTAGTTACCCCCATCGGCCAGATAACGCATATCGAACGTGTGAACAACCTGAGCGGTGTTTAGCTGACCATTCTGAAGGTAGGCCTGTACAGCCCGAATAACCTCCGCTGTTGCATCTGAAGGATTGGTTACCAGGCCAGCCGCAACAGCCGTACTCACCGGATCCATAACGGACAAATACAGGCCGATCATCACCAGCAAAATCAGTAACGATCCCAGCAACGTGTACAGAAAGAATTTGATGGACGCATACTCCCGACGCGGGCCGCCCCACAAGCCGATCAGGAAATACATCGGCAGGAGCATGAATTCGAAAAACAGAAAGAACAGGAAGAAGTCGAGGGCTAAGAAGCAGCCCATTATCGTACCCGTCAACAGCAGATAGAGCGAGTAGTAGGCTTTTTGCCGATGAGTCATCGGCCAGGAGGATACCACACCAACGAGCATCACAACCGCCGACAGGAGAACCAGCGGAAGGCTGATCCCATCGACGCCAAGTAGGTAATCGATGGAAACAACGCCCAAGTTACCCAACGGCAGCGTAATCCAGTTGGCCTGTTCGAGTAGTTGATAACCACCAATGGTTTTATCAAATCCGACATAAGCTACACCCGCCAGCACAACCTCGGCCAGGGTTACCGCCAGCGCGATCCGTCGGTAGTGAACAGCCTGGTTATCGGGCAGGAGCACCACGATCAACGCGCCTAGCAAAGGAAGAAAAATGAGTAACGAAAGAATCATATATGTGTCCTGAACCAAGCTCCCGCCTGACTCTATTTACCAAAGACCAGGCTTCTGCCCAGTCCAGACGTCAAAGCAACCACCATAGTACCACCAGCAAACTAACCACTGCCGCCGTAATGTACGATTGTACCCGACCATTCTGAATAGACCGCGTCAACTGACCTAACCGACCAGCCAGCCAGGCAACTCCATTCACCAAACCATCAATGCCCAGACGGTCGAAACCCGTTGTTATATGCGCGATGACCACGGTCGTAACACCGGCGCCATTAACGGCTCCATCGATTACCCGATGATCAGTTTTGTTCAGAAATGCGGCCAGACGCAATGATGGTCTGATGGCGGCTACTTTGATAAACGAATCCAGAAAGCCGTACTCGATCGAAAGACGGACATAACTGGTATTCGCTCTCGGCTCCCGCATGCGGAAACCCAGCCAGCCGCCCAGCAGTACCAGGCTAATAGATACGGGGGCAAGCCACCAGAAGTTTTCTTCTTCCTGAGTTAGGAGTAAGCGAAAAAACCAACTCCCGTGTCCTGAAAAGGGATTGATTGAAAACCAGACCCAAACCGATAACACAGCCAGTACTAGCACAGGACCGCGCATGAGCCAATCGGGTTCATGCGCCTGGCTCAACGGTACTTCCTGGTTGCGGTAGTCACCGAAGAAAATAAGCCGCCATTGCCGGGCCATATAAAGCGCCGTCAGACCAGACGAAAACAACAATAAGAGTGGAATAACCAAGCCAAAGCCATTTTCCTGACCAGCCGCCCAAACAAAAGCCCCTCCCAGAATGGCCTCTTTCGACAGAAAGCCGGAAAAGAAGGGCAAACCCGACAAGGCAGCCGCACAGACCGTGTAAGCAACAAAGGTGGTAGGTAATGCCTTCCGTAAATCACCCATCTGCCGCATATCCTGCGTATGGACAGCGTGAATGATAGCGCCTGCGCTCAGAAACAAACCGGCTTTAAAAAAGGCATGCGTCAGTAAATGAAACATGGCTCCGCTCACATTACCTGTTCCCATAGCCGCCACCATCAGCCCTAACTGCGAAACGGTTGAAAAAGCCAGAACTTTCTTAATGTCGGTTTGAAAAAGCGCCGAATAGCCGCCCCAAAGGGTCGTAACGGTACCGATGATAGTGACGACAACCAGCGCATCGGCCGAAAGAAGCGGGTGAATTCGCGCTAACAGGAAAATGCCTGCCGCAACCATTGTAGCGGCATGAAGTAATGCCGACACAGGTGTAGGGCCCTCCATGGCATCGGGAAGCCAGCTTAGTAACGGAAATTGTGCCGATTTACCAATGCAACCCATAAACAGGCATAAGCCAAGCGCCGTGGGTAATACAGCCTGCCCACCGAGGGTTGCCAACATAGCAAAGTCCAGCGTATCGAACTGATAGTACGTTAAGAAGATACCGATGAGAAAGCCTATATCACCAACCCGGTTCATTAGAAACGCTTTCTGAGCCGCTTTTGATGAGGCCAACCGCTCTGCATAAAAACCAATCAGCAGGTAGGATACCAAACCAACCAATTCCCAGAAGGCATACATAACCAGCAGATTTCCAGCCAGAACGATTCCCAGCATGGCGCCCACGAATAATTGCAGATAGGAGAAGTATCGGCGCAGTTTCGGTTCATCATGCAGGTAGGAAAGCGAATAAAGCTGCACGAGCAAGGCGACAAAATGCACCAGTACGAGCATTAGCGCAGCAAGGGCATCGAGCCGCAAGCTAAAGCCAAAAGATATGCCCGAGAACGTTGCCCAGTCCGCCTGTATTAATAAGGGCTGTTCGGGCAAGGCGATAGCCAATATGATGGATAAGGCCAGTCCCCCACTGGTAGACAGTACCGCTATGAAACCGGCTGTTCGTCGAGTAGCAGCCGTCAGTACCAGAAAGCTCGCAAAGGGAAGCCCCAGTAAGATGGCCATCAGCGCAGGAAGCAGGTAGGAAATGTCGGCGGGCATTCGAGATTAGTCAGAATTGGGCGCAAATATCCCGAATATCCCGTGGGGATGCAAATAGCGAATTAGCCCTTCTTCGATCAAGAAAAAATGAAAAGGCAAGTCGCCGAACTATTCTGTCTTCAACCAACCGGTTATACTAAGTCGTTCATGGGTGGCAGGCAATACCTCGTGGGGTAATAATCCGCTTTCAAAACACACCAGTCGGCCGCCTATGGGGGAGATCACAACCTGCTGCTCCGGGTCATGAACAGTGCCGGGAAGATAAAGGGCTAATTGTCCGCCATCCATCTCCTGCCAATCCGTATTCAGGTAGCATACGACGGAGAGTTTTCGACGCGAGTCGCTACGAAACTGGTCGAGGTGGCGTTTGTAGAAAGTACCTATTGGATAGCGAGCATAGTGAAATTCAAAATTGCGCAGTCCCAGGTAACAAGTCTGGTTTATGTACGAAACAAATTCGTCGATCCGAAGTAGAAATGCCTTTTCAACCGGTGTGGCCGTAGCATCGTCCAGCCACATAATTTCATCGCCCCGGACTGCATTTGCGACCGCAACCTGCTCATTTCCGGTACCGGCGGCTTTAAATTTTCCGGCACTCCGCCGTTGGTGCAGTTGGTCAGCAAGGGCGACCACTTCATCAGGTGTTATAAAATTATCTGCAATGCCGTAGCCATCAGTCAATATACCGTTGATGATAGTCTCGAAGGGTATTATCAAGAATTGAGTTCGTTTAACTCATCCACTTGCGCCGTGTGGAAATGACGGTAAACCTGCAAAACAATGGCCAGCGCCACCGCCGATTCGGCAGCCGCAACAACCATCACAAATAACGTCAACATCTGGCCCTGCAACCGGTCAGGATCGTACTGACTAAAGGCAACGAGGTTGATGTTGACAGCATTGAGCATCAATTCAATGCCCATCAATACCACAATAACATGGCGCTTGAGAATGACGACTGCCAGCCCGATGCTAAAGAGAGCAGCCCCCACCAGCAAAAAAAGATGACTATCAACGGGTTGCATTTCGTGGAGATTTAGTTTGTGGAGCGGCCAGATAGGTAGCGCCAACGAGGGCCGCCAGTAATAGAATTCCTGCTATTTCGAACGGCACTACGTATTCCGTCATAAGCTGTTTTCCTATTGTATGCATGGTGCTTTGCCAGCCGACTGGTCGATTGAGTATGGTGAAATTAGCGCGGGCCAGCAGTGTGTATAAAGCCATGAACAAAGCCCCCGACACCAATAGGGCAATCACCCAGCCCGACACCAGGCCAGAGCGGTTCCGGGAAGCAATCTGGTTTGGTTGCTGGCTGTTTGTATCCGTCGGAAGTTCAGGTCTGTGCGTGAGCATAATACCAAAAATCACCAGAACCAGTACGCCCCCAACGTAAATCATGATTTGAGCTATGGCCAGAAAATCAGCACTCGCCAATACAAACAACCCGGCCACACCAAACAGAGTCAGTAGGAGAAAAAAGGCCGCATACAGCACGTTGCGGGTCAGCAAGACGGCTAGTGCACTACCGAGCGTCAGCACTGAAAAAGCATAAAAGGCTACTTGAACCACTGTTTTTTTTAATAAGATTGATCAGGCTGATGTCTCCCCATCAGACTTCGGCCTGGGTTTCATTGTCGGCCGGAAAGCGGGTTTAGGCTTGACAGGTTCAGCCGCTGGCTCAGCTGTTTTGTCAATGGTTGGCTCTGAAATCGGACTTTTCGATTCAACGGGTGGCTGTTCCTCGGCTGGCTTCGGTGGCGCCGTGGCGGGTTTCATCGTCGGCCGGAAAGCGGCTGGTTTCGGTTTCGGCACCTCTGTCTGTTCATTCGACGTTAGCGCTGGCTCTGATTCAACCGATTTTGCGGGTTTCATCGTCGGCCGAAAAGCCGTTGGTTTGGGCTTCTGGGCTTCCTCCGGCACTTCGACGGGGTTTTGTGTTAGTTCCGGCTTCGTTTCTGCGGCTTTGGGTGGCTTCATCGTCGGCCGGAAAGCAGGCTTAGGCTTTGCTGGCTCGGCCGGTACAGGCGCTTCTGCTGCGGGCTCCCCGGTTTTAGCAACCGGCGGCTTCATGGTTGGCCGGAAACCAGCCGGTTTGGCAACGGGGGCGGGAGCATCCGGTTTCTCTACCGACTCAGACGCGGCCTGCACTGCTTCATCCGGCACATCGGCGATAGGAGCTACGGGCTTTTTCGTCGGCTTAAATACGGGCCGTTTTGCGGCCTCAAGACCACCCTGCGCAATCTGCTGCATCTCGTCCGGCGTTGCATCGGTTAGCGGATGCTCGATGGATGAGCCTTCCGAGTTAGCTGGTTCAGCGGGAGGTGATGTCGGTACGCTCGGCTTAGCCGTTGGCCGAAACACGGGTCGTTTAGGAGCAACGGCATCGTCTTCGGCAACCGGCGCTTTAGCAGCTAGCTGAGCAGCTTTTGCTGCGTCTTTTTCGCGAACGTACTGTTCATA
This sequence comes from Spirosoma horti, assembly GCF_054776595.1. NCBI lineage: Bacteria > Pseudomonadati > Bacteroidota > Cytophagia > Cytophagales > Cytophagaceae > Spirosoma > Spirosoma horti. The sequence goes on from NZ_BAAHBQ010000004.1 coordinate 240,469, forward strand.
CAGCGCTCGTTTTTCGTCGGCTTGCTCAGCGGTCAGTTCGGCAAAACTGTATGTCAACTTGCCTAGTTCAAACTCGCTGTAATCAAATTTTTTGTCCATGGTCAGGCACTCGGTGGGGCAAACCACGGTGCACAGGCCGCAATAGCAGCACTTGGCCATATCGATGTCAAACTTGGCCGCGTATAAACGAATCGGCGACCCATCCGAGGCTTTCCCTACCTCCTCGGTGGCTTTGATGGCGTCGATGGTGATACAATCGACTGGACACACTTTGGCACATTTGTCACAAACGATGCAATCTTCGATCTCATTACGAAGTTTGTAACGGCCATTATCGGGTATGGGAAGCTGTTCATGTGGATACTGAAGCGTAACTAACCCATTTTGTAAGTCAAAATAATTATCGCTGGCGATTCCTTCGGGTGTTCGGCGCTTTGTGGCCTGCCGAAGGTGCCTCAGCGTAAGGCTCAGTCCTTTTATGGTTGTTCGGATGCCCGATTGTATGTCTTTAAAGTATGACATTTTGAATGATTGACTGATAGATTGATTGAATAAATGGCGCATAGGCCTATTCAATCAATCTATCAGTCAAAATTATAATTTTGGAAACCGCTCCGGGTCAGCATCACTCAGAATAGAATAGACGACTTCAATGACATCATCGGCATTTGGCTTCGAGAAATAATCGCCGTCTGAACCGTACGGAGGCCTGTGTGCCTTAGCCGATAGTGTGGCCGGAGCCGAATCCAGATAACGATAGGCGTTTTGGCCTTCAACCACCTGCTGCATCATATAGGCGGATGCACCACCCGGCACGTCTTCATCCGCAAACAGCACCCGGTTTGTCTTTTTAATCGACTCAACAATCACCTGGTGGACGTCGAACGGCAGCAACGTCTGCACATCGATTACCTCAATTTGAATACCTAACTCCGCTAATTGGCCAGCCGCTTCCAGTACGATTCGGCACATGGAGCCATAGGTCACTACCGTCAGATCGGAGCCGGAACGCAGGATTTCCGGTACACCCAGGGGTACGCAGAACTCATCAAGATTAGCAGGCAATGTTTCTTTCAATCGGTACCCATTCAATGATTCGATCAGAAGAGCCGGATCATCACCTTTGAGCAACGTATTGTAGAACCCGGCTGCCTGGGTCATATTCCGCGGCACCAATATATGAAGGCCGCGCAAACTGCTCAGCATAGTGCCCATTGGAGAGCCCGAATGCCAGATACCCTCCAGCCGGTGGCCGCGCGTTCGAATGATCAGCGGGGCTTTCTGACCACCTTTTGTCCGGTAGTGCAACGTAGCCAGATCATCGGTGAGCGTTGCCAGGGTATAATAAACATAATCGAAATACTGAATCTCGACGATGGGGCGAAGGCCGCGCATCGCCATGCCAATACCCTGGCCAATAATCGTCGTTTCGCGAATACCCGTGTCGGTAATACGTATTTCGCCAAATTTCTCCTGCAATCCCGCAAAGCCCTGATTGACGTCACCGATCTGCCCCACATCCTCCCCTAAAGCGACCACTCGTTCATCACGCGTGAATACACTCTCAAAATAACGCTGAAGCAGTAAATAACCATCCAACACCGGACTTTCGTCGGTAAACTGTGCGGGTACTGCCTTGACCAGCATCGGTGATTCCGGAGACTGGCTGTACAGGTGCGAGCTAAACCGGTCGGCGTTTTCAGCATCCGTACGTTCGAGCCACGCCTTCAGGCGTTGACGACCCGTACTGGTATCGTTGCGCAATACACGCAAGGCCTTCCGCACGGCCGAGACGGCATCCCGGCGGACGGGCGAAAACGTCTTACGAAGCTCTTCCCGAATGGCCATCAATTCCGTCGATTTGGCATTATGGCGAGCCGTTTGCTGAAGCAGATCAAGTGCCTCGTCAAAATCACCTTTCAGCGATGCCTGAAAAGCATTCCAGGCGCTGATGCGGGCGCTTTTAGCTACTTGCTTGGCCTCGGCCTCTATGGCTTCCAGTTCGTCATTAGTGGCGTATCCATTCTCTAAAATCCACTGCCGGAATATCCGATTGCAATCGTGCTCGGCTTCCCAGGTCAGGCGCTGCCTGGATTTGTAACGTTCATGCGAACCGGATGTCGAGTGTCCCTGGGGCTGGGTCAGTTCCTGCACATGCACCAGCACCGGCACATGCTGGGTACGGCAAATATGGGCGGCCTGCTGATACGTTTCCAGTAGCGCGGCATAATCCCAGCCTTTTACGGTAAAGATTTCCATGCCCTTATCATGGCCGTCGCGCTGAAACCCCGCCAACGCCTTTGAAATACTGCCTTTTATGGTTTGGTACTCGACCGGAACCGATATGCCATAGCCATCATCCCATACCGACATCAACAAAGGCACCTGCAGTACCCCGGCCGCGTTCATTGTTTCCCAAAACATTCCCTGCGACGTTGAAGCATCGCCAATAGTAGCAAAAACGATCTCGTTTCCGTTGTGCGAAAAAGTAGTCAGATTGCTTAAGGCATGGTTATTGCGGAAAAGTTTGGAGGCATATGCCAGCCCAAGTGCACGCGGAACCTGGCCTGCCGTGGGCGCAATATCACAAACAGAATTATAGAGTTCGGTCTGGTTACGCCACAACCCCTGTTGGTCGAGCCAGCGGGTGGCAAAGTGCCCATTCATGGATCGACCGGCGGTGTTAGGCTCAGCTTCCAGATCGGTATGGGCATAAAGTTGAGCGAAGAACTCTGTCCAGCGAAGTTCGCCCAGAGCCGCCACGAATGTTTGATCGCGGTAATAGCCCGAACGGAAATCACCCCGGTTAAACGCACTGGCTGCCGCTAATTGCGCCAATTCCTTGCCATCGCCGAATATGCCGAACTTAGCCCTTCCTCCCATCACATCACGCCGACCTAATAAGCTCACCTGTCGGCTTTCACAAGCCAATCGGTAATCTGATAAGATTTTTTCACGACTTAAAATATCAGTCGAGCGGAGTTGTTCGTTTGCTATCACAACAGAGCTACGGGTTGGAATCGTCTAACAATCAATTTATCGATGAAGTAGCTGGTACCGAGTTGTCGATTCCCTAGCGAAAGTAAAAGTAAGGTAAAACAAGTCAGCTTTCAAAAAAACGATTTTTTGAGTTTATTTGTTGACCGAATGAAAACTATTAACGTTTTTGGCAGACTGTTTGCTATGTGCCCTAGTACACAAGACTTAGTATTTTTAAAACCAAACCATAATTCCATTTAGTCCGATGAAAAAGACTTTTTCACTTTTCGTAGCTTTGTTCATGCTGGTTGCTGTTAGCTACGCCCAAAAAGGAGTTTTGAAATTTACGAAAGAAACCCACGATTTCGGTAAAGTTGAGCAAGGCAAGCCGGTAACTCACGTATTCGAATTTAAGAATACAGGTACAGATCCAATTGTTATCAACGATGCTCAGGCATCCTGCGGCTGTACAAAACCAAGTTTCTCGCGTGAGCCAATCATGCCTGGCAAAACAGGTTCTATCTCGGCTACCTATAATGCTGCCGCTGCCGGTCCATTCAACAAATCGGTAACCGTAACCAGCAATGCCGAAGCCGGTCAGGCTGTTCTGTATCTGAAAGGTGAAGTCGTTTCTGCCGCTGCTGCTGCTGAAACAGCCGCTGCTCCTGCCGCTACGACACCTGCGGCTAAAGACAAGAAAAAGAGTACCAAAACTTCACGCTAATTCACTGAAGGGTTAATAGTGTGGTTAAGAAAGGCATCTGGTTGTTTACCGGATGCCTTTTTTTGCGCCTAAACATTTTCATCCTGTCCGGCAACCGACTGACAAACCCGGCATCCGCTCTTCCAATACCCGTTTTTTGCGAGTTGATAATCAGTTACTTTTGGGGCGTCTTCTGACTTAAGCTTCCTATGGCTCCGCCCCAACGCCGATAAATCGGCCCCGTTTTAGCACATACTTTTCGATTATTATTCTCACCTCGCTGGCAGACTGCGTATAAACGCAGATTGGCAGCTTATACCCACCTGAACTATGTTTTTTCTAGTCCTTGGCTTTTTGGTGCTTGTCGCCGGATTTGCCATCAATACCCCTGCCATTGCCTTTTCGCATTACTCCCGGCCCGCCAAGGTAGTGGGCCTTATTCTCATTGTTTTGGGCTTTATTACGTCCAGCATCCGACAGATAGACGCTGGACAAGTTGGCGTCACCTCCCTATTCGGTAACGTTGGCAATCACCCGTTAAGCTCTGGTCTTAACTTCGTTAACCCGTTGGCGAACGTCACCGAGTTTGACATAAAAACCCAGAACTACACCATGTCGGCCAGCCACGATGAAGGGCAGAAAGAAGGCGACGATGCCATTCGGGTACTCACCGCCGACGGGCTGGAAGTGGTGATTGACTTGACGGTACTCTACCGGGTTGTTGCGGCCGATGCGCCCAAAATTTACAGCGAAATCGGTGCCGATTACATGGACAAGATTGTGCGTCCCATTACCCGTACCCGTATTCGGGACAACGCCGTCTATTATGATGCCATTGCCTTGTATTCGACCCGGCGCGACGAATTTCAGACCCGCATCTACAAAACCATCGAAGCTGACTTCCGCAAGCGTGGGCTTATGCTCGAACAGTTATTAATTCGAAATATTGACTTACCCGCGTCGGTCAAGAAGACGATTGAATCCAAGATCAATGCAGAACAGGACGCCCAAAAAATGCAGTTTGTTCTGCAGAAGGAAAAGCAGGAAGCCGAACGGAAACGGGTAGAAGCCCAGGGCATTGCCGATTACCAAAAGATTCTATCGACGGGTCTTAGCGATAAGCAACTGCAGTATGAGCAGATAAAGGCCCAGCGCGAACTGGCAGCCTCGCCGAACGCCAAGATCATAATTATGGGTAGTCGCGGAAACGTTCCGCTCATGTTGACGGATAAATAACAGTAGGCCATCATAACCAGGTCTTTACAGAAGACAGGCTTACACCACACAAAAGAAGCCCTATTAGGCCTTACTGGTTTGATAGGGCTTCTTTTTTTGCTATCATTGCTTCCTCCCCAGTCCCCACTCTATGCAACATATAACCTCTACTCAGGAGCCTGCCCTTGCTCAACCCGTTCCTATCCGTCGTCTTTTATCCCTCGACGCCTTGCGGGGTTTCGATATGTTCTGGATCATGGGAGGAGAAGAACTTTTTCATGTAGTAGCCAAAACAACTGGCTGGGCATGGGCTATTTTTCTGGCCGACCAATTTACCCACGTCACTTGGAATGGGTTTCGGCCTTATGATTGCATTTTCCCCTTGTTCCTATTTCTGGCGGGTGTTTCAACACCATACTCACTAGGTAGCCGGTTAGCGAAAGGTGATGACAGAACGATGCTAGCTCGAAAAGTTATTACCCGAGGACTCATTCTGGTCATTTTGGGCATTGTTTATAACAACGGTTTATTCATGAAACCCTTGGCCGAAATGCGGTTTGGCAGTGTTCTGGGCCGGATTGGCCTGGCGGGAATGTTTGCCCAACTTATATTTCTGTACGTCCGCAACGAACGAGCTCGCTATGGCATTTTTGTGGGCATCCTGCTGCTCTACTGGGCTTTGCTGATGCTCGTCCCCGTGCCGGGGTTTGGCGCCGGCAATTTAACCATGGAGGGAAGTTTGGTTGGGTATGTAGATCGGTTGTTTATGCCCGGACGACTTTATAAAGTTGTCCATGATCCGGAAGGACTCCTGTCGACTTTACCCGCAATCTGCACTGGTCTACTGGGTGTTTTTGCCGGCACTGTCCTGCGTCGCCATGGCCTTTCCGACAATCGAAAAATTCAACAGCTCGTTTTGGCGGGTGTAAGCTGCGTTGCTCTGGGCTGGCTATGGAATATCGTGTTTCCTGTCAATAAAAATCTTTGGACAAGTTCGTTTGTGTTGGTCGCTGGTGGTTGGAGCCTGCTGATATTGAGTCTGTTTTACTGGATCATCGACGTAAAAAATAATCATGGATGGACTTTTTTCTTTGTTGTCATTGGCACGAACTCCATTCTCATCTATTTAGCAGGCAGAATCATTGACTTCGAATACGCCACCCATTTTCTTTTTGCCGGCTTGCTACACTTCTTTAGTGAACCCGTTCAGGCGGTGGGCAGTGTCGTTGCCTTTCTGGCGGTTAAATGGGTTTTCCTCTATTTTCTGTATAAGAAAAAAACGTTTTTGCGGGTCTAGACCGATTCCTACTTTTCTTTTGTCAGCATCAAGCCGAAACTTTACTCAGAGGGCCGTGTCTCCACGGCCCTCTGAGTAAAGCAACTAAGTCCACAGCTTATTTCTTTGTGTATAGACTGGTCAGCCAGGCTTTACAGGCATCGGGCCACGCGTTGAGTGAGCCAAATTTAGCCGTTCGGAGCCCAAAACCATGTCCACCACTTGGATACAGATGCATTTCGGCAGGAACACCGCTTTTTAGGCAAGCCAGGTAAAAGTCGATGCTGTTTTCAACGGGCACGGCTTTGTCATCTTCTGCATGGACTAAAAAAGTAGGCGGTGTTTGGGCTGTAACCTGTAATTCATTGGAATAGTAAGCGACCATCTCCGGCGATGACGCCAGTTTACCCAATAGATTATTCCGCGATCCGGCATGCGCTTTCTCACCAAAGGTGATGACGGGGTACATCAAAATAGCAAAGTTTGGTTTGGCCTGCTCACTCGCCTTCGGTCCCTTATTGTAGTGCGTAGCGAGCGTAGCAGCCAGGTGCCCTCCTGCTGAAAAACCCATTACGCCAATTTTATTTGGGTCGATTCCATAGCGGGCGGCCTCTTTCCGAATAAGGGTTAAACCCTGCATAGCATCCATAAGGGGAACCTCCTGCTGATTCGTCATGATAGCCGGGTTAGGTAACCGATATTTCAATACGAAAGCAGCGACGCCCATCTCATTGAACCAGTGCGCTACGTCTGAGCCTTCGTGGCTGGCCGCCAGAATTCCGTAGCCTCCACCGGGACAAATCATCACGGCGGCTCCGGTTGCTTTATCTTTTGGTGGTAAATACACCGTCAATGTCGGCACCGATACATTGCTGATCCGGAGAATGTCATTCGCATCAGTTTCCGACTTTTCGGTGATCTGCGCCCCCGTAATCGCATTGGGAATGGCTCCATCTGGCCAGAGTTTGATAACTTCCTGCGCTAAGGCAAGGTTGGGTAATGCAGTGGCCAATAGCATACTAAGTAATAGTGAACGCATGAAGAATTATGGGCTCAATCAGGAGCATTAAGTAGTAAAAACGGAAAAAGCCGACCTTCAGGTCGGCTCTACTCATATTTCTACCTCACTTTCTTCGGTCGATACCTTATTATTCGACCCGCCGTGCAAGACCTCGATAAGTTCTTTGACCTGATAAACGGTTGTGTTATAGCGATTTCCAAGAATAATAATCACATACTCATCTTTAGGACTGAACCAGAACATGGTATTGTAGCCTTTCCACCAACCTGAATGGTAAATATATTCGGGCTGATTATTATCATTGAGCATCATTCGAAAACCGTAACCATAATTCTTGGCGCCTTTCTTTTCAAAACTGCGTGGAACAAAGGCTTCGGCGAGCATTTTCTTCGGTAATAAACAGTCGCCATTTAGAGCCCGATACCACCTGAACAGGTCGCCTGTCGTTGAATAGATCCCCTTATCACCAACGACATCGTCATAATAATCCTTGGGAATGCGTCGGTTCCACTGGTAACCCGCCGTTCGATGATGATTTATGGAGTCGTTTTTCGTTGTCGCGACAAACGTCTGGTGCATGCCCAGCGGCTCGAAGATATTCTTCTGGATGAAGGCTTCGTAGCTTTGACCAGTCACTTTCTCAATGATCGACGCCAGCACCATGTAGTTGGTATTGCTGTAACTGAACCCTCGTCCAGGAATGTTGTAGGCCTTAGGCGTTGGCTTGACCGTAGCAAACCAGTGCATAATTGTGGCGTTTGACGGGTAAGGCTTCTCTTTCTTATAGAAGTTCACCTTCATGCTATCGTCAAAAGCATACTGGTAATTTGGCAGACCGCTGCGGTGGCTCAATAATTCGCGAACCGTAATACCGTGATAGGGAAAATCGGGGTAAAACCGCTGGATGGTATCTTCGAACTTGAGTTTACCCGCTTCAATGAGTTTCAGTGTACCAACGGCCGTGAACGTTTTGGATAGCGATGCCAGTTGGAATTTTGAGTCTTCGACCAACGTATCGCGCTGATTTCGTTCAAAGTGGCCTAGACCAAAGCAGTTTTTATACAAAACAATGCCTTTTTGCGCCACCAGCACATTACCGTTTAACCCGCCCCGGACTTTCTGCCTGAAGATGTCCTCAACCTTTCGGCTTTTCTCATCGGCATTAATCTGTTGGCGAATGGTCGCTTGTTCTGAACTTGTCAGAATTTGCTCATCAGCGCAACTACGTAAGGCACGCGCCGACTTATTCAGGTTTTTCTGATCCTGTCCACAGGATATACCAATGCCAATTAATGCTAAAACGCAAAACCAACTCAAGAAACTATTCATTCGCACCATCCAAACCCACGTATTCGTTGAGTGATTAATTAAGAAGAAGTCCGGGTAAAAATAGCAGTTGATTGTTATGAACGAACCGCTATAGGCCTTAAAAAAAGATGAAAGTTCGCAAGCGGGCTAATCGATCCAACTAAGGTCTGTTAGAATCCTCTTCGTGGCGAAACGATCGTCTGACGATTTCTTCCTAAAACGCCCGTTTTTCGTAAGCTGATATAGCCCCCCACACTATTTGGTAAAAGTTTACCTGAATCAAGCGCCAGCGAACCATTAAGAACAGTGCCACCGAACAAACCGATAGGCACCGAAGCCGTCAACAACCCCGAAAATTGCGTGGGAATCGTTAAATAAGGAACAGCATAGGTTCCAGCATTCTGGCTATAGGACAGTCTGGCAATTATATCCACTTTATTGGCGACAAGCGCGCTAAGACCAAGATGGTAAGCGCTAACCCGATTATTGGCAATTCCATAGCGAGGTGGCAACGCCGAACTTACCTCTTGTTGAGGAGTTAGAAAAGGCGTTCCAACCGTACGACCAAAGTACGTCCAGCCGTCAATAAATTGACTATTGTTAAAATAATCATCACGTCCCCGTTTCTCAGGATCTTCTAAGACAAATAAGTCTCCCCCTTGGCTTCCGGTAAACAAATATTCCAGTGTAATCTGTTTTAGAAAAAAAGTTGCTCCAGTCGGTTGATCACGGTTCCGTATCCGCAGACCATTCAAACCATCGACTAGATTCGTTCCATAAAATAGCGACCCATCGTCGTACAGAAACTGCCGATACGCGAACAGACTCCAGTGATTTAGATTGACATCGATAGCCAGGTCAACAGAACCAAGGTGATTTCCGACCCGATTTTCCTCAAAATTAGAAATTGTCTGAAGACTTTGATCGTCTGGGTAGGGATTCCGAGTACCCAATACAACGGCAGGAAAGTACTTGATGCTCGAAGGCAATTTACCATTCGCGGATACGCTATTATTTAAATAATCAGAGTGCCCACCCCACATTACCTGGTGATTAAATCCGCCATAAAAATGTACTCGCCAAGAAGGCTTTCCTATTCGGCCATACAAAGATGATTGGTGCAGATAAGAACCCTGCACCAGGCGACCGGCATTTTCGAACCAGCCATGTGAAAATGTACCCATCACCGACAGGACACCTTTCGTAAAGGGGAGCGGGGTAAAAACGGGAACGGCTAACTGTATTTTCGGGAACGGTAATGTATTGCCTGACCAGATGTAGGAACCGCTTGTCAGCAGGGTATCGACCAGCCCAATAATTTCTTTTCGGCGCCCGGCATAAAGTTCAAACGCGCCGAGACGTCCTTTTATGTAGGCTTCAGGAAGCAGGAATTGATTGGTTGTTCCAATGTTAGCCACAGCATTAAGCCCATAGCCCCAATCTGCCTTGGGTTTATGGCCCAAGCTATCAGCGAGCCGATAATCAGAATGAAGGCTAGCATTCAGTCGAAACGTCGGATTTTTAAGCGGAACAATTCCGTATTGATTGGCTCGTAGCCAGAAGGGTGTTTGATCCGATGAACCCAGCGCACCCGTTTCTACCTGGTATTGACTAATACGCTGCCCGTACCCGATGGTAAAACTTGCAGCAGTCATTGCCCCATAGCAGATGCTTAAAAATAAAAATCTCATAGAAGTCAGGCCGATTTATAATTGATCAGACAAGAGCAATTACTTGCCACGGCCCTGCGCCATTACCCGCAATGTTTGGGCAATAATCCACATATCAAATAAGAATGACCGACGTTTTGGATAGAGCAGATCGTACCGCAGCCGTTGAACCATTTCATCAATATTCGAGGCATACCCGTATTTAATCTGGCCAATGGATGTAATGCCAGGCTTGACCTTTAACAAAGAGCGATATTCTGGAGCAATTTCAACAATCTGATCAATAAAATGTTGTCTTTCCGGCCGAGGCCCTACAACGGACATATCCCCAATCAGCACATTATAAAATTGAGGCACTTCGTCAAGGCGGGTGCTACGCATGAATCGGCCCCAGGGTGTAATTCGGCTATCGAGTAAGCCACCAGAAAGTACCGGGCCCGATTTCTCCGAATCGACATACATACTTCGAAATTTGTATATCTTAAACGGCTTACCTCCCCTCCCAATACGCTCCTGTGCATAAAAAACCGGGCCTGATGAGGTACATTTCGTTATAGCAGCCAGAGCAAGGAACAAGGGCATTCCCAGACCAAGGGCCGCCACAGAAAATAACAGATCGAACGAGCGTTTGAGCGTATTGACCTGAAAATCAGCCAACATCTGTGATGATAGACTCAGCACAGGCAAAAAATCATGGTATTCTACCGAAGCTCCACGAGCTAAAAATCCTCTAAAATCAACCAATAGCTTTACTTGATAATCCGCAGCTTCAGCATTCTCAACAATGACCTTCAAATATCTATTATCAATGTACGGCATGCAACAATATACGCAATCTATCTTATGTTGCTTGATGTAGGCAGAAAGATCATCATAGCTCCCTTTGAGCAAGCCAACATTTTCGCTGGAAGGCTGATCAAAATAGCCGTGGAAACGAAACCCCATTTCAGGATGGGCATTGTAGAAATTTTGAATGGAGACGGCCAACTTACCGTATCCGACAATTACATATCGTCTATTATTGTACCCTCTGGATCTATACTCCCTTAAGAAGACCAGGCTTCCAACACGAAAAGCCATGGCCATGCCTGTAAATAGTATGTACGTATACAGTAAATGTTCTCGGGAATAATAGTACCCTTTTACGGCTACCCAATAGATTGAAATAATAGCTATATGAATAGCCATCAGAATTAATAATTTTCTTATTAAATGGTAGACCTTGAATAGTTGTCGAGGAAACGTGTATGGCTTAATTAGTAAGATCTCTAATAACCAAATCAGATTGAACAGCGCCCAGAAAGCGGCATAGGGCGGCTGCGTAACAGGTTCAACCTGCTGAAATTTAAGCCAATAAGCGCCTACAAAAGCTACATTTAAGCTCAGGAAATCAACGATTACATGAAGCGGAAAAAATAATATAGAATAGCGATGCCTCATTCCTCCAAAATTTACTGATCAACCGTTTTAAAGATGTGTCGTCAAACTATAGTACGCTAAATTAGAGCATACAGTCGATGAGATAATACGAATATTATTATACGGCTTAACGGGTCAGGAAGTAAATTAATCACAAATATAGCTTTAAATAACCAAGTCTGTTAACCGTAAAACAAAGAGGTTACTTATGAGAGCTATTTTCCCCAACTCTTCCGTATGCTTATAAAACTGCCTACTCCATTCTGATAAAGCGAACCTACGTCAGTAGCAACACTTGCCGTTAATTGTACTCCACCTAAAATGTCCAACGGGGCCACAACATTAAAGTAGGTCGAAAACTGATTTTTGGGCACTGTAAAGGGGTTGTTATAAGTCCCCAGATTATGGCTATAAGATAGTTTGACCTGATAGGCCAATGGTCCATTCAATACCCGCCAACGAGTAGGTAAGCTTCCGGCCAGCCCTGCATGGAATACGTAAACACGATTATTTGCCGTAAAAGTCCCATCCGGATATTGATCCTGAGGACCCAGAGCGGGCGGAATAAATGGAGTACCAATCGTATGTTGGCGGTATGCCCAGCCTTCCCTAAACTGCTGATGATTGAAATAATCATCTTTACCCTGCTTGTAAGGATCACCAATAATAAATTCTGGTCCGCCCTGGCTGGTTGTATTTAGGAATTCAAAAAGTATATCCCGAACGACAGCTGTCGGATCATTACGTCTGATGCGTAATCCGTTTAGCCCATCCGCAATGTTGATTAAATAAAATAGCGAGCCATCTTCATATATATTCTGCCGGTAGAAATACAGTGTATGACGCACTAGATCTATTTCAGCGCCTATATCTATACTTCCCAGATGATTACCGACCCGATTGGTAATCTCAAAATTTGTGTAGGCACTTGAGTCTGTACGGCTGAAACGGTCTCCAACAATAACATAGTAGTAATCACGTAAACTTGACGGGAGCTTACCATCGTCAGGCACAAGACCAGTTCCTTTTAATTTATCGGTATGCCCTCCCCAAACGACCTGATGATTGAAACCGCCATATAAGCGAACGACATCTTTTTCCCGGCCAAACCGCAGGTAAAGCGACTTCTGATGAAGCATGGTATTCGACACAAACCCGTTGGCATCTAAATAGCCATGGGAAAAGGTCCCTTGAACCGCCAGCCAACCTTTTGTGAAGCCTATTGGTGTAAAAACAGGGATCGACAATTGAATTTTAGGCACCGGCATGGCATTACCAGACCAGGCATAGGAGCCTGTAGACAATGTAGAATCGGCTAACCCGAACTTTTCGCGCCGTCGGCCAATGTAAAGCTCCCAAATACCACGGCGAACTTTTACATAGGCTTCAGGCAACAGTATATTTCTTTCGTAAGCCAACTCATTCCGATTTGCATTCGCGACTACGTTTATGCCATAGCCAAAATCATATTTCGAGGTCTTCCAACGCCCGGTGCTATGTCGGCTGCTATCGTAATCGCTATAAATACCGGCCCGCAAGGTTAGGACAGGAGAACGATTTGGCACGATACCATACTGGTTACTTCGTAGCCAGAACGGCGTTTCTGTAGAGGAGGACTGATAGGTTCCAACTTCACCAAAGTAGTGAGAAGGCTGGCGGATTGGCTGAGCATTGAGGGTAATCACCAGCCCATTTAGCAAAAGTATTGGCGCATAATAGGTATACAGCTTCGATAATATATACATCAATTAATTGTCATGATAGGGGATAAAGCAATTCACAAATGTAGCGATCCTGTATTATTTAATAGTTGATGACTTTGTTTTACGATGCTGAGCAAATTTATCGGCAACGAATACTCTGATCTGATCAATGAATTTAGACTCGTCAAAAGATTCAGCATGTGATCGGATAAAGGAGGGATCAAAACGATGCTCTATGGTTTCAAATTGTTTGACAGCATTCGTTAAATCTTCGACTGTTTGATTGCTGAAGAATAGGGCGGTTGCTCGTGAGGGTTCATCCATAACCGGAATTTGGGTCGCCAATACGCCACCCGTACCATATGCGATTACAGGCCTTCCAGCGGCATTAGCCTCCAGGGGTGTAATGCCATAGTCCTCATGCTGGGGAAATATAAAGGCCCGGCAATTTGCATATACATCAGCTAATTCTTTAGCGGACAACCCGCTCATGAACTTCACATTACTCTTGGCTGCCGCCTTAATTTCATCTTCCTGCAGACCTTTTCCAACAACGACTAAAGGATAGCCGAGCTGGTTGAATGCTTCAATTACTAAATCGACTTTCTTGTAATATTCTAATCTTGATACAACTAAGAAATATTTTTTCCGCTCCTTAGAATTGTAAAAATTTTGCACATTAACAGGGGGATAAAGCACTTCAACTGGCTTATCCAATTGATAAGACGTACGGGCACGTTCGGCAGTTTCTTTAGTATTCGCTAAATAATAGTCTGGTCTTTGTGCTGCTTTGTAATCAATTGAACGCATGCGTTTAATGACATAATCAAAAATAATTCGTTTGATCCCTTTTGCGTTAACGTACTGAGCATATGAAGAGGGATCCCAAGCTAATCTAAAAGGAGTATGACAGTAATTGATGACTAACGCTGACGGGCTTATTTTTACGTATTTAGCGCAATGCGTTGACGAGATTAAAACTACATCAAACTCCGTTAAATCATGTGATTGCATTGCCCATATACCAAGAGGAAAGAAAAGTCCCTTCATTATATTATCAGTCTTAGCTATATACTGTAACCAAGAAGTTCTTATATCACACTCTTTAAATTCAGCAAACGTTAGATCTGGCTGATAACATTGTGTGTAGACGGGAGCATCTGGAAATGCCTTATGGAAACACAGAGCAACCTGTTCACCGCCCGCCCGACACATGAGCCCATCCTGCACTAAAGCAATCTTCATAAACGAATAATAGTATGACAAACGCTTACAAAAGTAGGCAATACAATCTGGAAAAGACAAAAGCCTGTTTCCACAGGCTTTTGTCTTTTATTTTTTTACTACTCGGCTGCTTACTTGCTGTCGCCCAGTCTTTAATACAGGTATATAAATGCCAGACGAATGAGCATCAGCCCTCCACTCAAATTGGTGCTTTCCAGCAGGTAGTTGGCTGTTCTCTAGCAAATGCTCAACAATTTGCCCCTTTTCATTGACCACAAACAAGTTGATTACTCCAGTTTCGGGTAGATCAAAACTAATCGTTGTGGATTTATCAAATGGATTTGGGAAAGCCACCAATCGTAGGCTCGCGCCATGCACCTCCTGCACATGGGCAGTGAACACGGAGCCCTGCTTAGCTTGAAAGCCAGGAAGAAGTTCTACAGTATGCCCCGCCCGGTATTCAACGGTAGTTCTGGCTAGTACGGTATTAACAGCCGCTATTTTTTCGGTAGCCTGCTCAACATAAGCTCTGTTTGGCGTGTAAGTAAGCTGAATATACTGTTGCTTATGTATCTCCTGAGCTGTGGCCTTAACCATTAATAAACATCCGACAATACTCAATATAATGCGCATGTTACTTATGGTTTAGACGTTGTAACGAATTGATACGCTTTTCCATGCGTACACTCTGGCGCTTTAGCGCGTCGTTCTCCTTTTTCAGCTGAATCATGTAAAGCGTAAGCTCTTCGACCTTTTCCAGCAACTTGGCTTCCATGGCGCCGACGTCAACTCCTTCTTTCACAACCTCTTCTGCAGAAGGCAGGCCAGGGAGGTGCTGATTTTTATTGATATACTTTTCAACCGTTGACAAGCTTTTCAGCTTGTAACTACGTTCGAATACTTTATCCGACCAGTCGTCAGTCGTTTTGATAGCTACCTTAACTTTCTCCGTTAAAACGCCATCGGAAACATACAGCCGATAACCAGCAGGTGTTTGTTGAATGCCATCACCAATGATAACACCGCCTTCATTTATATTTTTAATATTATTTCCTTCTATTTTCCATTGGCTTCCATCTGCATCTGCAGCTATCCGAGCACCGCTTCCGCTCGTACTACCAAGTACGACATCGCCCTGGGCGTTTACAGTTAAGAATTTAGTTTGGTTTACTAAGCTTGTGGAAGTTGCGCTCGTTAAATTAGTAAGCCGTAGACCGCTCACGCCAGACGTCGATGAAGTAATTTCAAGCTTTGCTTTAGGAGCAGTGTTACCAATACCAACGTTGACGTTGTTGCCAAGTACTATGGCATTACTCACTGTTACTTGAGCATTAGATCCTATAGCAGCTGCATTAGAAAGGCTTGAGGGTCCAGTATTAGCGCCATTTCCTAGTATCAAATTATTCGAACCGGTTAGGTTACCTAGTCCTGCCGATCCCCCTAAAAAGACATTGTTAATACCTATAGTATTATTAGCGCCAGCATTTGTACCAATAAAAGTATTACCCCCTCCCCCTGTATTACTTATACCAGCCGTATTACCTAAAAATGTATTTCCAATACCACTTACATTGTAGTAACCGGCTTGAGTACCTAAAAACAGATTACTGCTCCCTGATTGGTTACTGACACCCGATTGAGTTCCTATAAATACATTGGCCGAGCCATTTATATTGTTAACGCCTGAGTTAGAGCCTATAAAAGTATTGTTGTTACCACTTGTATTAACTATACCTGTTCCAACCCCTAAAAATGTGTTACCTACCCCAACGTTATTCGCAGCACCCGTCAAGAAGCCGATGAATAAATTAGATTGTCCTGTTGTATTGCTATAACCGGCCCTAGTACCTATAAAAGTGTTTTGATAGCCACTCGTATTTTGATTACCTGTTAGATAACCAATGAACGTATTACTTGATGCAGTTTCATTAGACCTCCCCGAGAAGGTGCCCAGAAATGTATTTTCAGCTCCTGTAGTATTTGACTGACCAGCTTGAGCACCTATAAAGGTATTTCCAGCCCCAGTTGAATTTGCAGACCCAGTGAGTGAGCCAATAAATACGTTCAGATTACCTGTTGTATTACCTCCACCTGCATCTGCACCTAAGAAAGTGTTGTCTGCACCAGCAGAATTTGAATAGCCAGCACCAGCACCATAGAAGGAATTATTGTTGCCAGCATCATTAAAATATCCAGAACGATATCCTGTAAATACATTGTTATAACCTGTAGCATTTGTATATCCAGCACCAGAACCTGAAAACGTATTATTATTACCTGTTGTGTTATTAAAGCCCGTGCTGTAACCAAAAAAGGAATTATTTTGGCCAGAAGAGTTTCTATTTCCGGCTGATGCACCTAAAAACACATTTTGAGTTCCAGCCATGTTAGCCGTACCCGTCCCACGTCCTATAAACAGGTTACTCGACCCGCTCATATTAAGGTTTCCAGCCCCGATACCTACTAGTGTATTGTCGGAGCCGGGTGTGATAGACGACGGTGTCGTCGAAACATAATTGGTTTGTGAGTAAGCTTTCGCCATTATCATTACCAACAAAACAGTTACTTGTAATATTATTTTCATAATTTTAATAAACAAAGCTCGTTTACTCTTTCGAAGCAATAATTATACCATTAAACTTTGAACAAATTAAAAGCATGCTTTTGCCTATGTAGAAATAGCTTAAATACCATGGATAGCCTTGAAATTCTACGGATATTGCGTTCGACGACTCTTCTTTTATAGCAATTACCAACTAATATATGCTGTTCATTGACATCCCAATACATAAAGAACCAATTTCATTACTATTAAATACAGAGATTAATTCATGCTTTCATAAAACAAGCCTTAACGAGGATAATTACTTGAAAGACAACAATTTAGTAAAAGCACCGCTAGTAGAAAGCGAATGCTATCTGTACATATTAAATAGAAAAAATGAACCGGGCAAAACGTACAGTATACACAAAAGGATAAACAATACACAAAAAGGGGTCAACGTAAGGGATTATGGAGCAAAGGGCAATGGCTTAGTTGATGATACAAAAGCTTTTCAGAACGCTATTAACTATGCAAGCAGTTCTGGAATAAAGGCAGTTACAGTTCCAAAAGGAAATTATAAAATCACAAGCACAATCATTATAAAAAGTGGGGTGACGTTACAAGGAGGGCCTAAAATTCCATTTAAAGCGAACTTTGGAATAGATTTTGCTCTAGTTTCAGTAGATCCTCCTAAGGATAAAATAACTTCTCCCGCCTTTAAATTAGAAATGGGGTCGGCAATAAAAGGATTCGCTTTTTATTGGCCTCGTCAGTCTAAAAATAATTTTACGCCACTGAAATACGGCTGGGCAATAACAACATCCGAAAAACCATCTGGAGCAGATAACATACAAATTGAGGACATAATGCTCACCAACTGTTATAATGGCATTAATGTCGATTATGGAGGTCAATTAAATGTTAGAAATATATTTGGACAAACGTTTAATATTGGCATCCGCTTCGATAGGCTATTTGATGCAAGTAGATTAGAAAACGTACATTTCTGGGATTTCTGGGCAACTGCGGGTACTAAAGCGAAAGAATATACTCAATACAATGGAGAAGCTGTAGTAATTGGAAAAGTAGATGGGTTACAGGCAACAAATATTTTCGCTTATGGCCATAAAAGTGTTTTACATTTTGTAGATTATGGTAATGGTTCAGCTTGGGGTCAAGTAAACAATATTACTGCTGATGTATGTTTTACTCCTATTTTAATTGATAAGGTTAATATAATACAACTAAGCAATGTTAATGGAACCGTAAATGATAAAAAAAGTGGAAAAAGCTTTGTGGAAACAGGAAGTAGTGTTGGTGGAGAAGTAGGAATAACAAATTTAAATGCCTATTTACCGCAAACTGTAATTAATATTAAATCGAAAAATGGCACATTCAAATTAAACAATATTACTGGTAGGAAAAGGGGAACTGATCAATTTGACGTATTTCAGTATACGATAATAAACCAATCAACGGCAAAAGTATTTATCGACGAGGTCGAGTATAATGAATTTTCAGGTCCTATTCAAATAGGAACTTCTATTAAATTTTCTTCAGATAAAAACATAACAGACTCTATTCAAAACTTTTCGCAACCGAATCTTTGGAGTAATAACTCAGGCCGTGTAATTCCAATTCCAAACGGTAGTAGATTCGACTTAAACGGAAAAATAGAAGTTGTGAGAATACCCGTTCCAAAAACAATTAGTAACAAAGCAGGAATATATATTATTGAATGTGATCTAAAGCTTAATAACGCTGTAAATTTAAATAGTGATGGCCAATTTTATCTACGCTTAACAGATTTCACAATTAATGATATTATATTACCTGGAAGCCCTATCAACGGATTTTTTACAGAAAAGACACATCTAAGTATTCCATTTATCGTCCGAAAACCTGGTTTATATTTTGATTTTGTATATGGGAATAACAGTAATAAAAACGCCTGTAGCATGGATATAACTAATTTAAAAATATACAGTATGGATAATTATAAAATGACTAGGTCACTTATTGATTGGCTACATATGAAACAGCCTAATGCATTGCATTTGCCATTACCACAAGTTTTAAAGTGATATTTTTCTAATTAATACTTTATTAAAACATCATCGATTTAACTTTTTCCCACAAATACTTGCATTTTTTTCATATACAACGAGATATATAAAAAGATAATTATAAAATGCTACACTGAAATTTTCCCGAGATTAAAGATAGAACTCTCTGCGTTGGACAAATGAATTATTGAGGAGGGTATTAGTCCGTAGTAAAGCTTACTCCTTTCTTTTAAAAGAAGTTATAGACTAGTTTAGGGTCTTACTCCAATAGGCTAACTTCTTTGACGCTTTTCATAAGATAGTTACGTCATTAAACACACTATTTTCAAATCACACTTCAAATAACTCCGGACAAACTCCACCGGATTGAGTTACAAGCTATAATCTAGTAAACGCTTTGGCTGGATTCAATTCGACCGAAAAGCTAGTAAGGCTCTGACCTCTTCACTACTATGGGCTTTCAGCCCATCCGGCCATGCCAAATTATCAGTAAATTCCGTTTGCAATAACAAGGCTGCAAAGTTTTCTTAAAATCACACAAAGTCTTCTCCCACATAAGCCTGCATACATAGATACGACCGTTAGACAATATGTCGGCTATCAAGTTATATGCCAGTACACACCTCTATAAAGCCATAGAATTAGTATGAGTATCCATATTTACGGTGAAAGTTGCTTTCTTTACAAATTAATTCCAGGTCACTTACTACTTATCTTGAATAAACTGACATTATAATGCGTTTACTAATTAATCGATCAACTATAGAAGGCCGTGTATTCGGTTTGGACTTACTCAGAGCGCTAGCAATACTTTGTGTGTTACTAGCGCATACACTTAGATTAGTCGGTAATAATTCCATTATTAAAATAGCATCTATTTATGGGGCGGTGATAGGGGTAGAAATTTTTTTTGTACTTAGCGGTTTCCTAATAGGTACTATCTTAATAAAGGTTCATTATGAAGAAAACTTTACACGATTTGAAAGTATTAAAATTTTCTGGATTCGGCGATGGTTTAGAACATTACCCAATTATTACTTAATGCTTATTATATATACACTATTGTATTTTATTCAAACTAAAACTTTCATCTTCTCAAATATAAAAAATATCTTATACATTTTTTTTCTACAAAATCTAACTCCTGCATATCCGCATCTGCCCTTCTTTGACGTCTCTTGGAGTTTAAGTGTAGAAGAGTGGTTTTACGTGCTATTTCCATTATGTCTATTTCTTATACAGTATATAAGTAGTAGCAAGTATTCTTCCTTAATTATAACGCTTACTATCTTTATTTTAGGCTTTTTACTTCTGCGAATTTATATATCGGAAAATTTTAATTGGCCATGGGATGAAGGTTTCAGAAAGGTATTGCTTCTACGCCTTGATAGTATATCTATAGGAGTATTTGCTGCATTTTGTAAATTCTATTATCCAAAAATCTGGAATAAACGAAAAAACATATTAGCCTACATAAGCTTAACTCTTTTAATATTACTTCTTATAGAGTTAAAGTTCGATTTTATTGAAAATTATAATATTGATGCAAATATGCCCAGTGGGCAAGTTAGTCGATTTCTTGAAACCTTCTTCTTTAGCTTTATAAGCTTCACATTAGCTCTGGCACTTCCTTTCTTCTCTACTCTAGAGTGGAAAAATACTATAGGTAAAGGAGTAATAATTACTATTAGTCTAATTTCTTACTCCTTATACCTTCTGCATCCAATAGTTATTGTGATTATGGACTATATTTTCCACACACATCCTTTACTAAATTTCTTTATGATTTGGATAGTAAGCCTTGTAGGCTCTTATATTCAATATAATATATTTGAAAAGAGGGTAACGGCTGTTCGTGATAGATTTAGTGGTAAGAATATATCTAAAATTTAACAATTCAGGAACCGATAATTTCATATAAAATGATGTAGTAAAAACTACGATGGCTAATTAGTGGCTTAACTGCGTTTGTTCAGATATCTTTGTGAATGGTCTTAGAAACGGTCCGCCGTAGCAGCAGCCTCCTGTAAGCATTGTGGGCAAACCCAACATGTCGAACCGCACCGGCGGACCGGCTATGGTACTACCCGTGCAGGCACCCAACGCTATCGATGCTTTGACTGCAACAGAACCACACCGATTTCTATGGTCTATGCAAGGGCTGGTGCATAATTTTTGTCATATTTTTCACCCCGACGCATAACAGCACAAACCCGATGAATCAGCCGCACGGGCGGCCCCGTTGTTACGAACCGCATTGAGCGCTAACATGGTGTGCTTGCCCTCCCGCAATTTACGATGATAATAGTCCTGAAGTTCGCCCTTTACCTGGATGGCCGACATTGTGCTCATATGGATCAGCGATTTCAGCCGTTTGCGGGCTTGATGACTCACTCTTGTCTTGCCTCGGATGCTACTCCCTGAGCGGTACTCAAAAGGAGCAACGCCAGCATGGCAGTCGGACCGCCGATGCGGCTAATTTTTTAGGATCATTAATGGTCTGCATCTCGTTAGTAGTGATCAGCAGTTCAGTCGCAATCACCGGTCCGATTCCCGGCACCGAAACCATCAGGTCAAATAATTCTTTCAGCCGAGTGTCGGCTTCAATAAGTTATTTGATGGCTTGTTCGACGGCCTTCTGTTCCTCTTTAAGGGCCAGCAGTGATTTCTTGACATTACCTTTGAGCGATTTTTGTAGTGAACGATTGATGAAAGTTTCCTGCTCGGCAACGGGTACGGCCAATAAATTATAAGCCTGATTAAGTCGTTTACGGGTAGCGCTCGGAAAGGTTAACTTTTGCATAACCTCGCGTGGCGGCTCCGCTACGGCGGCCCGGCCAAAGGCGCATTTGGTCGCGAAAGCAATAAGCATACTGAGCAATGCGCTGAGCATCCACTTTATCAGTTTTGCCTCGTTGCATGCCACCTGCCTGCTTGATCTGCACGGATGATTACAGCCAAACGGCGAGTTTCAACTCATGGAGTAGCTCCAGCAGATGGGCGTTGTAGATACCGCAGGGCCGCCTGAGCGGTATGCTCTAGGCAGAACACGGCCTGTTTGGGATTCCAGCCAGGTAATGCCTTACATTCGCCTAGGGCAGTCTTGATACCCGCTAACGTGTTGGGAGTGTATGTACTGTACTGCGCACCATGCTGGGTGTAAACTGCCCAATCTAGTGTGTCTTTGGCGATGTTAATGCCGACAAAGTAGCAAAAACCCATACGGCTGTTTAGTTTTAGGTGAGTAGTCAACACCTTGCTTTCACTCGACCGGCAGCGGCCGACCGCCTTTCATTGGCCGCGAACCCTACTTTCTATGGCTCGGGCCACCCCGCCGAGTCTAGGCAGGCAAAACAGGGTAGGGACTAAATCGGTGCTTAGGTCTAGCTCCTTGGCGGCCCGTTAGGTCCCCTACTCTGGTTGACTACTGGTAAGCTACCCAATCTTGGTTTCTTACCAGCCCTTAAACCTAAAGGGCGGCCCGGCTTTGTTCAAACCTACACTCAAAAGGCCGGCGACCCCTTGGTCAAAGAGCAGATCACTCAAATGGTCCTTAACGGAGCAGGCATACGAGATACTGCCGCATCGGCGGTCCGACCGTATCTTAGGTGTTAACCAGAACACTGTCAGCGCTCAGTTAAAAAAAAACGGGGCCGCCCGTGCGGGAGTGAAGTGGTTCATGTTAACCCCTTGTACGTCAATTTTGAGGCTTGAAAATGAGCCTCAAAGTTGACGAGATGTGCCGGGCCGCCGAGCGGTCTTACGTAGGTAAGAAAAAACAGCCCCGCTGGCTGTGATGGGTGGAGGATGCAGTGACAAGCGAGATTATTGCATTTGTCTTTGGCCGCTGTACCAACCAAACGTTTCGCCAGCTACTTAGCCTTATAGAGCAATCTAAAATTAAGCTAATTAGTTGGATAACAGGCTTTTGGTGCCGGGCCGCTGGAGCGAACTTACTTTGATTGCTTAGCTCAAAGCTTGCGCTTAGTTAGTAAAGCAGCACTGCAAGGGTTTGAACGGAAGTATCTTACTCTTCGAACACACTTAAAGCGACTGACCCGCCGAACTATTTGCTTCTCAAAGTCAGTGGCGATCCACGATACGACAATCGGCCTATTCAACGATCAACGCAGTTAAGCCACTACCCAATAGCAATAATTTTATTTTGAAAATTTTACCCTAGTAAAGAAGTATAAAACTGCTAGTACAAAAGAAGTTATATAGAACCCCCAGAACCCAGCAGAAACTGTAAGGTAAGATATAAAGCTTGAGTAAACCACTATGCTAGTAACTTTTATTATGTTACCTTCCTTCGCATACCTTTTCGTCAATACATCAAGGCGACGATATATATATCCCCACAAAATTCCAAATAACACAACGCCAATTATACCAAAATTTATGTACATTTCCCCAAACATGCCCATTCTCAAACCTGGATGAGTATCAATATCTAAACCCGCAGCCCTAACCGTAATCTTACCTATCCCATACAAATCCCGTATGGGAAATATCGATGATGGAATAAATGATAAAAAAGCAGCTATATAACTAAGCCCCCAATAATGTTCTCTATTCCAATAGCCTAATACCCAACTAAAATCCCTTAGATCGGAAAAGGTATTGCCATAAAATATTTCAGGTAAGAAAGAAAGCATGGCAATATCAAAATTAAATTCAATATCACTGTCTCTGCTACTGTTCCGTATGAATGAGAGACCCATTATGACAACAAGTGTAGCCATAATAAATAAAGTAACTTTATAAATAGGAATGTATCCGTTTTTATGGGTTAAAACGTATAATACTCCAAAGCTTAATCCACCCCATATTATAGGTGCTCTTACTCCTAAAAAGAAACCTAATATAATTAACAAAAAGAAAAGTACTTTATCAATTTTAAACTTGTACTGCAACACCCTAGTCGATATAATTAAAAATGTAACCTCAAAGGTCGATAATATAAAAGTGTAAATTGGCGCATACTGTTTATTTAACATAAAAAATTCCCGAGGATTTTTTAATTGGCCTGAGACAAACATTATGAATACAAACCCAATTAGTAAAGTAATATAAAATACAGCAAATGATTTTGCAATTATATTATCTTTAGCTACAGCTGAGAAGAATTTACCAAGAGTTTTAGAGAATAGTGAAATAATCACTTCTAACAAAATAACCGGTTTAAAATTATCATATATATATTTCCCTAAATATACTGCAGTAAAACCTACAATAGTAACTATATATGCTTCATTTATAGATTTTTCGATTACGGAAAGATTAACTGGACCTAAAACTGTAAAAACATTTAGAGTTGAACTATTAAATGGATACATTATTAATATTGGCACAAAAAAAACCAAAAACATATTAAAATACCAATAATTAATATATGATCCTGTTTTTCGATAATTGCCATACCAATCAATTAGAAAGTATACAATAAAGATAAAGTCTATTATTAGTAACCAAGGATCGTATCTAATTATACCGCCAAATGCTTCATCCATAGAGATATACAATGTTAATACTTAAGGAAAAGTAAAATACTTTACTGATCAAACTCTAATTCAAACTATTTATTCTATTTATAATAGTCAACAATTTCTTTGCTGATTCTGTCCAATTAAATTTAGATATTTGGTTATAGCCTTTTACGATAAGTGCACGCCTCAACGCATCGTTGTTTATAATACTCAATAAGCCACCTTGAATACTATCAATACTGTAGGGATCAACATAAATACTAGCATCACCACATACTTCGGGTAATGAGGTTGTGTTTGACACTAAGGTAGGACAGCCACAAGCCATTGCTTCCAAAGGTGGTATACCAAACCCTTCAAAGAACGAGGGATAAGCAAAAACAAGGGCTTCACGATATAGGCTTACTAATTCATCATCTGTTACATACCCTGTGAAGACAATTCGTTTATCATCCCCTACTTCCGATTTAATATCATTATTGGCAAATACCTTATATTCGGAACCAACAATTACAAGCTTGGTATCCTCTAGATTACACGCTTTAAAAGCTTTGATAAGGCCAATAAAATTTTTTCGGGGATCAATAGATGATACAGCCAATATGTATTTCCCATATGCTTTATTAGAAACTATTATAGGCGGATTCTCAAACTCTTTTGAAACACTGGGATAAACAATGTCGATTGCAGATGGCTGTATACCGAAATAGTTTACTATATCCTGTTTAGAGCTTTCACTTATTGTGACAATATGACGCGCTCGCGCGGCAGCTCTAGGGATGAAGATGTTATATAATGTAGAAAACTGTTTAGAAAACCACTCTGGATGTATATGAAAAGATAAGTCTAATATAGAGACTATGTTATTGCTATATAAAATTGGGGCTAGATTACATAGATTAACTAAAAGTGGATTACCGTTACGGCGTAATATCAACGGAAGCTCAACTTGTTCCCAGATGATTCCTTTTTTTATCCGACCAACAACTTGAACATCTAATTCTTCAGCAATAGATGGATGTAATATATTATTCGGAGCCATTAAAACGATCTCTGGCTTCAGTTTTTTCAATTCACGACACAGTTCTATAGCGAATCGCTGAGTTCCGGTCACTGGCTGTGTTAAAAAACGCGCATTTACAACTATTTCCATTTTATTATAACAATTAAAACTAAACTCTTACAGAAAGTGAATTCTGAGAATTAATGATAAAAAACTAGTAATTTTGTTTAGCTACTAGTAATGTTAAAAACCGCAACTAATTTTATTTCAAATTGGCATGAATAAGAGTTATCTAATTTAAATAAATGAATACATAACTCATACTTTTAAAGCTGATCTTAGTAAAGATGCTAAACAGGATTAACTAATTCCTTCTTGATGTATTTTAAATAAAGGTTTTGAAAAGAAGATTTATTCAGAATGGGAGCTACCATATAAGCCAAAACAAATATTATTTTCCGCTTCCAGTTTACTAGACTAACGTACCGAAATATGGTTCGTTTCGACATAGGACTGCCTTTCTGCTGCATCATAAGTGCATGTTTTACCGTTCTTCTATAAGGTAAATTAGGATAGGTCTGGTCAAAGCTTTTCTGTCTTACCTCTGGTGAGTCTATTAGGTAGAATGTGTTTATGATCGCATCCATTACCCGCAGGTATGTATACTGGTATTCTGCTTTAGCGGCAGCATTAACAACTTTATTCTTACATACATATACAAGTCTATCTTCATTATACAATTTCACATAGTAAGTCATTGCTGGAAATAAATTGACAATATTGGTATATGAAACTCTAATCTGTTCCTGAAATAATTTTGTTTTGAATATGCTTCCTGGCACAAAACTGGGTACACCAAAGTAAGCAAAGTCTTTTTTTATTAAGTTTTTAGGCGTGTCGAACAAGCCCTTTTTGGGCCAGCCAAAGACATCTGGACAGCCAACCATTACAGCATCAACTTCTTCCTTTTCTAAAACGTCGAGTATGTCGTCGCAATCGGCAAAATCATATTCATCATCATCACATAAAATCCAGGTATAGGTATTGTTACTTAGCTCAGCAGCTCGTAATACATTAGCATCGGCTCCGATATTAACTTTGTTTCTTATGTAATTTAATCTTGGAAATTTTTCTTTGTACGCTAAATAAATCTCATACGTATTATCAGTCGAACAATTATCTACTATAGTGATTGAGAACCCGGAAAAGGGACAGCCGACTAATTGATGCAACGTACTATCAAGGTGTGTTGAACGATTATAGGTGATGATAAATAATTCTAGTATTTCCGCCATCGTAGTTTCCATGCCTGGGCCTAATAAACTATTAGTCTTTAATAAATTTAAGACTAGAACAGCGCTTTCTACAATAGAACTGTTCTAGTCTTGAGACTTTCTTTATACAGCCAGGGAGTCTACTCTTTTAAAAAATTAGCTATTGTTTCAGCAATATAATTATAATGACTCTCATTTAAGCCAGGCCATACACCCAACCAAAATGACCGATTCATAATTATATCGGTGTTGGTCAAATCGCCGACTATTCTGTGTTCGATTCCCGTATAGGCTGGCTGGCGTATGAGGTTACCGGCAAATAATAGTCTAGTGCCAATTTTATTTTCTTCCAGGAACTGGGTCAATTCACTACGGCTTATTGGACTTCCTTCGCGAATAGTTAACATGAAACCAAACCAGCTTGGCTCACTGTTAGGAGTCGACTCAGGCAGAATAAAGTGCTCTTCAAATGGCTTTAAGATCTTATACAGCAATTTGTGATTTTCTCTGCGCTTCTCAACGAAGGTATCTGCTTTCTGCAACTGGCTTAAGCCAATAGCCGCCTGCATGTCCGTTACCTTTAAGTTAAACCCTATGTGCGAGTAGGTGTATTTATGATCGTACCCAAACGGCAGGTCACCCAATTGCCATTCGAATCGTTTGCGACAGGTGTTGTCCTTACCCGTCTCGCAGTAGCAATCCCGCCCCCAGTCACGGAAACTTTCGACGATCATTTTCAATCTGGGATTATTGATAAGCACCGCTCCTCCTTCACCCATAGTAATGTGGTGAGCAGGATAAAACGATACGGTGGCCAAATCGCCAAACGTACCCGTTTTACGTCCCTGATAGGTAGCGCCTAATGAGTCGCAGTCATCTTCAATGACCCAAAGGTTATACTTTTTGGCAACTGCCATTACTGTTTCCAGGTCGAACGGATTACCCAGCGAATGGGCAATCATAATCGCTTTTGTCTTCGGAGAAACCGCAGCCTCAATAAGCTCTGACTTTACGTTGTATGTTGGAATGTCGACGTCGATAAATACGGGAATGGCTCCGTACTGAATCATTGGATTTACCGTAGTCGGGAAACCAGCGGCAACGGTGATCACTTCATCACCGGGCTTAATTTGACGCTCTTTTAACGAGGGCGAAGTCAATGCATAAAATGCGCATAAGTTGGCCGAAGAGCCCGAGTTGACAAGGACAGACGATTTGGCACCGAAGTATTTGGCAAACTGGTACTCAAATTTCTTGCCGAAACGCCCGGTCGTCAGCCAGCCATCCATCACAGAATCTATTCCTAACAGAAGATCTTGTTCATCAATTACTTTGCCTGTTACAGGGATGTAATCTTTGCCAGCTATAATTTCTCTGGTCGTATTCTTTTTTAAAATAGGTAGCAGTTGTTCGAGTAGACTGCTATCGATGTTGGTGAAAGTAGATGTCATTAGCTCCGCTGGAGTAAAATAGATTAAAAGCCTTACTCGTGAAGAAAGCTGCCTGAGCCTTTGTCACTCGTTTTATTTATACGCACAAAATTAGTAACAAGATTCTGTTACTTACCAATCGTGCCTGTTCAGGTTAAGTGCTTTCCATGGCAATCGGTTCGGATTGAGGCTCCATTTCGGTTAATGGCTTCCCAAAGGCGATTTTTGGATAGGCAT
Organism: Spirosoma horti; assembly: GCF_054776595.1. Taxonomy (NCBI): domain Bacteria; kingdom Pseudomonadati; phylum Bacteroidota; class Cytophagia; order Cytophagales; family Cytophagaceae; genus Spirosoma; species Spirosoma horti. The sequence goes on from NZ_BAAHBQ010000004.1 coordinate 269,031, forward strand.
TTGCGTAGGGGTCTATCATCACTTGTAATAGCTTGCCTTTTATGTCGGCAGTATCATCTGAAAACCAGTTGACAGCCTCAGCGACGTCTTCTTCTTTTTCAAGGGTAACGGCCTGAAGGCCATACGCAATCGCAACCTTTTCGAAGTCGGGTGCGGTATATCCCCAAAATGTTGACTGATACCGCGAATCAAAATAACTATCCTGAAACTGTCGGATCATACCCAGATTCCGGTTATTCATGACAATAATTTTGACTGGCAGGTTGTTGCGTACAATGGTCTGAAGCTCCTGGATGTTCAATTGAATACCTCCATCACCGGCGATTACCACCACAGGCTGCGACGATGCCAGGCAAGCACCTATAGCCGCCGGTAAAGCGAAGCCCATGGCTCCCATGCCACCAGAACTAATAAAGCGTTGCGTTGCAGAAACTTCCAGCGATTGAGCCGCCCACATCTGGTGATTGCCTACGTCTGCTACCCAGGCGAAAATATCCGTTGCGTTTTTGGAAACCTCATGCATAAACACATTTGGGTTGATTCCATTTACCATCGGCAACTCGTTCGTGTCGGGCCAGGTGGCTTTCAACGCTGCAATCTCTGCGTGCCAATCGCTGTATGAATCAATCTCCCGGCCACTTGTACTCAGAAAATTGAGAGCGCCATCGAAAAAGCGGATCAAGTCATCATGAACTGTATAACAGTTTTTAACGCGGTTATTGATCTCTGCCAGTTCACAATCGACGTGGATAATTTTCTTCTGGCTAAAAAAATTAGTGTCGGCCCCTGTCTGTCTTATATCCAGTCTACTGCCAAGTACTACTAGTAAATCTGCCGAACCGATTGACATGTTGGCCCATCGGTTGCCGTAGCTTCCCAGAAATCCAACGAAGTTTTTATTATCTCTGGGTAGTACATCGACGCCCATCAATGAGCCAATAACCGGCAGGTTTGTTGCTTCGATAAACTCCTTGAATAAAGGCCATGCGCCGGACGCTCGGATGCCTCCTCCAGCTAAAACGACCGGTTTTTCAGCCGCTTTTATTAAGTCGAACAACTCTGCATAATTTACGGAATCATAGCGCTCATCCAGAACTTTGGTAACGTATGAAATGGGCTCTACGGTAATATCTGCCCGTTGAATATTCATCGGGATATCGATCAGGACGGGACCGGGACGGCCGCTTAATGCGATGGAGAATGCCTCATTGAATACGCTTTCTATCTGCGATGCGTCAGTAATTCGATAAGCTGCCTTGGTAATAGGCTCGGCCATAGAAACTATATCGGTTTCCTGAAAGCCTAGCTGTCTAATCTGCTTATCTCCTTTTTGCTCGTGGAGGTTTACCTGCCCCGTTATGAACAGGGCAGGTGAAGAGTCAAAATAACAACTTCCGATTCCTGTCAGTAAGTTTGTTGCGCCAGGCCCCGATGTGGCAAAGGCAATACCTGGTCTGCCTGTTACCCGGCCATAGGCATCAGCGGCAAAAGAGGCCGCCTGCTCATGGTGCATGCTTACGATCTTGATATCTTCATAGTTAGCGATGGAATCAAGCATATGCGTGATCATCCCTCCCGCCATCTCAAACACTACATGTATGCCTTGCTTATGGATAAATGCAGCTATATAATCGGATACTTTCATTTTCGTTTCGATTAAGTCTTAACACCATTCGCTTACAAATGCTCGAACTGGTTTATAGACGATTAACTCAATCAATAAGGTATGGGTCCCTAGAAAACATCTTTTTTTGCTAGCTCACACAGTTGCCGTATCTTCTCTCGGGATTCGATGCCACTCTCTTTTTTTGGTGACAAAAACATAATAGCCTCCTAAACCGCTAATAAGGGCCGTTAGTACGGTATAGCCCGTTACCATACCCATCACGCCAAATTGTTTGCCTAGTATCAGCGAAGAAAACATACACAGAATACCACTTAGTACTGAAATCCAGAGGAAGGGTTCTTTTTTATGGCAGCGTAGATAAGTGGCCCAGGAGAAAACGAACTGATTGATAAATACCGCTATGCACAATAGCAAAACAGGTAAAAAGGGCAAAAAGCGACCATTGAGCGGATTACTAAATAGCGTTAACCCTTGTAGTGCAAGAACAAATGTAATTAATAACACAGCATTAATTGCAGCTAACTGAGCAACTGTCTTATTAAATATCGTGTCTAAAAGGGTATACTCTTTTCGGGCGACAAGAGATGAGAACAAAGTAACTTTGGTATTAATCCAGCTCATCGACACAGACGAAACGCCGTTCAGAGCAGCAAGTGTTATGCCCATTTGACCGGCCACGATAGGACCTTCTGTTGCAAAAAGGATCGGATTGAATAACTGAAAAATTAAATACCCACTTATCCAACTGAGTGCAATTTTATAATGATAGGGGAAAATCTCTTTTCGATAAGAGATTTTCCAGGCGCCTGCCTGCCGAAATATGTTGGTCAATAATGTCTTGTTAGCCGAAAAGAAAATACTGCCCGCTAACAGAATAAAGGAGGCTAAGCTTGCGATGCCCTGCGCATATAAACCACCTTTGACGCTAAAAACGATAGCCACAATAAATAAGGTAAGAAGTTGCTGTTTCATCCGCAATTGAGCCACTTCTTTCACTTGCCCCAACCCTTCCAGAAAAGACAATAGCGGATTTATGGTCAACATCAGTGCTGTTGACAAACACATGATACCCCAGGGCAATTGCCAACTCACTGTCGATGAACCAGTCTTATAGGTCGAAAAGAAAACTAGGCCACCAGTCAATAAGAGAACGAAAAGCAAAGCCGACAGTATACCAAATACTTTCAGACAAAGCATAAGAATTGAGGAGATACGCGATAACTTTTCGGGCGGGCCAGTTAGTTCCGTAGCTGATACCCACTGTAAATCAACCGCTTCGTGAGCTACGTATTGGGTAATGATGGAAGTAAGGCCTAATTCAAAAAATACCTGTATGGCTATTACACTACCGAAGGTATAATAGTATCCCTGTTCCTCCTTCGTCAAAAACAACGATATTAAGCCAACAACGATAAGACCACCTCCTGCCTGAAGAACTCTGGCGAGAATAGTATAGAAAATGGATAAATCTATACCTAAGAGCTCTTTGAATGTTAAGACTAAGGCTTTCAAAAATTAGTTAGAAAATAAAGTGAATATCAAATCTATCGCCAGTCCGTTCTTTCTGTATCTGTAAATTAGACTTTTGCGCTTACTAAAATAGCCGCCATAATTCTTATCGTCGGCGGAAAGATGTTAAACCGGCTTATGCGCCAACATTAACTAGTCGGTTAATACCCTGTTCAAGGGTAATGTTAGGTGTCCATCCGGCCAGTTGCTGGATTTTCGAGATGTCCGCTTCAAGGTGCATCACCTGATCATGCTTATAAGGTACGGCGCCATAATCTACGTTTACAGAAGACTTGAGCGCATCTTTAATCCGCTCAACAACAGATTTTAACGTTATCGCCTGGCCACTGCCAATATTATAGATACCGGTCAGCTCTTTATATAGAACGCTCAAGATGGCTCGTGCAGCATCATCCACATATAAATAGTCCCAGAGTTGTTCACATGCGGTTAATTTAGGAGCGCTCCCATGTCGGATTTCGGAAATGATATAGGGAATGAACCAGGTAGGCTCATCACCCACTCCGTATGTAGAAAATATTCGAATCCAGCTCCCCTTTATCTCCAGACTTTCGGCCAGCCCGAGCGATGCCCAGCAGGCAGCTAATTTAGCTTTCCCATATAAGGTGGTTGGGTTGGTGGGAGCAGTTTCAGCAACTTTGCAATTTGGGTTTCCATATTCTGCCTGAGAGCCAATACCAATCCAGTGTTGGCATCCAATTGCGTTTGCCAACTCTACAGCGTGTATTGTGAGCGGCAGGTTCTCTGTGATTTGAAACGCTTCGTTTCGATCTTTTCCACCCACTCCCTTCCAGGCAAGATGAATGAAGGCATCGGGTTTGTGTGGCGCTAAGGTATCGATGAGTTCTTGTTTACGTAAATCCTCGTAGTAGATGGTTCGGTAACCGGATAAAGATGCTATCCGGTCTTGCTTCGAGTCTTTGCGCGCTAACACAATAGCTTCATTACCATCTTTTACCAGTTGCTTTAAAACAGCGGATCCGATAAAGCCAGATGCCCCTGTGAGCACAATTTTTCTCATAGCTGCATGTATTCCCTGATTTGGTTTCCCGTAAATTCCGAGATCGTTTCCCGATTCTCCGAAGATCGTTTAAACCAATCCAGCGTCATTTGTATGGCTTTGTGCGAATTATATTTAGGCTTCCAGCCCAGCTCATTAGTCGTCTTACTGATATCGAGCTTCAGCAGACCGGCCTCATGAGGCTGATTAGTGCCCGTTAACACCGTATAGTCACCCGTACCCCAAACACGGATAGCCGTTTCGACCAGCGTCTGTACGTTCAAACAATCTTCCATATGGGGCCCAAAATTCCACGCTCCAGTGTACGTGGAAGGTTCTACTGTAGCCTTAGCGCCCAGTAATAAATAACCACTAATAGGCTCAAGAACGTGTTGCCAGGGCCGAATGGCATTGGGATTCCGAACAGGTATAGACACACCGCTCTGCAACGCCCTGACTATGTCAGGAATAATACGATCCTGTGACCAATCGCCACCGCCAATTACATTACCCGCCCGTGCCGATACGATCACTTTCCGGTGTTCCTGGTATTTATCGAGGTTGAAGAAAGAACTGCGATAGGATGAAATAACCAGCTCTGCCGTGGCTTTGCTGGCGCTGTAGGGATCATAGCCGCCTAAACGATCATTCTCCCGATAAGGATAATGCCATTCCTTGTTCTCATACACTTTATCAGTCGTTATCAACACCACGGTGCATGGCTTCTGTAGATGCTGTACGGCATCCAACACATAAACCGTTCCCAGCGTATTCACTTCAAATGTTTCAGCGGGAATCTCATAGGAACGCCTAACCAGTGGTTGTGCTGCTAAATGAAAAATGAAATCAGGCTGAAAAGCCAGAATTTCCTCTCTTACCCGTTTCTGATCGCGTATATCAGCAATAACGGATTGACAAAGAGCATCGCCATTAATATCATTATAAAGCCCTTCTTCAGGAGCTTGTAGGGCATACCCTTTTACAATAGCACCGAGCGAATGTAACCAGCATAGCATCCAGGAGCCTTTGAAACCGGTATGCCCGGTTAAAAAAACCCGCTTATTTTGATAGGCAGCTCTATACTGTTCCTGCATTACCACACTCTCCATAAGGCTTGATCGCTATTCCACAGTTCTTCCAGTTCTATCTTATCCCTCATGGCGTCCATGCATTTCCAGAAGCCATCGTGTTTATAAGCGGCCAGTTGATTTTGCCGGGCAATATCGATCAGGGGTTTTTTCTCCCATTGTATGGAATCCATGTCACCCTGCAGAAAGTTGAATATGCCCCGGTTCAGTACAAAAAAACCACCGTTGATCCAATTGCCATCCCCATGAGGTTTTTCCTCAAAGTGCAGTACAGACCCATCACCATCCGTTTCAATATTTCCAAATCGGCCGGGCGGTTGAATGGATGTTAATGTCGCGAGCTTCCCATGCTTTTTATGGAAATCGACAAGATCCTGGATGTTGACGTTGGCAACGCCATCGCCATACGTTAACATAAATGTCTCATCATTACCCAGGTAGGGCTCAATTCGCTTAATTCGACCAGCCGTGTTGGTCTCTACGCCCGTATCGACCAGCGTCACTTTGAACGATTCTGCCGTAGAATAGTGAACGTCGAGCTTGTTGTTATGAAGTTCTACAGTAATATCTGAATTATATAGAAAGTAATTGATAAAGTATTCTTTAATCATATGCCCTTTATACCCCAGGCAGATGATGAACTCATCGAATCCATAATAAGCATATATCTTCATTATGTGCCAAAGCATCGGCTTGCCGCCTATTTCTACCATTGGCTTTGGCTTAATGATCGTTTCTTCGCTAAGTCGGGTACCTAACCCCCCGGCAAGAATGACTACTTTCATTTAGAAAATTGAAATGAATGAAATTGATATAGACCACACTCATACCTGTATTAATAGCTTCTCAGAAAAGCCATAAGCAGCTATGTTGTGTTAGAGCACTGTCAGCAAGTGAGTGCTTTTCGCGTTTAGTCAAAAACTAATTATCGATGCTTTCCGTACTCCTTCACCATTAAGCGGCCCACTTCTTCCATATTGTGTTGAGCCACCCAACCTAACTTTTCACGTGCTTTAGCCGGACTGGCATGGCCTTCGGCAATGTCGGTAGGACGAAAAAACGAAGCATCCGTCCTAACATGTTCCTCCCAGTTCAAACCAACAGCATCAAATACAACCCGGATAAAGTCACGAAGCTGGTATGTTTGCCCGGTAGCAATGACAAAGTCGTCAGCCTGCTCTTGCTGGAGCATTAGCCACATGGCCTCTACATAATCCGGTGCCCAACCCCAGTCACGAGCAATATCGATGTTTCCTAACGTTAAGGTCTCTTTGCTACCGTTTGCAATTCGACAGGCTGAGGCCACAATTTTTTGGGTTACAAACCGCTCAGGTCGTAAAGGCGACTCGTGATTGAAAAGAATACCTGTACTGGCGTGGAGCTGATAGGCTTCTCTGTAATTTGCAACTTGCCAAAAGGCGGCTGCTTTTGCTACTCCATAAGGACTACGTGGCCGAAAGGGTGTCTCCTCATTGGCGGCCTGACTACCGGTATCACCAAAGCATTCGCTGGAACCGGCATTGTAAAACTTGGTTGGCAGATTACTGAAACGAATAGCTTCTAACAAGTTCAGCGTACCCACACTAATACTCTCTAGCGTTTCCACGGGCTGTTCAAACGATAAGCCAACCGAGCTTTGACCAGCCAGATTATAGATCTCATCTGGCTTTGTACGTTGTAAAGTCTGTAGAACAGAGCGAAAATCGCTTATACTTATTGACACGGTTTCTACATCCTGACGAATATTTAGCTTCTTTAAACTGCTAAATGACGACATCTGGGCATCTCTGGAACCGCCAAAAACCTTGTATCCTTTCTTTAGTAAAATTTCAGCTAAATAGGCCCCATCCTGCCCTGATACGCCACATATTAGTGCTGTTTTCACAAAGTTATTTTTTTGAGTTTACTACAAATTGACGTACTCCTTGGGCAAATAGACCCAAGAAAAGACCAGCAACCGTGAAACCTACGATTATTAATGTTCGTTTGGGGCCACTTTTCCGCAAAGGGATCAGCGCTGGCTCCAATACCTTAAAAACCGGTGACTCTTCAGATACTTTGATCTTTGCCTGTTCGAGCTGCTTGGAAAGTTCGCTATATAGGTTCTGGGTAAGCACAAAATCTGCCTGCAGCCGTTGCTCCTCTAGTTTAGCCGTCTCCAAAAACAAACTTCGGTTACGATCTCGGTAACTGGATAGCGCATACTCCGCCCGCTGATACCTACTTTTTGCATCATCTACTTGATGAGTTAAAAAACGAACCTGATTTCTGGATTTCTCGGTTCGGTAACTGATAATGTAATTCGTCAGGTATTCTAAAGATTTACGGGCTACGGTGGCCGCAACCACAGCATCGGGCATTGTAGCGCTTACGGTAATAATTCCCGACTTTTTATCGTAAGTAGCCGCTACAGCACTGTGTACTTGCTTGATGAGCTCTTCCTGCTTTTTAGTAATCTGTAAAGTCCTGCTCCGATTTTTAGGGTCTGGTACTGGTGTTTCATCCCCATCGCCAGAGCCCAGAATTCCCCCAAGCCACGATTGACTTTGCTGCTCCTCGATAAAGGTTTGTAACGACGTTTCCTTTTTAAACAGCTGAGAATAAACAGGCTCTTTTAAAAGTTGAAGAGCGAACGGGACACTCTTTATCACATCTGGATAAATATCCGGCCGAATAGCATCTGTATTACCACCTGCCACACTACCAATATCGATTCCCGCTAAACCAGCCAGTGATCCCAAGCCACCTAATCCACCAGCTTTAGGCTGAATTTCGGGCATCACCGTTACCTGCGAACTATATAAATTTGGCTTCGAAAACGCATACAGCGCACCCAGAGCCATAAAAATCAGGCCAACCAGTACAACAGTGTTTCGGCTTCTTTTTAAAAAGGCAACGATATCGCTTAGCCGAATCTCTATTTCATCATCGTCTATTTTTTCTTCTTTTTTAGCCTCCGTAACTGACATAAGTATAACAAAAGGAATAGTTAACGAAGTATAACGTTAATGAGCGCAATAGAGACTGTCGCCAGTAAGGATAAAATACCGATTCGTTCTGCTGAACTTAATCGATTAGAATCAATAGGCTTGAAGGGAACGACTATCGTCGACCCTGGTTCAACGTGGGGGCGGGATGTAAAGAACAAGAAATGATGGGTTCGGTCCTTACGCCCGTTTGGGTAGTTCACGTAAGCTTTACTCTGTCGTGCATTGTCCGTAAACCCTCCCGCTTCGCTGATGTAATCGTTAAATGAATAATCCGCTTTGTAACTGACTGATGCCGGGTTTAGGACAGCACCCTGCACGGTGATAATTTCGGAGCGCCGGGGAATAAATAATGTATCTTCATCCTGAAGCAACAGGTTTTCTTCACCGCCTGGATCGGCGATGAGATTGCGTAAGTCATTCCCAATCAACTGGCCTTTTCGCTTAAATTGAGCTCCGGCCAGGTAGGCCTCCGGTTTTAGTCCGCCCGCTCGCTGAATGACATCACCAATACGTTCCTGACGGTTGTAAATAACATAGTTACCCGGTTGCATTACCTCCCCAGATACATTCACCTGCCGTTGTGCCTCGTAATTGATTGAGGTACGAACGTAAACAATATCGAATGGCTGGAGTCTAAATGAAGTATTATCCGAATTGCCTTCCATGGCCGTAATTTTCAAATTGCGGTCTATTGAAAAACGATGTATTTCCTGCGTTGTTGTACGTACTCCAACGGAGTCCTGACGAATTCGACGGGCTACTTCGATCAGGTTAGGCTTGGCGCCTTCCTGAAAGCCCCCGGCATGGGCAATAAGATCCGCTACGCTCATGTTAGCCACAAATTCAACTGTGTCGGGGTGGTTTACAGCGCCTTCGATGGTGACATAGTATTCTTCACGGAGATCACGAATCGATAGTACGGTTAGACTGTCCTGACTCTGTAAGGGTATATCCGCTATTTCGCCCCGCATTAATCTGCCCAGGTCAAAGGACACATTCTCCCGATCCATGTCGGCACGCTCGCGAATAATGGTTGCCCGGTTGGTGAAGGCATCTTTCCGAAGACCTTCAGCCCGCGTAATTAATTGCTTCACCGTTTCTAAACCGGGTTCGAGCGAATAATCGCCGGGCCGCATAACAGCACCCGCTATCTGAATCCGGTTTTCATACCGTTCCAAAATCTTACCAACGTTGTATTTATCGCCAGCTTTAGGTACGAACGCAGCGATTTGTTCTTCAGTGATGGAAATAATGCGACGTTCCCGGGCCGTATTGCGCCGTAACGTGATAGACGCCCGGTACGCATCGTCACCAAACCCACCAGCAAAACTCAGCACCGTTTTCAGCGTTTCGCCGGGTAGTACTTCAAAGATAGCGGGTCGGCGCACTTGCCCATTTAGCTCAACGTGAGTCTCGTAATCGGCTACGCGAATTACGTCCTGATCCCGTAAGGGTATGTTATCCCGCTGGTCAGCGCGAAGAATGAAATCGTACAGATCAAGGGTTCTGACGACGCGGTTACCTCGAATAACCTGAATTTTCCGAAAAGATCCTGTTTCAGGATTAGGTCCACCTGCCAGATATAGCGCATTTAAAACAGAACCCAGCGACGAGATTGTATATGTACCTGGCCGAACGACCTCACCAACCAGAATAACCCGGATACTCCGAATATTCGTCAAGCTTACGTTAGCGCTGGTGCCGCTGCCTGCTTTTCCCAATCCCTGGTAACCGCCCTGCCGTAATCGGGCAATGATGCGTTGCTCTGCCTGTTCAATCGTCAACCCACTGACGAAAATAGGTGCCAGGTCAGGCACTTTTACGGTGCCATCCGGACTAACTTTTAAGTCAAAAGCCCCCGTTGAAGCGCCCGAAATATCGATCTTAATTTCATCATCTGGACCCACTACATAGTTACGGGGCGTAGCGATGCGTAGGTTTGGCTCAAATGACATTTTGGCATTTTCGAACAAGGAGGCTCCAAACACCTTAAGCTTGCGACTGGTATCCCGGCGCATCGTGTCAGGAGATAACGAATCGTTGCGCATGGAAAGATCTGAGGGGAACGATCTGCCTTTGAAGCTTTCGGGCGGAAGGTTGTTCTGAGGTAATGAAGTTAGTGTACGAATCTGGGCGATGCGCTTCCGCATCTTTGCAATGTCATCGAGGGTATAGCCCTGCGACATAGCGGCCTGCTCAATCTGAACCTCACTAAGCCCACTCGCCTGCGCTTTCCTGTAAAAGTTTTGTACGTCTTCGTCGCTCAGCTGGTCAACCCGGGAACGGGGTCGTTGAGCAATAGCCTGGTATGACCCTGTCAGTAAAAATAACAGGAAAACAACGTGACAGGGGCGAATGCGATGGGTAAAGCGTGACAATTTGTCCTTAAGAAACATAAACAATGGCTATTGGGCCAAAATTTGAACTGCAAAAGTAATGGATTCTCATCAAAACACCACTTCCTTAGGATAAGGAGTGGCTATCCATGAGCCTCTTAGGTTGTAGTCCCGCTGTAATGCACTAAATTTGTAGAAAAAAGTCGGTTGGTCAGTCAACAGGGACCACTCCTGTTGACCTGTACTATAGACCATTGACGACCAATTATTAACGATACGATGATTAATCTCATAGCTAAATTTTTCGGAACCAAATCGCAACGGGATATAAAGGAACTGCTTCCTTATGTTGAGAAGGTAAATGCTGAATTTGCTCAGTTAAAAGAACTTTCTAACGACGAGCTACGTCGCGTTTCGGCCGAACTTAAAGCGCATATTGCTCAGGAACTGGGCGATATCGATGCCCAATTGGCTGAACTAAACGACCTTGGCAGCCAGACAGAGGTAGACGTTAACGAGAAGGAACGGATTTTCAACCAGATCGATAAACTCGAAGCAGATCGGAACACCGAACTGGAGCGGGTCTTGCTGGATATTTTACCCCGCGCCTTTGCCGTCGTGAAAGAAACGGCCCGTCGCTTTGCCGAAAACGAGCAGCTTACCGTGACAGCTACCGATTTTGACCATGAGATCGCTTCCCGCAAAAAAAATGTTGTTATCGACGGTGATCAAGCTCATTGGGCCAATACCTGGGATGCTGCCGGATCGCCCATCAAATGGGATATGGTGCATTACAACGTTCAGATTATCGGGGGCGTTGTGCTTCACCAGGGTAAAATTGCGGAGATGGCAACGGGCGAAGGAAAGACGCTTGTGGCTACGTTCCCAGCCTTCCTGAACGGGTTAGCCGGTCGGGGCGTGCACATTGTCACGGTCAACGATTACCTGGCCAAGCGTGACTCCGAGTGGATGGCGCCCTTGTTTGAGTTTCATGGCATGCGGGTAGACTGCATCGATAAGCACCAGCCAAACTCGGAGCAGCGTAAGCTGGCTTACCTGGCTGATATTACGTACGGAACCAATAATGAATTTGGCTTCGATTACCTGCGCGACAATATGGCCCGCGAAACGGGTGAACTTGTGCAGCGTAAACACCATTACGCCATGGTCGATGAGGTTGACTCCGTTCTGATCGATGATGCCCGGACACCGCTTATTATCAGTGGCCCGGTGCCCCGTGGTGATGAGCAGGATTATATTGAACTGAAGCCTCGTGTATCGCGTCTGGTCGAAGCGCAGCGTAAATTAGTCTACGACTTCCTGAACGATGCCAAGAAGAAGATTGCGGCAGGCGATGAGAAAGAAGGGGGCTTATCGTTGTTCAGAGCCTATCGTGGCTTACCAAAACACAAACCGCTCATTAAATTTTTGAGCGAAACAGGGAACAAAGCCCTGCTGCAAAAAACAGAGTCGATCTACCTGGCCGAAAACCAGAAGCTGATGCCGGAAGCCGATGCTCCTTTGTATTTTACCATCGACGAGCGGCATAACGGTATCGACCTGACCGAGAAAGGCATCGATTACATTACCGGATCGGGCGAAGATCCAAATTTCTTTATCCTGCCTGATCTGTCCATCGACTTGAATACTATCGATAAAGACAGCGAGTTCTCGGAACAGGAGAAAATTCTGCATAAAGAAGCTGTCGTTCGTGACTACGCGGTCAAAACGCAGCGTATTAACACGGTAAACCAATTATTGAAGGCCTATTGTTTGTTCGAGAAAGACACCGAGTACGTTATCATGGACGGGAAGGTGAAAATCGTTGATGAACAAACAGGGCGGATCATGGAAGGTCGCCGGTGGTCGGATGGATTGCACCAGGCGGTTGAAGCGAAGGAAAATGTGAAGGTTGAAGACGCCACGCAGACCTACGCAACGGTTACGCTCCAGAACTACTTCCGCATGTACCACAAACGGGCGGGTATGACGGGTACGGCTGAAACAGAAGCCTCTGAATTCTGGCAGATCTACAAAATGGACGTCGTCGTTATTCCAACGAACCGGGCCATTAGCCGGGCTGATGAAGAAGACAAAGTCTATCGCTCGGTACGTGAGAAGTACAACGCCGTAGTGGATGAAATTGCCAGTCTGGTTGAAAAGGGCCGTCCCGTACTCGTTGGTACAACGTCAGTCGAGAACTCCGAGCTATTAAGCCGGTTCCTGACCATTCGTAAGATTCAGCACCAGGTTTTGAACGCTAAATACCATCAGCGCGAAGCCGAAATTGTAGCCACAGCTGGTTTTCCTGGCACGGTTACCATTGCTACCAACATGGCCGGTCGTGGTACGGATATTAAACTGACGCCCGAATCGAAGGCAGCCGGTGGGCTGGCCATTATCGGTACAGAACGCCACGAGTCGCGCCGGGTCGACCGGCAGTTACGCGGACGGGCGGGCCGTCAGGGCGATCCGGGTACGTCGCAGTTTTTTGTTTCGCTCGAAGACAGCCTCATGCGCTTATTCGGGTCGGAGCGGATTGCTAAGGTGATGGACCGGATGGGTCTGGAAGAAGGCGAAGTCATCCAGCATTCCATGATCACCAAGTCGATCGAGCGGGCACAGAAGAAAGTCGAAGAAAACAACTTCGGCATTCGGAAGCGGTTGCTGGAATATGACGACGTGATGAACTATCAACGTGAGGCCATCTATAAGCGCCGTCGGAATGCCCTGTTTGGGGATCGTTTACCACTCGACATTGCTAATACGATGTACGACGTAGTGGAAGAAACCGTAAACAACGCCGAGGGTAATTACGAGGAAATAAAACTCCAGTTATTGACCACGCTTGGCCTTTCTCCCGCCTTGAGTGCCGATGAGTTTAACCGCCTGAAAAAGCCAGATCAAATTCGTCGACTGTATGATGAGGCCGAAGCAAATTATCAGGCCAAGAATCAGGCCATTGCCGAAAAAGCCCTGCCTGTTCTGACACAGGTATTGGCGGATCAGGGTCATCAGATCAAAAATATCGTGGTGCCATTCTCGGACGGTATGCATGAGCTGACGGTTGTTTCTGATTTACGGAAAGCTGTTGAATCGGGCGCTCGCGACATCGTGACCGAAATGGAGAAAGCCGTAACGCTGTCGGTGATCGACCAGGAGTGGAAGGAACACCTTCGCGAAATGGATGACCTGAAACAGTCGGTACAGAACGCCGTTTTTGAGCAGAAAGACCCATTGCTCGTCTATAAATTCGAGTCGGTCGAGTTGTTCAAACGCTTCCTGAACAAAGTTAATTTCGACACCATCAGCTTTCTGACTAAAGCCGACATTCCGGCGCAAGACGCAGAAGAAGTCCAGCAGGAGATCCGTCAGGCGCCGGCGCAGCAACGTCCGCAGCCGCAGCCACAACTCCATACGAACATGGAGGATTTTGACGATGATCATCTGGCTACGGGTCCCGAAGAATACGCCCGACGAATGGCCGAAAACGATGCTATGGGCGCTGGAGCACCACCGATGCCTCCTCGCCAGGCACCTTTGCGCGTCGCCAAGCTAGACCGCAATGCCCGTGTCAATGTTCAGTATGTCGACGGCTCCGTCAAGCGGGATGTCAAGTTCAAAACCGTTGAGAATGATGTTGTCAGTGGCAAAGCCATGTTGATCGACTAAAGGTTTAGCAATACATGATTGGACGCCCCCTGAATGGTCATTCAGGGGGCGTTTTTGTCGATAAGGTATTTCGTTTTATATCCTGATAACCAAGTCGTAATCAGTGCTACTGGCATAGCATTTGATACAACGTTTCAATAGAACTAGCGCTGCACTTTTTACCAAAACGAGCCGTTATTAGGGTAGTATGAATAAGGTTTTTTTATTTCTGTTCCTGATTGGGTCGTTGGCGTTTTCAGTAGCTCCTGACCCTATTCGGCTTCGCTCGGAGCAACTCCCCTTTGCTCCAAAAGAATTTTACATTGCCGCCGTTACCGACCAACGCCCCGACCGAGGCCCCGTTGCCCGATTAGCTTTAGTTCTTAACCAGGCGCCACAACCCGTCGATTTGGACAAAGGCGTTGCCAGTAGTTTCCAACACTTTATTGATCAGGGATTAAAGCAGAGTAAAGCGCTACGGCCCATTGCCATGCGGGTTCGGCAGTGTCGGGTAAGCGAGACCGCTATTGGCAATCGGGTATCCGGGCAGTTTTCGTTTGCCGTAACCTTCGAACTGTTGGGTAAAGATGACGCCGGTGTTACCACAAGTACCCGTTTGACCGACTATCAGGGAAGCACTACCTACACCCGGCCGCTGTCGAATCTGGACGTTATCGAACCCACTATTCGGCAAGCAGTTGTGGCCTCGCTGCGTAGCCTGAATGAGTACATGAAACGGGAGAGCGGACGAAATGAAAAACTGGCCCGTAGCCTGAAAATTAATTTCATCGACGATACCCGACTAACAGACGACGATACGGTTCATTATAATACGGCTCGAAAACTAACCTGGGCCGACTTTCAGGCCCCACCCCGAAAAGGTAGCCATTATGCTGCCGAAGTATTTACCAGCTTTTCGTATGAAGGCAAGAGTACGGTGAAGGATGGTGTCATCATTCTGAATCTTCAGGCCAAAGCGTATATGTTGAAACCTTCCTCGTGGGCGCGTCAGGACGCGCATAATGCCTACGCGCTCAATCACGAACAACGCCATTTCGACATCACCAAGATCATTGTCGAGCGGTTCAAGCGAAAAATCCACCCCGATAGTCTTACGCTGGAAGATTACAATAGCATTACACAGTACCAGTTCATTGAATCGTTTCGGGAGATGAGCAAACTGCAAACCCAGTACGATGACGAAACGAACCATAGCCTGAACCAGGCGGCTCAGGAACGCTGGAACCAAAAAATTGATGCCGAACTACGTAGCCTGGGCGTGATTAAATGAAGAAAATCCGCGTTTTGCACATCAGTACGGTCCATCCTGCTCATGACCCACGGGTGGTGTTCAAGCAATGTCAAACGCTTGCCGGAACATACGACGTCTTTTGCGCACTTCCCCACGCCGATGCGTCCATCACGCCTGCTATTCGTTTTGTCTGGCTCCCTTATTATCAGCGTGTCGTTTGGCGGGTGCTCATTACCGGCCCCTTTGTACTGCTTCGCTGCCTTTGGCTGCGTCCTCAGCTCATTCATGTTTATGTACCCGAATTTATTCCATTTGCGTATGTGTTTTGGCTCTTTGGCGCGAAGGTAATTTATGAGGTACAGGAAAACCTCCACAAGAAGATGCACCGGAAAGACGTCAACAAAGGCTATTTTCTGGAAAAAGCATTTCGCTGGTTCGACCAGCTCGCCCGGCAGCATTTCTATTTTATTTTCACGGAACATGGCTACTTAAGTACCTATCCCGTGCTAGCCAGGCCCCATGCGATCATTTACAATTATCCACTTCTTTCTTTCCTGGAGCCGTTTCAAACCCCTTATAATCCGAATCAGGAAGAGCCATCGCTGTTCTATATTGGCCTGCTTAGTTTTGATCGGGCAATCGACACACTCGTTGCCAGTTTGGCTGAATTAAAAATAACACATCCCCGGTTTATTGTCCATCTGTTTGGTCGGTGTACCTTTACAGTCGATAAATTGGAGAAACTGACTAAGTATGCCCTAGTTCGGAATCATCTTTGTTTTTATGGATACACCGATCAGCGCATCGCTTTTCCCTACGCTGCCCGGGCAACTGCGGGATTGGCTTTACTCAAACCCGTTGGTGATTATCCAGAATCGTATACAACAAAATTGTTCGAATACATGGCTCTGGGCCTTCCCGTCGTTACTACTGACTTTCCGCTCTATCGTGCCATTGTTGATCGACACAAGTGCGGCTTCTGCGTTTCACCCTATGACCCGGTACAGGTGGCTGATGCACTCGCCTATTTGATCGAGAATCCTGATGAGGCCCGCCGTATGGGGCAACGAGGACAGAAAGCAGTTGAACAGTTTTATAACTGGACCAGCGAATCGGAAAAGCTACTTCAGTTTTATGAGCAGGTGCTTTATGCAAACTAGATAGTGAATTTAGGGTGCATTTACATGAAAAATCGAATACGTTATGGTATTGTTCTAATGACCAATACCACGTTTTCCCGGAAGGATTTAACTTTAAGGCCTAATTCAGGTTATACCTGGATTAGCCCTACTTATTTGGCCTGATGTACATACATGCAGTAAGCCATTATCTGCCCTCGCAGGTAGTCGGCAATGAACATTTTACGCAACTCAATGGTCTGTCCAGCGAGTGGATTATTGAGCGAACAGGAATTGTGGAGCGACGCAAAGCCGCTCCCGGCGAGAACACAAATACCATGACGGTTGAGGTTGTTCAACGGCTCATGGAGAAAGCAGACCTGACCAATGTCGATTTGATTGTAGGCGGCACCTACACGCCTTACGATACCATTGTCTCCATTGCTCATGAAGCACAGCACTATCTTGGTATCGCCGATATTCCGGTAATTTCCATTTCAACCGCCTGTTCATCTTTACTGAACGCGATTGAGGTGGTGGAGGGCTATTTTGCGCTCAACAAAGCTAGCCGTGCGCTGGTCATTGTGTCGGAACATAATACACTGTATTACAATGAGACAGACACCATTTCAGGGCATTTGTGGGGCGATGGAGCAGCGGCTCTGCTGATTACCAAAGAACGCCAGAGCGAAGGCGATTTCGCGATTAAAGCCCTACAAACCGGGGGAGCCGCACACACACCAAAGGCCACGACAGGCGTGATGATGAAACCCGCCGACGGGGGCGTTACCATGCCCCACGGTCGCGACGTGTTTATCAACGCTTGCGTATACATGCCTAAAGCCAGTTTACAGGTGCTCGAACAGTGCGGTCTGGAGCTTGCTGATGTGGATTATATTCTCCCTCACCAGGCTAATCTCCGTATTTCGCGCAATGTGATGAAAACGCTGGGATTATCTGAGGAGAAACTGATTTCGAATATTCAACGATATGGCAACACGGGTTGTGCCGGTTGTGCCATTGCGCTTTCAGAACGGTGGGATACCTTCAAAAAAGGGGAGCATATTGTGATCACGGTATTCGGAGGTGGGTATTCGTTCGGAGCTATGCTTGTGGAAGTATAAAACGATAGTACCATTCATTAAAAAAGGTCAGCAAGTACATACTTGCTGACCTTTTTTAATTACTACGATACCTTATTGGGCTTCTGCCCGCCAGGTGTTGTTCTTACTATTGACATCGGGTAATTTCTGATCCGGGTCAACGACCACGGTCTTCAATGACGACGTCGAATTGTATTTAAATGTCCAGGTGCCACCACGCTGCCAAACTTCGATAGGTAAGTTTACGCGGCCTTTCTTCCCGTTGCTTTCCGTTATTTCGACCGTGACGGGCATCGCCAGCTTATCCAGATTTTCGATAGAGATCAACGAGCCTTTATCGGCAGCACCGTCTACATATTTTACATCCCGTACGCCCTGATCTAATTTCCAGGTTTCGTAGAAGTAACCTCGCCAGAACCAGCCCAGATCCTCACCCGCCCCATCTTCAATACTCCGGAAGAAGTCGTAAGGCGTTGGGTGTTTGAAAGCCCAGCGGCTCACATAGTTCTTGAACGCAAAGTCGAAACGATCCGGACCCAGAATGACCTCACGTAACAATTTTAAGCCCATACCCGGCTTGTAATAAGCCAGTATACCCAACGCCCGTGGCTGTTGCACATCGGGAATGGTCATGATGGGTTCGGCAGGATAAAACAGTGCAGGGGCAATGTCGTGCATGGTTCCCCGCTCCCGGTTGTATTCGCCTTTGTTAAAGTTAGCCGTGGAGAGCGTGTTGATAAAGGTATTGAAACCCTCATCCATCCAGGGAAATTTACGCTCGTTGTTACCCACAATCATCGGGAACCAGTTGTGGCCAAACTCATGGTCGGTTACGCCCCACAAGGCATCCTTCTTATCTTTATGATCGCAGAAAACGATACCGGGATATTCCATACCACCCACAATACCCGCTACGTTAGTCGCAACGGGATAGCTGAACTCATACAGGTATTTGGAGTAGAACTCCAGACAGCCCTTTACGTATTCGGTAGAACGGCCCCATGAATCGTTGGTCGCACTTTCGACGGGATAGACTGATTGAGCCAGGGCAGGCTTGCCACTGGGCAGGTTCATTTTTGCCGCATCCCACACAAACGCTTTCGACGAAGCCCAGGCGACATCGCGGGTGTTCTGGCAACGGAATTTCCAGGTCAACGTACCCGATTTCTTCGGACGGCTGTTGGGGTTGTTCACCTCATCTTTCCCCCGGATAATAACTGTTTGGTCGCTTTTACGGGCCTGTTCCAGGCGTTTCAATTGTTCGGCGGTCAAGACATCGTTTGGATTCAGCAGTTCGCCCGAGCCGACCACGATGTGATCCCAGGGCGCAGTGATCGTATATTCATAATCACCATAATCAAGGTAAAACTCGCCCGCGCCCAGATAAGGCAGAACGTTCCAGCCTTCTATATCATCATAAACGCACATGCGGGGATACCACTGGGCTATTTCATAAATGATGCCATCTTTCCGTTTCAACTGACCCATCCGGTCGGAACCGTACTCTGGAATTTTAAACGAATAGGCGACTTTTATTTTCACGACATCGCCATTTGGTTTTACGGGCTCCGTCAGGCGGATTTGCATACGCGTATCGGTAATGGTATAAGGCATAACCGAAAACTTGCCTTTCCCCTCTTCCACCGTCACACTCGAAATGGTCAATCCACCAGCAAAGCCCAGATTCCCAAAACGACCACCCGAAACTGGTGTTGTTTTCGAGGCCCGTGAGGTATCGCTGAAGGCATTCTGATCCAGTTGCAGCCACAAATAGGCCAGCGATTCAGGTGAATTATTCTTATAGGTAATGGTCACTTCACCCGTGATGGTATTTTGCTGATCATCGAGCGCAACGTTGATCTGATAGTCTGACCGATTCTGCCAATACCGGGGGCCAGGCGCACCGCTACCGGTACGATAATCATTACCGGGTTGCATGTTAAATAACGGATGAAACAGGGCTAGCGGGTCATATTTTGACCCCGGAACGGAGGTTGACGAAGGTGCAGTTTGAGCGAAGGACATTGAACTCAATGCCCACAATCCTGCCCAGAGAGCGATTTTTTTCATGAATAATAGAATACGGACTTTATAAAAACAAATAACGGTATAAAGACCCGAAATCAGGTAATTCTCAAAGAGACAGGCGCAATTCGAGGCCGTGGTGAATCACTAGAAAGGCAAATAAACCAAGCCAAAGTATATCAACAAAGTGCCAGTATAGAGAAATAAGCCTGATTTTTAGCCAATTGGGGGGATTTACACTGTATACAAATGAATCGACGTAGAGCCGACGGCGCATGGCTTCGACCAGCAGAATAGCTAAAAAAATAAGACCAATTACGATGTGAAGCAGGTGGATACCCGATATGATATAGACAAAGCCACCAGCCGGGTTTCCCTTCAGTTCGATGCCCATCCGGGTCATTTGCCGCCACCCCCAAGCCTGTAGGATGACAAACAGAATACCAAGCCCAAAGGTAGTGGCAATGTTGGCGCGATAGGTACCGAAACGCTCATGCCGAAACGCCTGAATCGCGTTCTTTAGCGTTAGACTACTTAACAAAATAACCCCGGTGCTAACCAAAAATACGTTAGGCAACTTGGTAGCCAGCCAGCCCGGCCCCGTTTGGCGAACGACATAAGCAATCAGCAGTATTGTGAATAACAGCACACTACTGGCAATGCCCAACCACACCATAAAGCGGAACGGCTCCCGCCGTTTCGTTATCATATTACTCATAGGGTAGGTTCGTCGTTTGTCGTCCGGAATTCGCAATTTTTCAGCAAAGAAAAACGACAAACACTAAACTATTTTACAGCCTCCCTTCCCAAACGCGGTAAGTTGAAAATTGGTTTGGTATAATTATTGGCGCGTTGAAAATACCATAAACGGTTGATCCAGACCCACTCATGCTGGCATAAACAGCCCCTGTTTCGTAAAGCTGCTGCTTGATCTGACCAAGAAGCGGGTACTTAGGAAATAAGCTGTCTTCGAAATCATTATGAATGGTTTTAGGCCACTCATCAATAGGCGCCAATAACTGATCGTATAAGGGAACATCGGTTTCGCGGGGCCTTATTCCAGCATAAGCTTCGGCGGTAGAAATAGCGAGGTTGGGGTAAACGAGTACGATATGGTAGCCGCTCAGGTTAACAGCTATTTCTGAAAAGACATCGCCTTTTTCAGTGCAGTACAACGGGCGATTCTGGATAAAAAACGCACAGTCGCTGCCGAGTACTCGAGCGTAGTCTTCCAACTGTGCTGTACTGAGTTGCAGGTTAAACTGATCATTCAGCAGTGTCAACGTAACGGCAGCGTCGGCCGAGCCACCGCCCAGGCCCGCCCCGATCGGCACAACTTTGTGGAGGTGCATCTGAACGGGCGGTAAATCAAAATCAGCTTTCAGCAGATTGTAGGCCTTAACGCAAAGATTCTGGCTCAAGCTTCCAGGAATAGACAAGCCGCTATCCGTGAAGCGGAATTCAGTAGCAGGTATTATTTCCAGAATGTCGCCCCACTGAACCGGATAAAAACACGATTGCAGATTATGAAAGCCATCGGTACGTTTTTCAGTGATTCGTAAACCGATGTTGACCTTACAGGTAGGAAAGGTTAACAAGAATGATAAATGATAAAGGATGAATGATTACCAGAGTAGCATGCAGCTAACATGCTCTCAACGCTTCGAATAACAATATCATTCATCATTCATAACATCTCTTACTTTATCTCAACTACCCGGAACTCTGTCCGGCGGTTGCGCTGGTGTTCGGCATCGGTACAGATAACGCCGTCGGTACAATTATTCACCAGTTGCGATTCGCCCATGCCCAGCGTCGACATACGGCGTCGGCTTATACCTTTCGAAACCAGGTAATTAGCAACGGCTTTGGCCCGTTGCAGCGACAGGGCTTTGTTATGTTCAGCCTCACCCCGGCTATCGGTATGAGAGCGAATTTCAATAACCAGTGAAGGATATTTTCGCATGGTTGCTACAACTTTATCCAGCTCGCGGGCGGCATCGGCTCGTAGGCTGAAACGGTCCAGATCGTAATAAATGTTATCGATGGTGACAACATCACCAACGCTCAACATGCGTAAGTCAGCCGAAACTTCCTTTGGTTTCGTCTTTTTAGGCAACCGCTTGATTCGGTTTGTATTCGTACCGAACTCCGGCTTAGACGCAACCAGCGTGTAATCGCACCCTTCAACCACGTTAAATGTGTAGCGGCCATCAGGTCCAGTTACATACTCGCGCAGGGAGCGATCACATTCATTGCGAAGTCGGACAGTTACCCCATCTATTGGTTTTCGATCACGGGCGCTCATCACCACGCCACTTATACGCGATTGGGTTAACGGGCCAGCATGGCTGGTATTTTCTGTCGCAATGGTATCCATAACGACAGTTGGCTTAATGAGCCCAATTTCCAACCGGCTGGGCTGATCGTCAGTTAACGAAGTTGTAGTGAAACCTACTGTACTATTAATATAACCATCCCGACTGGCCTGAAAAGTGAACGCATTATTACCTTCCAGGCAAATTCGCATAAACCCATTTACATCACTAACCAACGTTCGGTCGGGCTGGCCTTCGCCCCGTGATTTAATCAGTACCGTCACGCTGTCGAGCGGCTGTTCTGAGTTCGTATCATACAGGCGTATGGTCAGATCACGGCACCCAAACAGCGAACTTTCCCGGACAAAGCGATAAATGTCATCATTGCCGTTACGCCGGTTGCTGCTAAAATAGCCACCCCGCCTGTCGGAATCGGTTATGAAGCCAAAATCGTCCTGCTCGGAGTTAATGGGCGCATCAAGGTGCTCGACGGTCTGCACCGTTACGGCATCCGACAGCTTTGCAAAAAATATGTCTAATGCACCCAGCCCTTTCCGGCCATCCGATGAAAAATAGAGATTTCCGGCATCATCCACAAAGGGAAATAACTCGTTCCCTCTCGTATTGATGGTCGCCCCCAAATTGACCGGGCGGCCCCATCGCCCATTTTGATATCGGCTCACATACAGATCCGTACCGCCCATACCACCTGGCATATCAGAGGCAAAATATAGATACTGCTCGTCGCGACTTAACGTTGGATGGCCGACCGAATACTCGTCATTGTTGAAGGGTAATTCGTCAATATTCATCCAGGAACCGTTCTGCTGAGTGGCCGTATATAGTTTAAGTTTGTTTACACCCGTCGTACTTTTACTGGCGCGGCCATTGTTATAATTGTTGCGCGTGAAAATTATACGCGATCCATCCCGCGAGAAAGTGGCAGGCCCTTCATGGTATCTCGTATTTAACGTCTTGCTAAACTGTTTTGCCGGGTCAACGCTTTGTTCCTGATAACCCAGCCCTTCTGAGATGTTAATACCTTCGTAGAAGTTTGGTACCGTGCGCGAGTCATTGGCCGTTGGCCGGGAGTAGCTGTCCTGTCCCACCACATATTGAGTCCTGGAGCGGGTATCCGGCGCTTTGCTAACGCTGCCATCAGCATTGATAATGCTGGCTATCTTCAAATTATTTCGATTCGGGGCATAAAATAAATCGAGGTAACCAGAACCGCCCCCACCGCCTGTTGTTTCGATGGTTGCGCCCCCCTTTTTACCCGCTACATACACAAGGCCGTCCTGATAAAACGCCGGACTAAACTCTTCACCCTGCGAATTCAGGGCCAGGTATTCAAGCCGATAACGTACAGCCTCTTTTCGTGTACCAGCCACTGGCCCGGTTGGCATTGCTCGTTCCGGTTGCTTTGCTTTTACCTGTAAATAGCGCTCATACTGTTTTTGTCCTTCCTGAAGCTTGCCATTTTTGACTAATGTCTGAGCAAATTCCAGTATTTGCTGCGGATTTTCTTCGGCGCTATTGGCAGCGGCTTCCCGAAAAAACCGCTCTGCTTTCTGCGTATCGCCTACTTGCTGATAGGCCGATGCCAGACCACTTTGAATGGCGAATCGCTGTGTGTTGGTAAGTTGGGTATCATACTCGTTCAAGAGCTCCGAGTACGCTTCAATGGCGCGACCATACGCTTTATAGCTGAGCAGCCGATTAGCCTGCTGCAACAAAGAATCTGTCTGTGCCCAAGCCGTTAATGAACTTAACCACAGCAATCCTCCCAAAATTAACACTCTCCAGTTCTTATTCATTTGTGACGTTATGCCATGCCGTTAAGGCGCTATGCTCACATTCAACCGGCAAACGAATTTGCCTAAAATCATTACTAAACGTTCATCGGGCCAGGGTCATAAACCGTACATAGTCACGGCCATCGCTCAGTCGAATCTGATAGTAATATGTTCCATCGGGTAGATATCCTTTAGCCGCCGACAAATTAATGCCCTGATTGGCTGTGCCATCCCAATCATTTTTGTAATTGTCACTCCGGTATACGAGATGTCCCCACCTATTGTAGACTTCCAACTGTATGGTTAGGTCAACAGCGACGTGCCGAATAACAAACCTATCGTTGATCCCATCGCCATTTGGCGAAAAGCCTTCCGGAATAAATACGGTTTCACTTTCTTCGGGTCGAAGCGAATGCAGGGTCACCAGGGTTGGTTCGTCGTTATCCGACGGATCACCATTTTGATCAGGGTCAGCTTCTAGGCCGTTTGTCGAACGATCCCGACAGATTACCCCGTTCACATCAACGCCCGTTGCCGTTGCTTTGTTGGTAAATGTCAATGTATTTGCCTGACTTACATCCAGTCGAACAGTTAGCCAGACCCGGCTTTGTTGACCAGATGCCAGATTACCGGCACTCAATAAGGTTGTATCCGCACCTCGACCAGAATACTTCGGGTTAACGACCAGACCGCTGTCAGCACGAACCGCAAGCGACTGGATCAATGCGCCAGTGGCAGAAAAAGCCGCTTCCAGATCATCAGCGATCTGTACAGTAGTTAACGGATTCGTGCCCAGGTTTGATACGGTCAACTGATAGGTTAACTCGACCAGATTTGTCGGACGCTCCGTTAACCAGATAGGTTCACTTACTTTTTTGCTAAGTCCCACCATTTCACGTGCTGGAGCCGCCACGGTTTGCTGCACCGATACACCACTACAGGGACCAGCACCGTCGGAATCTGGTGTAGACGCGGTGAAAACCATTTTGCCCCGTTGTCGGTCTGTTTCTGACAACAGATAGCGGGCCGTCAACCCATTTGTTGTGAATAAACCGCCACCGTCGCTTCCCCAGGTCGGTGCGCTGGCCGAGCCACCTAATTGGGCCGTTAAGCGAACAATGCCTTTTGCCCAATCAAGCGAATCAAGTCGTATCGCAACCGTAGCCGGATTACTCAGGCAGGGTGGCACGGCCTGCTCACAGGGTGTAATTGTGACGCTTACGGCTACTGGATCGGTGTAGCAACCCGCCGAATTTCGAACAAAAATATAGTACGTTCCCGCCAATACGGCACCCGGCGACTGATCAGGGATGGAATTAATGGACGGCCCCATCCGAAATTGATAGTAATTGCTCAGGGACGGGTCTCTTGCCGTAATTGCCTGCGACAAATCAGCGGTCTGAAAAGGGCATCCATTACGCAGTGTCTTTACCAAAACTATTTTTTGCTCAGCCGAATGAACGGCCACCACTACCGCTTCGGAACTATCACTTCGGCATGTTCCTATCTGGCAAACAGCGCGATAAGTCGTTGTTCTGTCTGGCGTTACAGTTCTCGTCAACCCTTCGTTGCCATCTGCCCAACGGATCGTGCCCAAGCAACCAGATGCTATAAGCTGGATTGATTGACCAACGCAGATCTCCGTTTGACTGGCGGCTATGGTGGGAGTAGCCGGAGCGGCTACCTGCAGGGTAACCCTGGCCGATGGATTACTAAAACATTTATTCTGTTCGCAGGTAGCCTGGAAGGTGGTTGTTTGTGGCAATTTACCTGTCCAGATGCTACCTGTGCTTTGGTCGGGCCAATGAACAGTACCATCACAGTTTGTTGCTGTCAGGCTAACTGCATCCGTTGAGCAACTTATTTTTGCCGAAGTTGTCAGGATGGGCACGTTGGGTGTGTTAACCGTTATTTTCCAGACATCAGCAAAGCAGCTTATGCAACCGGGTTGGGCACGGCAAATAGCCGTGTACGTCGCCGTTTGCTGTGGCTTTACGGCTATAGAAACCCCCGCTTCGCCATTGGACCAAATAACTGTACCTGTACAGCCTGTTGCCGTGAGTAGTACGGACTCACCGCGACAGATACCCGTCGCCGAACCTGTTATTACAGGTGGTGCGGGATGCTGGCAGCTATCGGTTTGTATATACGTAGCAGCAACGCCACGACTTGTCATCAGAAACAAGATCGCCATATACAAATAGTTACCGATAATTTTATTTGGTAATTGTATCGCCATGTAGAAATGCTGATTACGCGATACCAGGACGAATATCATGCCAAGCCTATTTTTTGTCCTTATAGGCCAGGCTCATCGTTACTTTTTCAATCAATAGTAGTACTTCCTAACGCCGATTTTTCTGAATATCTGCGTCTAATCAATTCGTAAAAAAACAGGGCTGTTTCCTCATAAACCATGCCAACATTGTACTATCTGTAGGTAAGATAAATAACGTAGTATATACAACTAGTTAAAAATTAAGAAAATCGTTAACTAATTGTATGAGGAGATGTCCCTTAACAGCTTTTTGTTGGTAAGACAGGACTGAATCGCCCCTGATTGATATGGTTCTAAAAAGCAGCTGTCTAGTGAGGAGCAGAAAGTGTAAAAATTTGATCGATCGATTGGGGAAGCTCGTTCTGGCTATGGGTGACAAACAAAATTGTTTTGTCGGTAAAGCTGTCGATTAGTTTTTGTGCTCGTTCGATATGCCGCTGGTCGATAGCCTGAAAAGGCTCATCTAATAGCAATACGGGTGAATTTTTCAGAAAAGCACGAATCAGCAACACTACCCGTTGTTCACCCGCCGATAAGGTTCCAAAAGGCCTTGCGACTGTGTGTGCCAGACCAAAATATGAAAGCAAACTAACCAAATCAGCCTCTGTTTCGGGCGAGACCCGAACAGGGGGAGTGAGGGTGTCGGTCATGCCGGTAAGCGCCACTTGCCGTACTGATAAATGCTGGGGAAAGTATAGATGCAGTTCGGGTGACACAAACCCGATCCGTCGTTTAACATCCCATATGCTTTCACCGGATTTACCCCGACGATGTCCGAAAACACTCACTTTATTAGCATATGCTTGTGGATGGTCTCCATATAGTAAGCCGAGAAGCACCGATTTACCCGCGCCATTCTGTCCAAATAAGGCCCATCGCTCGCTCGCACGAACAACCCAATTGATCCTGTCCAATATCACCGTATCACCATAGCGAACAGAAACATCCTGTAACTGAAAAGCCTCGGCAAAATCGGTAAGTGCTGGCTTTGTTTGTAGAACAGGTAACGCTATTTCCTCTATTTCGAGTCGATGCACAGGCTGGTATTCTTCTACAGGTCCCGCCCAACGGAGTTGCCCCTCCCCCATGACGGCAACATGCGTTGCGAACGGCGGTACCTCTTCCGATTCGGTTACCAGCACAAGCGTCAGGCCGTGCTTCGTCAATTCGCCCAGCCAGTTGGTTAATTCCATCCGGAAGGCAGCATCCAGACCCACAAAAGGGTTGTCTAACAGCAAAATAGCCGGATGCTGCAACAAGGCTTTGCCAATCCGCGCCTTTCGGGTTTGTCCATTCGACAGTTTGATAAACGAGCGATCCAACAAAGGCAGCAAACCTAGACGATCAAGCAGCGTCGTTGCCTCCGGTGTAGCAGGCATCTGTAAAAAATCGCGTAATAAAGGGATCGCCGTATACCCGGCATCGCTCCCTTCTGCGTTGTCGCTCATGGTTGCCTGATACCGTTGCTGGTAAAAGTAACTACCATACGAAAACCGGCTGGATTGTTCTTTGAATGATACAAATTCAGTCGATACCCGACGGGTTAGGGTTCCCGGAGAAGTTGAAAACTGCCCGGCCAACGTCTGTAAAAATGTTGTTTTACCGCTGCCCGTTGGCCCGATGACGCACCAGCATTCACCTGATTTGAGTTGAAATGTGAGGTCACGCAGTATAGGCACGCCACTACGCCGGACGGTTAATGTATTTAAACTGATTAAAGGAGTCTCTTCGAGCATAAAAAATGGGCCATACCTTCACAAAGGTATGGCCCCGAATACTTTCTACGGCACTTACACTACTATTTTCTAGGGGGTGTTGATGTCGTAGGAGTCGTTGTTGGACTCGTAGTTGTCGTTGACGAACTGCTTCTTGTACGTCGGCTGCTATTACCTGTCGAACCCGAGTTCGTGCGGTCTGTCGTGCTTGGCGGTACAGTAGAACCTGAATTCATCGTACCAGTGCTGGTGCCTGAATTCATTGTGCCCGTACCCGTACCATATGTGCTGGTGCCACTACCAGTAGTAGAACCGGTGCCGGTTGTACCCGTTGTACCACTCGTTCCCATCGTCGTTCCGTTTGTAGTCGTACCGTTCGTTGTGGATTGGTTCGAGTTGGTTGGTGACTGCGTCTGGTAAGAGCCAGATGTTGTACCAGTAGTACCCATCGTGCCGGTTCCAGTCGTACCCATGGTACCCGTACCAGTGGTTCCGGTTGTACCACTCGTACCCATGGTACCAGTGCCCGTTGTTCCGGTTGTTGTACCAGTCGTACCCGTTGAACCAGAATTAGTTGTCGAGTTCGTTGTTTGTGCTGCCGCGTTCAGGGTCATGCCAGCTACTAGCATCCAACCCATAATCATTACTTTTTTCATCGTTGAGTTATGTTTTTCCGACTAGTTTTACTGTTTAGTCTATGGTATAACTAAACTACTTGGCGAGTGTTTATTTTTTTCACTTTTTTTTTAATATCATTTGTTCATTCTTCTAAATAAAAAGCGAGTGATCAGCATCTTGTGCCAATTACCCGCTTTTTCACCTTAAATAAGACTTACTCAGTAAGACCTATCTATAAAGTACCTTTCTTCATTTCTTTCACAGCGAAATCGGCCGCACGGGCAGTCAACGCCATGTAGGTTAGCGAAGGATTCACGCACGATGCCGAGGTCATGCAGGCACCATCCGTATTAAACACGTTCTTCACCGAATGTAGTTGGTTATGTGCATTCAGTACCGACGTTTTGGGATCACGACCCATCCGGGCAGTTCCCATTTCGTGAATACCAATACCTGGATGCTTCGATTCGTCGTTGTAAGGCGTCACGTTTTTCAGTCCAGCCGCTTCGAGCATCTCAGCCGCATCGTTCATCATGTCGATCCGCATTTTCTTCTCGTTTTCGCCGTAGGCGGCATCGAACACGATCAGGGGTAATCCCCACTTATCTTTCTGGTCGGGCGAAAGGGTCATGCGGTTATCAGGATTCGCGATCATTTCGCCAAATCCGCCCAGACTCATTGTCCATCCGCCGGGTTCTGACAAGCTGTCTTTAAACTCAGCACCGAAGCCATCAACACCATTGCCCCGGTTCCAGCCACCCCGACCCGCACCGCCCTGGTAGCCAAAGCCCCGAACGTAATCGCGCTTGTCGTTATGCCAGTTCCGGTAGCGTGGAATATAAACGCCATTGGCACGCCGACCATAGTAATACTGATCTTCCATGCCGTCGAATGTCCCGGCCGCGCCAGCTGCCAGATGGTGATCCATGATGTTACGTCCAAGCTGATCGGAATCGTTACCCATGCCATTCGGGAAACGGTGCGACTTCGAGTTCATCAGAATGGATGTACTGGCAAACGCCGATGCATTCAGGAAGATGATCCGGGCATAATACTCACGTACTTCCTTTGTATTCTGATCGATAACCCGAACACCGGTTGCTTTATTTTTCTTTTCGTCGAAGAGTACTTCCGAAACGATCGAGTCAGGACGCAGGGTCAACTTACCCGTTTTCATAGCCGCCGGCAATGTTCCCGACTGCGTGCTGAAATAAGCACCGTAAGGACAGCCCCGCATACACTGGTTACGGAACTGACAGGCCGCCCGCCCAAGATCGTAATGAATCTGTTTCGGTGCCGTCAAGTGAGCCGTGCGCCCCATGGTAACGGTACGGGCCGGAAACGCTTTTTCAATGCGCTTCTTGGCTTCTTTTTCCAGGCAGTTCATCTGCATGGCTGGCTGATAGTTGCCGTCAGGCAGTACATCCAGACCATCTTTACTACCCGATACCCCCACGAAGGTTTCTACGTAATCGTACCAGGGAGCCACGTCTTCATACCGAATTGGCCAGTCGACCCCAATGCCTTCTTTCCCATTGGCCATGAAGTCTTCCTTGTTCCAGCGGTAGCTTTGGCGCCCCCACATCAGCGATCGGCCGCCCACGTGGTACCCCCGAATCCAGTCTACTTTCCGTTTTTCGAGGTATGGATTTTCTTTATCATTTTCGAAAAAGTGGCGCCACTCTTCGTTGGCCGTATAGCCGGTCCGCATGTTGGCCCAATACTCTTCGGCCGCCAGTGTTGTAATTCGGCCCCGGTGAGGAAAATCCCAGGGATTATTGGTGGCTGTTGGATAGCCTTCGATGTGTTTCACATCACGACCCCGCTCCAGCATCAATACTTTCAGTCCTTTTTGCGTAAGCTCTTTAGCAGCCCAACCGCCCGAAATACCTGATCCCACGACGATAGCATCGTAGGTCATATCTTTTTTTGCGTCTATATTGAGATTCATGTTTTTGTAAGTTTCCGGTTCACTGTTTCCGGCTTACGGTTGGTTGACGCAAGAGTGTACGTATGTCAGCCAACTGTAAACCGAAATCTGTAAACTGATTTAGATAGCCCACGCTTTTTGGCCGGGTTTGAGCGTAACGCAACCGTCGTAACGGCCCGGAACCGCCACATACTCAAGCGCCTGTGTTGCACCGATTTCGGATGTAAAATAGCCAGTCATAGTAAGGTCCTTCAGAATCATAAAGAAAGGTGTATACCGTTTTTTGGCATCCGGCATCTGTAGATCAGCCTGGGCGTTTTCTACTTTAGCAGCTGCTTTCCCCGTATTCATCTGAGCCAGTTCCTGCTTGGCTTCAGCCTGTAATTTTTTCACGATCTCAATCCGCTGGGTTGGATCAAGCTGTACAAAGGCTTTGCTATACGTATCCTGGCTCAGTTTATTGGTCTGTGTCAGGCCATCTACAAATCGTTTCTGATCATCTGCCTTGTAACAATCTTTCAGCATCAGATCAATAAATTCATTCACCTTGGCGGCTTTCGCGCCGGGGGTCTTTGTTGTTGGAATAATGGTTTCAGCCAGTTCAGCAACGGTCGCATCCTGATCGGCCGTCAAGAAAAGCGGCTTACCCGTCAGGGCACGTCGGGCAGCCGAAGCTTCGAGTGTATCAGCCAGAGCGGGCAACGACATGGTTGCGCCAGCCAGCATGGCCACCCGCATGAGGGCGTCTCTTCTGTTCATGTGCGTAGAGCGAAATTAAACTTTCAAATAGAACGATATTAGGAAGTACAAATGTATAACAATCAAGGATTGGATTGTGCAATTTGAGGACACAGTTTTGGGGAATGGCCCTATTTAGAATAAGGCTACGGACTGGTCAAAAATCAGGCTCGTCAGTATCCTCCTATTCGGGTACTGACGAGCCTGATTTTTGACCAGATCAACGAAGTCAACCGGGTCCATTTCGGGTCAACACGCTGTTTCAGGAGTTACATCACCCCCAGTTCCTGAACCGCCAGCCAGCTCATCAACCCTGCGCCCGTTTCCAGGGCCGCTTCGTCAATATCAAAGGTTGGTGTATGAACGCCGGAAACGATACCCCGGGCCTCATTGCGGGTACCGAGTCGGTAGAAACACGAGTCGACAACCTGCGAATAAAAGGCAAAATCTTCGCCAGCCATCCACAGATCCAGATCGACGACATTATCGGCCCCCATGTATTCGACGGCCTGTGCGCGTACGCGCCGGGTTAACTCAGGGTGATTTTTGAGAAAAGGATAGCCATGAACAATGGTAAATTCACAGGAGCCTCCCATGGCTTCTGCAATGCCTTCGGCCAACTTGACCATTCGCTTTTTTCCTTCTTCGCGCCATTCTTCATTCATGCACCGGAATGTGCCCTGGATGGTCACTTCGTTTGGAATCACATTCGTCACGCCATCGGCAATGAACCGCCCAAACGACAATACCGACGGGCTGGCCGGGGGGCGATTGCGGCTGATAATCTGTTGCAGCGCGACAATGATGTGCGAAGCAATCAGAACCGGGTCAACCAAGTTGTCGGGCATGGCTGCGTGGCCGCCTTTACCCCGTACGGTCATGTAAATTTCATCTGTACTGGCCATGTACATTCCTTCGCGGAAGCCGATCTTGCCAACCGGAATGTTCGGCGCTACATGCTGACCAAGCATGCTGGCAGGAGCCGGATTTTCGAGAACGCCTTCCTTAATCATCAGCGAAGCACCGCCGGGTGCTTTTTCTTCCCCCGGTTGGAAAACCAGCTTCACCGTTCCATCGAACTGATCGCGCAGAACGTGTAAAATTCGGGCAACACCTAATAAACTGGCCGTATGCGCGTCGTGCCCACAGGCATGCATGACGCCGTCAACCGTCGATTTATACGATACTTCGTTGGCTTCGTGAATGGGTAAGGCGTCCATATCGGCCCGCAACGCAACTACTTTCGCCCCGGCGCTTTTGCGGCCTTCAATGAGCGCAACCAGACCTGTATCGGCCACGCCTTCCTGTGGAGTTATGCCAATTGCTTTTAACTGATCGGCCACAAAGCGAGCCGTGTTTCGTTCCTGAAAGGACAATTCGGGATGAGCGTGCAGATGTCGGCGCGTCTGAACAATATCGGATGCGTATTGGCGAGCAAGAGATTTTATGGAATCGAGCATAGGTCATGCGGCCGGAAAGCCGCCTTTAAAATCCGGTTGCTGCGGCTGAGAAACCGCGCTATTGTGTTGTTATAAACTGATAATCGCTGATAACCGTTTCGAGAAAGACCCGATCCGACAAATCGCTCTGCACACCGGTCACCTGTTTAATTTTATCGGCGGTTCGTCCAATTACCCATTCGTCGCCCTGGCGAAGCGTTTGGCGGATGATGCCCACGTCGCGGTCTGAAAGCAGTCGTACATCAGGGAACTGTACTACGTAATTCTCGGGTAGCGGCCGAATCAGCACATCGTCTAACGAAACGGCTGGCTTCAGTTTTACGACCGTCGTTCCGGCAGCAATATCACCTAGCCGCTGGCCTTTGCCGTTTGCTGCCACGGTAATAATCGGGACAACTCCACCCAGAAAGGCGACCGACTCAACAATCCGTAATAACCACCGGATCAGATAAGCCCCCAGGCCGGGCTGCGAGCCATCCAGCATAACGACGCGGATACCCATGGCAATTTTACCAAGGCTACGCCCATTCAGAAACCATTCGGACAACAGGTCATAAACTACAATCGGAAAGAGCGCGACGAAGACATAAAATGTACCCGGCGTTACGTTCAGCCGGGCCGGAATACCGAATACGAGTAGTGCCCATCCGAAAATGACCAGGTAATCCAGCATGGCCGCCAGAATCCGGTCGCCAACGCTCGCTGGTTCGTAGGCTACTGAAACGTTTTGGGAAGTGCGGATTGTAACAGACATGCGTATAAATCAAAACGGAACCGCCCTGCGGCTAAACGCCAAAAGTCGTAAGTACGGCATTGAGGTCAAAATATTTACGGTAAAAGAGACTTAAGTCTTTCTAAAAACAGAATTTTACCTCAACTTAACATACTTTACCACGATTTTCCGATGTGCATCGGCCTATTCTTATGCGCGAAGCTCTTTTCGTTAAACGCAATACGGACAAATGGCGCGATATGGAGCAGAATCCAACACGTGACCCCGATGAACTGACGGCCCGTTTTGTGGAACTGACCGACGACCTGTCGTATGCTCAAACATTTTACCCCGATTCGAATGTAACGCGTTACCTCAACGGCTTGGCCGCTCAAATGCACCGGGGCCTTATGCAAAACCGGCGCGACGACCGAAGCCGATTTACCTCCTTCTGGATGTATGAGCTGCCTATGCTTTTCCGGCAGTCGCACCGATTGCTGGCCGTATCGGCGGGTATTTTTCTGGCAGCTGGTATTTTGGGATGGGTATCGGCGGCCCACGATAATACGTTCGTACAGCTCATTTTGGGCGACCGATACGTGAACATGACGCTCGAAAACATCAAAAAAGGCGACCCGCTGGGTGTCTATAACAGCAGCGGTCAATCGACGATGTTTGTCCAGATCACGCTGAACAATATTTACGTCGCGTTCCGAACCTTCATATTCGGGTTGTTTGCGTCGTTTGGGACCATGGCGATGCTGTTTTACAACGGCGTCATGCTGGGCGCTTTTCAGTATTTCTTTTACGAGCGCGGATTACTCCTCGACTCAATTCTTAAGATCTGGATTCACGGAACACTCGAAATATCCGCTATTATCATTGCCGGTTGCGCGGGCCTGACGGTTGGCAATAGCCTCTTGTTTCCGGGAACCTACTCACGGTTAACGTCCTTCAAGCGGGGGGTTAAACAAGGGCTTAAAATTGCTATTGGCCTTGTCCCTGTGTTTATTATGGCGGGATTTCTGGAAAGTTTCGTAACCCGATTAACGCTGCCGCCCCTGGTCAGCGGTGGCATCATCCTGACGTCGGCGGCCTTCATTATCTGGTATTTTATTCTGTATCCTATATCCCTAAACCGCAATCGACAACCATGATTCAACTTTTCGAACAACGCGATTTTGGCAACAAAATCAACGCGACTTTCCAGTATATCATCCAGAACATGCGTACTCTGGGCATGGCGCTCATTTACATTGTGGGGCCGGTAGCCTTGGTGGCGGGTATTGCTACCGGTGTTATGCAATCGGATATGCTTCAGTTTGCCCGAAACTCCGGCGAAATGAATAGCCAGAACCCAATGGCAGTCTTTCAGTTGATGACTAAATTCATATCGCCTACTTTCTGGCTCGCGATGTTCTTTAGTCTTTTGGCGAACGTGGCCGTTATTGTGACGACCTATGCCCACATGAGAATTTACGACCGAACCAAGAGCAACATCATTTCTGTGGCCGACGTTTGGGCGGAAGTGCAACCGATGATTGGGCGAGCCATCATTATTTCGATCCTTAACTCAATTATTATCGGTATCGGGTTTGTGTTTTTGTTCATTCCGGGCCTTTATGTGGCGGTTGTCCTGTCTCTGTCCCTGGCGGTTACGGCTTTCGAAGGTACCGATTTCGGCACGACATGGTCTCGTTGTTTTCAGCTTATTCGGGATAAATGGTGGTCTACGTTCGGGCTGATTGTGGTTATGGGCATCATTGTGGGCGTTGTTGGCCTTCTGTTCGCCGTACCCGCTAGCGTAATTGCCTTTCTGACAGGCGCCAAAATGCTGCCTGACATTTCGGTGGCATGGCTCATTCTGGGCAACGTCATAAATCTGGTGGGCCGTACGTTACTCAATGTCATCCTATACACCGCTATTGGATTTCAATACACCAACCTGGTTGAACGGCAGGAGGGCCGGGGCCTGATTTCGGCTATCGACTCCATCGGTACATCACCAACTCAGCCTCGAGCAACGGATGAAGGAGGGTATTAATGTACGGGGCATCCTGTCTGGTTTACGGGTAAAAGGCCCAGGGCGGTCTTGCGTGGCTGTTGGTTGGCTATGCCTGTTGCTCCTTGGTTCACCTGTGGCGTTGGCACAGTCGACCGATACGACCAGGGCGGTCAGTACACGCGATGATCGAACTCCGCTACGGGTACGCTATCCCGACAAAGACCACCTGCGCGATCTGCAGACCGATCATGATTATCAGTATGGAAATGACGCCCCTCCGCCCGAAAATCCGCTTGCGCGGCTTTGGGCCTGGTTTCTCCGAAAACTTGGCGCTTTTCTGTCGAGCAAAGCCTATGAAAACGTTTGGCAGTACGTGATTCTGATTGTCATCGCCGGAGGAGCCATCTACCTGCTCCTGAAGGCCGAAGTGTTGACGTTTCTCTTTCCTAAAAAAGCGCAATCAGCAGGTCTAGACTATGAAAATCTGGCCGAGGATATTCACGAAATTGATTTTGATACGGCAATCGAGGAGGCTATCAGTCAACGAAACTTCCGGGTGGCCGTACGGCTTCTGTACCTCAGAACGATCAAGCAACTGACCGATGCTGGCCGTATTGCGTACAAGCCCGAAAAAACCAACCGCCAGTATGTTTATGAACTGGCGAACTCACCACTTCAGGCTGATTTTGAGCGCCTGACGAGCCAGTTCGAATTCGTATGGTATGGCGATTTCCCGGTCGATGAAGCGCAGTTTGCTTCCTTACGAGCGGCCTTTCTTGCGTTCAATAAATCGGGGCAACGACAACCTACAACCTAAGCAGAGGCCGGTAATCCGGCACCACCCATTTTGCGAAAACCAAATAAATACCTGCTCATCCTTCTTGTCACGATAACGGTCTATGTACTTTTCGAGTACTACCGTCCGAAACCGATTGACTGGAAGGCGACCTATGAGAACGACGATAAAATCCCGTTTGGCACACAGGCTTTGTATGAACTACTGCCGGATGTCATGCAACCGTCGACGATCAAAACGGTTCGTTTGCCGGTCTACACGCTGTTGACAGAGAGCCCATTACCGACTCCCAGTAATTACATAGCGGTCTGTCAGGCATTCGATGCGGATAAAAATGACCTGAAGCAACTCCTGGCTTATGTTGCCCGTGGCAATAATGCGTTTATTTCGGCTTATGAGATTCCCGATTCGCTGGGGGTGGCCCTTGGCTTTAAAGCAGAGGTGAAGGATGAGTCGAAAGCGGATTCCACACTACGGCAGAACTTCGTCAATCCATCGTTGCACAAAACGACAGGCTATAATTTTTTTCATGACGATGGCCGTAACTACTTAAAAATCAAGCAACCTGCTCAGATTACGGTTTTGGGTCGCAATGCCAGAAAAGAACCTACTTTTATTCGTATCAACTACGGGAAAGGGCAATTCTTCATTCATAACCTGCCGCTGGCTTTTACGAATTACTACGTGCTGGACCAGAAAACGGCTGATTATGCGTTTAAAGCGCTCGCTTATCTACCCGCCCAGCCAACCTATTGGGACGAGTATCAGAAACAGGGTCGGTTCAACGAAGATGAGCAGTCTATTTTCCGGTATATTCGCTCCCAGCCAGCCCTTAACTGGGCTTATTATATAGTTGCGTTTGGCTTGATAGTTTACGCGATTTTTGCCGGCAAGCGAACGCAGCGGATCATTCCGGTTGTCGAGCCCCCAACGAATACGTCGCTGGAGTTTGTGCAAACCATTGGCCGTATGTACTTTCAGCAGGGAGACCATGAAAACATCGCCCGTAAGAAAATTCAGTATTTCCTGGCTGACCTTCGCGAACGATACGGACTGAACACAACCATCTTAGATAAAGAATTCACCGAAACTCTGGCCCGTAAAAGTGGCGCACCCCTGGATGAAACGGCTGATTTAGTACGAC
This sequence comes from Spirosoma horti, assembly GCF_054776595.1. NCBI lineage: Bacteria > Pseudomonadati > Bacteroidota > Cytophagia > Cytophagales > Cytophagaceae > Spirosoma > Spirosoma horti. Next base: position 306,261 of record NZ_BAAHBQ010000004.1, read on the forward strand.
TTCTGCGCGACGCCCAGAAAAGTATATCCTTATCGGAATTTGATTTGATTACCCTGAACCGGGCAATGGAAAACTTTAAACAAGCTATCTGAACCTGGATTTATGTGATTTATCTGACGGACTATGGTTTTGCTTTCACAGAGAGCAAACTGATCTAAAAGTCATAGTTCATCAAAAAAATCATAAAATCCCGATTCAGGCAACCTTTATGGACTCATTACAAACTCGCTTAGATCTTAGCTCGCTCACGACTGCCGTTGATGCCATCCGCGCCGAGGTCGGAAAGGTCATTGTTGGACAGCATCAGACGGTTGATTTATTACTGACAGCGTTGCTCGCCGACGGCCATGTGCTTATTGAAGGTGTGCCGGGTGTTGCCAAAACTCTCACCGCTAAACTACTCGCCAAAACCATGTCGGTGGGCTTTAGCCGGATTCAGTTCACCCCCGACCTAATGCCTTCTGACGTATTGGGCAACTCGGTCTTCACCCCGAAAACCGGAGATTTTATCTTTAGACACGGCCCCATCTTCTCCAATCTGGTCCTGATCGACGAAATAAACCGGGCTCCGGCCAAAACCCAGGCGGCTCTGTTTGAAGTTATGGAGGAACGGCAGGTAACCAATGATGGGACAACGTATCCGCTCGATGAACCCTTTATGGTGCTGGCCACCCAAAATCCAATTGAGCAGGAAGGAACCTATCGACTACCCGAAGCACAACTGGATCGGTTCCTGTTTAAAATCATCGTTGGTTATCCTACAGCCAGTGAAGAGGTCGATATCCTACGGGGAAACCACCAACGGCGAAATCTGGCCGATGCACTCGACGCCGTTAGCGCCGTTCTCACTGCCGACCAGTTGGCAACGTTACGTGGATTGGTACACCAGGTTCATGTTGAAGACAAGCTGTTCGACTATATCGCTCAGATTGTGCAGGCTACCCGGGCTAGCAAATCGCTTTATCTGGGTGCGTCGCCCCGCGCGTCGGTGGCGCTGCTCAATAGTGCCAAAGCCCTGGCTACGCTCCGAGGACGCGATTTTATCACACCCGAAGACGTGCAGGAACTAGCTCCTTCGGTGCTCCGCCACCGCGTACTGCTCACGCCCGAGCGAGAAATGGAAGGGGGGACCGCCGATGAGGTCGTTAGCCAACTGGTGCAAAAAATTGAGGTGCCCCGATAAAATATGAACTATGGCTAAATGACTCTCTGAGATACGGATACGGGGTAACTGGCGCAGAAAAAAACTATATACCAATGAAGCGAGTAAAGACCTTATTGGTTGACTACTTCCTGTACGCTTACAGGCACCCGCACGTCAGCAACACTTGGCCTGCCGGAAAGGTGACTGTGTGGGTACTGCAAGTCGTGTATGGTATACGCTTTACGCAACACCGGGTTGAAACCCGGCGCAATGCAGTAATTAGATTATCTACGCCGGGTTTCAATCCGGTGTTGCGTAAGTTCTATGTTATTCTCCTTTTTATTCTTTCTGCACCCTGGCTTCATGCGCAGTCGCCCAGTCGTGAGCAGTTGATCGGTACCTGGATTGGCGTTCACGCTGAGTGGGAAGCTGATTTTTTCTGTCCACTGCCAACGTACATTCGGTTGGATACCGACGGGGCTTACCAGCTTGGGATGGTCGATAATTCGGCACAGCCGTTCGTTTCAACCTGGGCTATTGAGGGCGATACAGTGCGTCTGGATACCATTCATTATGCATCCCGATTGGTCAATATCCAGGGCGATCTGCTTCGGATCGGCATACTATATCCAATGGTATTTCGGAAGCTCAACCCTATTCCAATCGATTCAGCCAGTACGTATCAACAATTGAAAGGACGAGTATGGCAATCAGATAACCTGACATTTAGCTTCTATACAAATGGTCAGGTTAGTGTAGAAAATACAGCGACGAAAAAGAAAACGGCTCATTTCTGGCAGGTAATGCGGTTCGGGCCATCGGCGTTTCTGGTTATTCGAGGGAACCAATACAATAAGGATGGAGACTTTAAACCGCTTTGGCAAATTGCTACGCTGCGGTCAAACCAGATGCAGGCCATTGGCTGGAATGGATGTACCGTAACGACAGAAACATTTCGGTTAATTCAGGACATACCACCGGGTGATGTGTGTCGGCCCAGCGAGTTTCAACCTTGCTCTAATTGTTTCTCTCGGACGTGGCACACAAGGTCAATTAGCAGTCCCTCAAAACGGTATGACCTTACGCAGTTGATCAAAAAATACTACCAGCCGGTTCATCAGGCTGGCCAGTCGGGCCTGGTCCGGGTTCGTTTCGTTGTTAACTGCGAAGGCAAACAGGGGCCGTTTGACTTGAGTGGATTTGATGAAGATTACTGTCCTAAACCATTTGATAGCCGAATTACGAATCAATTGCGAGCCATTTGTCTGAACCATGTCGGAACTGACCCGGCCTTACGCCAGTCCCAACCGACGGACGCTTCACACGATGTTTCCCTTGTGGTTACGTTCCGGCTTAAAGATGGCCTTATAACCGACGTTCTGCCATGAAGCCTGTTTTCGTTCTCTGTCTTTTGCTTCGTATAGCCGCTTTTGCTCAGTCTGGCGAACAATATGTAAGGTCGGCGGCATTTATGCTGGCCAATAACCGACGTCCTGAACCGGCTTTTTCGGGCGTGACAAGACAACAGAAAAGCCATCTTGACACGTTATCAGCCTCTGCTCAGAATTATCGCGCCCGTGCCTTTCATCATCTCTGGCAATATGATTATGAAGAAGCCACGTTGTGGTTGGAGAAAACGGGCGCTCGTTATTCAAAAGAACAGGGTATGGTCGGAGAAGTTTACCTTAGATCGTTAAAGGATTACCCGCGGGCGCTCCAGCATCTTGATGCCTATGATGCGCTGACGCCCAATTTCGATGACATGATCAGCCACAACCCGGTCAGTTATATGCGAGGACTGGCCTATCGAGGCCTTAATAACCACCCAAAAGCAATTGAGCAGTTTTGCATCGCCATCGACTCGCTATCCCAAAAGCACGGTGCCGAATGGGTAAACTACAAGCATTTCGTTAGCAGGGCAGTGAGTTATATGGCCACCGGACAGCCTGAAAAAGCACTAACTGATCTGGCGCAGGCCGGCAAAAACTTCACCCGAAGTGCACTTGTCGCTTATTATAAGGGACGTGCACTTTTACAATTGGGCCGCACAACCGAAGCCCGGACCGCTTTTCAGGATGCGTCTTTTTTCGTTAAAGCCCTGCGCGCCGAACGGACTGGCGACTATCAGGAAGATGATTTTAACCCGATTTATGAGGAAGAAATCGACGAGGCCATTAATCAGCTAAAAACCCCAACCCATTGACATTTTTTCGCCCCCTTTTCGTCGCTACCCGTTTGTGGTTTACACTCGCCGGACTTGTGTTGTTGTTTGTGGCGGCCTACGCGTTTCCACTTTTGTTTCCGCTGGTACGAGTCGCCTTTGTGGTATTCATTATTCTGACTGGATTAGACGCCTGGCTTCTGTTTCGACACCAGGCCCGAACTGGTGTCTTTGCCCGTCGTGACGTGCCTGATCGGCTGTCGAACGGCGACGAAAACCCGATCACGATTTACCTCGAAAATCAATATCCTTTTCAGACCCATGTAGAAGTGATCGACGAAATTCCGTTCCAGTTCCAACGGCGGGATGTCCTGTTTAAAGCCAGCCTGAACCCGCGCGAAACACGGGCTATTCGCTATGAGCTTCGGCCAACCCGACGGGGTGAATACAGTTTTGGTGCCGTCAACGTTTTTGCCTTATCGCCCCTGGGCTTATTAAAACGGCGCTTTCAATTCGAGCAGGGAAAAATGGTGGCCGTGTATCCATCGTATTTACAAATGCGGCAATATGAGCTTCTGGCGGCTACCAACCGGCTGAACGAAGTGGGTGTAAAGCGGATCCGACGACTCGGCCATAGTATGGAATTTGAGCAGGTTCGCCCGTATGCCACCGGCGATGATGTCAGAACGATCAACTGGAAAGCAACTTCCCGTCGGAGTGATGCCCAGGGAACATCGTTGATGATTAATGCGTACCAGGACGAACGCTCGCAACCCGTTTATTGCCTGATCGATAAAGGTCGCGTGATGCAATCGCCCTTCGATGGCCTGACCTTACTGGATTATGCCATTAACGCCAGTCTGGTATTGAGCAACATTGCGCTTCTGAAACAGGACCGGGCCGGTATTCTGACTTTTTCCAACCAGGTAGGGCAACTTCTTCCCGCCGACCGACGTACGGGTCATATGCTCCGGATTCTGGAACTGCTATACCGCCAGAAAACCCGATTCCTAGAAACGGATTATGAAAGTCTCTATGCTAGCGTCAGGACACACATTCGCCAGCGAAGCCTATTGTTGCTGTTCACCAATTTTGAAACGGTGAATGCCATGCACCGGCAGTTGCCCTATCTGCGTCGGTTAGCCAAAGACCACCTGCTTTTAGTTATCTTCTTTGAGAATACGGAGCTACGCAGCTTACTCGACCAGCCTGCCGCAGATACCGAGCAGATCTACCTTAAGACCATTGGCGAAAAATTCACGTTCGAGAAGAAACAGATTGTGAAAGAGTTAGCGCAGTATGGCATTCAAACCATTTTAACGGCCCCGCAGAACCTGACCGCGAATACCGTTAATAAATATCTGGAGCTGAAAGCGCGGGGAATGATTTGAGGCTATCTAATTATCGCCCAGATTGCCTTTGACTGACTCATAATTAGACTTTAGCCGCCCCATCTCTTTCGCCAGAAATGCCTGCAGCTGACGGTTAAATTCTTCTTTTTCCGAGTCAGGTAAAGACGCATACATGTCTTTCAATTCCTGATTGATGGCCGCCCGCTCGGCATCGGTAGCCGCATTGATAGAGCGGTAATGGTATTTTTTAAAATCGTACTGTGTCATTTTTAAACCTAATTATTCGGGCAGATCCGCCAATCGAGCCATCCGCTTTTTAGTAAAGATACACGTATCAGCCACAAAGAAAAAGGCCCTTTCGGTTAAAAAGGGCCTCTTCAACAGGTGGTGTACTACTATATTTTATCCAGTTCGGCCCGGGCTTTTATCCGTGCTTTTTCAATGCGCCCCGACACGATGATACTCACTTCATAGAGTAACGTCAGCGGCAAAGCGACCAGCACCTGGCTATAAATATCGGGCGATGGCGTGATGATACCCGCTACAACGAGAATCACGATCCAGGCGTGTTTGCGGTATTCGCGCATGTACTTTGGTGTCAGAACGCCTACTTTCGATAAGACATATGCCACCATCGGCATCTGGAAAATCAGTGCACAACCCAGAGAGAGTGTGACAAGAATGCCGATGTACGACGTAATGTCGAACTGGTTCTTAATTTCAGGCGTAATCTGGAAGTTTGCCAGAAAGTTGATGGCTAAAGGAGAAACGATAAAGTAGCCAAACAGCAATCCCATCAAAAAGAGAAGGGAAACAAAAAATACAGCGCCCCGAGCGGCTTCCTTTTCTACGGAACGCAGACCAGGCTTAATGAACCGCCATATTTCCCAGAACGTGTACGGAAAGGCAAAGCACAGACCAATAATAGCCGACGAAGTCATGGCCATGGTGAACTGATCGGATACGCCAAGGGACTGCAATTCGAAATTGAGTTTTTTTACGCACAAATCAGCGTAACCCGTGGTGTCAGCTAGCTTACACATCATTCGATACGTCCAGAAATCGGGGTTTTTGGGGCCCAGAATGACAACTCTGAAAATATCGTCAATGAAAACAAAGGCAATGATCGCAAACAGGAAGATAGACCCCACGGCCCGGATAATGTGCCAGCGGAGTTCTTCCAGATGGTCCAGAAAGGACATTTCCTTGCCTTCGGACTCGATTTCTTCGTCAGTCAGTTGATCTAGTGGCATTGATGTAAAGAGCGAAAAATTGTAAGAGTGAAAGAGCGAAAACAGCTAAGTAACGTGAGTTTGTAGGCACTCTTTCGCTCTTACAATTTTCGCCCTTTCGCCTTTAATGGTTAACTTTTATAGAGTGGAAATGCTTTCATCCACTCGTTGATTTCTTCTTTAACGGTTGCCAATGTGGCCGCGTCATCATGATTCATAAGCACCTTGTCGATATATACGACGATTTGCTCCATGTCCGATTCTTTCAGACCACGCGTTGTCATTGCCGCCGTGCCAACCCGCATGCCCGAAGTAACCATCGGCGATTTATCGTCGAAGGGAACCATGTTCTTGTTGATCGTGATATCCGCTTTAATAAGCGTATTTTCGGCTAATTTACCCGTCAGCCCTTTGGAACGCAGATCAATCAACATCAGGTGATTATCTGTACCCCCCGAAATAATTTCATACCCCCGGCTCAGGAAGGCATTGGCCATAGCCTGGGCATTGGCTTTTACCTGCACCGCATAGTCATAAAAATCGTCGCTCAGCGCTTCTCCGAACGCAACAGCTTTGGCCGCAATAATATGCTCTAGTGGGCCACCCTGTGTACCCGGAAATACGCCCGAATCCAACAGCGACGACATAGTTCGTGTTTCACCCTTCACGGTTTTAATACCGAATGGGTTTTCGAAATCATTCCGCATCATAATGATGCCTCCTCGTGTGCCCCGCAGCGTTTTGTGCGTGGTTGTAGTAACGATGTGCGCATGAGCCAGTGGATCATTCAATAAACCTTTGGCAATCAAACCGGCCGGGTGCGATACGTCGGCCAGCAGAAGTGCGCCAATTTCGTCGGCAATGGCCCGTAAACGGGCATAATTCCAATCACGGCTGTAGGCAGATGCCCCACAGATAAGTAATTTAGGCCGCTCACGTTTAGCGGTTTCTTCAACGACATCGTAGTTGATGACACCGGTTTCCCGTTCTACCCCGTAGAACGTGGGACGGAAATATTTCCCTGAAATATTGACCGACGAACCGTGGGTCAAGTGCCCGCCATGCGACAGGTCGAAGCCCAGAATGGTATCGCCAGGCTGTAAACAGGCCAGAAATACGGCCGTATTTGCATTGGCACCTGAGTGCGGCTGCACGTTGACCCAGCTAGCTCCGAAGAGTTCTTTGGCCCGGTCAATAGCAATTTGCTCAACCTGATCAACCACTTCGCAACCGCCATAATACCGTTTGCCGGGAAGCCCTTCGGCATATTTGTTGGTCAGAACGCTGCCAGCCGCTTCCATAACGGCAGGTGATACGAAATTTTCGGAAGCGATTAATTCAATACCCGACTCCTGCCGGTGCTGTTCTTTGGCAATAAGGTCAAATACCTGCGTATCGCGGGTGGTGGTGGCGGTCGTCATGCTACGAGCGTTTTTGTATTCGGTTATTTTTGTTCCTGGCTGCTGCCTTTGCGAACTGACAAACAACCAACTCATTAAACCACAAAGGTACGGCAGAAAATGGTAGGATTTGGAAGATTTTGGAGGCTATCCTATACGATCAGACTAACATTATACACTATAATTTTACAGGCATTACCCTTTTCCTCTTGCCAACGCCTGGTATTGAAATGGAGTTATGCCCGTACTTAACTTAAATTGCCTGTGAAAATGGGAATTATTGTTATATCCGCACTCCAGACCTACCTGTCCAATACTCATATCCGCATTGGTGAGTAGCTTGCGCGCGTGCCCAATGCGCAGTTCGTTGAGGTATTCGATAAATGTTTTTCGGGTACGATTCTTAAAGTATCGACAAAAAGCGGCCGGGGCCATACCCGCAATAGACGCAATCTGCTCGACCCTGACTTCTTCCCGAAAATGGCGTAACACAAACTCCAGCACTCGCTTCATCCGCTCGGTTTCGGCAACACCCGGCGCTAGCTGATATCCGTCGCTTGCCAGTAATTGGGCATTCTGGTCGGTCACCAACTCATTTAAGATAGCCAGCAAGCTCAGCAGTTGCGTTAGCCCCGTCTGCAGTGGCAATTGCGCCATCCTGTCAGCAACTGTTTGGCTCATTTCCAGACTAAACCGAAGTCCATACCGGGCGCGTTCAAGTAGTTCTCGCACCATGGCCGCTTCAGGTATCGATGCAAGTCCCCGTTCGGTAAATGAAGCCGGAAACTGCACTACAATCGATTCGGCCGGATACATGGAATCAGGCTGGTAAAATTCGTCATCATTCCGCCAAAAATGAGGCAGATCAGGGCCAAGCAACACTAAATCGCCTTGTTGAAACGGTTCTACATGGTCGCCAACAAACCGTCGGCCATGGCTCTTGACAATGTACGTCAGTTCATATTCTGGATGATAATGCCAGGGAGCGTCAAAATAGAGTAGCTCAAACCGGCGAACCAGCAGTGAACTCTGCTCATTGAACATTACTTTCTCGAAAAGGGCCTTCATAAGAAGTCTTATTTTAACACACTTGGTGGAGGTACGATGATATATGGGTCAAAAATAAACAGGAATCTGTAAAATCTATATTGACAGGTCCAGCATCTACGGCTTACTTTTGTTTCATAAATTATGTCTAAACGATTCCTCAATGGAAGCTACACTTGATCGGGAATTAGTAATTGATGAATTAAATACCCCTTATACCGTCGGGCATGAAGCAATTGCCTCCTATCGTGAGAAAGGTTACATCAAATTGAAAGATGTACTTAGTCCGGCCGTGCTTACCTATTATGGCACCATCATCACCGATTTGGTTTTCAAGCTCAATACACTGATCAAGCCGATGGAAGAACGCACTACCTACGAGCGGGCGTTTCTTCAAATTATGAACTTATGGCGTGAAGACGACCAAGCGAAGGAGTTCGTTTTTTCCAAACGGCTTGCCAAAATCGCCACCGATCTGATGGGTGTGAAGGGCGTTCGCATTTACCATGATCAGGCGTTATACAAAGAGCCATCGGGCGGCATCACGCCCTGGCATGCCGACCAGTTTTACTGGCCGTTGGCATCGCCCAATACCATTACGGTTTGGATCCCGCTCCAGGCGACACCCATGGAAATGGGCCCGCTGGCTTTCGCCGAAGGCAGCCAACATGTTGAAATCGGGCGCAATATGGAGATCAGTGACGCCAGCGAGAAGATTCTTGCCGACGCCTTACGGCAGCAGAATTTTCCGATGCACGATATGCCGTTCGACCTTGGCGAAGTGAGTTACCATGCTGGCTGGACATTCCACCGGGCAGGCCCCAATGTTTCCGACCAGCCTCGCAAGGTGATGACAATGATTTATATGGACATGGATCAAGTTATTATGCCACCACGCAACAAATTTCAGGTGGCTGACCACGTCAAGTGGCTCAACAACGTTCCGGTCGGCAGCCATCCACAAGATGAACTGAATCCTATTTTATTCAGCTATTAATAAACCGCATTCGTATATCTAATAAGAAACCCCGGTCAATCCCGGGGTTTTCTTTTATAGTTAGCTGAGAAATGGAAATATTTTCGTTCAATTGCTGTTCACCTACCAAACCATCACTTACCCAAAGCGGTATGAAATCAATTAGTACGCTCGTTGTGTGGCTGTTACTACCCCTCACTACGTTTGCTCAAATCATTAAACCAGTCTCCTGGACCTACAAATCAACCAAGTCTTCGGCTAAAATCGGTGATATTGTTGAGGTTCGTTTTACCGCCAACATCAAGAATGGGTATCATATTTATTCTTCAGACGTAAATCCAAAAATTGATGGTCCTCTGCCAACGGTCATTAAGTTTACGGCGAATAAAACGTATGAACTGGTTGGAAAAATAAAGCCGGTCAGTAAGGTAGAAACCAAGTTCGAGGAGGTATTTGAAGGGGATACGTACCTTATGCACGGTCCTGCCCAGTTTTCTCAACGAATCAAAATCTTAACGGATAAGCCTGTCATTGAGGGAAATATCGACTATCAAGTCTGTACGGATAGTGATGGACAGTGTATTCCCGGGAATGACGATTTTGCCATAACGGGCTTGCTTGTAGATGGGTCAACAGCCACCCCGGCCGTTGCAGCCTCTTCCCCAAATGCGACATCGACCATTACGCAGCCAACATCCGAAACGGCCGTTTCGGGCACGACGCCAGAACCAGCCGTAGCCACTACCGAAGCAACTGCACCAATAACTGCAACCAGCACTGCCACGGCTAATAAACCAGACGTTGTTGTCGATGAAACGGCCAAAGCAGCCGACGGGTCGTTATTGAGCTTCATGCTGGCCGCTTTTCTGTCGGGCCTGGTTGCGCTGCTCACGCCCTGTGTGTTTCCGATTATTCCGGCTACGGTTAGCTTCTTTACAAACCAGCAGGGCGGCCAATGGAAAGCGCTTCTGTATGGCTTTTTTATCATCGGTATCTACGTGCTCATTGGCACGGTAGTGTCGCGGTTCAACGGCCCTGCATTTGCCAATTTCGTTAGTACGCACTGGCTGCCAAACATCCTGTTTTTTGCGATCTTCTTCATTTTTGGTCTCTCCTTTTTAGGACTTTTCGAAATTGTTTTGCCCAATTCGCTCATCAACCAGGCCGACGCTAAATCGGAACAGGGTGGTATTGCCGGGATTTTCTTTATGGCCTTTACGCTTGTGCTCGTGTCTTTTTCCTGCACAGGACCCATTGTTGGGAGTTTGCTGGTTGCCTCAGCCGGGGGCGAAGTGATTAAACCCATTTTAGGCATGGCAGCCTTTTCGTCGGCCTTCGCTATCCCGTTTACGTTGTTTGCGGCTTTTCCACAATGGCTAAAAAGCTTGCCCCGTTCGGGTGGATGGCTCAATTCAGTAAAAGTGGTATTGGGTTTTCTGGAACTGGCGCTGGCACTGAAATTCCTGAGTATTGCTGACCAGGTGTACCATTGGGGCCTGCTCGACCGCGAAGTATTTTTGTCACTCTGGATCGTTATTTTCGCGTTGATCGGCTTTTATTTCCTGGGTAAAATTCGGTTGCCTCATGATAGCGAAACCAAATTCATCAGTGTTCAGAAACTGCTGTTAGCCATCGCTACCCTGTCGTTTGTGGTCTATATGATTCCTGGCCTTTGGGGCGCTCCGTTGAAAGCCCTGTCTGGCTACCTGCCTCCCGAAACATCGCAGGATTTCAACCTGAACAATCAGACATTGGCGGCTCCATCCGCGAACAGCCTGACCGAGACGCCAAAATATGGCGATCTATTTCGCCTGCCCCGTGGCTTACAAGGCTTTTTCGACTATAAACAAGCGTTGGCCTACGCAAAAAAAGTGAATAAGCCTGTTTTTATTGATTTCACGGGACATGGTTGCGTAAACTGCCGCGAAATGGAGGCCCGTGTCTGGTCCGATCCGGCGGTAATGTCACGCTTGCAGAACGACTTTGTCATTTTAGCCCTCTATGTTGACGACAAGACCGAATTGCCCGAAGCAGAATGGTACACGTCCACATACGATCAGAAAGTTAAGAAGAGTATTGGCGCTCAAAACGCCGACTTGCAGATCACCAAATTCAATAACAACGCTCAGCCGCACTACTGCCTGGTTAACACTGACGGTAAACTGCTTGTACCACCCAAAAATTACGACCGGGACGTTGCGCATTTCGTCGCGTTTCTGGACTCTGGCAAGGCGAAATTTTAGAAAAGCCCGTATTAGTTAAAGCTTTTCCGTGGTCACGTGAACGCTACAGCCGTCAGGTTAAGGCAAACAGAATAGATTGAAGCTATATCTGTAGTCCTTGTCCTTACGGATCACGGATACGAAACAAATCACATTCTAGTTATTGGTTTGGCTAGTCGATTCTAAAACGTGGCCTAATCAACAAAAATACCCGCCAGACGCTGGCGGGTATTTTTGTTGATTAATACGATAAAACGGCCTAAACAGTCGTCTCAACATGTACTGCCTGAGCCTGTACCAATTCCATGTCTGGTTTCGATTGATCGGTTACGCTTACACGGCCGCGCTCTTTGCGAACGATGCGCGAGAAAAGCGAAATCTCCTGATCGAACAGGAAGCGGAAGAATAGCTTCACAAACGATGTATGGTATTTCAACGTGTCATAATATTCCGGAGCGCTTTTCTTGATCTCGGGCAATTTATTCCAGGGAATAGACGGGAAATCGTGGTGCTCATTATGAAAACCTACATTCAGATTAGGACCGTTAAGCGGACCGTAATAGCTATAGGTTTCCTGTTCAGGATCGAGGGTTAGAAAATGCTCCTGAATCCAGCGGGCGCCCAGTGGGTGAAAACCGACGGAGAAGAACAAACAAAGGCCCATAAAAGCCAATGCCTTCCAGCCGAAAAATACGACGATTAATACGTCGAAGGTTAGCTGAACCGCAAAATTCAACATTACCCATTTGTCAAAAACGGCTAATTCTTTCATCCGGAGTGTGCGAACACCCTGAAAAAGTGGGAACAGCAACAACCAGATGGCCTTGCCGATAGCGTAGTTCTTGATCAATTTAGCCTCATACCAGTCGGGCAAATCGGCATCCAGTTCATGAACGCCCTGAAAGGCATGGTGTTTAATATGGAAGCTTTTGAACGTTAGGGCCGTAGGAAATACGGTTGGCAGATTGGCCAGAATACCCGTCAACATGTTAGCTTCCGGCTTCCGGAAGATCAGGTTGTGGGCCGCTTCGTGAATGCAGACAAACAGGGTATGAGCCGGAAAGGCACCAATAAACCAAGCCGTTGCCACAACGATCCACCACGATTGATCCCGTACTAGATAAGCCAGACCAGTCATCAGAACAACACAGCCTAGGGTAACCCAAAACGTGGTTGGGTTCTTTTGCCCAATCAGTTTTTTGATTTCAGGATGCGATTTTAGGATTTGTCGGGTACGAATGCGATGAGGCTCGGAAGCGGTCGAACGAACAAAATCAGTTTGCATTGTCATAAATTGGGTGTCGCCAATACAGATTCGGTAAATAACGAGAAGTAAAATTAACACAATTCCAGATTGAATCCCTACTTATGCAACCAAAATTCCCTTATTTTAACGGTATTCTCATACCAAACAAGAAAGGCGAAGTCAACAGACTCCGCCTTTACTGATTCAGGTTGATTCAATGGAAATTATGTAGGAATGGTAGAATTAGTTTTTAATAACCTATTGGAAACGAGTAGCCCAGCGATAGAGCCACGCCCCGATTCCGAACATTGACGTTGACAACGGGCACCTGCACCTGCCGGGTAAAGCCCTGGGTATAGCGGCCTTCAATGAAGAACTTGCCCGTGCCAGCATCCATCGACAGACCCAGTCCCCCAACGGCACCCACATCCCAACGACTCATCATACCGCCATAGTTAACGTCTACATCAAACGGACGGGTCGTAACCAGCGCCGATGCCCGGGTACGGATGCGGCCATCGAAGGCATAGCTTACGGCAGGACCAGCAATTAAGTAAGGTTGCACTGCGCCATCGGTCAAATTGACTTTAAACAATAGCGGTATTTCGATGTGTTGTGACTGGTAAGCAATCGTTGCGCCAAGCGGAAGGGTAAAACCGCCCACATTAAGGTCAAAGCCCTGTTTTATCGCTACGCCTTTTTGAACATACGCCACTTCGGGACGGAACGATACGCGCTCGCTCAGGGGAATATCCAGGAACAAAGCACCGGTCGGTCCTACGGATGAGTGAAAGTTGGGAGTCAGGCTACCCAGGTAATCTGGTTTGGAAGCAAAACCCCAGTTGGCCCCGCCCCGGATACCGATCTGGACCTGAGCAAAAGACGTTTGAGTAGCAAATACGCCAAACAGGGCGATGATACCGGCAAGCACAATTCGTTTCATGGCTGTATAGAAAAACTGATGAGAAAAAGGTAAACCTGAACTTGATTGTGTACACTGTCGGCTATAAGCTTTCTGTTTTAGTGGCGAATTTGACGGTTAGAGAGCCTGGTTGGGTAAAGGATTAATGTAAGTCATAAATTTTTTGAATCTTTTTTTGAGGGCGATTAGCGCGGGTAACTCTGTTAAGTGTTTTCCTTTGTGAATGAGCCAGTTGCACTTTTTATTGAAAACATTCTAGTAGCCTCGTAACTTTACCAGTTACGTGCGACCCCTAACCTACCAATGAAGTATATAAAGCCTACTAAATTTAGCTATCTGCCAAATTTTTTGATGCCATTGGACATCCTCGGTCTATTCGAGTGTGACCCCTTTGGCAATTCACTGGTTGTCAGGCGAATGATTATTGGACTGGTGGGTTGGCTGACCTACGCCCGATACACGGTGGTGAACCGAATTCAAATACAGGGCACTGAAAACCTGGAGAATCTGCCCATAAACAACGTCTTGTTTCTGTCGAATCACCAGACCTATTTTGCCGATGTCATTGCCTTCTTCCACATCTTTTGCGCAGTTAAGTGGGGATTTCAGAACACGTTACTGCCGCCCGTGTATTTACTCGGCCCCAGAGCGCGGCAGTATTATGTGGCGGCTTCGGAAACGATGAAGAAAGGAATTGTCCCGCGCGTTTTTGCTGCGGGTGGGGCGCTCACTATCGAACGCTCCTGGCGCGCGGAAGGGCGTGAAGTGCAGCGGGCCGTTGATAATACGGCAAATGAAAAAATTGCGAAAGCCCTGGCCCATGGCTGGGTCGTTAGTTTCCCGCAGGGCACAACAACACCCTATGCGCCCGTTCGGAAAGGGACCGGCCATCTAATCAAGAACAACGAACCCATTGTGGTGCCTGTTGTCATTAATGGGTTTCGACGAGCCTTCGATAAGAAAGGATTGCGGTTTAAAAAGCGGAACACGCTTCTTACGGTTCAGTTTAAGGCACCTCTTCAATTTGGACCCGATGATACGGTTGACGACATCGTGGCCAAAGTTCGCCATGCCATCGAGCAGGATGCGCCGGAGTGGGTTGAGTAGGATGGTTTACGGTTTGTGGTTGGCTAACGCACAATTGTTGCTTTCGCGTCAGCCAACCACAAACCGTAAACCTCAAACTGTAAACTAATTACAAAAGCCAGCGGAAGAAAATATAGAGGGTGAAGGACAGCAGTACCGACACGGGCAGGGTCAGTACCCAGGCTAATGCAATATTTCTAATCGTTCCTGCCTGTAGATTTTTAACCCCTTTGTTAGCCACCATGCTACCTGCAATACCGGACGATAGCACGTGCGTTGTACTAACGGGCAATTTCAGGCCGGACGCCAGTCCGATCATCAGCGCAGCGACCAGTTCAGCCGAGGCTCCCTGTGCGTAGGTCAGATGTTGTTTGCCGATCTTCTCCCCTACCGTTACCACGATCCGACGCCAGCCGATCATGGTACCAAGCCCCAGCGATAGGGCGATCATCAGAATTACCCAAAGAGGTGCATAATCGGTAAAACGGCGCAAGCCACCTTCTTCACCTAGATTCTTGTTCAACTGGGCTACCTGACTGGCGCTTAAATTCGACCCTTCGTCTTCAACAATCTTTTTTACGTTGCTATTGATCAGCAACAAATCACTGCGGACTTCAAGCCGTTTCTCATTTGGAATCCGGTTGTCAACGAGTGGGCCGTTCACTAAGCCGCTTAACTCAGCAAGCTCTGCATTCGTCCGCACCAGACGGGCACGATTCGCCGACGACAAATGGGTTGAGTCAAGCGATCCCATCGTTTGTTGAATCGTCGTGATGTTTGTCTTCATCAGGCGCGGATCAAGGTCGGCTTTAACCGCAAAATGATACGGCACAATACCAATCAGAATCAGCATAATCAGACCGACCCCTTTTTGCCCATCGTTGCTGCCATGAAAGAAACTCACCAGTGAGCAGGTTGCAATCAGTATAGACCGAATCCAGGTAGGCGGCTCTGTATTTTTCTTGGGCTCTTTGAACAACTGGTCTTTAGCTTCTTCAGGTACAGATCGGCGTAGAATGAACATCAGCACGATGGCCAGACTAAAACCGAGTAAGGGCGACAGTAGCAGGGCATAGCCCGTTTCGATGGCCTTCTCCCAGTTGACAGCAGCCCCGGTCTTATTTTCGGGCATGGTAGCAAACGCTAGTCCGACACCCAGAATAGACCCAATCAGGGTGTGTGAGCTTGAGCTGGGCAAGCCAAAATACCACGTGCCGAGGTTCCAGATGATGGCACTTAGTAACAGGGCCAGCACCATAGCCACGCTATGATACACATTCTGATCGACCAGCAGTTCGACGGGGAGCAGATTGACAATCCCCATAGCGACCCCGATTCCGCCTAGCAGAACACCGGTAAAATTGCAAATTCCTGACCACACAACGGCGTACGTCGGCTTCAGCGAATTGGTATAAATAACCGTGGCAACGGCATTGGCCGTATCATGAAAACCATTGACAAACTCAAAAGCGCAGGCAGCGAAGAGGCTGATAAATAGGAGGATAAAAACATCCGTTTCTAATCCAAACATAAGCGGAGTATCTTCAGTAATGAAGCGAACGGTGGGTCCGTAAGCTAATGATTGCCACAAAAGTACGTGAA
This sequence comes from Spirosoma horti, assembly GCF_054776595.1. NCBI lineage: Bacteria > Pseudomonadati > Bacteroidota > Cytophagia > Cytophagales > Cytophagaceae > Spirosoma > Spirosoma horti. The sequence continues at coordinate 322,651 of NZ_BAAHBQ010000004.1, forward strand.
ACTGGGCACAGCCGTATTACCAAATTGTTAAGCAACGTAGCACAACTGGAAAGTAGTAAAGCTTCTCGTACTCAAAATAGGCAATTTGATCATCGGCGCCCCTCTTGCTACTTTTTACCGGCCAGTTGCCCACAGGCAGCATCGATGTCTTTGCCACGACTCCGACGGACATTCACCGTTACGCCTTTGTTCTCCAGAAAACCAGCGAATTTATCCAGCGTTTGGGGATCGGTATTTTTAAAATTAGCCTCCGCAATAGGGTTGTATTCAATGATATTTATCTTAGCCGGTACCCGCTTTGTGAACTTCCACAGCTCCTGCGCGTCCTGCAGCGTATCATTGAAATTATAAAAGAGAATATACTCAAACGTGATGCGTGTACCCGTTTTTTTGTAAAAGTAGGTAAGTGCATCCCCTAAAACTTCCAGCGTGTTGCTTTCGTTGATGGGCATAATCTGGTCGCGCTTCAGGTCATTTGCCGCATGGAGCGACAGCGCCAGGTTGAACTTCACCTCATCGTCGCCCAGTTGCCGGATCATCTTGGCGATACCAGCCGTCGATACAGTGATTCGCTTGGGCGACATGCCTAACCCATCGGGCGAGGTGATCCGATCGACCGATTCCAGCACGTTTTTGTAGTTGAGCAAGGGTTCGCCCATGCCCATGTACACGATGTTTGTGAGGGGCGCGTCGTAGTTGTCTTTAGCCTGCCGGTCAATGGCTACCACCTGATCGTAAATTTCGGCCGCATCAAGGTTGCGCTTCCGATCCATATAACCCGTTGCGCAGAACTTACACGTGAGCGAGCACCCAACCTGACTCGATACGCAGGCAGTCATCCGATCTATGTCGTCAGTACGCAGGGCCGGTATCAAAACGCCTTCAACCAGATTCCCATCAAATAGCCGAAAGGACGACTTAATGGTCCCGTCATTACTTTTTTGCTGTTGATCGACGGTCAGGGGCCGAATTTCGAAATGCTCGTTCAGCAGTTCCCGCGTCGGCAGCGACAGGTTGGTCATCTGCTCGAACGAAAGCGCAGACTTTTTCCAGAGCCATTCGTGCACCTGTTTGGCTCGAAATCCCTGTTGATTATTCTTTGTAAACCAGTCTTTTAACTGAACAGCCGTCAGTTTGCGAATATCTTGTTTCATAGCTTTTAAGAGCGGAATCGTAAAGGAGTGAAGGAGCAAAATGGCTATTGGCGCATTTACTGGCGCTCTTTCACTCATTCATGGTTTCGCTCTTTACAATTTCAGTTCGCCACTTCTTCCCGGCGTCTAATCCTTTAGGCACCCAAACAGCGGCCTTGTCCATTACTTTCGGCGCTATTGGCCTGATATACGGATAGATAAGAGCGGTTTCCGTTTGGCGGGCGGGCATTTTGATGCCCATATAGCTGAACAACCAAAGGATGACACTAATTCCAAATACCCACGTAAAAACGCCTACCGTTGCGCCCGCCACGCTATCGAATGTACCTAATACTGAGTACTTAAGCGATCGCCGGATGGCAAAACCCATCTGGTTGATCATCACCACCGTCGGAAAAAATATAATGGAGAAGCCTAGCCAGGGCAAAATTTTACGCGCCAGTTCCCGGCTGATGTAGGGACTAAGCAACTCGATACCGAACGCCAGAAATTTGAACCCGACAATCATTGCTACCACAAACGCAATGACCGCAACGATCTCCACCAGAAGACCTTTTCGGTATCCGTTAAAAGCCCCCCAGGCGAGGGGAACGAGCATTAGTAAATCGAGCGTATTCAATAAAATATTGATTGACAGAATGATTGAGTGATTGAATTAGGGCATATGCCCTAGTTCAATCACTCAATCATTCAAAATTCTATCGTTGTAACAGTTGCTTTACCAGAGCCGAAATTGCCTTGCCGTCGGCCTGGCCAGCTAGCTCTTTGGAAGCTACGCCCATTACTTTTCCTAGATCAGAAGGAACCGATGCACCAAGCCGGGTCATGATCGCCTGTAGTTTTGCTTTCAGTTCATCTTCCGACAATTGCTTGGGCAAATATTGTTCGATAACCGCGATCTCGGCCTCTTCGACGGCCAACAGATCAGCCCGGTTTTGTTGACGATAAATATCGGCCGAGTCTTTCCGCTGCTTCACCGCTTTGGTCAGAATTTTGGTTTCGTCCTCGGGTTTCAGATCGCCGGACTGGCCTTCTTTAGTTTCTTCAAGCAGAATCATGGACTTAACGGCCCGGAGGGCCCGTAGCTTATCCTGATTTTTTGCCAGCATGGCTTGCTTAATATCGGCGTCTATTTGTTGTTTTAACGACATCGGTTCAATGATGAATTAGAAATGATGAATGATGACCACTGGCAGAACGAACCAACTACCTTTCGGCAAAGTTAACAAAACCATATACCGTTATCATTCATCATTTCTAATTCATCATTCCTTCCTGTGACTCGGCTAAGCGTTAACATCAATAAAATTGCCACCATCCGCAATGCGCGGGGCGGCAATAACCCTAATCTTGTCAACGTCGCTCTCGACTGCGAACGCTTCGGTGCCCAGGGAATCACGGTTCATCCGCGCCCCGACGAACGGCACATCCGGTATCAGGATGTGCTGGATTTACACGAAGTAGTAACGACGGAATTCAACATTGAAGGCAACCCGGATGAACGATTTATCGACTTGGTAAAACGGGTAAAGCCAGCCCAGGTCACCCTCGTTCCGGATGCTGTCGACGCCATTACCTCCAATGCAGGTTGGGATACAATTCGCCATGCCGGCCACCTTCGACAGTTGGTCGAGACATTTCAGGCAGACGGCATCCGCGTGTCCATTTTTGTGGATGCCGACGAACGCATGGTTGAAGGGGCTAAAGCCGTTGGTACCGACCGGATCGAATTGTACACCGAACCATATGCGGCTCATTATGCTGAAAACCGTGAGGCCGCCGTTGCTCCTTTCGTCAGGGCTGCCAAACGCGCCCTTGATTTGGGTCTTGGCTTAAACGCAGGGCACGATTTAAGCCTGGAAAACCTGCGCTTTTTCGATGAGCAAGTGCCGGGCTTAGAAGAGGTTTCTATTGGCCATGCGCTCATAAGTGATGCCCTTTATTATGGATTGGAGAATACAATTCAAATGTACCTGCGCTGTCTAAATCGGGATTTATCTGATTCTTCTGATAGACTATGAGTTTACCAGACCACTTTCTGCGAAAGCGAAATCATAGTCTATCAGAAGAATCAGATAAATCCCGGTTTAGCCATGGTTCATCAATTATCCGTTGAAGAGTTTTTAACGAAAGCGCATACGCTACCTATCATTGATGTTCGGTCACCGGGCGAGTACGACCATGCCCACATTCCAGGGGCGGTGAGTATTCCACTTTTCGACAATGATGAACGGGCACAGGTGGGCACCAAATATAAAAACGCAGGTAAAGATGCGGCCGTTCTGCTTGGACTAAACCTTGTAGGGCCTAAACTGGCGGGCTTTGTCAAGCAATCGAAAAAGCTGAATCCTCAAGATAAGGAAGTGCTGGTTCATTGCTGGCGGGGCGGCATGCGTAGCGGCTCCTTTGCCTGGTTACTGGACACCGCCGGCCTTACGGCATCTACGCTGATTGGCGGCTATAAAGCGTACCGGAATGAAGTGCTGGCCAGCTTCGCCAGACCGCTCAACCTGATCATTATTGGTGGTAAAACAGGCAGCGGCAAAACCGACATTCTGAAGGAATTAGTCCGACAAGGCGAACAGATTATTGATCTGGAAGGACTGGCGAATCACAAAGGGTCGTCTTATGGGGCCATTGGCCAACAGACTCAACCCGCCACAGAACAGTTCGAGAATAAGCTGTTTCATACCTTACTGACGCTGGACGCCAATCGTCGGATCTGGATTGAAGATGAGAGCCGGAACATTGGTTCGTGTTTCATTCCGATGGCCTTGTGGCAACAGATGAGAATGGCACCCGTAGCCTTCATCGACATGCCTAAAGACAAGCGTGTGCATCGTCTGGTTGCCGAATACGCCAATATTGACCACGGTTTACTGATCGAAGCCACCGAACGGATCCGCAAACGACTTGGCGGGAAAGTGACCAAAGATGCGCTTGATGCGCTGACTCGGCACGATTACGCAACCGTGGCCGACTTAACGCTGGACTACTACGATAAAGCGTACCTGCACGGCCTTTCGCAACGAAATCCAACCACCCTTTATCCTGTCGATACGCAGGAGGATAACCCTACGCAAACGGCAAATCGGCTGATCGAGTGGGCGAATGTCCTACAGGGTTAACTATCGCTTTTTTTTCTTAGTGTCGCTCATTCGGCGAATGACTTCCCGCTTGCTAAAGCCTAAATGCCAGACCGCGAACCGTGTTTCCTGTTTTCCAAAACAGGCTTCGCAAATCAGGCTTTTAGATGGAACAGGTGAATTATACACGAAAAGGGTATCGTTGATTTTCTGAATATTGGAAATGGCCGATACCTTCTGTTTAGCGCTGTAGAGATACGCGTCCAGAATTTCTCTTTCCTTGGCATTCAAGGCCTGATTCTGAATATCTACCTCACCCAGCAAACGGATGTCCAGGGCATAACGCTCGGCAATAGCCTTGGCTCTGGGCAGGTTTTTGACCTGACAAAGTTTAGCCCGCTCAGCAGGATTTGTCGTTTTTTGAAGCTGGGTAGTCAGTTCTTTTTCGAGGGCAGCGCTAATTTTCCCACCCAGGTTGTCCACCGTTTCAATCAAATCGGCGTTGGTGATCCGCTTGAGCTTCGAGTCGGCCATTTCCTGCTTTAACTCGTTCGTATAACGTACCCGCTCCGGATTACAAGCCGTTAGAAAGCTGATTAATAGACCACAAAGTAGCAGGAAGCGTATCATAAACAGGAACTTTATGAAGTTGGGTTTCGTAATTTATCTGAAAAACGATTCCATTAGCCGCTTGGTTGCAAATAGCAAAGACAAAGTCTACCTGCCGGGCTGCCGGACCACGGGATTTTCGTAAATTTGCCTTTTATATCAGTCATCTCTCTTGCTACGCCAGAAAGGCGGCAAAAAAAGTATAAACTTATGCTTGATCAGTTAGAAGCCATTCGTGAACGCTTCAACGAAGTAGCTCAACAAATTGTGCAGCCCGAAGCCGTTTCGGACCAGAAGCGATTTATGAAGTTGAGTAAAGAATACAAAGATTTAGAAAAAATCGTTGTGCAGTATCAAGCGTATCAGCAACTGCTTGAAGAAATTGAAAACGCCAGGAAAGTTATCGCTACCGAAAAAGATGAAGATTTTCGGGAAATGGCCAAAGGTGAGCTGGATGAACTACTGCCGCGCCGGGAAGCTCAGGAAGAAACGCTCAAAGAGATGTTGATGCCGAAAGATCCCAACGACAGCAAAAACGTTATTCTCGAAATCCGCGGAGGTACCGGTGGCGACGAAGCCGCTATTTTTGCGGGTGATATCTTCCGGATGTACCAGCGTTTCTGCGAAAAAATGGGGTGGAAAATGTCGCTTGTCGACTTCACGGAAGGAACCTCCGGCGGTTATAAGGAAATAGTTACCGAGATCGAAGGTGAAGACGTGTACGGCAAACTCAAATTCGAATCAGGAGTTCACCGGGTGCAACGAGTACCGGCAACCGAAACACAGGGCCGGATCCATACCTCAGCAGCCAGCGTAGCGGTACTGCCTGAAGCCGAAGAAGTTGACGTTGAGATCAACATGAACGATATCCGTAAAGATACATTCTGTTCGTCGGGAGCGGGTGGCCAGTCGGTAAACACCACCTATTCGGCCGTACGGCTCACGCACATTCCTACAGGTTTAGTCGTGCAATGTCAGGACGAACGCTCACAGTTGAAGAACTTCGATAAAGCCCTTACGGTACTTCGGTCGAGGCTTTACGAGATCGAGTTGCAAAAACATAACGACGCCATTGCGTCCCAGCGTAAAACGATGGTGGGCAGTGGCGATCGGTCTGATAAAATCAGAACCTATAATTACCCACAGAGCCGGGTTACCGACCACCGCATTGGCCTGACGGTTTATAACCTACCTGCCGTAATGGATGGCGGCATTGGTGAATTCATCGAACAACTCCGTATTGCCGAAAACGCCGAACGCCTGAAAGAAGGAGCAACGGTTTAATTTTATTTTTAATCGAAATGGGTGCTTCCATGACTGTTTTCACACAGACTCAGGAAACACCCATTTTTCGTTTCTATGGTTCTGGTCAGTAAAAATAGGGCTGACTACAGAGAATAGGGCCGTTTTCCAGAACTCACCAGATTATTTGTTGATGGCTATGTGACAGCAATAGCTTCACAAATTCAGCAACTTTTTCAGCCGTTCATAAAAGCCTGTGTTACGAAACGTAAATGATTTGTGTAACACATAGTTGCTGATGAAACTCAATCCCATGCCCGTTGTGTGCGCTATAAGTTTATTCAGATTTACCACTTTTACAGAAAACGGAATAATAAGGGTAGCAATCTGAAACTCTTTAACAGAGAAGTCGTAAAGAATCGAAGCGCCATACACGGTTATTAGGCAGGAAATAATTGACACAAGTGTAAATTTGATCGCTTCCCGCTGTGTTTTAGCCGAATTTTTCGCGTTGAACGCAAAGAGTTTTGTCAGGAAAAAGCCTGCAACGAACGCAATTACATAGCCTGCCAGCAAGGCCTGTTGGTAACTCAGTTGAAACCACTCCTGAAACAAACTTCCTGCGACAAGTTGTACGGTAGCCCCAATCGCGGCAACAATAAAGTAAGCAAGGATATCCCTGCGATTAAAAAGCCCACCTGCCATAATTCATAAATAAGGGGGCAAAGCTAAATGGCATTTCCCATTAATCGGTATGCGATCCTACAGGAATCCAATAAGTACGTCAAAAAATAAAAGTCCGGCCTCCTCACGAAGACCAGACTTTCTTATCATTAATCTTTCTTTTTTATCTATCCCTGTACGTTTTCCGACGATAATTTTGCTCCCAGATACTCGCGATTCAGGCGGGCAATATGATCAAGCGAAATTGATTTAGGGCACTCAACCGAGCAAGCACCCGTAAACGAACAGGCACCAAAACCTTCGGCATCCATTTGAGCGACCATGCGTTCTGCCCGTTCTTTGTGCTCCGAATGTCCCTGCGGCAAGATGGCCAGTTGCGATACTTTTGCCGAAACAAAAAGCATAGCCGACGCATTTTTGCAGGCAGCGACACAAGCACCACAGCCAATACAGGCGGCTGCATCCATAGCCTCATCAGCAATGGTACGCGGAACGAGAATCTCGTTTGCGTCTGGTGCCGAGCCGGTATTTACGGAGACATAGCCCCCCGACTGAATAATCCGGTCAAAAGCCGACCGGTCGACCATCAAGTCTTTAACGACTGGGAAGGCGCGTGCCCGCCAGGGTTCAACTACAATGGTGTCGCCATCGTTGAACGACCGCATGTGCAATTGGCAAGTAGTCGCGCCCGTTTGTGGCCCGTGTGCACGACCGTTGATATACATGGAACACATGCCGCATATACCCTCACGGCAGTCGTGGTCGAAGGTTACGGGATCTTCACCTTTGCGAGTCAGCGAGTCATTTAGTACGTCGAACATTTCCAGGAACGACATATCTTCCGATACTTGGTCCAGGTGGTATTCTACTAATTTACCAGCTGTATTACTATTTTTCTGTCTCCAGACTTTTAGGTTAATCTTCATGATAGTTCGTGGTTGGTGGTTTGTCGTGTGTGGTTCTTGCTGTTAGCAACTCTACCCGCACACAACAAACCACGAACTGTTATTTATAACTCCGCTGTGTCAGTTTCACGTTCTCAAACTCAAGAATCTCCTTGTTGAGTAGTTCGGGCTGTCCTTCACCCTGATACTCCCAGGCCGCCACGTAGGCGTAATTGGCATCGTCGCGCAGGGCTTCCCCATCGGGCGTTTGGAACTCTTCCCGGAAGTGGCCACCACAGGATTCGTTGCGGTTCAGCGCGTCGTCGACCATCAGTTCGCCAAGCTCGATAAAATCAGCGACGCGTCCTGCCTGTTCCAGCGCCTGGTTCATCTCTTCCGAGTCGCCCAACACTTTCACGTTCGTCCAGAATTCTTTTTTCAGCGCCTGAATCTTTTGTTTAGCGATTTTTAGTCCTTCTTCGTTCCGAGCCATACCGCAGTATTCCCACATGATGTGGCCCAGTTCCTTATGCAGGTCATCGACAGGCCGTTCGCCTTTGATGGATAGTAACTGGTTGACCTGGTCGTGAATTTTCTTTTCAGCTTCTTTGAACACCGGGGCATCAACCGGTATTTTGTCGGCAGGTCCAATTGTGGCCAGATAATCGCCAACCGTGTACGGAATTACAAAATAGCCATCGGCTAGCCCCTGCATGAGCGCCGAAGCACCCAGCCGGTTCGCGCCGTGATCAGAGAAGTTCGCTTCGCCAAGGGCATACAAACCAGGAATGGTCGTCATCAGGTTGTAATCTACCCATAAACCACCCATCGTGTAGTGAACAGCAGGGTAAATCATCATCGGCGTTTCGTATGGATTTTCGCCGGTGATTTTTTCGTACATCTCGAAGAGGTTACCGTATTTGGCTTCGATCGTTTTCTGCCCGTCGCGCTTGATGGCATCGGCAAAATCCAGATAAACAGCCAAACCCGTTTTACTCACCCCACGACCTTCGTCGCACATGTTCTTTGCGTTCCGAGAAGCTACGTCCCGGGGCACGAGGTTACCAAAAGCAGGGTAACGGCGCTCCAGGAAGTAATCGCGGGCATCTTCAGCCAAATCGGTTGGTTTCAACTCGCCTTTCTGAATTCGCCGGGCATCTTCTTTCGATTTTGGTGCCCACACCCGGCCGTCGTTCCGCAGCGACTCCGACATCAGTGTCAGTTTCGACTGATAATGGCCCGATACGGGAATACAGGTGGGGTGAATCTGGGTGAAACAGGGATTGGCAAAGTAAGCGCCCTTCTTATGGGCACGCCAGGCGGCTGTAACATTGCTACCCATCGCATTGGTCGACAGGTAGAACACGTTGCCATAACCACCTGTACAGAGCAACACGGCATGAGCCGAATGCGACTCAATTTTACCCGTAATCAGATTCCGGGTCACGATTCCGCGTGCTTTCCCATCTTCGACCACCAGATCGAGCATCTCAGTTCGTGGGTACAGTTTTACTTTTCCGTTGGCTACCTGACGGCTCAACGCCGAGTAGGCTCCCAGCAGCAATTGCTGCCCCGTCTGACCACGAGCGTAGAATGTACGCGATACCTGTGCGCCACCGAACGAGCGGTTTGCCAGCGTGCCGCCGTACTCACGCGCAAAGGGAACGCCCTGCGCTACGCATTGGTCAATGATATTGACGCTGACTTCAGCCAGCCGGTGAACGTTCGCTTCACGAGCCCGATAGTCACCCCCTTTAATGGTATCATAAAATAACCGGAACACGCTGTCGCCATCGTTCTGGTAGTTTTTAGCCGCATTGATTCCACCCTGAGCCGCAATCGAGTGCGCCCGGCGGGGACTATCCTGGAAACAAAACGCTTTTACATTATAGCCTAATTCAGCCAGCGACGCAGCCGCCGATGCGCCGGCCAGCCCTGTGCCGACAACGATAATATCATATTTCCGCTTATTGGCTGGATTGACCAGTTTCAGGGAAAACTTTTGCCGTGCCCATTTTTCGGGCAGAGGACCTGCGGGGATTTTAGATTCCAGTTCCATTCGTCAATTTTGAATGATCGAATGATTGAATGGTTGAGTGATTAAATTGATCAAGGTTAGCCTGTAGACTTTACCGTTTATCAATTCAATCATTCAATTAATCAATCATTCAAATTATATGGTGAACCTGTAAATACACGTAAATCGGCATGGCTGCAAAGGCCGCCGGAATGATGATCGCAAAGAAGTATTTGCCTAACATCTCAATGAGTGGCGTATATTTTTTGTGCCGGACACCGAGCGTTTGAAAACCACTCTGGAAACCATGGGCCAGGTGATAGCCAACAGCAACCATACAGATAACATACAAAACGACGTACCATAACTCGCCAAAGGCCACCTTCACAACTGCGTAAAGGTCTTTGTATTGTTTACCGTCGTACTCGGCCATTGGGACCGAACCAAAGTGCATTTCGTACCAGAACGTACGCATGTGAATGATGATGAACAGCAGCAGCACCGTACCCAGAATACCCATGTTGCGCGAAGACCAGTCGCTATTCGCTTCGGGCTTGCTATACGCGTACTTGACCGGCCGCGACGACTGATTGTGGCGAGTAAGAACATAAGCCATCAGGGCGTGCACCAGAATTGAGGTGTAAAGCAGGTACGATACGGTCATAATGAGCGGATTATGCGTCATGAAGTACGTATACTCATTAAAGGCCCTACCGCCATCACTCTTGAATAGCTGGAGATTACCAGCCATATGTACAATTAAAAAGGAACTTAAAAACAGTCCCGTCAGCGACATTATGACCTTGCGGCCGAGGGAGCTGGACAGAGTTTGTGTTACCCAAGCCATACGGTGAACGACACGAAATTATAGTGTAAACGATTGAAAAAAAGCCGGTTTAAACGGCGCTTCAAAGCTAAAGCACAAACCCGATGGAAACAACATTAAGCGCTACTATCAACCATTTTATAACTTATTTACAGCCTATATAAATTACAGAAATAGCCTAATTTAAGAACAGCCTGTTTTACTCGATTGTTCGTTTCGTCCTGTTTTTAATTCGGTAACTCCTGCCGGGTCAGCCCGATTTATTGGCATAAGACGAGAGTCAATAATAATACACTCACTATCAGAGTCTTAACACGGAACTTGCTGACTACTTTTTGAACAACCACAATTATCCATCTATTTTGCACCCTTCGACCGATTTATCTCTTTATATGAAAGCATACGTATTTCCAGGTCAGGGTTCTCAGTTTCGGGGTATGGGGCAGGACCTTTATCAACAGTCTGACGCAGCCCGTCTATTATTCGAGCAAGCCAATGAGGTACTAGGTTATAGCCTCACCAGCATTATGTTCGATGGCACTGACGAAGACCTGAAACAAACGATTTATACGCAGCCTGCCGTTTTTCTGCATGGTGTAATACTGGCCCTCACGTCCGAATCGTTCGCTCCGGACCGGTTCGACGTTTCGATGGTAGCCGGTCATTCGCTGGGCGAGCTCTCGGCCCTTACGGCAGCCGGTGTTCTTTCGTTTGAAGACGGGCTCAGACTGGCATCCGTTCGCGCAACGGCCATGCAGCGTGCCTGTGACCTCACCCCATCAACGATGGCAGCGGTGCTTGGGCTTGCTGATGATATCATCGAGCGAGTATGTGGCGAAATTACGGAAGAGATTGTCGTTCCTGCCAACTACAACTGCCCCGGTCAGGTCGTTATTTCGGGAAGCCTGGCGGGTATACAACTGGCCGAAGAGCGCCTGAAAGCAGCTGGCGCTAAACGGGTAGTGCCGCTGGCCGTAAGTGGTGCCTTTCACTCTCCGTTTATGGAGCCTGCACAAACTGAATTTGCCGAAGCCGTTCAAAACATGCCTTTCAGCGCCCCCCGCTGCCCCGTTTACCAAAATGTAAATGCCATTGCGGTGACCGATCCACAGCAGCTAAAAGCCAATCTGATTGCGCAATTAACCTCGCCCGTTCGCTGGACACAGTCTGTTGAGCGCATGGTGGCCGACGGTGCTACCGAATTTTATGAGTGCGGACCAGGCAAAGTACTACAGGGATTGATCAAAAAGATCAGTCCGGCTACCCCGGCCACGGGTATACAGTAAATAAATAGTGATCTGATAATCAACAGGAAGCCAAATACCAGCGTAAAAATGCTGTTTTTTTTACGCTGGTATTTGTTTTTAACCTCATCCATTAATTACCTTTGCACTCGCAATTACAAAACAGTCCGATAGTATAAGGGTAGTACGACAGATTTTGGTTCTGTTTGTGGAGGTTCGAATCCTTCTCGGACTACAATAAAACGCTTAATTAACTGGTCATCCAGTAATTAAGCGTTTTTTGTTTTTATAAGCCTACCATACAGGCTGTGGGGATGTTCAGGTAGCTTTTCTATTCGAACACCTTCCTCATCGCTATCAATAAGCCTCATATTCGTAGTTGATATATGACTGAACATCAGGGGATTCTTTCACATTGGTATGAATACGTGTGAGCAATCCATTGGTATACGTCATATCACTACCCTCGTATATAATATTGTTTTTATTGAACATCTCAGCGTTGGGCGTCCCGATCAGCAAGCCAAACGTAGGATTAGGTTTATCGTCGTGCCGATACTGCACGGTTGGCACCTGTGCCGGAACGGAATTTATCGTATGTTCCGTTTTGATAACATTGCCATGATCGTAGGTGTAACGGGTGACTTCTACTCTATTACTCGACAGTACGGTGGTTTTTATAGGTAGCTTATCGGTTCCATACTCCAGCGTTATGGTTTGCGTTAGCTTGAATTGCCCGTCTTTATTGACATCTTCATTTACGGTAATCTGAGACAGGTAGCCTTTGTCATCATACCCATAGGTCAGGCGGGCCGTTGTAAACGAAGGAGCGGGCAGCCGCTCTGCACTGGTTACCCGTCCTTGTAGATCATATTGAAAGACGGTAGTTTGGCTGACAGCATCGTCAGTAGATCCGACCCGAATACTATAATTCGTCAACTGACCCAATTGATTATACCCGTAGGCATACGTGATGGTGTTCGTTTTACCACTACGAGTGGATTTTTTTAGTCGGTATTGCGTGCCAGCAGACGGGGCGGGTGAGGCAGTTGTCACCGCAGGCATTGGGTCCTCCTTACAGGCGCTAAAGGCAGCGACCAAAAACAGGCAGGCAGCCCATTTAAAGGAAGATGTCAAGTTAATAAGGTACATAAGTTTATACCATTCTTGAAAGTTGATTCATACTACAAAAGTAGCTTAGTTATCATATCTAATAATTTAGACGAGTAAAAATGATCAAATCATATATAAGGGTGACTATCATTAAAACATGAACTATTGCGCAAAAGCGATAAACTAAGCGAAAAGCGCATTCGCTAACGATAAAAAATCACTTCAGTAAAGCCCTGTTATCAACGCGCCAAAGCTCGTTAAGCTTCGGCAAGTTATAGTTTGTTTTGTCGGGTCATTCTGGTTTAGGATGGCCCGCTTTTTTGGTACATCTCCTCTCTTCTCCTGCTTCAGTTTCGCCCGCCGACACCAAAATCGAGGCCACTAGCTGTTCCAGGCTATGCTCCATTACCAAAAAACGGGCAAAATATGCACTTCATCGAATTAAGTTTATAAAGAGGTGACGAACAGTCAAATTTGCATTATCAAGCAGACTTTGAAAGAAGTCAGTTTACCAAGCCCATAAATACTAGAAAAAAAATGAAAGCTCAAATCAATGACGAAGAACTGATCAGACAGTATTTACCCACAAATCCTACCGCCTGTTTTGAAACCCTCTACAACCGCTATGTTAGTAAAGTCTACAACCGGTGTTTGTCGATGACCAAAGACGCCGAAAAAGCGGAGGACTTTACCCACGATATTTTTATTCGGACGTTTGCCCGTCTTGACCGTTTTCAGGAACGCTCGACTTTTTCGACCTGGCTGTATTCTATTTCGTTTAACTACTGCCTGGATCAGATCAAATTATCGAATCGGCTAAACACCACTTCTCTGGACGATACCCTGACTAGCCAGTATATAGATACGGACGATTATACGCCACAGGAAGAACAAATGCGCGACCTGACCAGAGCCATGGATGCGCTGTCGCCACAGGATGCCGACCTGCTACGCCTGAAGTACCAGCAGGGTATGAATATTCAACAGATCTCCGCTCACCTGAATATTAAAGAAAGTGCCGTAAAAATGCGGCTGAAACGATCACGGGATAAAGTTCGGCAACTGTATGAAGTCGTTGCCTACCAGGATTAATAGCGGAGGATTCTATCGTTTCGCTAAATCAACAAACCTTTGTCGGTAAGATTGCCTAACCATCAATCCGTATTTCATGTTACCTGTAGAGGCTCGCATTAACGCCCGGACAAACGCATGGATAACGAAACAGTTAAGCAGGATTTATATCAGGCAATCAGTGAATTTCTCAACTTGACCCCGACCGCCGACAACGAAACTATATCAACCTTATTTACGTCCATCAAAGTCTTTGCCGATGAACTACCGGTTTATCCAAAGGCCCAGACCCAGGCTGAAGTGAACGCTTATAATCTGGCCCATGGAGAAAGTGATGCTGAACTGATTTACTTCTCGCCAACGGAATGGGATAGCTCAGGCTCCATTGAGGAGCGAAGCGCAAAACTGAGCCGCCTGCAGGAGAGAGCCATAGAAATTGAACGTATCCTCCGGGCTGATTCATAAAACGGAGCCTCGTTGCTAGCGCTTACCGTACATTTCGCGCAGGCTGTCAACATAGGCTTCGGTGTGTGTCTTGCCCAATAGCTCGTAGCCATGATCGATCAACTCCTGATAGGTTAGGTCTTCGTTCTTTACCCCATGCGTGGTATTATCGGCCACAGCCAGGCGGCAAAGCTCATGGTTGATCGAGTCATTTTTAGTACTTGACCCCACCTGTATGTCGTACCACATGGTTTGGCTACGATATTTTTTGTCCAATGGCTTTGTGCCACAACCCGACACTACCAGAACAAAAAGGGATACAAGCAGGTAATTGGTGAAATTTTTCATGACGGCAAATTACAACATCATCACGGCTAAAAAATAGCACCTGCATCATAAACGCCTGAACACCATTCACGTTTAACATACTTGGCATAAAAAATCCCTCTGATTTGAATCAGAGGGATTTTTTATGTAGCTGTCATGGAAAACATAAAGCCGCTTTCGTGAAAGCGGCTTCGGACTCATCTATAGGCTACAGGACCAAATTTGAGGCCCCGGAAGGAAATACTGAGGCTTGACTTAAAAGAGGTTTTTGATGTCGATCCGACGGTGCATGTGTTCTTTATCTTTAAAAGGCAGCATGACCATCACCCGACCATGTTCGTGAACGGCGTCGATCGAATCGACGTCAACGAAGGCCGGAATATCCAGAACCCGCAGAAACATAGGTACGGCCAAGCGCTGGTTTGTACCGTCTTCCAGAGACTGGTTGGATGTGCTGACCAATAAGGTATAGAGAACGAGTTTATTGCCCTCGACCAGCACATTAAACGAATTGGCGCTTACGCCGGGAGCAGACAGGGTAATTACCAGGCGCTCGTCTTCACGCTCAACATTCATGGTCGTTTGAGTCGAACCACCGTAGAGCGTATTCAGCAAGTCGATTTGACCGCCTGTTCCCTGAAACACATTTTCTATCGCTTTCATAGTGGATGTTGTTTACTGTTCTAGTACTAGTTCTTAGACAAACCTCGTGCCTAATAGATTAATCGATTATTTTTCAGCCAGCTTGTCAGCAAATTAGCGTCCATTTTGGCGAAATAATGCCGTTTTGGCACAGCAGATGCCTGTTTTGTCATTTTTCGCAGGCTATTGACGCTAAAAAAATAGTGTTGCGATTTGTGGTCTGTATGTGGTTGTCTTTCTACACATTACCACAATGCATCTGAATTACAAAAAGCCGGTTTTCATGCCGTACCTTTGTACAATCATGCATATTAGAATTGGCACTCGAAGCAGCCGCCTGGCGGTTTGGCAAGCAGAACATATACAATCGTTGCTGCAGAAAGGAGGACTAACCTCCGAGTTGGTTCTTATCGAAACGAAAGGCGATCTGGTACTCGACCGGTCGCTGGCGAAGATTGGTAGCAAAGGCGTTTTCACCCAGGAGCTGGAAGATCAACTCCGTACGGGAGCCATTGATATTGCCGTTCATAGCGCCAAAGACTTACCCTCGAACCTACCGGCTGATTTACATATCATTGCGTTTACCGAGCGCGAACCTGCCAACGATGTACTGGTTAGCCGAAATAAAACTCTTTCGCTCACCGGCGGAGAAGCCTTTCGAATTGGCACATCGTCTACCCGACGGGTGGCCATGCTCAAGCACTATTGCCCGCACATAACCACCGTCGATATGCGGGGCAACCTGCAAACCCGGCTTCGTAAACTCGACGAAGGGCACTGCGACGCCCTTCTGCTGGCCTACGCGGGCGTTCACCGGATGGGCTACGACGACCTGATTGTCGAACGATTGCCTCTTGCCGAATTCACACCCGCCGTGGCCCAGGGGAGTATCGCCATTGAAGTGGCGACCTCCCTGAGTAGGGAAGTGAGCGAGGCTATTACCCGACTCGTTAACCACGACCCAACGGCAGCCTGCCTGCGCGCCGAACGGGCATTTCTGGCCCGGCTGGAAGGAGGTTGCAGCATTCCCTCGTTTGCACTGGCTCAATGGACCGAGGAGAATACCATTAGCCTGACGGGTGGACTGGTTAGTCTGGACGGTGGTGAGTTGATTCGGGATACGTTTGCTGGCGATCCAAACGAATCTCCGTTGATTGGGCACTCGCTGGCCGAAGCCATCCTGGCACGCGGTGGTGACACATTATTACAAGACATCCGCGCACACTTATGACCCCTAAAATTGCCCAATCGGACGAAGATATTCGTCGTTGTTTGCCCGCTATGCTGGCGCTTCGCCCCCATCTGACACCCGAGCAAGCCTTTGAGCAGATTCGCTTTCAGCAAGCCAATGAAGGCTTCGTGCTGGCTTTTATTGCGGGTGACGACCCAACGGCCCCAGCACCCGCCGTAACGGGCTATCGAACGTTGAATTTCCTGTACAGTGGCAAAACGATCTACATCGACGATTTGTCGACGCTGCCCGCTGCGCGGGGAAAAGGGTATGCCAGTGCCTTAGTCGATTTTGTGGTAGAACAGGCTCGCCAGACCGGTTGCCAGTGCGTGTCGCTCGACTCCGGCCAGAATCCGGCCCGCTACGATGCGCATCGGCTGTATCTGAACAAAGGATTTAATATAACCAGCCACCATTTTAAACTGGATTTGCTGTAGTATTTTGCACTGGCCGTTTTTACTCTTCCTGTTATAACCTGCTACTATGAATCTGTTCCGAATTAGTTGGAGTAATCTTAAAGACAAACCCCTGAGCAGTTTTCTAAGTGGGCTTCTCATGACATTCGGCATCACGATTATTTCGCTGTTGCTGCTCCTCAACAAGCAGTTGGACGACCAGTTCCGCAAAAATATCAAAGGCATCGACATGGTACTGGGCGCTAAAGGAAGCCCGCTCCAACTGATCTTGTCCAGTATCTATCAGATCGATTCGCCAACGGGAAACATGCCGCTCGAAGAAGCCGAGCGCCTGACCCGTAACCCAATGATCAAAACGGCTATTCCGCTCTCGATGGGTGATAATTATCAGTCATTCCGAATTGTTGGCACCAACAAGAAATACATCGATCACTTCGGGGCGACCATAGCTCAAGGAAAATTATTTCAGCAGGATTTAGAGACCGTAATAGGCCCGCGGGTGGCAGCTGTAACAGGTTTGAAGATCGGCGATACGTTTGCAGGATCGCACGGGCTGGACAAGGACGGCGACGTCCATGCCGACACGAAGTACAAGGTTGTTGGCATCTTAAGCCCGACGAATACCGTGGCCGACCAGCTTATTCTGACACCTTTATCGAGCGTTTGGGCCATTCATGAACACCATGAGGCCCATCACGAAGCTGGTGAAACACACGACGAGGAAGCGCATGAAGAAGCGCCACGTGAGATAACCAGCATGCTCATCAAGTTTCGGAACCCGATGGGCATGATGCTGGCCCGAGGCATCAACAGTAACTCTAAACTTCAGGCGGCTTTGCCCAATATCGAGATCAACCGGTTGTTTTCCTTACTCGGCGTTGGCGTTGAAACGCTGCGGGGTCTGGCCGCAGTGATCATGCTGATTTCAGGCATCAGCGTGTTTGTATCGCTCTACAATTCGCTGAAAGAAAGACGCTACGAGATGGCTCTGATGCTGTCGATGGGCGCTACCCGTGCCCAACTGTTCGGGATGTTGTTGCTCGAAGGGCTGGTGCTGGCGCTCATTGGATTTGCTCTGGGCGTTCTTTTCAGCCGCGTTGGCTTATGGCTGTTCTCGAACAGTGTCTCGTCTGAATACCATTATAATCTGGCGGCATTTAACATTCTGCCCGAAGAATGGATTTTATTGGGCGTTGCCATTTTCATTGGCCTTCTGGCGGCAGCCCTGCCAGCTCTGGGCGTATATCGAATGAACATCTCCCGAACCCTGGCGGAAGAGTAAGAAGAGAAATGTATGATATAGGGTATATGGTATATTCACTAACCCTATATCATACATTTTTTACCCGACCACGTTGTAGATCACGACGGGAGCAGATTTGTTTTTGAGGGTTACCTCGCCAATGCGTTCGCAGGTGAACGACTCGGCGATTTCCTTTTGGGCGGATTCTACGATAACAATCTGCCCCGGTTGCGCTACCGATTGTAGTCGTTGAGCCATGTTAACAGCATCGCCAATAACCGTATAATCCAGACGGCGGAGCGTGGCCGACCCAATGTTGCCCGACACCATCTCGCCGGTGTTAATTCCGATTGATATTTGCGGGTGATAATTGGCATGATTGGGCAAATTATCTTCGAGCTTGGCCACCTGCAAACGAGCCGCCAGCGCAGCCTCAATAGCCCGGTCGAAGTGGTAATCTCCCCGAAAAACGGCCATTACCGCATCGCCCATAAACTTATCGACATAGCCTCCCTGCGCAATAATCTCCTTGACAATGACATCAAAGTAGCGATTCAGCAACCGAACAACGGTATCTGCCGATTCGCGTTCGGCAATGGCGGTGAACCCGCAGATGTCAATAAAGACGGCCGTGGCTACGATGGTTTCGCTGGCCGATAAGGACGTTTCGAACTCCGATCGATTCATGAACGTCAGCACCGATTCGTCCACGTACATCCGCAGAATGTTGTTTTCTTTTATGGCCTGAAGCGTTTGACGGAGTTGCAGGATATACTCCATCGTTTTCTTCATGGTCAACTCCAGGTCTTCGAAGTTAACCGGCTTCGTTACAAAATCGAAAGCGCCCCGGTTCATGGCCGTCCGGATATTGTCCATGTCGCCGTAAGCCGAGACAATGACGGCTTTGAGCATCGGGTTATTTTCGTGCAGTTTAACCAACAGCGTCAGCCCATCCATACCGGGCATATTGATGTCGGTGAGCACCATGTCGACATCGGGTTGTTGCGAAAGGGTATTCAGGGCCTCTACACCATC
Source organism: Spirosoma horti (assembly GCF_054776595.1). Classification (NCBI taxonomy): domain Bacteria; kingdom Pseudomonadati; phylum Bacteroidota; class Cytophagia; order Cytophagales; family Cytophagaceae; genus Spirosoma; species Spirosoma horti. Next base: position 341,919 of record NZ_BAAHBQ010000004.1, read on the forward strand.
GTGGGCAAAAACGAATTCGTACTGTTTTTCCCGGATCTGTCGTCGAAACTTCTGCTTGATAAGTAGCTCAAGATCCGTCTCATCGTCGACCACCAATATTTTGGCCTTCATGTTAAATCGTGAAGTTTTTGTTTGAGGAGTGTGAAATCGAGGGGTTTTGTTAGAAAATCATTGGCGCCCAATGTTACGGCCTGCGCCTGCGATTCGGGGTCTCCATAGGCTGTAATCATCATCACAACCGGAGCCGGGGGCGCCTGAAAATCCTGTCGAATATGACGCAAAAGCTCAAACCCACTCATGCCCGGCATGTTAATGTCGGACAGAATCAGGATAACCTCCGATGTATGACTGGCTAAATAAGTGAGGGCCTCTTCGCCCGAATTAGCAAAAGCCAACTGAAATTCAGCGTTACGGATTTCCCGACGGAACCGCTGGAGAAACAAATCTTTTACGTCTGTTTCGTCGTCGACCACCAGAACTTTCATCATAAACAGGGAGGGTTATAAATCAAAGATAGAACATTTGCCCTATAGAGGCATCGATCCGGTTCGCATCTGCACTATCGGATAGCACCCGGCGGAGTCAGATACCGGGCCAGAAACTTGTAAATCTCCTCCCGCGAATCGCGGGCGAGTCTGGTATCGAGCCGGTTAAAACTATGGCCACCTGGTGCATCCTGGTAAATCTTGTACTCGAACTTTTTGTCGTGCGCTTTCAGGGCATTGATGAGCGATTCAACTTCCAGTACGTTCACGTCTTCGTCATTCGTGTTGGTATGAATCAGCAACGGCGTTTTCAGCTTCTGAGCGTTCCAGACCGGCGATCGACGGCGATACTCGGCGACGTTGTCGGACGGATCTTTCCCGATGTGGGTGGCTTCCGAAAAGATAGTCCGGTAACTCTGGGGTTTGTATCCCAATCGGGCAATGATGTCGGTAACCGGCACCCCTGCATAGGCCACTTTATAGTCTTCGGGGTGGTCGAAAACGTTCATCAGCGAAATCATACCGCCATGACTCCAGCCAATGATCCCTACCCGGTCGGGATCAACCTGCGGCATATTCTCGACAGCCCAGCGTTTTCCGGCCAGTACGTCGTCATTCTCATAATCGCCATAGTCAATCTGCCGGTAGAATTCCCCGCCATAGCCCGCTGTTCCTCGGTATTCGGGGGCAATGATCAGATACCCCTGATCCAGCAATTCACGAACGACATGGGCATAAAGCGTACTGAAATCGCCGTGAATACCATCATGAACAAAAATCAGGAGCGGTAACTTTTTAGCTGATGAAAACTTCTTCGGCAGGAACGTATACGCCGGAATAATGACCGGGTTGGTTGCCCCCTGCCCCGTCGGATTTTTGACAACGTGGGGTGGTTTGCTACCATACCGTATTTTGTCGATCGTGGCCACGTCGCCCAGTTTCTGATACCAGAGCAGATCATCGACTGTTTTGGCCAGTGCCTGGTTAGCGAACCGCAGGTTTTCTTCGAGCTGCCGCACCCGTTCGTTCAGGTCGGTGGGCGGAGCGGCCGCCGAGGAACCGGCCGTTGGAGAACCGGACGCGGTCGACTGGCCCGGTGGACTGCTTTGGCCAAAAGCAGTCCACCGGACTACAATCAGGAGAGTAATGATGTACAGTTTACGCATTGTTTGATGAGTGGTTGTATTCGTTAAGACGCGAAAGGAAGACGAATGACAAAGGTGGTGCCCTCTCCCTGCCTGCTTTCAACGCTTAAGATACCACCGTGGCCCTTAGTAACAATATCGTAAGCCAGGGATAAACCCAGACCGGTGCCCTGACCCGATGGTTTTGTGGTAAAAAAGGGCTGAAAAATCTTTTGTTGCAGCTCTTCCGGAATACCCAGCCCATTATCCATGACCTTGATAACAACTTCCTTGCTGCCTCGCTCTGTATGCAATACCACACGGGGTCGGTAGCCAGCCCCGTCCTGTTTCTGACGCTGATGAACGGCATAAAAGGCGTTTGTGAACAGGTTCAGCAACACCCGGCCTATATCCTGCGGATTGAGGCTGATCATGCCTACAGCCGGATCTAACTCTTTCTCCAGTTCCGCATTGAACGACTTGTCTTTGGCTCGTAGGCCATGATAGGCCAAACCCAGGTATTCGCTGCTTAAGGCATTCAGGTTGGTCGGTTCTTTCTGGCCGTTGCTCGTGCGGGAATGTTCCAGCATACCCCGAACAATGCTCGACGCCCGATTGCCGTGGTGAATGATTTTATGTAGATTCTGCGACAGATCGTCCATTAGTTCAGCCTCCAGCGCGTCGTCTCGAGCGGGCCCTTTTCCCCGTTCTTCCTTTAGCTCCTGCACCAGTTCGACCGACACTTCGGAGAAGTTATTGACGAAGTTGAGCGGGTTCTGAATTTCATGGGCAATGCCGGCGGTCAGTTCCCCCAGCGAGGCCATTTTCTCGCTTTGAATTAACTGATTTTGAGTCAGTGTCAACTCCGATAACGCCTGATTCGTCTGATCGCGCTGGGCCTGTAATTCGGCTTTTTGTTGTTGCAGGATCAGGTTGGCTTTCTGTTTCTGACGGTTGTTACGGTAAAGCAGGAAAAGCAGTCCTAGAATCAGAACCATCACAACGAGTGTTCCCAATAACAATTGCTGTTGCCGCTGGGTGGCTTCTGTTTGTAAGGCTTTGTCTTTTTTCAGCAAGGCGATTTGTGTCTGCTTTTCGGCCAGGCCATAGTTATATTGAAGAACTGCCAGTTGCCGTTGCGTATTTCGACCCGTCAGGGTATCTACATACGCCAGGTACTGCTGCTGATAGGCGTACGCATCGGCAAACTTACGCTGGGCCACGTAGGCCTCCGCCAAAATAGCATTCGCATCTCTGGCCACCTCCCGATACCCAATCTGCCGACTTAATGCCCGGGCACGCATAGCATACGTCAGCGCGTCGTCAATTCGGTTTTGTTTTAGATAAGCACGGGCTAGCACGGTCTGCGTCCAGGCCACGACTTCGGTATCATGACCGTTGACTAGCACCGTCAGAGCCTTGTACGCAATGTTGAGGGCTTCATCGTAGTTCCCCTCGGCGACGTAAACAGCGGCCAGGTTACTTTCTGCCTGGGCCGCCAGCCGGGGATTGTTCAGATCTTCAGCCAACCGAATCGACTTCCTATAGTAGCGGCTGGCCCGCTCAAAATTTCCTTCCAGGCGATGCAGTTCGCCAAGTCCGTTCAGCACCCGGCAAATACCCTCCTGGCTGTTGATGCGCTCGTATAATTGAATGGTTGCTGACTGAGCGGCCAGCCCCTGCTGATAATCGCCCAGCATGGTATACAAAACGCCCAGCCGTGCTTTCGTGCGGGCCATCAATTCAAGATCACCCGTTTTGTCGGCTAGCTGCTGAGCCTGCAGGCTATACGTGAGGGCTGGAACGTAGTCTCCACGCTGTGTGTGGTACCAGCCAATCTGGCTGATAACCCTCGCCAGCCCAGCCCGGTCGTTCAATTGAGTAAATAGTTTCCGGGCCTGTTCCAGATAGGGAAGGGCCTGCGAGTGAGCCGAATAGGTATCGTATCCAACGGCCATGCCATACAAGGCCATTGCTTCGCCCCGCCGATACGTCAATTTTCTTGACAGTGTTAGGGCTTCCTGGGCTAACTCCCTTGTACAATCCGGCTGTTCTCCCCGCAACACGTAGGCTAGCTCATTGAGCCGGTTTACCCGCAGCGTGTCAGGTTGTGGATGTCTGGCCAACTGAGTCTGCAGGAAAGTCCGCAACGAGTCCTGCGCCCGAAGGTCCGATACGCTCAGCAGCATCAGCAGAATAATCATGAACCGAACGAGCATAACGATGAGTATAGGGGTGGTCTCTTCAAACGAGTAAATCCAGCCAGCTTCTCAGGCTGGTAACTTTATCACAAACGTTGTGCCTTCGCCTTCCTTGCTTTCTACCTCCAGTGTGCCATTGTGCCCTTTTGTGACAATGTCGTAAGCCAATGAAAGACCTAGCCCGGTGCCTTCTCCGGTGGGCTTGGTCGTAAAAAAGGGCTGAAAAATTTTCTGTTTGAGGTCGTCAGGTATGCCCGTTCCATTGTCGCTTACCGTAATAACAGCTTCATTTCCGGCACAACGGGTGCTGACCGATACAGTTGGTTGATAGCCCGGTGTGTCTCCCTTCTTCTGGCGTTGCTGAACAGCATAAAAGGCGTTTGTAAACAGATTGAGCAGCACCCGGCTTACGTCCTGAGGCAGTACGCTGACGACGCCCAATGAAGCATCGAGGTCGGTAGTGAACAGAGCGTTGAAGGACTTGTCCTTTGCCCGCAGCCCATGATACGCCAGCCGCAGGTATTCATCACACAGCGCATTGATATCGACCGCTTCACGCTGGCCCGTGCTGGCCCGGGAATGCTGAAGCATACCTTTGACAATGGAGGACGCCCGCCCACCGTGATGGCTTATTTTCTGAAGATTCTGTTTTAAATCCGTTAGCAGTTCGGCTTCCAGCTCAAGATCACGGTCGGGTTTGGCTTGTTCTTCGGCTAGCTCGTCGATCAGCTCAATGCTCACTTCGGAGAAGTTGTTGACAAAATTGAGCGGGTTCTGAATTTCGTGAGCAATGCCCGCAGTAAGCTCCCCTAAGCTGGCCATTTTCTCGCTCTGAATTAATTGATTCTGAGTCGATTTCAGTTCGACAAGGGCCTGCTCAAGCTCTTCTTTTTGCTGGGTAATTTCAGCTGTTCGTTCGGCAACCAGGTATTCCAGTTCCTGTTTTTTGGCTTCAATAATCCGTCGTTCCTCCGCTTCGCGAGCCCGCTCCTGCTCTACCTTGAGCAAGCTTTTTTTCTGCCGACTGGCGATCACCAGAAACGTACCCAGCCAGATCGTAGAAAAGCCAATTGAATTATCAATAAAATCGTCGTTTCGTTTATAATAGGCCGGGGCATAGTGTTCGATAAAACTACCGACAACCCAGAAAAGCAGAAAAGGAGCTACCGCCAAAAGCACCATCCGGGCGGGTTGATAATCGTACAACTGCAGCAGCATGTACACATAAGCCAGACTTACCCCAAGCGCAACCCAGCCATTCGAGAGGTCGATGGAGAAAAGTGCCGAGAGGCCAATGAGCACCCCAAAAATAACCCAGGTTTTCTGTATGAAGGGCTCCCAGGCGGGTAAACGGGTTGGCGTATCTAAAAACCGGCGGGTAAATTGAAACGCACCAGCCGCCAGCAAAACGGTGCCAATACCTTCGGGTGACGAGACATTCATAGTACGAGTTAAGGAAAGGGAATGGCGCAAACAACAAGGTTACCAAAATTGGCCGTAAAACATCGACTGCCTCATACGTTACCGCGTATCGACATTACCGGCCTGCCAAGACGACTACTGCGATGAGGTCGGCCGATTGGCCAGCACTTCGTTTTGCCGACGAATGCGCCCCGACAGGCTTCTGACAATACTACGAAGAACCTCGCTCCGTTCTTCCATCAAATCATAAAAATCATCCTGATCGATGCGCAATAACCGCACATCCGTGATTGCCTCGGCCGTAGCCGAACGGGACTCAGTATCCAGCAGCGCCAATTCGCCGAAAAAATCACCCCGCCCGAAACGGGCCAGTTCCGTATCGCCGTCCAGAATAGCTACTTCACCCGTATAGATCACATACATACCCGTCCCTAAGTCGCCTTTATGAAAAATCGACCCGCCCGCCGAGTGTTCTTCCTCTTTCATGATGGGCGTAATACTGGCCAGCACGTTTTCGGGCGTTTGAGAAAACAGGCTGGTTTGCGCCAGCAATAAGACCCGGTCATAGGCCGAGATCTGGTCGGTCGAATGGGCAGCGTGAGCCATAAGTAAAGGGGATAAGGAAGCAAACTGAGATTCCAGGGTCTGCTGAGCCAGCAACGCATCGGCTGGCGGCAGGCTGCGCAACACAACGTTGACCGTCCAGGCCGAAAAAACCTGTTCGCCTTTTCGCAAAATAAACGCCCGAATGGATTCTGTATCGGCAAACGGACCGAGTTCAACGTCGAGGATACGATTCTTTTCCTGCCGGGGCAAATCGTCCACCAGCACCTGTAATGTTTGGTAAGTAGCCCTCGGAATCAGGTTATCGAGCATCTCCAGGGCATTGGCCCTACGCTCACGGGCGGGATGCCCAACACCTAAACGCGCTCCGGTAATGGTTTCGGTATCGTACAGTTGAGCCAGAATATCGAACAGCCGCTGTACCAGCACCGATAGTTCATAATCAAGGGTGTCGGTCAGATCAGCATCCGTCATACTGCCGTGCAGCAGCCGCTGGGCCAGGTGTAGCTCTTCCTGCATAAGCGTACGGAACAGGGCATCGTCGGCAGGCTCGTTCGAAAAACGACGTAGCGCCCGTAGAGCTGCCCTCCTGACAACCAGGTCGGGTTGTTGAGCCAATCCATTTAATAGCTGTCGGCTCTCAGGCGTGTAAATCGCCCCGCAAACGGTGGCTATCCGTTCTAGGGTAAGCCGGTCTTTCGTGCCGTTTTGAAGGGCCCGCAAAGCAGGAATCGTTTCGCTCCCACGTCCTTTCAGGGCCTGCGTAACCGATCGACCAATGGCTCTGTCTGTCAGATGTTGAAGCAAATACGTAGTCAGTTGGGCATTGGCCAGCTGACCAGCCGCGGCAATAGCGGCCTTTTTAATGTCGGTATTCGCGCTTGTCAGCCGCTCACTAACCAGGGGGGCAAGGTCGTTCAGGTGTAGGGTAGCAATCAGATTCAGGGCTATTTGCTGATGCGAGGGGGTTACATCGGTTGCCAACTGAACTAGCTCGGCCTGCGCTACGGCATCGTGCGGATTCAATTCGAGTACACCCTTGATGGCTCCCTGCCGAATGGACAGGTCTGTATGGTGAATGAGCGGAGCGAGTTCAGCCGTCTCCGCGTTGATGCGCCTGCCCAGCAAATAAGCAGCCTCCTGACGCAGCGACGGTTCGTCGTCTGTTAAGGCAATATGCATCAACTGGCGAACCGGCACTTTCTGATTCATATGCCCAACGGCATTCAGCGTTCGCCGACGGACACTGGCGTTCGGGTGTTCGAGCAGGGTTGGCACTTGCTGGGTTAATTCAGCCGGATTGTGCGCATCGAGCCAGCTGATGGCCGTTAGTACATCGTCGGGCCGGTTACTTTGCAGCTGGCTCACAAGACTCGTTTTCGCCACCGTGGGCATGGCCAACTGGTCGCGTTCCAGAAACCGGCGTCCAATGGCATCATTAAGCTCGTGGAGATATCGGGTATAGGTATGACGCAACAGCCATATGGCCCCGCCTAAGAGGGTAATCCAGACGAGTGCTCCCCCAGATTCCAGCGTTGTGTGCAGTAGAAAGATCAGCGAACCGGCCAGTCCCAAACCAATCGGCTCATATAATCCTTTTGCCAACGTATGGCCTTTCAGCCGTTGCGGAGGAAGTAGTGGCTGAAATAATACCAGAAAGACCGGATCGAACAAAGCCCGCCGGACTACTTCAAAAACCAGGTAAATACCGCAGAAATAAATGAGCATTACCGTTTCACTGGCCACGAAATAACGTAGCACTACGAGACCCGCCAGACCCGCCAGCGCAACCCAGGGTAGGGTCAATAGCGAACGTTGCACCCCAAACTGGTCCAGCACCTGCCGCGACAGGAGCAGTTTGGCCAGCATGGCCACGCCATAGGTTAAGGCCAGCACATAGCTCACGTACCGAATAACATCGGTCTGATCATGAAACCGGTGCTTCACGTTGATAAAGAAATTGTACTCGATCTCGGTGGCCACGGCCGCCAGAACGGCCAGGCTCAGGCACATGTAGAAGATCAGTTCGCTGCCACCAAACCGCTTCCCAATCAACCTCGACGGTTCCCGGCGGGTCGATCGGTCAGCACCGTGGGGCGCGTGTACATCGTGCGACTGAATCGTTAACTGCAGCACATACAAAGCTGCCAGAAAGGCGCCAAACGCCACCAGCAACAGACGTAGCACGTCGGCATGAGCATGAACCAGCGCGGCCAGGATAGCCCCGATGGCTTTGGCAGGCATATCGCCCGAACTGATAACCCCAAATAGCCGTTTGCTCTGGCGGGTGTCGAACACCACGGCCGAAACGCCCCAAAACTCAAGATTCGTGAGCAGGTAGATAAGGCGATAGCCCGCCATGATGGCCACGGCAGCCGCCACCGAGTGGCCCACCACAACCAAAACGCCCACGACTACAGTCATTACAACGGCAGCCAGGAGCACCCGAACGGCAAGGCTGCGTAGTGCCAGGTGGTGCTCGAAGTAGGCATAGACCCTCCCAACTCCGATCATAGCCACAGCCGAAGCGATGTAGGCGACCGGCAAGCTGGTTTCAGGGTTATTTTCCAGCAAAATGGCATTAGCCGCTACATAAATGAGGATAGTGCCAATGCCAAGCAAAAAGTTATGAATGAAAAATAACCCTACTGTTCGGCTTTCCTCCGGCCGAATGCCCAGCATACGCTGCCATCGTTGAGAAGAAGTAGGTTGAGAAGTAGCGTCTACACCAACAAGCATAAGCAGGATTTACAACACAATTTTATGGTCAAATATAAGCAACAGCGCCTGAGAAGCGGATAGGCCCATTGTGAATAAGTAAGTCAACCGCCTGTATCGGCCGAGAAATGATGGTTCTGAATGACGTTAGCGAAGCCATCTCTGGGTAGAAATGGCTCTTTTATAACCCAAGGAGCCATTCCCTCGTTAACAGTAGAAGCAGGTATGTACATCCGATAAATAGCATGGCTCTATTATTCGGGCCGAAATTTATTTTAGCAATAAATTTCGATTTTCAGTTGTTGTACTTAAAAGTGGATTGTTACTAACAATCAGGAGAATAAAAACAAAATTTTTGCGATCAAGTGTTTGGCCGAACCATTACCTTTGCGGCTCATAACAACGACGCGCCCCCGTCATGGACCAGTACTCATATATCGCTAATTCCGACGCGGCTTACGTAGATCAACTCTATCAGTCTTACAAGCAAGACCCACAGACAGTTGACGAAAGCTGGCAACAATTTTTTAAAGGGTTTGAGTTTTCACTCACCTACGGCGAAAAAGCCAATGGAACCCACAACGGTGAATCGGCTGAAGCAAAGTCGAATGGTGTTTCATCGAATGGTTCAGCAAACGGCCAGACGACATCGGCCAAACCGGTAGATGCCAGCCATGCTGAAAAAGAAGTGTCGGTTGCCAGCCTAATCAAGGCATACCGGTCACGCGGCCACTTACTGGCTAAGACAAATCCGCTCAAGGAACGCAAAAATCGTCAGCCTCGGGTCGATTTGCCGGATTATGCGCTGTCAGAAGCCGATCTGGACACCGTTTTCGAATCAGGAAAATTGCTTGGTATCGGACCCGCCACGCTCCGTGTCATCATGGAGTCGCTGCGTAAAATTTACGCCGGTGATATCGGGTTCGAGTATATGTACATCCGCGAGCTGGATGTAAAGAACTGGCTCCGGAACAAAATTGAGAAAGAAGCGCTCGTTTTCATGCCTACCTCGGATGAGAAAAAGCGGATTCTCGAAAAGCTCAACGAAGCCACCGTTTTCGAAAACTTCCTGGCGACTAAATACCTCGGCCAAAAACGTTTCTCGCTTGAAGGTGGCGAAGTGACGATTCCGGCGCTCGACACGATTATCAGTCAGGCGGCCGACATGGGCGTCGAAGAAGTGATGATCGGAATGGCGCACCGCGGCCGGCTCAACGTACTGGCCAACATTCTGGGCAAGTCCTACGAGTCGATCTTCGACGGTTTCGAAGGGAACGTACCTGAACAGGTACACGGTGACGGTGACGTAAAATACCACCTCGGCTATTCCAGCCTGACCGAAACCAAGTCGGGTAAGCAGATCAGTGTAAAACTGGCTCCTAACCCATCCCACCTGGAAGCCGTCAATCCCGTCGTGGAAGGCTTTGTCCGGGCGCAGGCCGATGAGGAATACAAAGGTGATTTCACGAAAATAATGCCCATCCTGATTCACGGTGATGCCGCCGTGGCCGGCCAGGGTATTGTCTATGAAGTGACACAAATGGCCAAACTAGCCGGTTATACAACCGGTGGAACGGTCCATTTTGTGATCAATAACCAGATCGGTTTCACGACCGATTTTGAAGATGCCCGCTCGTCTATTTATTGTTCAGACGTAGCGAAAATCATTGACGCTCCTATTTTCCACGTAAACGGCGACGATCCGGAAGCCGTTATTTTCTGTGCGAAACTGGCCGTTGAATTCCGGGAAAAATTCAACCGGGATGTGTTTATCGACATGGTTTGCTACCGTCGCTACGGCCACAACGAGGCCGATGAGCCGAAGTTCACGCAGCCAACGATGTACAACATCATCGAGAAGCATCAGAATCCACGCGAGATCTACAAAGAACTGCTCATCAAGCGGGGCGACGTAGATGCCGAACTGGCAACGCGAATGGATACTGAATTCAAAAAGCAACTACAGGATCGGCTAGACCGCGTCAAGCAAAAAGCCGAAATTCCGTACAAACCGCTTCGGCTGGACCTCGACTGGGCTGAGCTTCGGTTTAGCGAGCCCAACGATTTCGAGAAATCGCCCGAAACAGGTGTACCTGCCGAAGTCCTACAAACCATTGGGAAAGCGCTGGTCAAAACGCCCGAAGGTTTCAAGCCGCTGAAGCAGATCGATAAACTGCTGAAAGACCGCCAGACCATGCTCACCGACACCAAACTGGTGAACTGGGGCACGGCCGAGCTTCTGGCCTACGGATCATTGCTGCTCGACGGCAAACCTGTTCGGCTGAGTGGTCAGGATGTTCAGCGGGGCACTTTCTCGCACCGCCATGCCGTTTTGCACGATGCCGAAACGAACCTGTCGTATTCGTCGCTCGATTATATTGAGGATGGCCAACAGAAGTTTCAGATCTACAACTCGTTGTTGTCGGAATACGGCGTATTAGGATTTGAATATGGTTACGCCATGGCCAATCCACACGCGCTGGTCATTTGGGAAGCTCAGTTTGGCGACTTCTCGAACGGTGCTCAATTGATCATCGACCAGTTCATTGCGGCTGGTGAGTCGAAATGGGGTATCCAGAACGGTGTAACGATGCTACTCCCCCATGGCTACGAAGGCCAGGGACCTGAGCACTCCAACGCTCGCCCAGAACGGTATTTGCAGTTGTATGCTGACTATAATATGATCGTGGCGAACGTAACCACGCCAGCCAACCTGTTCCATATTATGCGTCGTCAGCTGGCCTGGAACTTCCGCAAGCCGCTGGTGATCATGTCGCCGAAATCGTTGCTGCGCCATCCGAAGTGTATTTCTCCGCTGGAAGATCTTACGAAAGGGTCCTTCCAGGAAATCATCGACGACAGCTACGCACAGGCGAAGAAGGTAAAACGGGTGTTGCTCTGTACGGGTAAAATCTATTATGACCTGCTCGAAAAGCAACAGGCCGATCAGCGCGATGACGTGGCCATCGTACGACTGGAGCAGCTGGCTCCGTTGCCAAAAACGCAGTTGGACGCGGTGCTGGCACAGTACAAAAAAGCGGAATTGATCTGGGTACAGGAAGAACCCGCAAACATGGGCTACTGGTCTTACCTATTGCGCATTGGTTTGAATCTGCCCATTATTTCGCGGAAAGCTGCGGCTTCACCAGCTACCGGTTATCCAAAAATACATACTCAGGAACAAGCCGATATCGTTCGGAGAGCGTTTGAATAAAAAGCAGTTTGTGGTTTGTCGTTCGTAGTGCTGCCAAAGGCTTACTGCGTTTTATAAAACGATAAACTACGAACCGAAAACTACAAAAAAATGGCCGTTGACATGAAAATCCCTCCTGTGGGGGAATCCATTACCGAAGTAACCGTTGGCACCTGGTATAAGAAAGAAGGTGATCACGTAAAAATGGACGATGTACTTTGCGGACTCGACTCCGATAAGGCTACGTTCGAATTAACGGCCGAAGCCGATGGTATTCTGCACATTCTGGCTCAGGAAGGTGACGTACTGCCTATCGGAGCCAGTATCTGTAAAATTGACGATGGTGGTAGTGCACCAAGCCCTGCCCCCGCTGCCGAGCCTGCTAAAGCCGAAGCACCGGCCGCACCGGCGCCACAGGCCGCTCCCGCTCTTCAGGCGGTGGCAGAACCCGTACAAGCTCCTGTTGCGCAGGCCGCATCGAGTGTGATCGAGATGAAAGTGCCCGCCGTTGGCGAGTCTGTAACGGAAGTAACCATTGCTTCGTGGAGTAAGAAAGACGGCGATCAGGTTGCCCTCGACGAAGTATTGTGTGAACTTGAATCCGACAAAGCTACGTTTGAACTTCCTGCCGAAGCGGCTGGTATACTCCGCATTGTGGCTCAGGAAGGAGAAACGCTGCCAATTGGTGCCTTGATCGCTAAAATTGAAGTAGGCGCTTCTGCAACTGCACCAGCCAGCACACCAGCACCCGCCCCTCAGCCAGCAGCGAGTACACCAGCACCCGAAGTCTCGGCCAATGGTCAGAACGGAAATGGATATGCCGCGCATTATCCATCGCCGGCAGCGGCTAAAATTCTTGATGAGAAAGGTATCAGCGCACAACAGGTTCAGGGTACGGGCGTGGGCGGACGCTTAACGAAAGAAGATGCGTTGAAAGCCTCTCCTGCTCCGATGCCAGCACCAACTCCGGCTCCAGCGGCTCCGCAAGCCGCGGCTAAACCGGCAGCACCAGCCCCAGCAGCAACGGCTCCCGCAGCGCCTGGTAGTCGGAATCAACGTCGGGAGAAAATGACATCTCTCCGCCGGACAATCGCCCGTCGACTGGTAGCCGTTAAAAATGAAACGGCCATGCTGACTACCTTCAACGAGGTAGACATGAAGCCAATCATGGACCTGCGGAATAAGTTTAAAGACAAATTCAAGGAGAAGAACGGCGTAGGGCTTGGCTTTATGTCATTCTTTACGAAGGCCGTTTGTATTGCACTGAAAGACTTCCCGGCAGTAAACGCTCAGATTGATGGTGATCAGATGGTATTCAACGACTTCTGTGATATTTCAATCGCCGTTTCGTCGGATCGGGGTCTTGTAGTACCCGTTATTCGGAACGCCGAACAGTTGAGCTTTGCACAGATCGAGAAAGAAGTCGTTCGCTTGGCTGGTCTCGCCCGTGAAAATAAACTGACGATCGAGCAAATGACCGGCGGCACGTTCACCATTACCAATGGCGGTACCTTTGGCTCCATGCTGTCGACACCGATTATCAACGCACCACAGTCTGCTATTCTGGGTATGCACAACATCGTTGAGCGTGCCGTAGTGGTTAATGGCGAAATCGTTATCCGGCCAATTATGTATGTGGCGCTGTCGTACGATCACCGGATCATCGACGGCAAAGAATCGGTTAGCTTCCTGGTTCGTGTAAAACAGATTCTGGAAGATCCCACCCGGATCTTATTCGATATGTAATTCATAACGCTACAACAAAAAAGCCGCTCCGATATTCGGAGCGGCTTTTTTGTTGTAGCGCGGACTGAAAACCCGCGATACTATTACTCTACAATCAGACTCACACCACCCATTTCGGCAGGCTGAGGAATACCCATTAGTTGCAGAATCGTTGGCGCAATATCAGCAAGTTTACCGTCTTTCATACTTGGATGGTACTCCTTGTCGATCAGGATGCAGGGCACCAGGTTCGTTGTGTGAGCCGTATTGGGCGAACCATCTTCGTTTTCCATGAATTCAGCGTTGCCGTGATCAGCTATGATGATCGTTGTATACCCGTGTGCCAGTGCCGTTTCTGTAACGGCTTTTGCACAGGCATCCGCCGTTTCGGCCGCTTTAACAACAGCCTCGAAAACGCCTGTGTGGCCCACCATGTCGGTATTGGCGAAGTTCAGGCAAACGAAGTTTACCTCTTCTTTCTCCAGTTCAGGGATAATGGCGTCGCGAATAGCATAGGCTGCCATTTCCGGAATTTGATCGTAGGTTTTTACGGGTATGACGGTTTCAACACCATTGGCATCAAGAACGGTCATCTCCTTGGGCGACGGGCATAACAAGCGCTTTTCGCCCACGAACGGTTCTTCGCGACCGCCAGAGAAAAAGAAGGTAACGTGCGGATACTTTTCTGTTTCGGCAATTCGAATTTGCTTGCGCCCTGCGTCAGCAATCACCTCGCCTAAGGTGTTATGCAGGTTATCTTTGTCAAAAATGACTTTTACACCGGCAAATTCACTGTCATAATTGGTCATGGTGATGTAATTCAACGACAGCTTCTTCATCCCCTGTTCCGGGAAATCCTTCTGCGTCAATGCCTGCGTGATTTCGCGTCCCCGGTCTGTACGGAAGTTGAAGCATAGCACTACATCGCCCTCTTCGATAACCGCTACGGGCGAGCCGATACTGTCCGTAACAATTAATGGTTTGATGAACTCATCCGTTACCCCGGAATCATACGATGCCTGTAACGCATTTGTTACGCCATCTGCGGTGATTTTTTCACCTTCTCCTTTTACCATCGCGTCATAGGCTATTTTAACGCGCTCCCAACGGTTGTCGCGATCCATGGCATAATAACGCCCGATAACGCTCGCAATCTGACCCGTTGTCACAGCCATATGCGCCTGCAGATCGGTCAAGTAACCAACACCCCCTTTGGGGTCCGTGTCCCGGCCATCCGTAAACGCATGCACGAATACATTGGTCAGTTCGTGGGCGTGCGCAATGGACAATAAACCTTTGATATGATCGATATGTGCATGAACACCGCCATCCGACACCAGGCCGATAAAATGAACGTTCTTACCGTTGGTTTTGGCATAGGTAAGGGCATCAACTAAAACCGGCTCATTGTCAAGGGTATGCTCCTCAACGGCTTTATTTACTTTTACCAGGTCCTGATACACCACCCGCCCGGCGCCCAGGTTCATGTGGCCTACTTCGGAATTACCCATCTGACCTGCAGGCAGGCCAACGGCTAGTCCTGATGCTTCCAGCTTACTATTTGGGTATTGAGAATACAGCGAATTCATGAACGGCGTATGAGCCGCTTCAATAGCCGACACTTCGGGCTTAAGTGGAATGCCCCAGCCATCGAGAATGATGAGAATGACTTTTTTGTCCATAAAAATAAAAGAGTGAAGTAGCGAGAGAGCGAACCGGAACGCCGGAGCTGAGCGAAAGAATGATTGCCTGTCTGTGACAAATTCACTCGTTCACTCCGCTCCGGCGTTCCGGTTCACTTTCTCGCTCTTTAAGATTATGTTGTTGAACCAAATACGTAAGTAGTTGCCGACAGCAGCGTAAGCAAATCTGGTAAACTTCTTCAAATACTTCCGGTCCTTCGTAGTAAGGGTCCGGTACGTTGGGCTGGTCGCTTACATCCGGGTCGAATTCACGAAGTAAAAAGATGGTGTCGTTCGTGTATAGCCCTGTACTTCGGTAATTCAGCTTTTCAATGGCTTCCAGGTTAGTTTCATCCATCGCCACGAAATAATCGAACTGAGCCAGATCTTCGCCAATTAAACGACGCGCCCGGTGCGACAGCGTTAAGCCATGTTCAATAGCGTTTTCACGGGTGCGCCGGTCAGGCAGTTGACCAATGTGAAAAGACGCCGTTCCGGCCGAATCAGCCTGAATCTGTTCATTGAGCCCGGCTTCGTCAATCAGCATTCGGAACACCCCCTCGGCGATGGGTGACCGACAAATGTTGCCATAACAAACGAAGAGGACGTTTATCATTTTAATGAGGAATGATAAATGATGAATGATAACGAGTGAGCATGCCAATCATTTATTATTCATCATTCATCATTTTTCTAACGGTTCGTTGTGTTCATCGACAATAACAAACACGTCTTCGCCGGGCTTTTTCATTAAATACTTTTCACGGGCAAACTTCTCCCGAAGGCGATCATTGCCGAGCACTTCCTGACGTTCAGTCTGGACCGCTTTGATTTTAGCCTGATAGAATTTAGCCTCCCCGTCCAATCGACGCAGTTCCCACCAGTTTCGAATCTGGGTTGGCAGATCGTTGGCATCAAAAAACGTCATCCACCCTACCAGCACTAAGCCGGTGGCGACGTAGAAATTACGGCCGTAGCGGAGAAGACGGTTAAACATGGTAGAGTAGGTATACGGTCTACGGTTTGTGGTTGGCTAACGCCTGTATTACCTGCGTCAGCCAACCACAAACCGTAAACCTCAAACCATAAACAATTAAAACTTAAGTCCTGGGAAGTACGCTGTTTCGCCTAGTTCCTCTTCGATGCGAAGCAGTTGGTTGTATTTTGCCATCCGGTCTGAACGCGAAGCCGAACCCGTTTTGATCTGGCCCGTGTTGAGCGCTACAGCAAGATCAGCAATGGTAGCATCTTCGGTTTCGCCCGAACGGTGCGACATGATGTTCTTGTACGAATTACGCTTAGCCAGGTTAACGGTATCAATCGTTTCGGTCAGCGAACCGATCTGGTTTACTTTAACCAGGATCGCGTTGGCAATCCCTTTGTCGATACCTTCCTGAAGGCGCGTTACGTTGGTCACGAACAGATCATCGCCAACCAGTTGAACAGGCGTACCTTTCAGCTCGTCGGTATGGGTTTTCCAGCCCGCCCAGTCATCTTCGGCCATACCGTCTTCGATCGACAGGATTGGGTATTTGCTAGCCCAATCTTTCCAGAAGCCCGCCATTTCGGAAGATGTCAGTTTGTCGCCGGTTGATTTTTTGAAATGATACACGCCTGCTTCAGCATCGTAGAACTCCGACGAAGCGGCATCCATAGCAATCCAGACATCTTCGCCTGGGCGGTAGCCCGCTTTCTCGATCGCCTGAATGATTGTTTGGATCGCTTCTTCGTTCGATTTGATGTTGGGGGCAAAACCGCCTTCATCACCTACGTTGGTTGCCAGGCCCATTTTTTTCAATACCCCTTTCAGCGTATGGAAAATTTCGGTACCCATACGTAGCGCTTCCGAGAAACTGGCTGCGTTGGCAGGCATTACCATGAACTCCTGGAAATCGATGGAGTTATCGGCGTGCGAACCACCGTTCAGGATATTCATCATCGGAACCGGCAACGTGTTGGCATTAACGCCACCAATGTAGCGGTAGAGCGGCAAACCTGCTTCCTGAGCGGCTGCTTTAGCGGCTGCCATCGATACGCCAAGAATGGCATTAGCGCCTAAACGGCCCTTGTTTGGCGTACCGTCCAGTTCAAGCATAATTTTATCAATCATACTTTGCTCAAAGACCGAAATGCCAACCAGTTCTGGGAAGATCAACTCGTTTACGTTTGAAACTGCTTTCAAAACGCCTTTGCCAACATATACCTTAGGGTCATTGTCCCGAAGTTCGACGGCTTCGTGGGTGCCGGTTGATGCGCCAGAGGGCACAGCGGCCCGACCCAGATAGCCATTTTCGGTGCGGACATCTACTTCAACCGTTGGGTTACCGCGTGAATCCAGAATCTGCCGGGCATGAATGCTTTGGATGGTACTCATTGCAAAAAAATAAGAAGGGTTAACAACGAAAAAATCTATCGTTCCGGCGTACCGGTTTATCGGGTTTGACTACCAAGCCGTTAGGCTCATGAGCTAACCAGCCGCAAAGTAACGAAATACAGGGCAAAACTTTAGAAAAGGAATGGGATTGGTTCGTGACTTAACGAATAATTCATGGTCAATAGGGTCTCGAAACAGAATTTACCAGAAAATGTTGTCTATTTGTGAGCTTAAGAACAGCCACTAAACCATCTGTACCTATGCGAGGACTTTTGTATTTTTTATTATTTCTGTTAGTTGTTTTTGGCGTACTCTACGCGCTCACAGGCTGGAGCTATAGCGATGGTGAGCGTGCCGGAACTGTTTCCAAGTTCAGTCGGCGGGGTTTCCTCTTCAAAACATACGAAGGCGTGTTGAATGTAGGCGGCTTCTCGGGTGAAACCGGTTCGCTTACACCCCAATACTTTGATTTTTCGGTGAAAGATGATGCTATAGCAAATCAGGTCACCCAGGCCGTTAAGACAGGCCAGCGCGTGACGCTGCATTACGAAGAAAAAATTCTGAAGTTTCCCTGGAATGGCGAAACGAAGTACTACATTACATCGGTCGAAATAGTTGGTCCGCCTGCTCGTCCGTATGGAGATGGGTCGGCGTATCCGGGCTATCAGCAGGGGCAGCCACAACAGGTTCAGCCGCAACAGGCACAACCCCAGAATCAGCAACCGGCACCGGCTCAGCAACCCGCTACTGCTGACTCAACCCTGTAATTGAAACAAGCCCCAACAGTCTGGCAACTATACTGAAAACCAAGTAGTTGTCAGACTTTTTTTTCGTCTGTGATTTACCCGTCAGACAATGGGTAAACGGCTTCAACTATTTCCTAAATCCATTTGGTAATCTGCCCATTTTTGGGTAATTTTATCTGTTTAAACAACCATCCTAACATGGCAAAATCAGATACGGCGCAAGCCACAGCATCTGCTAATGACAGTAAATTAAAAGCCCTTCAAACAACCATCGAAAAACTGGATAAAGCCTTCGGCAAAGGCACGGTCATGCGCCTGAGCGAAAGCAAAGTCGTAGACGTTCCGGTTATTTCGACTGGCTCGCTGGGCTTAGACCTAGCCCTCGGCATAGGTGGCTTACCCCGTGGTCGTGTTGTCGAAATTTATGGTCCGGAATCATCTGGTAAAACAACGCTGACATTGCACGCTATCGCTGAAGCACAAAAAGCAGGTGGCCTGGCAGCATTTATCGACGCCGAACACGCCTTTGACCGGGTTTATGCTGAAAAGCTTGGTATTGACGTGAAGAATCTGCTCATCTCGCAGCCCGATAATGGTGAACAGGCGTTGGAAATCGCTGAACACCTCATCAGTTCAGGAGCTATTGACATTATCGTTATTGACTCGGTAGCAGCCCTTGTGCCAAAAGCTGAGATTGAAGGCGAAATGGGCGAAAGCAAAATGGGTCTGCAAGCTCGTTTGATGTCGCAGGCGTTGCGGAAATTGACGGGTACGATCAACAAAACGGGTTGCTGCTGTATTTTCATCAACCAGCTTCGGGAGAAGATCGGCGTTATGTTCGGTAACCCTGAAACAACCACCGGTGGTAACGCGCTGAAATTCTATGCGTCGGTTCGTCTGGATATCCGGCGTATTGGCCAGATTAAAGAAGGCGCCGATAACGTGGTGGGTAACCGCACCAAGGTTAAAGTTGTCAAAAATAAACTGGCTGCTCCTTTCAAAGTAGTTGAGTTTGATATCATGTATGGCCAGGGCATCTCCAAAGTTGGTGAAATTCTGGATCTGGCGGTTGAAATGGAAATCGTTAAGAAATCCGGTTCGTGGTTCTCATATGGCACCAGCCGCCTGGCGCAGGGCCGTGATGCCGTTAAAGAGCTACTTCTTGATAATCCTGAATTAATGGGTGAGATCGAAGGCAAAATCCGGGCAAAAATTGCAACCGATGATGAAGCGCTTCTTGACCCCGTTCTTGCCGCCACGGCTGAAGACGATGAAGGCGAAATCGACGATTAGTTAACGCTCTAATAGCAAACGTCCCGGTTAGTGTGAATTTATTTCACAACTGACCGGGACGTTTTTTTATGACCTGTTTATGATACTCCAGGGTGATGTTGGCGGGGCCGCCCGAACGGTTCTTAAAACTGACAGGAGAGGTCTTTTAAAACCTACCGTCTTGACTAGCCTTGACCGGTAGGTTTTGAGAAACCTTCCTATGTCGGGTTCGTCAACCCGACGCCACATCAAGAAGTAACTAGACTGGTTTGGTGGCTGGCTCAATACTATTAACAACCTGCCAGCCCAGGCCAATAGCCAGCGCATCTTCGGCAAGTCCAACAGCGGCATCCGGTAAGCCAACCTCGAGATCCAGCCACCGGCGCAGGTTAAAGAAAAGCAGGGTTCCTGCTACTGCCCCTAAACCACCAGCGATAGCACCAAGCGGTACTTCTTTCCCCTCGACCTCACTTAGAAAAGCCCCACAGGTTGCACCTGAGGCAATTCGCGAAATGAACTGGGCTGGTATGGTGCGTTCCGGCGCGTTTGGTACTTTATCCCCTATCAACTCAGCACCAGCGAGTATATTCAGGCCGATCGATACAGGCGGTTGCGCTAAATAATGAACTGGCTTCTGCGGTTGTTTGGTTGGAATCGTTCTGACTAATTTATGACTGAGCAACGCTGGTGCTACGGCAGCGCGCATTCCGGCAATAACGCCAATCTGGAAGGCTCGCAAATAAGATTGAATCATGCGTTCGTTGAGAGATGAGTGGTCTATTAATCTTCGTTTTTCAGGGACTGCATATCGATCACGAAGCGGAAGCGGACATCTTCGTCCTGCATTCGGCTAAATGCCTTATTGATATCCTGGATTTCAATCATTTCTACCTCGGGAAGGATGGAATGCTCAGCACAAAAGTCCAGCACATCCTGTGTTTCTTTGATGCTACCAATCAGCGATCCCGATACAGTACGCCGATGCATAGCCACTTCCATGTTGTTGAGCGGGCTTTTGTAGTCGCCCAGAAGACCTACTGTTACAAGGGCTCCATCGCGCTTAACAACAGTGACGTAGGCATTCACGTCGAAGGGATCGGGAATGGTAATCAGGACCAGATCGAACGACAGTTCGTGAGCCGTCATAGCTTTCTTATCCGTCGAGATAATCACCTCATGCGCACCAAGCGCTTCTGCGGCAGCTCGTTTGTCTTCCGTATGTGTAATTACGGCTACCTCCGCTCCCATCGCTTTGGCTAATTGAACCGCCATGTGTCCCAAGCCACCCAAACCAACAACACCGACTTTACTGCCGGCTTGAACATTCCAGTGCCGAAGCGGTGAATAGGTTGTTACGCCTGCGCAAAGGATAGGCGCGGCCGCTTTGATATCGAGCGCATCCGGAATCTTCAATACGAAAGATTCCTTCACGACCAGGGATGTCGAATAACCCCCGAACGTATTGAACCCACTACCATCAGGTTTCATATAGCCATTGTAAGTAGCGGTCCAGCTAACAGGCCCTTCGCAATATTGCTCTTCGCCCCCGGTACAGGAATGGCAGTGTCCACAGGAATCGATCATACAGCCGACGCCTACAACATCACCTACCTTAAATTTGGATACGTCTGTACCCACTTGAGTAATGCGGCCAACAACCTCATGACCAGGAATACAGGGGTAAACAGTATTGGCCCAATCATTTTTGACCTGATGCAAATCGGAATGGCAAACCCCGCAATAGAGCACATCGATCAGCACCTGATCCGATTCAGGCGCGTTTCGCTCGATGTCCATGCGGGACAGTGTGCTCAGGCTATCGATAAGCGATGCCTTGGCTCCGTACGCTTTTGTTTTTATTGATTCCATAAAATTGAGTTCGTATATCAACTGTGTGGTTTGTGGTCTGTCATTTTGTTGCCCGTCCGTCAGGCAACTACAAACGGCAGACCACAAACTAATTAGGCCACCGCTTCCTCTACAGCGGCTTTGGCGTTGTGATAGGCTCCCTTGACGGAATCACCAACGGAAGCCAGTGCATTCTTGGCCTTATGTTCTGCCTTACGCGCTTTATAACGATACTTGACTTTATCGTACGAACTGATTGGCACCACGGATGAGTTGTTACGCGTCAGGAACCAAATGGCACCCACCACAACCGCTCCTATTGTCAGCGCCAGCGCCGTTTTCTTCTGCTCCTGCTCGGCTTGTTCCTTGGGTGTCATGTCGCTGCGTACGCTGGCCGCAACCATCGGATCGGGTAGAATATGGGACATGGCCACCCGAGCCTTATTCATCCACCCGGCCACAACATGGTCTTTGCCACTCATCAAGGCTTCGTAACCTTCTTTGGCCACTGCTGCCGGATCGGCCGTTTTGTTAGGATCAGCTCCTTTTGCTTCGGTGGCTCCGGCTACTTTGAAGAAATTGGTGTTTGTGGCGCCCGGCATTAATACCGTCACGGTAACATTAGTGTCTTTTAGCTCATCGCGAATGGCTTCCGAAAACGATTTGATAAACGCTTTAGTCGCCCCGTAAACGGCCATCAGTGGATTAGGAGCCACTGACACCTCGGAGCCCAGCATCAGAATCTTGCCCTCATTGCGGCTAACCATGTCTTTTACGTATAACTTGGTCAGATGCATGAGCGCTATAGCGTTAACCTGTACGATGGATAGCTCCTTTTGCAGATCGGTTTCCGTAGCAAACATACCGTACTCACCAAAGCCAGCATTGTTTACCAGCACATCGATGGCAAATCCTTTGCCCGTTGTTTCGGCATAGATTTCGTCGGGAGCAGTAGGGCTTGCCAGATCTTTATTGATCAAGGTCGTTTGTGTGCCGTATTGATTATAGAAGCTGCTGGCTAATTGTTCTATGCCTTCCTGGTTGATATCTACCAGAACCAAATTGTAACCGTCTTTCGCGAATAACCGGGTAAGTTCGCGACCAATACCACTGGCTGCGCCCGTAATCAGGACCGTTTTGCCATTATTTTTTGTTTCCATCGTTGAGTAAGCGGAGCAGCAAATGCTCCTGTTGAATTAAGGTTTCAAAATAACTTTCGTACAATCGTCTTCTTTGTGCTTGAAGATGTCG
This sequence comes from Spirosoma horti, assembly GCF_054776595.1. Classification (NCBI taxonomy): domain Bacteria; kingdom Pseudomonadati; phylum Bacteroidota; class Cytophagia; order Cytophagales; family Cytophagaceae; genus Spirosoma; species Spirosoma horti. The sequence goes on from NZ_BAAHBQ010000004.1 coordinate 364,524, forward strand.
TACCCCCGAGAAATTTCCGTAAGGGGTAGCACGTGTGAAACAATATCGTCCAGCACAACTTTCCCCTGAACGACGAGGTCCAGCAGATGGTCAATGTTTTTATGCACCTGCGACTGTCCCTGCCGGATGGTTACGCCTTTATCGAACATGCGACCTAGTGGAAAATTGTCGAAAGGCGTACCGTAAACGCCAACAATGGTCACGATACCACCTCGGCGGACGGCCCGGAAGCAGGTCTCGAGCACACTATCAGTACCTTTTTCCAGATTAAAAACCGCCTTAGCCTTGTCCAGCACAGACCGGCTGGCTTCCATACCAACCGCATCCACGCAGAGATCGGGGCCGCGTCCTTCCGTCATACTCCGCAGTGCTTCCACCACGTCGACATCATTCGGGTTAAGCGTCTCAACGTTATTGACACGTTTAGCGCGTTCCAGGCGGTAATTGACCGGATCGATAGCAATCACCCGTCCGGCACCCTGCAACCAGGCCGATTTCTGCGCCATTAAGCCAACCGGACCAGATCCAAATATGGCTACCGTTTCACCACCTTTAAGTTCACCCCACTCGATGGAGCTCCAGCCTGTCGGGAAAATATCGGTTAGGAACAATACCTGTTCGTCTTTCAATTCTTCCGGCACATGGCGCAGGCTATAATCGGCGTAGGGCACGCGCACCGCTTCGGCCTGACCACCGTTATAGCCACCATAGAGATCGGAGTAACCGAATAGGCCACCGCCTTTTTCGGTTAGCAAACCGCCATCCGGACCGTAGTCTTCTTTGTTGGAGTTTTCGCAATGCATCTCCTGGTGGTGCTGGCAGAAGAAACATTTGCCACAAGCAATCGTGAACGGCACGACTACGCGGTCGCCTTTTTTGAGGTTTGTTACGCCTGAACCGACTTCTTCAACGATACCCATGAACTCATGTCCAAGTACTTCCGGTCGAAGCTGAGGCAAAAAGCCATCGTAGATGTGAAGGTCAGATCCGCAGATGGCGGTGGAGGTAACGCGGATAATGGCATCGCGGGAGTCTTCGATAGTAGGATCATCGAACTGTTCGTACCGGATGTCGCCGGGTTTGTGAAATACTGCAGCTTTCATAGTTGAGATCGAATACGCTTGAATCAATGAATCTATTAGAGATTGTAACGCACCAGGAGAAGGTTGGTTTAGATAAACCAAGTAAGTGGACCAAATTAGTAGAGTACGAACAAACTATGTTGGAAGAATCAGTAGCCAAGGTTATGCGTCATCTATTAAGCTATTTCGTCTGGGCTGGATATGGAAATAACTAGGCGTTACTGAAATAAGCCCCACTTCTACCCTAGAAGTGGGGCTTATTTCAGTAATCTATACGGCCAGAAGTGTCAGTTATTTGTACCCTCTGAATTTATCAAAAGATAAATTTTCAGATCAATAGTTTCACCCTCCCCTACCATTAATGACTTAGTAACCAATCTTATATATGAATAACAAAAGCCGGTAACACTATAGCGTTTGGGTACTACTATGCAAGAGAAGTACCCGTTGGTATCCACTTTAATTAGTTTATTCTCTAGTCTAATACTCGCTATTTTCAAGCCATTACCCGTTTCTTTATCCATTACTCTTCCTTGAATAATGGATTTATGCGAACTGGTCTTTCTTCTTGAACAGGTGTATGAGCTTTCATTTCCGGCTTGAGCGGTGCAGGAATTGACATAAAAAAGGCCAATTTTCATACTAATTAACAACAAATATGTAGCCATGCTATTTACTGATTTACTCAGATCAACAATTGTGATCAATCAATTAACAAGATCATTCATATTTATGGCTGTAGCTATATGCCAACCAAGCTAACAGCCTACAAGCACACACTATCAAAAACAGATAGTATTAATTTTAACGGTTTATAACGCAAAAAGCGCCGACTACATAGCCAGCGCTTTCTGTTCGTTTAATCGACTTATTCAAGCAATTACCGTTTTTCAATCGGTACAAACTCACGCAACGTCGAGCCCGTGTAAATCTGACGGGGCCGACCGATTGGTTCTTTTGTTTCGCGCATTTCTTTCCACTGAGCAATCCAGCCTGGTAAACGGCCAATGGCGAACATCACGGTAAACATGTTTGTTGGGATGCCCAACGCCCGGTAAATGATGCCCGAGTAGAAATCGACGTTCGGGTATAGTTTGCGCGATACGAAATACTCGTCGTTAAGAGCGGCTTCTTCCAACCCTTTAGCAATTTCCAGAATCGGGTCATTCACCCCAAGCTTGGCCAGTACGTCATCAGCCGCTTTCTTGATGATCTTGGCCCGTGGGTCAAAGTTTTTGTAGACCCGGTGACCAAAACCAAATAGGCGGAAGCCCGTTGTTTTTGCGTTTTTGGCCATCTCTATGTACTTAGAAACATCTCCGCCATCTGCTTTGATATCCTCAAGCATTTCAATGACTTCCTGATTTGCACCGCCGTGTAATGGGCCCCACAACGCACTGATACCAGCCGAGATCGACGAGTAGATATTCGCCTGGGACGATCCTACAAGCCGTACCGTTGAGGTCGAGCAATTCTGCTCGTGGTCGGCATGCAGGATAAGCAATACATTCAACGCTTCTGCCACAACCGGATCGACCTTATAGTCCTCAACGGGCAGCGAGAACATCATGTTGAGGAAGTTCGGAATATAATCGAGCGTGTTTTTTGGGTAGTTGGCCGGATGACCAAGCGCCCGCTTATACGACCAGGTCGCAATGGTGGGCAGTTTAGCCAGCAAGCGGATAATATGCCGATCAACATCATCGTCTTTCCCGTTTTCCAGGTCGGGGTAGAAGGCACTCATGGCGCTTACCAATGATGCCAACACACCCATTGGGTGAGCTTTCACCGGAAAACCATCAAAAATTTTCCGCATGTCTTCATTCACCAGCGTATGCCGACGAATGGCCGTTTCAAACGTTGTGAACTGTTCCTGGGTTGGCAGTTCGCCATAAATCAACAGATAGGCAACTTCCAGAAACGATGCCTTGGCGGCCAAATCTTCAATAGAATACCCCCGATATTGCAGAATGCCCAGCTCACCATCTAGAAATGTGATGGCGCTTTTTGTGGCACCGGTGTTTTTATAGCCGCGGTCTAACGTAACATAGCCAGTCTGATCACGAAGGTTCGAGATGTCGAAAGCTTTCTCGTGTTCGGTTCCCTCTAGTGTTGGAAAAGAATACGTTTTACCATCGACGGTTAATTCAGCGGAGTTTGCCATATAAAAAATCAGGGTAGAGTAATCAGAAACATTAAATTAGGTATTGATTGACTATCAGGACATAAATCCACAAGAGAGCCTCACGCCAATAGGCTATTCATGTCCGTCAGAACACAGAAATATAGCCAGCGAACTGGTCGGGCGAAATTAGTCCAAAAACATAAACGACAGATGAAATCGTACAAAAAAAGCCGTATTACGTTTGCATTAACGTGTAACCTAAAGATTTCACAATAAGTTTTCTCGTTACCGCTTAAAGAAGTTACCTCCTTTCATCACCATCCGCACCTGCTGTACATCGGTAATCGTTTTGGTTGGGTCACCCTGCACGGCCACCAGGTCGGCCAGCAAACCAGCCCGTACCCTGCCCCGGTCAGCCAGGTGAAAGACATCAGCATTGGTCGAGGTAACGGAGCGCATGACCGCCAGGGGTTTCATCCCGTAGTCGACCATCAGTACGAGTTCACGGGCGTTTTCGCCATGACTGAACACGCCAACATCGCCCCCGGCGCAAATGGTTACGCCCGCATCCAATGCTTGTTTAAAAGTCAACCGTTTCTGTTTCATGCGCTCAGGTTCCGGATCCTGTCCTTTCTTCCAGCCGCGATACTGGCTGATGGCATCGCCCGCAGCCAATGTAGGACAAAGTGCGGTACCCTGTTGTTTCATTAAGGCAAAGATTTCGGGCGTTCCGGCGTCGCCATGCTCAACGGTTTCGCAACCCGCCAGAATGGCCCGACGCATGCCCTCGGCCGTACCTGCATGAGCCACTACGCCCCGGCCGCTGCTCCGGGCCACCTCCACAATTAACTTGAGCTCATCGAGTGTGAACGTTGGGCGCGCTTCGGCCATCAGTCCCCAGCGGTAATCGGCATAGATTTTTATGGCATCGGCCCCTTTGCCAATCTGCCGTCGAACCGCCTGGATCAGTGCATCGTGTCCATCAGCTTCTTCGGCTCCCTGTGGCACGGTGATGTCGGGACCAAACCCCTTAGGACCATAGCTCCCCGTGGCAATAAGCGCTTTTGTGACAACGATCATACGAGGACCGGCGATAATACCCTGATTGATGGCCTGTTTCAAGCCAACGTCGTCATATTCGGCGCCTTCGGTCCCTAAATCGCGCACGGTTGTGAAGCCCGCCTGTAGCGTTTTCTGGGCATGAACGGTTGCACGTGCCACGCGTAACGAGCGGGCTTCTTTCAAAACCTGATCGTCCCAGGGCGTTTCGTTGTAGGGATGCAACAACAAATGCGAATGGCCTTCGATCAAGCCGGGCATTAATGTCTGGCCTTTCAGGTCAATGACTTCAGCACCCGCTACCGGAACCGAATTGGCCGGTCCAACGGCGTCAATTTTGTCTCCTTTCACGCGAACCACCCAGCCTTCGTGGACAGTTTCGCCGTCGAAAACCCGGTCGGGCCGAAGCAGGTACCCGACAGCCTCCTGCCGTCGGTGTGAAACAGGAGCAGTATTAAATTTCGCCGACAGCAACAGGCTGTCGGGTACAAGTAACAAGGCCATCAACCATTTATTCAACGTCATTGTATCCAGGTTTTAGGTAAATCTATTTAGTAAGCGTGATGGCCCAGACGTTACCGTAACCGCCGGAGTAAGCCTTCGCCAAACACCAGCACAATCAAACCCGGCAGCAAGATGGCGCCTGCCCGAAAGCCCGCGCCCGTAAGTTTGTAAATGCCAGAGTTGTACTGTGTGAAGCTTTGGAACAAGTAATAGACCGATGCTGTCAGCAACGCAACCGTGATCCCGATGGATGCAGGTTTATTTAGTTGCCCGATGGCCCAGGAAATTAACAGCGTCAGCCCTACGACAACAGACACGGTACCCAATGCTTTGGGAAACGTTTCGAGGTAGGTATAATCAAAAAAGAACACCCCAGCCTTGCCAATCAGGTTGGGGTGTGCCAGTAGCCAGGCGTCCAGAACGACCAGTACCAGGAGTAAAATGTAAAAAGAGGGGTTACGCATAAATCGATTTTCGCAGGTTGTTTTCGTACCAGCGAAGATACTGGATTTTGCAGCTCCTCACCCTTCCAACTCCATTTTCAAGAATTTGCCGGTATAACTTCCCTTCACCTCAGCCACCTTTTCGGGGGTGCCTTCGGCGATGATGAACCCTCCTTTGTTACCGCCCTCGGGACCGAGGTCGATGAGGTGATCCGATACTTTGATGACGTCCAGATTGTGTTCGATTATTAATACCGTATTGCCCTTGTCAGCGAGTTTGTTCAATACATCGAGCAGGTGCGCGATGTCCTGAAAGTGCAGCCCCGTGGTGGGTTCATCAAGGATGTATAAGGTCTTACCCGTGTCTTTCTTGGACAACTCTTCGGCGAGTTTTACGCGTTGAGCCTCTCCACCCGATAAGGTCGTGGCGTGTTGGCCAAGCGTAATATACCCAAGTCCTACATCATTCAGCGTAGATACTTTACGGAGAATTTTAGGCTGACTCGCGAAGAAGTCCAGCGACTGCTCCACCGTCATATCGAGCACATCCGCAATGGATTTTCCTTTGAAGCGTACTTCGAGGGTTTCCCGGTTGAAGCGCTTGCCCTTGCAGGTTTCGCACATAACGTGGACATCGGGCAGGAACTCCATTTCGATCTTTTTCATTCCCGCGCCTTCGCAATCTTCACAACGACCACCCTTGACGTTGAATGAGAACCGACCGGGTTTGTATCCCCGAATTTTGGCCTCCGGTAATTCAGCAAATAAGGTTCTGATTTCGGAGAACATACCCGTATACGTGGCCGGATTGGAACGGGGCGTCCGGCCAATAGGCGACTGGTCGACCTCGATTACTTTGTCCAGATGCTCCAGGCCATCCACCGATTTGAACGGTAACGGCTCGCGTTTCGACCGAAAAAAATGGCGGTTCAGTATCGGAAACAGGGTTTCGTGAATGAGCGACGATTTTCCGCTGCCCGATACGCCCGTAATGGTCACCATTCGGCCCAGGGGTAATTTCAGCGTTACGTTCTTGAGGTTATTGCCCGTTGCGTTCTTGATGATCAAAAACTTACCGTTGCCTTTGCGCCGTTCGGCGGGCACCTCGATGGCACGACGGCCGCTCAGGTAATCGGCGGTGGTGCTGCTGCCCGCTACGCCGAGATACTGGTTTTTCAGAAACTCGTCTGGCGTTCCCTGGTTGACAACCTGCCCCCCATGCCGACCAGCGCCAGGACCAATATCGAGGATGAAGTCCGATTCAAGCATCATGTCCTTATCGTGTTCAACGACCAGAACCGTATTGCCCAAGTCACGCAGATTCTTCAGCGAATCGATCAGTTTGACGTTGTCCCGCTGGTGCAACCCAATACTCGGCTCATCCATGATGTAAAGCACGCCCACCAGCTGTGTCCCAATCTGCGTGGCCAGCCGAATACGCTGCGCTTCGCCACCCGACAAGGTCCGTAACGGACGATCGAGCGTCAGGTAGTCGAGACCGATGTCGAGCAGGAAACCGATGCGCTTCCGAATCTCTTTCAGGATTTCCTTACCAATTACGTTTTGGCGGTTGGTCATCCGATCTTCGACCCCCTCGAACCAGGCCGTTAGCTCCGAAATGTCCATGCGGGCCAGTTCAGAGATGTTCTTCTGGTCAATCTTGAAATACAGCGATTCTTTTTTGAGCCGGGCTCCCGCACATTCGGGACAGGGCTTGATGACCATAAAGTCTTTAAGCCATTCCTGAATTTTGTCGGTGCTGTTTTCCTGCTGTCGCTTCAGGAAATTGACGATCCCTTCAAACTTAAAGCTATAATAATCTTCGCCGACGTACTTTTTCGAAGGCACTGTGGCTTCTTCTTCCGTGCCGTGCATGAGCGCATGCAACAGTTCCTCCGGAAACTTAACAACCGGCGTGGTAAGGTTAAGCTTGTATTTTTTCAGAATTGCTTCAATCTCTTTGAATATCCACAACTCCCGGTATTCGCCCAGCGGGGCAATAGCACCACGACTGATGCTCAGCGACTTATCAGGAATAACGGACTCCTCCGTTATTTCCTCGACAACGCCCAATCCATTACAGACCGGGCAAGCACCGTAAGGCGAGTTGAACGAAAAGGAGTTCGGGGATGGCTCGTCGTAGCTAATGCCCGATTCAGGGTCCATCAGATTTTGCGAGAAATAGACCAGTTGGCCATTTCCATCCAGCATCTGCATCGCGCCTTTGCCCTGCTTCATGGCCGTCTGGATCGACTGGCTGAGCCGATACCGGTCCTCTGTTTTTGGTACGAGCCGGTCAATAACGATTTCGATGTCGTGGATTTTGTAGCGGTCCAACTGCATCTTCGGTACGATATCCTGCACCACGCCATCCACCCGGACTTTTGTGTAGCCCGTTTTGGCAATCTGCACGAACAATTCGCGGTAATGTCCTTTGCGGCTTCTGATAATCGGTGCCAGAAGGGTTATTTTCTGACCGCCATACTGCTCCAGAATGATGTCAATAATCTGATCCTGCGACTGGCGCTCCATCTTACGACCCGTCACATACGAAAATGCTTCGCCTGCCCGGGCGTAGAGCAAACGCAGAAAGTCATAAATCTCGGTCGTTGTCCCCACGGTTGAGCGCGGGTTCTTTGAGGTTGTTTTCTGCTCAATGGAGATTACCGGGCTGAGGCCGTTGATTTTATCGACATCGGGCCGTTCCATATCGCCGATAAACGAGCGGGCATAGGCCGAGAAGCTCTCCATGTAACGGCGCTGGCCTTCGGCATAAATTGTATCGAAGGCGAGTGACGACTTGCCACTTCCGCTGATGCCTGTTACGACAACCAGCTTGTTGCGGGGAATAACGACGTCAATGTTTTTGAGGTTGTGTTCGCGGGCACCCAGCACTTCGATCTGGTCGTATCCCGTCAGCTCTATATCAGTTAGACCGGCCTGGCGCTCGGTTACTTTTTCTTCTGTCACGTTCGGTTGGCTCATTCTAAACAACAACGTAAAACGCGCGGGGGTAGTTTCCAGAAAGCCAACTGGTTTTGTGACTTGCCTGCCCGTAAATTCTCTATTTCGGCTATTCGGTTATGGACACAGGGAAGTTTGTGTATCGGCTATCTATCTTTATCGTCGTTGCTGATCTTCTTGCCTTTCTTACTGCCACCGGCACTCATCTGGCCGAATCGCCATTCGAAGGTGAGCCGCACGGAACGACGAATCATGTAGAAACGAGACTCCGACTCAAACGTGGGCGCAGACTGGCGGCTCGTTTGCGCAATACCCCGATAAAATGGATTGTTCAAACCCAGCGTGAGGCTGGCCTGCTTGTTCAGGATATCATGTTTGGCCGAAAGGCTGTGCCAGTAGAAACCTGTGTTGGTGCCCTGTAAGCTAATCCAGCCAGAGTTATAATTACCATTTGCCTGTAAGGTATAGTTTTTAGGCAGTTTATAGCTGGTGTTCAGGTTCAGGTTCCATACCAATCCACTATTCCCCTGCTTGAGGGCGGGACTGCTCAGATCAACGTACCGCAAATCACCACCACCATTGAGTGACCAGTCTTTGGTAGGCTGACTACTGATATTAACGTTCAGCCCGTACGCTTTCCGCTGGCCTATATTCTGGGGCTTCGTGGTGGATATGCCGGCAGCATCTACAGTCGCCAGGTATTCGATAGCATTGTTGGTCAACCGCCAGTATAAGGCCGTATTAAGTGATAATCCGCTCTTAGCGCTCAGGCTATACGCTAGTTCAGTAGCGTGGCTTAGCTCTGGATTGAGCAAGGGGTTGCCCGTTTGAATATTTTTCGGATCACTCTGGTTGAGCCACGGGTTCAGATACCATACCAGTGGGCGCTGAATTCGCTGCGTATAACTAATCTTAAACGTGTTTGTCTTGATTTTTTTCGACAGCGTTACGCTCGGAATCAGGTTGTTATACTGGCTGAATAGTTTTGTCTGGCTCGTAACAAAGTCACTCTGAATGGCAGTATGTTCGTAGCGAGCCCCGGCATTCAGGCTCCATTGTCGTTTGTTGTCTACCCGCAGGGACGTATAGCTCGAATAGACCCGTTGCGTGTAATTGAAGTCATTCGATTGGCTCGAATCGGGGAGCAGATCACCTCGTCCATCCAGCGACTGCGTGACGCGGTATTCGCTGCCAATGTCACGTAAAATGGCCTTTAGTCCGACTTCAAGTTTGATATTGGTCGTGTCGTGAGCACCGTTAATAGTAAACGGATGCGTGTAATCCGCCTGAGCGGTATATTCCTTGTTGCTGCTGTAATTGGTACTGTGCTGGCGGTAGGTCAATAGGTCGGAGAGGCTATACCGATCGGTATCATAAAAATAATTGTCGGGCATTCGACTGAACTGCGTCAGTATGGACAGTTCCTGTCCGGGCTTTTTAAACGTTTTCGTATAGCCCAGGTCAAGCTGTCCATTGCCATACGGATTACTGAATCGGATATCATTTCGAAAGGCTTGCAGCACATCGCCCGTAGGGCTAGTTAGTCGATTAATCACCGAATTGTTGTTGGGGTAATAACCTCCCCAGACGTTGGCGGCAAAATTGAAATGACTGGTCGAATCCGGATCGTAGTCGGCGCTCATCTCGCCATACCCACCCGTACCTGTATTATCGGCCTGACTGCTCTGGGTTAGTATATTCAATGGCTGGCTGGTTCCATCACTTACGGGCATCAGCGTTGTACGAGTCGATTGGCTTTCCCGAATATTGCGAAACTGGTAGCCATTGGCTGACAGAGAAAAACCGAATTTCTTTCGTTTCAAATTTAGGTTGGTCCCCACGCCCCGATTCAAGTTTCCCGCCGTCACATTCACCGATCCATTAAAGCCTTCAAGCGCTTTTTTGGTAATGATGTTAATGACCCCAGCTGATCCCTCGGCATCGTATTTGGCACCTGGGCTCGTAATTACTTCAATGGATTTAATGACATTGGCGGGCATTTGACGCAGGGCATCTGCCAGGTTGCGGGCCATCATGGCCGAGGGTTTCCCATTAATGAGGACTTTAATGTTGCCATTCCCCCGCATCTGCACATTCCCATCCAGGTCAACGCTTAAGGTGGGTACTTTTCTCAGTACATCGGCGGCCGTGCCCCCCGCGTTCGAAATGTCTTTTTCGGCATTATAAACCAACCGGTCGCCTTTATCCTCGACCAGCGCTTTTTGGCCAGCCACAGTCACCTCGCCAAGCGTTTTCCCTTCGGTCATCAGTAAAATGGAACCAAGCTGACGCACTGGCTGATCAGCGGTGAGGGTGACGGGTATTCGTTTGGTTCGGTAGCCGACAAACGACAGAGCGAGCGTATAGGAACCCACCGGTATGTTGGGTAATACAAATGCGCCAGCGCCATCTGTTGTGGTTCCCGTAATTAGCTTAGTACCGTCCATAAGGGCAGCTGTAGCAAATGGAACGGGCTTAGCAGTCGTTGAGTCGGTCAGCGAGCCTGTTAATTTACCGGAATGAATAGCTTGAGCCTGGGCACTAGTCACCCATACGCCAAGCAGAAGCAGCGTGAAAAGATGTTTCATCAGAATTTTGGAGCGATTGAACCTATTGCGGTTAAGTCGGTAGGCGGGGAATAATTAAGATTTATGAATGAGTAAGACGGATCCGGTTTCCTGTCTTATTCGTTCGTTGGAGTAAGGATAGGACTCTTGGTCTACAGGTTGCATCCTGGATTAAAAATATTTTTCAGGCTGCATATCCTAGACGATTCAGGTGGGAAAACATTACAACGACTTTTCACTTTATTGCCAAATTGGCATTAGCCGCTCCGGTATCTTGCCGTTTGACGATAAGTCAGACAAAAAGCCATTCCTCAAAGGCGGGAATGGCTTTTTCATTTTTCTTAACCTAAACTAAACAAAGATATCGCCCTCCAGTGTGGGGATGATAGCCCCATAGCTGTTTAGGAATCAACTACCATACCAGACTACCAGCAATCTGATTATCAGCCATATGCTTCAGCATGCTACGCTAAATGTGTACGATTATGGACAGCTAACGTCCACTTTAGAACAATAACGATTATGGCCAGTACGTATCAGCCGAAGGCAGCCAGGTGCTTTTGAAAAATAGTTTCATACCTGGCGGCAGCCGTGGGTTGGCCTGCATCTTTGCAAGCTTCGACGATCATTTGCAGAATATACAAATCAGCATTGGGGCTACTAAATCGTCCCTGTCCGCTTTTGGTGTAGGTTAAATTCTGGTCAGCACGGGTAGCCATTGTATCGGCGATGGCCAGGGCTTTACGGGGTTCGTCGAGGGCAAACAGGAACCGGACGTAGTTAGACGAAATCTGGTCATAGGGAAGGCTCTTATCCGGCATCACTTTCAGGGAGAATTCCAGTACTTCACGCGCTTTATCAATCTGACCTTCGCGCAGAAGCTGGTCCGTCAGCCGGAAAAACGCCATACGGGCCGAGACCACGGGCGGCCCTTTGTACGTCTGGTCATAATACACAGTAGGATTATCGAGCTCCCGCCAGACGGTCTTGTGCATCATATTGGTATACATAATGGTAGCGTTAACATAGCCATCCGTTGCTCCCGGCACAGCCACCGGCATCAGGCGGTACGTGTAGCCTTCCAGCTGCATGTAATTCTTTAAGCCCTGATAATGATCCGTTGTCAAGGTGCTCGAAAAGTAAATAGGTCGCTGCCAATTGTTGGTCGCAATCACGTCCAGCATGATCAGATCGGGTTTGTAGAGGTCTTTTTTGCCCAGCGTCCATTGCACCGTGTCCTTGAGCAACGGCCGAAGCTCGGCCGATACAAACCGGGCCCGGTCAACGGCTTTCTTATCGATGGGCAGATACAGAATGGATGAGGGCAGTACATTGGTCATCTCGCCACTGGTGAGCGGCAGTTGAATGGCCGGATTATTGTCTTTCACCAGGTTGATGTACTGTTTCAGATCAATACCGCTTTTCACGCCGGGAATCTCGTAGAAGGGAATAATATCGTTTTTCCCTTTGTTAAACTGATCGAACTCCAGCGACATAGGCACGGCATCGGATTCGTAGGTCTTCCGTTTCATTTGCTGAATATACCATTCTGTACCCAGCAGACTTAGGTTGCAAACACGCACATCGCGCCGGAAACTTTCTACTTCCTGCACGTACCAAAGGGGGAAGGTATCATTGTCGCCTTCGGTAAATAAAATTGCGTTGGGTGCGCACGAGTTCAGCATGTTTTTAGCGAAATCGACCGAATGAAAACGGTGGTCGCGGTTATGATTATCCCAGCTTTTTACGCACATCATCATAGGCACCAGCAGGCACACGCCGAGCACCAGTTCGTTACGTAGCCTGGCCGATTTCAGGACCGTGCGCAGTCCTTCGGCCAAAGCCGCCACACCCAGGCCAAGCCAAATGGCAAAGAAGTAAAATGAGCCGACATAGATGTAATCGCGTTCCCGTGGTTCGGATGGGGGCGAGTTCAGAAAGACCTGGAGACCAATACCCGTGATCAGAAACAATAAGCTTACAATGAGCCAATCCTGACGCCGACGTTTATACTGGTAAATACTGCCTAACAAGCCCAGCAGCAAAGGCAGCATATAGAAGTTATCATGCGCTTTGTTGGCTTTCAGCAGGTCGGGCGCGAGCTGGTCGGATGACCAGGGCAGCAAATAACCCGCGTCATCTTCATCGCTCTCCCGACCGGCAAAGTTCCACATCAGGTACCGCCACCACATATGGTTCAACTGGTAAGTAAACAGAAAACGGAGATTATCGCCCATGGTTGGCTTCTGTCCCTCGGCCAGCCCAAGCATCTGGCGGTATAGCTGAGGGTGATTTAGCTGGCTGCTGTATAGGCGGGGAAACAGCATCTCATCGCCAGGTGCATAAATGTATTCCGGCTGGTAATCGTAGATGACGTATTTATCTTTTTCTTTTTTCCACATAGGCGCACCCCGTTTCTGATCGATTGGGCGGGCGGTGAAAATGGGTCCATACAGCAAGGAGCGGCTCCCATACTGCTCCCGACTCTGGTAAGCCCGAAAGCTTAACACATCGGCGGGGTCATTTTCGTTGAGCGGTGGATTAAAATTAGCCCGTACCAATACCTGTAGATAAGACGTATAGCCAATTAGCAGAAATGCCAGAGCAAGCAAAACCGTGTTCCAGATAACCCGCTGCCGTCGAATCGACCAGACAATCCCATATCCGATGGCTACCACCAAAGCCAGAATAAAGAAAACCACTCCGGAGTTGAACGGCAAGCCAAATACGTTGACAAACAGCCGCTCCACAGCAAAAGCCAGCGCGGGTAAGCCTGGAATTGACGCATTGATACAGCCCAGCACGACCAGGCCGATAGCCAGCGCCAGTACGCCACCCCGGACGGTAGGCACAGGATATTTTTTATAGTAATATATGAGCGCCAGAACCGGGATAACAACCAGATTCAGCAAATGAACCCCGATAGACAAACCGGTTAGGTAAGCCATAAAAATGAGCCAGCGGTTAGCAGCCGCTTCATCCTCAATGCGCTCCCACCTAAAAGCGGCCCATACGACAATAGCCGTAAAAAAGGATGACATTCCATACACTTCGGCCTCAACGGCCGAAAACCAGAAAGTATCCGAGTAGGTGTATACCAATGCCCCAACGGCGCCCGTACCAATAACCAGCATCGAATCGGCCATAGTGTACGCACTCGTTGATTTGCCAACTAGTTTCTGAGCCAGCAGGGTAATGGTCCAAAACAGGAACAAAATGGTAAAGGCGCTGGCCAGTACCGAGGCCATATTAACCCAGTAGGCTACTCTGGTCAGATCGCCCAGCGAGAGCATGGAAAAGATGCGACCCAGTAACAGGAAGAAGGGGGCTCCCGGTGGATGAGGCACCTGAAGTTTGAACGAAGCAGCGATGAACTCGCCACAGTCCCAGAAGCTGGCCGTTCGTTCGACGGTCAGGACGTACGTAAGGAGCGCCGTAGCGAAAACGAGCCATCCGATGACGGTATTCAGCCGGTTAAAAGTTACCATAAATGTATAGCGTTAGCGACATGAGTTTGTGTAAGGAGTCGCCAAAACTACACCCGGAAGCTGCTCGCACAGAGCAACTCAGCTGTTAATAAGTGTTAACAAGCCGCTGATTTACAATTATTTAACATTCTATAAGACATAACCCGGACTTAAACACAGATACCCACCTGAGGAATCTCCTGTTGCAGTGTCCCGATTGGACAACCGAACTATTCTCAAGTGGGTATTATTTATTTTTCCGCTCGTTAGAGCGCCGAGATAATGCGGACGTAAATGTTATTTGTGCTATTGCTGTCGTATACACCAGCCGTATCATCCGTTACATTCACGTTGATATTTGATGTGCTCCCTGAATTGACATTGGTGCGCGTTATCGTGAAACCCAGGTTCACATTACTGTTCGCTCCGATAAGCTGATTCGCCTTCATCACTAATGAGATTTGTTGACCCGCTACCGTATTTGTCACCGTCCAGTTCGCATTGCTCACCGCCACAGGGTTAGTTGTGCCACCCGATACGTTGATCGTCGTTATAGACGGTGCAAACGCGAGCGTATAGCCCAATGGAGCCGTCACAGTAATAGACACGTTGCCCATTGGCGTGGGTAACCCATTGGTTTCCGCTACACTAACCACGAAGTTCGCCACACCCCCTGATGCAGGAAAATTAGCCTGAGGAAGTATGATGGACGGAGTCAGATCAGAAATGGTGGGTGTGTATACGATTTTATAAAGCGAACCGGCACTTCTGCTCAGATAATAAAGATTACCATCGGGGCCAGTCAACATGTTAAGGGATTGCCCTGGCAAACCGGTGGCGAAGGCCGATCGGGTGGCCTGACTTCCCGGTATGTCAATGGCATTGATCCAGTTATTACAGAAATCCTGATACAGATATTTGCCTATGAAGCTGGCGGGATATGTTGTTATCGTGGGATTGAAAAATGTTCCACCCGTAATAGCACATCCTTTGCCATCGCCCGTACCGTGCGCATAACTAAAAACCGGGTTCGTATAAGCTGGATTAGTACTCGTTCCCTCGGCGTTTGGCCAGCCAAAATTAAGCCCGCCCGTTGTGGCGTCGTTCACTTCTTCCCAGGTATCCTGGCCAACATCATTAATGAAAATTCGCCCCGTTCCGGGTTGAACGGCAATAGTATATGGATTTCGTACGCCATAAGCCCAAACCCGTTTGCGCTGCTCGGATCCAGTTGGAAACGGATTATCGGCTGGAGCGGTTCCGTCGGCGTTAATTCGAAGAATCTTACCCAGATACGTATTCAGGTCTTGTGCGTTTTGCGGAGCTGCGTTTTCGCCAACGCCCACATATAGTTTACCATCTTTCCCAAAATTCATGGCTCCGCCATTGTGATTGGTTGCGCCACTCAGCGGGTCCAGATTCAGAATAACCACCTCGCTATTGGCCAGAACGACATCGCCATTGGCTGTATAGCGGCTAATTCGGTTGTGCGCCGGAGAGCCTGGAACAGTATGATAGAGGTATATATAGTGATTTGTTGCAAAGGCCGGGTCCAGAACGACACCAATCAAGCCACGCTCACCATTTGCATCAACTGTCAGTTGGATGAACGGAGTCGTCAGCAGCGCTCCGTTTTTAATGACTCGCAAGGCCCCCCCCTGCTGGGTCACAAATATGCGTCCGTCGGGAGCAAATACCATGGCCGTAGGTCCACTCAGTCCGCTGACTACCTGCACCTGGCTAAAGTTGGCCGGATAGGTTTGACCATACCCCTGTCCAACAGCAGATAGCCCTAAAGTCAGGGCAACAACCAATTGATTAATTTTACCACTTCCCAATTTTGGGCTATACAGCTTTACTATACGCCCAATAAATTTGTATAAAGTTGTCATAAAACGCTGGTATAAAGTAAAATATATACATAAAAGATTATCCATAAACGATAATTTTTATCCTAATGTTTATTGGTAAAATTTTATATAGGTAAACGTACTTCGTTGATAAGCGGAGCCTGCCGACTCTGTTCTTATGATGAAAGCCAATGGACGGAAGCGATGACGTTAGGAGGAGCTATCCGAAGATAGATAAAAGGCGATTGTAGGAGTTAGCACAAAAGCGATTCATTCTGAGCCGTATAGCATAAATTATGCGTCAACTTATAGCGGCTAAAAGAATATTACTTACCTTGCCAGTAGTGCATAAAACCAAAAAACGCCGAACACATCGTGGCCCGGCGTTTCTGCACTCTTTTCTTAACTTAAACGCTGTTTAAAGCGTCAGACAAATGACGCAAGACATTGGCCTAATGTTGCATGCCAGAGTACACTTTATTACAAACGGCAGAATACATATACCAATGGGTACAACAAACGCCGGGACTTGAAAAAGCCCCGGCGTTTGCTTTTTCAAGTCCCGGAAAGGTTTTTCGCCGAGGCCTAGAGAATTGAACAATTTACTTAGTTTTGTTGTACGCATCGATGATGGGAGACTTATCAAACGTCGCCTGGCTGTTTGTCGGTAAACGTCCTGATTTGGAACCAGACATCATTTAGGCGCTAAACCTGCACACTACATGAACACGCAATCGACAATAACTCCATATCCATGGCGCCGTTTTTACCCAAAAGGCGTCCCCGATGAGATTAACCCTGATGCCTATACGTCACTGGGCGCCTTGCTGGAAGAAGGATGCCGACGATTCACAGATCGGCCTGCCTATGCCTGCATGGACAAGCAAATTACGTTTGGTGAACTGGATCATTTATCGGCCCAGTTTGCCTCTTTTTTACAGAATGATCTGAAGCTTCAGAAAGGAGATCGTATTGCCATTCAAATGCCCAATACGCTCCAGTATCCCATCGCTATGTTTGGGGCACTCAGAGCGGGGCTGGCGGTAGTCAACACGAACCCGCTGTACACGCCCCGCGAAATGCAGCACCAGTTCAAAGATTCTGGAACAAAGGCGATCGTTATTCTCAGCAACTTTGCCAGCAACCTGGAGAAGATCCTCGACCGAACGGATATTCAGCACGTTGTGATTACGCAGCTTGGTGATTTACTGGGTTTCCCCAAAAAGCAGATCGTCAACGCCGTTGTAAAATATGTAAAGAAACTAGTTCCTGCTTATAACCTGCCCGATGCTATTTCGTTCAACGATGCGTTGAGCCGGGGCAGCAGCCAGCCATTTAAGCCCGTACCGATCCAGAACACAGACCTGGCTTTTGTCCAGTATACGGGTGGAACAACGGGCGTTTCGAAAGGGGCTATGCTGACCCACCGAAACATTATCGCCAATGTGGAAGGACAGCATTTCTGGATGAAGCCAGGAGGCATTCCCGATGGCGAAGGCATTATTGTAGCCGCCCTTCCCCTCTATCACGTGTATGCTCTTACAACGAATGCGCTGGCTGCGTTGAAAAGCGGTTCTATGAACTTGCTGATTACCAACCCACGTGATTTAAACGCCTTTATTAACGATCTGAAAAAGTATAAGATCACGGCCTTTACGGGCGTCAATACGCTCTATAATGGCCTGTTGAATCATCCACGCATCGGCGAAGTTGATTTTAGCACCCTTAAAGTTACTTCAGCGGGAGGTATGGCGCTGCAAACGGCCGTAGCCGAACGCTGGGCCAAATTAACCGGCAACACCCCCTGCGAAGGCTATGGACTCACCGAAACCTCGCCCGTACTTTCCTCAAACCCCGTTGACGGCAGCGTACGGGTAGGTACGATTGGCATTCCCTGGCCCAGCACCGATATAAAAATCATTCGTGAAGATGGCACGGATGCCAGCATTGGCGAAGCAGGGGAAATTGTCGCTCGTGGCCCGCAGGTATTTCTGGGTTACTACAAACGGCCCGAAGAAACGGCCCAATCTATGCTGGGCGATTGGTTCAAAACAGGCGATATTGGCGTTATGAACGAAGACGGCTTCTTCAAGATCGTTGACCGTAAGAAAGACATGATCCTGGTGTCGGGCTTCAACGTGTATCCGAATGAGATTGAGGATGTTGTGGCGCAGTGCCCGGGCGTTCTCGAAGTGGCTTGTATTGGCGTACCCGACGAAAAATCGACAGAAGTTGTCAAGATATTCGTCGTCAAAAAAGACCCGAACCTGGACGTTGAAACCATCAAAGCCTACTGCCGCGAGAACCTGACACCCTACAAAGTACCCCGGCTCATTGAGTTCCGGACCGAGTTACCCAAGTCTAACGTCGGTAAAATTCTTCGCCGGCCTCTGCGGGATGAAGAGTTGACAAAGCTAAAAAAATAGGCTTGATCCATACACTAAAAGAGGCGTCCCGCCATACGGCGGGACGCCTCTTTTAGATCAGATTGGGCTTACGATACCACTTCCAAATCGTTCAGCATCGACAGCTCCTGCTGAAATCCTTTCAGGTGCTTGATGAACCGGCTGGCTTTTCGGCGAGATACCTCTACCCGATCACCATTGATCAGGCTCACGCTCAACTGTTGCTGACTGGGGTAGACGCTGTCAAGGTACAATAAGTTGATAATGTTCTTTTTATGCAGACGGGCAAAAACCTTGGGAGACAAACGGCTCTCCATCTTTTTTAATGTCAGTGACACAATCAACTGACTACCATCTGAAAAATGAAATAAGGTGTAATTCCCTTCGCCTTCCAAACGCACGATCCGGTGCATAGGCATTTTTTTGCGGCATCCCCAGAATGGAAGCGTAAGATCTGACATAGAAAACTGGCCTGCGAGCTTTTCGACATGGCCCTTCGAAAGCGGATGAGTAACGACTGTTGCTCTCATATACTCGAGTTGTTAAACGTGTGAATAGTTGGAAAAAATATAACTACTCAAGAAGTAACCAGCACTTACCTAGTAGTAAGACCAAATTACAGAAATTTCATTTTCAAGCAATTAGTTAGGAAATAAATTTATTTAATGTAGTAAATATACTTACTTAAACCGAGCGTCAACGCGGTGAATCGCCTGCCCTAAGCTGCCTGTTTTATTCGAAAATACCTGACTTACGAACTTATTGAGTGGCTTTCGCCTTGACAGCTAAACAACAATTCTCTTACAAATCAGCATGGCAACCCTGCTCGATTTAGTCGGTAATACCCCTTTGGTTGAGTTAAACCGCCTGAATCCAAATCCTAACGTTACCGTATACGGCAAACTTGAAGGCAATAATCCTGGTGGCAGCGTAAAAGACAGAGCCGCCGTCAGCATGATTCAGGGTGCCCTGTCTCGCGGTGAATTTAAGCCGGGCATGACCCTGGTCGAAGCCACAAGTGGTAATACGGGCATCGCCCTGGCCATGATTGCACGGCTCTATGATATTCCCATTGAGTTGGTCATGCCCGAAAACTCCACCCGCGAGCGAGTGCTAACCATGGAAGCATTCGGTGCGAAAGTTACCCTGACGGAAACCATTGAAAGTGCCCGCGATTATGCCGACGCGCAGGTGCAGAAGGGCGGCTACCTGATGCTCAATCAGTTTGCCAACCCCGATAATTACCTCGCTCATTACCGAACCACCGGTCCCGAGATATGGCGTGATACGGACGGAAAGATCACCCATTTCGTTTCATCCATGGGCACCACGGGCACCATTATGGGCACGTCGCGCTACCTGAAAGAGCAAAACCCGGACGTACAGATCGTTGGATGTCAGCCCACCGATGGCTCGTCGATACCCGGCATTCGGAAATGGCCGATTGAATACCTACCTAAAATTTTCGAACCCCAGCGCGTCGACCGCGTCATGGAGGTGTCGGCCGAAGAAGCGACCCTCATGACTCGTAAGCTGGCCAATGTGGAGGGTGTTTTTGCGGGTATGAGCAGCGGTGGATCGGTTCATGCGGCCCTTCAACTGGCCCAGGAGCTTGAATCCGGCGTCATCGTCTGCATCATTTGCGACCGGGGCGACCGCTATCTCTCATCCGACCTATTTGGGTGATAAAAAGTAGTCCCTCCTGATCTGGGTACTCAACCATTCAAAGATTCTGTAGACGAAACCAACCGTAGACGGGCAGCCCTATAGTATCTTTGCCTGTATGTACAAGCACATCATTCTGCCCATACTGTTCCGCTTCGATGCCGAAACCATTCACCATACCGTTACGCGCCTGTTGCAGATAGTCTTATCTATTCCAGGTATGTCCAGTCTTTGCCGAACGTTGTATGTTGTCGAGGACAAGCGTTTGGCACGCACTGTATTTGGGTTAACGTTCCCAAACCCAATAGGAATGGCCGCTGGGTTCGACAAAAATGCCGAGTTGATCAGTGAGCTAAGTGATTTAGGATTTGGTTTTGTTGAAATCGGGACGGTAACACCCCGCCCCCAGCCAGGCAATCCGCGTCCACGCTTGTTTCGATTGAAAGCCGATGGTGGGTTGATCAACCGGATGGGTTTCAACAACAAAGGGGCTGGTCCGGCCGCCGAACGGCTTCGGCATTTCGCCAAAAATAGGGGCAGTCGACAGGTAATTATTGGCGGAAATATTGGTAAAAATAAAGATACCCCGAATGAACAGGCGCTGACGGACTACCTCATCAGTTTCCGTGAGTTATTCGACGCGGTTGATTATTTTGTTGTCAATGTCAGCTCGCCTAATACGCCCGGCCTGCGTGATTTACAGGAGCGTGAACCCCTCACGCGCCTGCTGGCCGCCCTGCAACATGAAAATGGGCAGAAACCAGCTCCCAAACCGATTCTGCTGAAAATTGCCCCTGATCTGACCAATGGCCAATTGGACGACATTATTGCCATCGTCACCGAAACCGGGATTGCGGGCGTTATTGCCACCAACACGACCATTAGCCGAGAGGGGCTGGCTACCGATGCGGCTACCGTTGCTCAGATGGGCGCTGGCGGGGTTAGTGGCCAACCGCTGCGTGAGCGGGCTACCGAAGTGATTCGGTATTTACATCAGCAATCGGGTGGCTCCTTTCCGATCATTGGCGTTGGCGGTATTGCAACCCCTGAAGACGCCAAAGAAAAACTAGCCGCCGGTGCCAGTTTAGTCCAGGTGTACACGAGCTTTATTTATGAAGGACCAGCGCTCGCCAAACGCATCAATAAGGCATTACTAAGCGAACTTTCGTTAAATAGGACTCCTTCCGTTTGATTACCTACCGTACGGCCTTTTTTTTGTCACTCAGCACCTCTTCTTATCGTGGTTTCTCGTTAAAAAGTGGGAAATTTACCTGCAGCGACCGCCCTAACCCAACGTATGGCACAACCAACTACATCACCCCGTCAGAATACAATCCGACGCCCGGCCGAACGCAATGAACCCCGTCCGCGAGTCAACCGGGATGGGGGATCATCCAGTCGGTTCAAAACTCCGTCTTTCAACTGGGGAGCCGCCCTTGATCGCTGGCTCACCGACCAACGCTCAGCCCTGACCCTGGGCATGCTGCTAATGGGACTGGCGCTGGGATTGATGGTCGCGTTTATCTCGTACCTCATCAATGGGCCAGCCGATCAGAGCGTGGTAGGCGCAGCTTTCACGGAACCGCTCGCCGAAACCGGCACCGAAACCCGTAACTGGGTCGGGCTGGTTGGCGCCTATATTGCTCAGGTCTTTGTATTTCGTTGGTTCGGCGTAGGTGCGCTGGCCATACCCGTTATCGTCTTTTTGTCAGGCTATAAGCTCACCTTTGGCAGTGAGCTGGTTCCGTTGAGCCGAGCAACCAAGGCATTGCTGTTTGCCGCCGTTTGGTGCAGCCTGATGCTAGGCTATATTGTACTCGTTACCGATTCTGCCCAGACTGCCAGTGTTTGGTGTGGTGGTATCGGCTACGAGGTCAACGTGGTCCTGTATAGTTTGTTCGGGTGGGGAAATCTGGCCTTTATTGGCTTCATGCTGTTCTTTTTCGTCGTTTATTTTTTCGACGTCCGAAATATCAAGCTACCAGACTTTTCACGTTCTGCACAGCCGCGAGCCAAAAAGCGTTCGGATGATCCATTGCAAACGTACGCCGAAAGTGAACTGGAGCCCGAAGAAGAGGAACCGATGGAGCCAGACGACGAACCGGAACCCGAGCCCTTCTCTCCGCAGAGCCAGCCCGTTAACTCGTTTGTTCCGAATACCGTAGCGCCTACCGAACAGACAGTGGCCGCTACTTCGTTACCCGAAGTCATCGCCCAAACTACGGGCGTTACGCTCACTATCAAAAACCGCGACACGACAATCAACAACGGCGGTGAAACTGAAGAGCTTAGTGCCGTGCCGGCCCCTACGTTCGAACCCGATCCGTTTGAGGAAGATGACCTGGTGGCAACGCATGGTTTGTATGACTCAACACTCGATTTGCCACAATACCAGTATCCCCTTTCTGATCTTCTGACCGACTATCCGAACAGCCGTAAGGCGCAAGTTTCGGATGATGAACTGACGGCCAACAAAGAGAAAATCGAAAATACGCTGCGTAACTTCGGGATTGAAATTGACTCCATACAGGCATCTATCGGGCCAACGGTTACACTGTATGAAATCATTCCGGCCAAGGGCGTCAGAATTTCTAAAATCAAGAGCCTCGAAGATGACATTGCCCTGAGTTTATCCGCCCTCGGTATCCGGATTATTGCACCAATGCCCGGTATGGGAACGATTGGCATTGAGGTGCCGAACAAAAACCGCGAGATGGTCTCCATGCGGTCGGTCATTACGAGTGATGTATTCAACAACAGTAAGTTTGACCTGCCCATTGTTCTGGGCAAGACGATCTCGAACGAGATATATGTGGCTGATTTAGCCAAAATGCCTCACTTGCTCATGGCCGGGGCTACCGGGCAGGGTAAATCCGTTGGGTTGAACGTACTGCTGACCTCGCTCATTTACAAAAAGCACCCGTCGCAGCTCAAACTGGTACTGGTTGACCCTAAAAAAGTTGAACTTACCCTGTTCAATAAGCTGGAAAGGCATTTTCTGGCTAAGCTGCCCGACTCTGAAGAGCCCATCATTACCGATACCAAGAAGGTTGTTAATACGCTCAATTCGCTTTGTATTGAGATGGATAATCGGTATAACCTGCTCAAAGACGCGGGTTGC
Source organism: Spirosoma horti (assembly GCF_054776595.1). Lineage (NCBI taxonomy): Bacteria > Pseudomonadati > Bacteroidota > Cytophagia > Cytophagales > Cytophagaceae > Spirosoma > Spirosoma horti. The sequence continues at coordinate 387,776 of NZ_BAAHBQ010000004.1, forward strand.
CGGAACCTGAAAGAATACAACGCAAAGTTTGTGAAACGGCGGCTCAACCCCGAAAAAGGTCATCGCTTTCTGCCCTACATTGTCCTGATCATTGATGAGCTGGCTGACTTGATGATGACGGCCGGCAAAGAAGTTGAACAACCCATTGCCCGACTGGCTCAGTTGGCCCGCGCCATTGGCATTCACCTGGTTGTGGCCACCCAGCGCCCATCGGTGAACGTCATTACGGGTCTGATCAAAGCCAACTTCCCGGCCCGTTTGTCCTTTAAGGTAACGTCTAAAATTGACTCTCGAACCATTCTGGATACGGGTGGTGCCGAGCAACTGGTCGGCATGGGCGATATGCTGCTTTCATCTAATTCCGATATTGTCCGCTTGCAGTGCCCTTTTGTGGATACCAACGAAATTGAGGACATCTGCGAATTTGTCGGGAATCAGCGCGGCTATGATGATGCTTATGCCTTACCCGAATTTGTGGGTGACGACGGTGGGCAGGGTGACGATAAGGATGTGGACATGGCCAATCGTGACCCGATGTTCGACGAAGCGGCCCGACTCATTGTTATTCATCAGCAGGGCAGTACTTCATTGATTCAGCGTAAGCTTAAGTTAGGCTACAACCGCGCTGGGCGCCTGGTCGATCAGTTGGAAGCCGCCCGAATCGTGGGTGCCTTTGAGGGAAGCAAAGCCCGCGATGTGCTGGTTCAGGACTTACAAACACTGGAAGAAATATTGAAGCGTCTGAAAGGTGAGTAGACTACCGGACAGCACCGGCAGGTAGTCGGCAGTAATTAAAAGAATTAAACTTTTCCCCTTATTTTCCCGTCTAAGAACAATACACTCGGTTTTCAGATTAAATCGAGCAAAAGAACCACATACGACGGTAATATCAATGAAAATGAAGAAGATAGCTTGGATGCTAAGTTTGGCGTTTGTGATGACGCTGCCTGCTTTTGCTCAGAAAGATAAACGAGCGCAGGGCATTTTAGATGCAATGAGTAAAAAATATAAGTCGCTGAAATCATATCAGGCAAATTTCACGTTTGCCAGCGTGGGTGGTGCGGCTAAAGAATCTTACAAGGGCGATCTGACGGTAAAAAACGAGAAATTCCGGCTGTTACTGGGCGGGCAGGAAGTATTTACGGATGGCAAAACGATGTCTACCTACATCAAAGAGTCGAATGAAGTAAACGTACAGGATTATGATGCTAACGGCAATAGTGAACTGAATCCGACCCAGATTTATACCATCTACAAGCGCGGCTTCGATTACCGCTTTTTGAAAGAACAGAAGCAGGCGGGACGCACGCTCGAAGTCATCGAGCTGACCTCCAACCGGCCCAAAAGTGCTATTAAAACTGTGCAGATTTCGGTCGACAAAGCCGACAAATCGGTTCGTAACTGGCTGATCATTAACAAAGACGGCAAACAGACGTCGTATACTATTACTAAGTTTACGCCCAATGTAAATGTGCCGGACACCTTCTTTGCCTTCGACAAGGCAAAATATCCAGGTGTCGAAGTAGTTGATCTTCGTTGATTTGCTTATCAATACGACAAAAAGGGCTCCTTTGCTGACAAAGGAGCCCTTTTTGTCGTAGTAAGAGTAATTTTTAATGCTTAATGACCTTAAGAACAACCGCCTGCTGATCAGTGCTGACCCGCAGTAGATATAAACCAGCGCCCTGACGGTTGAACCGTAGTTGTTCCCGATGCTCTGACGCCAGCACATCAACGGAAGTGCTGGTGATCGAATGGCCGTTAACATCGGTTAAGGCAATTTGGACCGTTTGGCCTTTAGCTCCCTGAATACGAATGGCAAACTCATCGCCAACTGGATTTGGGTACACTAGAACGTTCAGGTTGGCCGCTGGTTCGTTGCCCTGGAAAGCCGTTAGCCTTGCAGAGGCCGCTGTGCAGGCTGCTAGCCAGTCGTAGGTAAAGCTGGCTTCATCAGCAGTACCATTCTGCCTGGCCTGTAATATGATACTAGGCAGTTTACTGACTAAGTTAAGCGTGTAAGGTCCCGGAGCCGTTGTAGGCGGCAGCAGACCGACCACCGAAAAACTCACCGGCTGCCCATTGAGGCCCGTATACAGGGGCGTAAATGTTACTGTCCATTGGCCCGCTGCAACAGACGTACAACTCACCGTTGTCACCCCTGTGATGGCAAAAGGCGTTGTTATGGTTGACGATGGACTGACTGTTAACGTAAACGTTGTACTCACGGATACCCCCCCTATATCCGTCGCTGTCACCGTGATAGTATACATGCCCGACTCGGTAGGCGTTCCACTAATGGCGTTTCCGGAGAACGTTAAGCCCGCTGGCAAGCCACTCACCGATAGAACCAGATTAGCCGGCGATTCGGCATCGGCGAAGGTGTTTGCTGGAATGGTAAAACTAAACGGTTGGCCTGCCAGTGTACTCACAGACCCGATCGTACTGACAACCGTTGGTGGCGTATTGATGCCTTTGCCGCCCGGATTTACGATCAGCCTGAAGGTTGTACTAGCCGACAGTCCACCCGGATCTGTCGCCGTTACTGTAACGGTACTAACGCCCGGCGCGGTAGGCGTTCCACTAATCGTATTTCCGGAAAAGGTTAAGCCAGCCGGTAGGCCGCTCACGGTTAGCGTCAGGCTGCCTGGCGTCTCCGTATCTGTAAAGGTGCCGGACGGAATCACGAAAGTAAAGGGCTGCCCTACCGTAGCCGTCCGGTCGCTAATCACATTGGCGACGGTTGGGGGCGTGTTAACAACCGTTGCTGGGCTTACCGTCAGCACAAAGGTGGTGCTTACAGACAAACCTCCCGGATCTGTCGCCGTAACCGTAACCGTACTCACTCCGGGTGCAGTAGGCGTTCCACTAATGGTATTTCCCGAAAACGTTAGGCCCGCTGGCAAGCCACTTACCGTTATCGTCAGACTGCCAGGTGTTTCGGCATCGGTAAAGGTGTTGGATGCGATGGCCAGCGTAAACGCCTGCCCTACAGTTGCGCTTTGAGGCCCAATGACGTTGGCAACCGTTGGTGGTGTATTACCGCCAGGTGTCGCCTGTAGGGCGGCATCGGCCTGAATGAAGCCAGAACCCGTTCGAAAGTCGAAACCAGTATCGAAGTTAGGCGTCAGCGGATCGTCCATGTCCAGAGCGGTCTGCTTCAGTATCGAGGTGATGTTAGCGGGCGATAACGTATTCCCCGACTTTTCCTGCATCAAAGCGGCTACGCCCGCAGCATGAGGAGCAGCCGCTGATGTCCCGAAAAAGTTGGGGAATGCATCAGAATCCGAAGGCGAGTCAGCATAGAAGAAGGTGGTATTACCACCATCTACGGATGTGATGTCGGGTTTCTGCCGAACAACGGTTCCAATACGCTGTCCATTGGTATCAAAAAGGATCGGTGTACCACCAGCCGATGAAAACGGCTCGATGATCGCCGTGGTCAGGGCTGAGTTAAAAGCGGGCGTATTATACCAGGGAGCAGCGCCCACACTAACCCCCAGTCGTGTGTTTTCGTGACCAATGGCTGTTGAACTTCGCGTATCATATTCGGTAGCGGCCGTGCTGCCAAAATTAACCCACTTCACCAGAGTCGGATCAGGACCGGCATGTTTAACCAGCACTAATTCTACACTGACCGGTGAACCTCCCGAATTACTTAGGCCGATAATTTCGACGGGGTCCCCTCCTATATTATTGTTGACGGATGAAAGCGTGGGCCGATAAATGTTGTTAACATAAACCAGCAAATCCATATCCGTCCGGGCACCTGGAGCTCCGCTAACCGAGAAAAACGGATCATCCCACTGAAAGCTTATGATGATCTGTCCTCCTGCTGGAATGGTAACGGTCTGACGTGTATCGCCACCGCTGAAATTATGCGCCGTAAACGTACCGGGAGCATAAGCCGGGTCACTAAACGACGTGCTATTGTACGGGCTCTGATAGGAAGACCGGCCGGAGTTTCCTGCTGCGGTAAAGTAGGCTACATTATTGTTAGCGACTACCGCATCGACGGCCTGAGCAATCAGACCATCCTGAAAAAATGGTTCGGCAAAGTAGCCGACATCGTCGGTAATGATTTTACAGCCAGCCGCAGCCAATCCCCTGATGTTCTGGGCAAACCCCGCTTCGCCCCCGACAAAAGCCGTGCTGAACGCAATGGGTGAGCCAGGGGCAATATCATGGACAATTTCGGCCATAGCCCGTCCCTCGTCGGTAGCATCGGAAGCTAGATAGTCCGTGAGTACCTGTACACCCGCCGGCAAATCGCCGGAAGCAACCCCGGCAGCTGCACCATTCAGGGCGTTATAGGAGTCGGAAAGTATACCCACTTTTATACCCGCCCCACTCACGTTGTAGGTCGAGCGCGCTGTGTTGGCCCGTAAGGCCACATCGCCCTGCGACGTGACGGACCCTGTATTCTTCGTGGGTTTATAGGACGGACGCGCAAGTTTAAGGTTGGGAATATTCTTTAACTGGCCCAACTTATCAACCGGCAGAAAACCAAATACAACCTGTTGGTAAATTTTTCCGTATTGAAGGCCCAACGCCTGTAAGGCCTGTAACAAAGTCTGGGCGTCCTGACCAGCAACCGGGAGCGCTTCAATAGCAATTGTGTTGCCAAGCTGCTGAAACAAATTCGTTTTTTGCAGCGCATCTACTTGCGTCTGCGTGCTGGTCGGATTGGTCGTGAGGGGGAGTAGATCCGTTGTGACTTTAGCGTTCTTCGCATCTTCTTTAGTTGTCGTTTGTGCCCAACCACTCATTGGTAGCCACAGCATTGCCAGCACGGCTACAGCCGATGCACTGCGTTTCGGTAGAAATTCAGTCATGATCCAGTTTGGTTTAAGATATAAAGAGGTATACACAAGTGAATCCGAAGCGACAGCCGTCAAGCTGGTGATACGACCTATATCTTCAGCCAGGACGTAAAGCTTCGGCCCAATGCGTTACGCACGCCGGGTATATCAAATATGGGAGAAATGAGAGGCTAACAGTATGGCAATTAGACGGTTATTTATAAAATTCTTATTATATGAACCTAACTGATAGACCTTGTATACGTAATTTTATTTTATTTAATCTTAGATATAGCCTATACTTTTCCGCCGTATGACAGATCGCCCGAATCGCCTAGACCGGGTATTATATACGAATGTTCGTTCAAGTGGTCGTCTATCGCACCGAGCCACAAATGGCACTGGGGCAGTTGTTGCTGCACATGACGAACGCCCTCGGGGCTGGCAATGACCGCTGCAATATGTGTTTGGGCAGGAATTCCGTAGCGCAACAAGGCATGATAAACTTTTTCGAGCGAACGGCCCGTGGCCAGCATCGGGTCGCAAAGGACAAGTGTTTTCCCACTTAAGTCTGGGCTCACGATATAGTCCATAGCAATCTCAAATTCGTCGTTATCCCCGGAGCTATAGCCCCGATAAGCACCAGCAAAGGCATTCTCAGCCTGATCGAAATAGTTAATAAATCCCTGATGGAAGGGCAATCCGGCCCGCATAATTGTGGCTAATACGGGCTGTTTACGAAGAACTTGCGTGTGCGAAACACCAAGGGGCGTTTGTACGGCTATGGTTTGATACGACAACGTTTTTGAGATTTCATAGGCCATCAATTCACCAAGTCTTTCCAAATTCCGCCGAAAGCGCATCCGGTCCTGTTGTATCGATACATCCCGAAGTTCAGCAATGTACTGGTTGGCCAATGAGGGCTGTTGTGTAAAAACAAACATAGTATAAAGGCTTCTTTCGCTGTAATTTAGCCGTAAGGTTGGCGTATATCCAAACCAAATACCTAATTTAACCGGCCTTTAGCCTGTATCGATCCACAACAATCAGCCTAATAACACCGCCAGTCAGTTAGTTACATGCGCATTAACGTTTATCTTTTCTGTTCGCTTTTTCTTTCGTTTTCGGTTCGGGCGCAAAGCCCATTTGTGCCGCTCAACGCCGATTATTACCATATAATAGATCGGCTCGAAATTCGCCAAAACAAGTGGGCAGAAGGCTTTCATAGCTCCGTAAAGCCCTACAATCGGCAGAGCATCATTCAACTTACCGATAGCGTAGCGGCTCACCCTAATCGGGATTTTTCAGATACAGACTACTTTAACTTCGATTACCTGCGCAATGACAGCTGGGAATGGGTGGCGCCGTACGATTCGCTGAAGCCCGATCCGTTTACGCGTCATCTAAAACCGCAGGAAGCACCTGGCGATAGCAAACAGCCGTTTCTGAAGCATTTTTACCATAAGAAAGCGGACTTCTATAGTTTACAAACGCCCGATGTTGATCTGCACGTTAACCCTGTTCTCTATTTTGGCTTTGGTGCCGAAAATGTCTCCGGTTCAACCACGACGTTGAGTACCGGCAGTCAGGCCCAATTTGTCAATACCAGAGGGATTGAGATACGGGGAACCATTGGTCGTAAACTTGGCTTTTACACGTTCTTCGCCGATAATCAGGCCATTTACCCTGAATATATCCGGCAATATGGCCTGACATATGGCCAGGATAAAAATGTATCCGCGATAGCCCAACCCACGGCTCCGGGCGAAGGCTTTGTAAAGCCCTATCGAACGACAGGTGCGGACTTTTTGACGGCTCGTGGCTACATCACGTTCAATACTCTTAAAGTCATCAATGTGCAGTTTGGCCACGACCGGAATTTCTTTGGGAATGGCTTTCGATCATTGTTTTTGTCCGACAATAGTCCTGCTTATTTATTCCTGAAGCTATCCACAAAGCTGGGTCGCCGGATTCAATATACGAACCTCTTCACTTCCTTACAAAATACCCAGGCTCCCAGGCCTCAGGACGACAAGCTGATTCCGCCCAAATTTGCGGCCATGCACCACCTGAGCATCAATCTGAACGACCACATGAACCTGGGCGTGTTTGAGGCTGAGGTATTTAGCCGGGATCGGCTGGATCTAAGCTACCTGAACCCAATCATTTTATACCGCTACGTTGAATCCAGCCTGGGCAGTAGCGACAACGCCTTCATCGGTATTGACTTCAAAGCTAATTTTCTGTCTCATTTTCTGGTTTATACCCAATTCATGCTGGACGAATTCCGGTTAAAACCACTGCTGGCGGGCAAAGGCGACTGGACCAATAAGTTTGCGCTTCAGGTAGGAGCGAAATACATCGACGCGTTTTCGGTACCAAATCTCGATCTGCAAACGGAGTTCAACCTGGCTCGCCCGTATACGTACTCGCACGAAGCATCGCCAACGGTCACCTCCGGCCAAACCAATTATGCTCACTATAGCCAGCCGCTGGCCCATCCGCTGGGCGGCAATTTTATGGAGGGGTTGGGAATTGTGCGGTACCAGCGCAAACGCCTGTCGGCCAATGGTATTTTTGGCGTAATGATGTACGGAACCGATCCGGACCCGACTATTAACTACGGAGGAAACATTCTGAAGGATTATACATTTCGCTTTCGCGATGAAGGAAATTATATTGGCCAGGGCCGCAAAACAGTTGTTACCTACGCCGATGTTCGGGCTTCTTACATGATCCGGCACAACATATTTCTGGAAGGGCGCTACCTGTATCGCTACCAGGATAGCCAGTATAAACCTGATAGTTATACGGATCAGGTGGCCAGTTTTGCCATACGCTGGAATCTTCCGTACCGAAATTGGGTCTTTTGATCATAAAGTCGTAAGCTGGCAGTATGTTTACGTCGCTCGGCCTCACGGGTTTACGACTTCACTACTTACTTCTTTATCCCATGCTCGATATTATTCGCCAGGAACTGACCGAAGCCCAGTCAGTTCTGGATACATTTCTTAGTAACCCCGATCAACTTTCGGCTATTGAACAGGCGGCCGTGCTAATGGCCAACGCGCTTAAAAATGGTCATAAAATTATATCCTGCGGCAACGGCGGCTCTCATTGCGATGCCATGCACTTTGCCGAAGAGCTATCGGGGCGGTATCGTGATAATCGCCGGGCGCTGGCGGCTATCGCCATCTCCGATGTCAGTCATATTTCCTGCGTAAGTAATGACTATGGCTATGAGTTTGTGTTTTCCCGCTTCATAGAAGGCCTCGGCAATGAGGGTGACGTACTATTAGGCTTGAGCACAAGCGGCAATTCGGGCAACATAATCCGGGCCGTCGACGCAGCTCGCCAAAAAGGCATGAAGGTCATTCTGCTGACCGGCAAAGATGGCGGCAAACTCGCGGGCCAGGCCGACGTTGAGATTCGGGTACCCCACTTCGGCTATGCCGACCGAATCCAGGAGATTCACATCAAAGTGATTCACCTGTTTATTCTGCTGATTGAGAAACAGGTCATCTAAACCGGGATTAATTAGAACAATCCACTAAATTCCGGTTCAGAACTGCTTCAAATATGACAGTTTGCCGATGATATGCTGCTCCTGCTGCCGGTCTGTTGTTCGGACAGAACCGGCGTAGGTGCCGTAGTTATAGACGACATACAAAAAGGAAAGCGGCTGAAACTCCCAGGCGAGCCGAATATTTAAGGCATTCTTGTCATTATACGTATTCCGTTGAATAAAGCTGATTAGCTGCAAACGCGGATTAACGGCCATCCGGCTCTCCACGCTGTATAACGATATGGTGCCCGTGTAGCCGCCTACATTCTTAAACTCGTTGACTTCGGCATTGAACGTAAAAGCCGCATGTGGAATAGGCGCCAGAATGAGCGACGTCCGAGCGTAGTTCAGCTTTCCGTCATAATAGCCTCCCGTTTCCCCATTGAGTTGAAACGATACTTTCTTCGAGGGGTCCGTGCCGAACATGACACTATAACGGACATACCGGTATTTAGCAGAGACAATAGCTAGATCCAGCGGACGATAGTCTCCATCATCCAAACGCTGATAAGTTGGATTCACAAACAGACCTAGATTTCCGCCGTTCTGGAATGTCAGCCAGATGGGGTTGAAATTGTATTGCGCTTCCTGCAAATAACCCGTCGACGCTTTGTGGTAGAGCTCAAGGAAAGCGCCCGGCTCAAAATTACGTACCCATTTAGGCAACCATTTCGCGCGATTAACCAGGTATAGCCCCGGTGTCGTAGCGATCACATCACCCCGCGACACGAAGCCCATTTCCGGGTTGAAGCCTTTTGTTACAAGTGATTGCGTCCACCATCCCACCACCTGATTGGTCCGGTAAATAAGCTGGCTGTAGGCCGATATACCCTGGTCAGTACCGCCCGAACTAGCCGAACCAATCAACATGGCGTTATACGTCCATTTTTGACTCAGACGAAAGAATCCATCGAGGGCAAACGTCCCATTCTGACGACCTCCGCTACTATCCGTACTATGCACGTTTTTCAACGTGAACAAGGCACCAATCCGGTTTTGGCGACCCACATTTTCGACATACCGGCCAACGACAAAGTCAGTTGCCGGGCTACCCGGAATGCCCCGTTGCCGGATAACCATCCCGCCATAATTGCGGTTGATCGAACGATACACCAGCCGCGCTCCGGCGTCGATGGGCACGGGAGCGCTGGTACCGTCGGGGAGCGTTGCCAGGCCAATGGTGCGACTGAAGAATGGTTTGATAATCATACTTCCTCCTTCGCCGGTGTTATTGTTACCCGGTAAACCCGCGCCAAACAGGCTGGCGTTTTCCAGGAAAAACGCCCGACGCTCAGGAAACAACACCGAAAAACGAGTCAGGTTGTTTACTTGGCGGTCTACGTCTGCCTGGGCAAAATCCGTGTTGAGGGTAAGGTCGAGTACGGTGTTGGGGTTAATGGCCCATTTAAGATCACCCCCGAGCTTGAGTTTAGCACTCTGCCCGTGGCCAACCTCTGTTCCATCGGCCCGATCATCACTGATCAACACATACGGCTGAATGCGAATATTGGGCGAAGGCGGGGGCGGCTTCAGGCCCGTAATTAACCCGGCATACTCCATCCGGCTCGATGTGAAAGCTCTGGGAAAAGGCGACCAGGATGACAGCTCGTTCGAATACCGTCGGTTACGAAAGAAGTTGATACCCCACGTCTGTATCGAGTCTGCCGAGCGGGCATACCGCAGCGTTTGCCAGGGAATCTGCATTTCGGCAACCCAGCCCGAATCCGTACGGCTGGTCCGTACTTTCCAGAAACCGTCCCAATCTTCGTCGTACAGCAGATCGTCAAAGGAAAGCAGATCCCGCTGAGTGCCGTGTGGATTGGCCACAAAGGTCATGGCATTGCGCCGGTCGTTAAACCCATCAATGGACACACCGAATAAATCGTGTGACCGACTATTGAAATCACGCTTAAAGTTGCGAACCCGCAGGGCTTTCCGCCCGAGCGTATCGTGATTAACAGCCGCTATGTATAAGAATTGACGGTTAAACAGCACTCGTACATCGGTACCAAATGTAGCCGGACGGCCCTGCTGCGGGTCGACCTGCACAAACCGCCGGATGAGCGTACTCCGCTTCCAGTCGGCTTCATCTAGCCGGCCATCGATCTTCAGCTTATCCTTTATTTCAACGGCCCGAATGGTTCTCCGCTTGGCAGAAGGAGCAAAAATAACCGACTGATCAGTGGCTAGTGTCTCATCGACTACATCCTGATCAGGCAAACCAGCTCGTATCGAATCTGGCTGAACAACATCCGACTGAGCTGTGTTTGGCGCAACCGGATTTGTTTGAGCGACAATGTAAGACGGAAAAAGTAGAATGAGTAGAGCGTATCGCCCAATGCCGGAAAACATACAGTGAAAATGACTTAACCGGCAAAAATAGGCTCATTCATCCGATTCTGGGCCTATTTTTCGTTGAACGGCTCGTTAAGCGCATTTATTGGCGGCCCATACTATACGGGCTGTAGTCTGGTTAGTAATCGCCACCCGCGCCACCACCCCCGAAACTACCACCGCCAAAGCCACCGAAGCCGCCCCCGCTGCTTCCGCCCCCACCCCAGCTACTGCCGCCCCCGGAGCCGCCCCAGCCCGAATAGGTTGTTGGAAAAAAGATAGGCCCTCCCCAGCCGCCACCACGACTGTTGTTGTTGCCACCGCCCCGGTTCCGCCGGATGATTATAAAGACAATAATGATACCGATGAGTATGATAAAAATAAAGCCTCCTCCTCCACCATCGCTATTGGTATCAGGATCAGCTTTGTATTCGCCACTGGCACGCCGGATAATTTCTGTGGTAGCCTCGTCCAGCCCCTGGTAGTACTGTTGCTGTTTGAAGGCGGGCGCAAGGGTATTGGTAATAATGCGTTTGGCAATGGCATCAGGAATAGCGCCTTCCAGACCATAGCCCGGTGCAATAAAGATTTTGCGGGTTTGCGTGGCCCAGGCCAGTACGAGTCCGTTGTTTTTACCGGATTGCCCCACGCCCCACTTGCGGCCCACCTGAAAGGCGAAGTCGCCAATGGGGTAAGGCTCTGTCGTTTTTACAATGACAATCGTGATCTGCGTAGATGTAGAGTCGTTGTAGGTACGAAGCTTCTGTTCCAGCTGCGCCTTCTCGGTGCTACTTAGAATACCCACAAAGTCATTGACCAGACGGGGCGGATTTGGCTTGTCTGGAATGGCCGTATTGGTGGAAGTTCCGGTATCCGTTGCCGTATCCTGCGCTTGTAGCGTGGGAGCTACAACAACAAGGAGAACGAAGAGAAACCCGAGCCGTAGCAGTCGGGTAGTGTTCGCAAAAAAGGTGAGTACGTTCACAGCAGTGTCAGTCAAACGAAATATCGTCGGCGAGTTCGTTGGTGTCGTCGCTGGCGTAAGGAAAGTACTGTTTTAACTGTTGCCCGGCACGTTGAATACCCAGGCTTAGTCCTTCGGCATAATTTCCAGCAGCAAAATGGCTGCGAAGCAGGCCTTTGGTGCTTTCCCAAAAGTCGCCGGGTACTTTAGCATCGATGCCTTTGTCGCCCAGTACAGCGAACTTCCGGTCAGTATACGCAAGGTAAAACAATACCCCATTCTGTTCCTTGGTTTGATGCATGCCTAAGTGTGCAAAGACCTCAATGGCCCGTTGGACAGGGTCCGCATTAGCGCAGTGCGGTTCGACATGCACCCGAATTTCGCCCGATGTAGCCTTCTCGGCCTGCCGGATGGCTTCCACAATGCGCTTTTGTTCGTCGGGCGTGAAAGGGTTGTTCATAGAATGGGCGTTATAAAGAAAGAAGTTGTCTAGCTACAGACTTCACTGCATCGACAGCGCGCTACAACTAGACAACCGGTAAGACTCTACAACTTAAAACTGTACCGTTGGGGCGCTCTGGGCCGCCTGTGACGCTTCGAAGAAGCCTTTCACGGGGAAGCCAAAGATACCGGCAAAAATGTTGTTCGGGAACGACCGCACCGATTGGTTATAGGTTTTCACAGCACCATTAAAATCATTCCGCGAAACGGCGATCCGGTTTTCAGTTCCTTCCAGCTGAGCCTGCAACTCCGAGAAGTTCTGATTCGCTTTCAGGTTCGGGTAGCTTTCGGCCACCGCCAGCAAGCGCGACAGCGAGCCACTTAACTGATCCTGAGCGGCCTGAAATTTCTGGACGTTTTCGGGTGTCAGTTGGTCTGCCGTAAATTTCACCTGTGTTGCGCTGGCACGGGCCTGAATAACGGCCGTCAGGGTACTCTTCTCAAAATTAGCGGCCCCCTGTACCGTCCGTACCAGGTTGGGAATCAGATCGGCCCGACGCTGGTATTGGGTCTGAACCTGCGCCCACTTTTCCTGAACGTTCGTATCTGTCTGAACCAACCCGTTATAAGAACTACAGCCGTACATACCCAAAGCGAGGGCAATAACCACTACGATAATTAATGTCTTTGACATGGCCTGTTTAAATGCAAATGGTTGATGTTAGAAGCAAAGTTGCCCAAAACTAATACTTTGTAAACGTAAAACTACGCCAGAGGTTTTTTTAGCTATTTTGGCCGTTGTTTGTCTTGATGATCGGTATGAACCAAAGCGCTCTTCTGTTATGAATCTAACGTTAACTGGAAAAACTGCCCTCGTTTGCGGCAGCACACAGGGAATTGGTCGCGCTGCGGCCGTCGAATTGGCACTCCTCGGCGCTACGATCGTATTGATGGCTCGAAATGAGGAAACGCTCAACGCAACGCTGGCCGATCTGGACACGGCTCAAGGGCAAATCCACCGTTATCTGGTAGCCGATTTTAGCCAGCCAGGGGCGGTCCTATCTGCTGTCGATCAGCATCTGGCCCAATTCCCGGAGGTACACATTTTAATTAATAACACGGGCGGTCCTGCGGGTGGGCCATTGATCGATGCAAAAGCCGATGAGTTTGTGCAGACATTCCATAATCATTTGCTAACGAATCAGGCGTTGGTACAGGCCGTTTTTCCGGCGATGAAGAAAGCGGGGTTTGGCCGAATTGTCAACGTTATTTCCACCTCCGTCAAACAGCCCATTGTGGGCTTAGGCGTCTCGAACACCATTCGCGGAGCCGTTGCCCAATGGGCGAAAACGCTTTCACTGGAGATCGCCCGCTTTGGCATTACGGTGAACAATGTACTGCCGGGCTATACACAAACGGCTCGTTTAGCATCTGTTTTGTCTATGCGAGCGAAGGCGTCCGGTAAATCGGAAGACGAAACAGCCCAACAGATGGAAGCCGAAATCCCAACCGGGCGATTCGTTACGCCGGAAGAAGTAGGAGCAGCCATCGCGTTTTTATGCACACCCGCAGCAGCCTCCATCAATGGAATTAACCTTCCGGTAGATGGCGGCAAGACGGGGAGCCTTTAACGCGGCTTTCTAAACCAGGCTATTTTTAAATGCGTAGGCAACCATGCCCGCCGTATTTTTAGTGCCGGTTTTTTCGAGAATACGTAAGCGGTGTCCTTCGACAGTGCGCGGGCTCAGGAATATTTTCTCGCTAATTTCCAACGTGGAAAGGCCTTCGCAGATGAGCATCAGGACTTCTTTTTCGCGCTCGGAAAGAAGGATTTTACTGTTATAGAACGAATTGATTGGCTTGGCTACCGTTGTTTTGTTGGTCATCTTACGCAGCATGGCCTTCGAAACGAATTCGTTCAGGTAAACGCCTTCGTCCATTACCTTCCGAACGGCTTTTTCGACCTCTCCGGCTTCGGCATCTTTCAGCAGGTAGCCGCTCACGCCCTTTTCGAGCAGGTGAAGCACCATCCGGTCTTCGTCGTGCATGGTTAACACGACGATTTTGATGAGGGGGAAATTATCCCGCAGATAGTCGGCCGTAGCGGTGCCATCCATCACCGGCATCTGTAAGTCGAGCAGGACGACATCCGGCAATTTGCGGGCAATTTTATCGATCAGCTCCTGCCCATTGGCCGCTTCCATTACCAGTTCAAAATCATGAATCTGCCCGAGTATAGTCGACATGCCAACCCGGAACAAGGTATGATCGTCGCAGAGAGCCAATTTAATTTTTCGCATAACAGAAGAGGAGTTAGGAGTAGGGATTGTGGGGGTAAAGAAAGCGGCTTTGGAAAACAAATTAACTCAATAAATCAACAGGTTGCGCATCGTGCAAACGCACCTGTACATGAATCTGCGACCCACGGCCCGGCGCAACATCGAATGTGACGTGGCCGTTGACCACACTCAATCGGCTTTCGATATTTCGCAGGCCCAGACCGCCCTGTTTATTTTCCGTTACGGCGTCAAAATCGAAGCCAACGCCATCGTCAATCACCGACAGGCGCACCTCATTGTTGACGCTGAATAATTGAATAATAATGTGCCGGGCGCGGGCGTGCCGAATGGCATTGTTGACTAACTCCTGCGCAATGCGGTAAAGCATCAGATCCAAAGCAGGCGGAAATGGCATTTCGGGCTCGGTGTAGGCTAGCTGGATTTCGACTTCGTTATCGGTAGCGCGGTCGGCCAATTCTTCCAGGGCGGCCAGCAAGCCAAACCGTTCGAGCGTGGTTGGGACCAGGTTTCGGCTGATTCGCCGAACATTGGTCATGGTTTCATCGATCATCGAGCGGGTTTTCTGAAACTGAAAGCTCAGTTGCACATCGCCCCCCACTTGCCGCTCCAGCTGATTGAGGCTCATTTTCGTCACCGATAACATGGTACCAATGCCATCGTGCATGTCTTCGGCCAGCCGTTTTCGTTCTTCCTCCTGCCCCCGAAACGTGGCAGCCATCAGGTCGCGCCGGTGCTGCGCCTGCATTTCCTTGTAGGCCAGTTGCTGTTTTGCCTGTTTTTGTTGGTAATAGGCGACGAAGATGATAATGAACACAGCCATTATCAGCAACACCGCCGTACCGACGGCAATCACAAAACCGGAGTCAATCGACATTATCGTTAGCTATAAAGAAGCTGTATCAGTAAAGTTCAAAAATATATAATTGAATGTCAATGTGGAAGGAAAACAATTGAGTGAATGGTAGAATGGTAAAGCCGGAGAAACTTCGTCTCCGGCTTTGCAAAAAGAGTCAAATTTGAGCGTCAATTTCCACAATGTTGTGGGCAAGGAAAGCCATTTGTACCTGCATCCCCATCTTCTGTTGCACGAGCATTTGGGCTGTTATAACGAAGGTCTTTTGACTGGCTGTCGACAGCAACGAATATTAAATTACGGTTTCCATCCTTGTCGGTCACGAAATAGAAGCGAAGTCCAACACCGTTAGTCTGGCTAAGCATATCCAGCAGAAGCTGACGGCCAAAAGCAACCGCTCGAATAGCCGTTGGGTTTTCGTTCTGAAAGGAAGCCATTTGCTGTTTTAAACTTTCTTCGCTAGTAGATTTTCCTCCGCTGAACATAGCATTGGTTATGTAGCGATTGTTTAAATTCTTATCGATGCCCACCAACGCTAAGTCCAGCTTTCCTTCGCTATTTTTAACGTAGTAAGCCCGAATTCCAACCGTATGCGATTGACCTAAAATAGTTTCCAGAGTTGCCCTGCTAATAGTAACAGCATATGTGCTGTTTGGATTTGCCTTTTGATAGGCTGTAGCCTGAGCAAAGGCTTCGGAGGATGAACCCAAACGGCCGATGCTACTAGCCACCTTCAATTCATCGGCAGATAAATTATTAGTAGTGGTTGTGGGGGTAACTTGGCCTGCTTTGTCATTTTGACAGGCAAAGGTCATAGCAGCAATTATAGCCGCTGATAGGATTAATTTTTTCATATGTATAAATGGTTTAGGACGCAATACATAAAAAAGACAAAATATAAAGTATGAGATTATATGAAATTTTCTTTATCGTATTTACTGAACCAAATCCCAACAGAAGCCAAAAGGCAAAACACTATGTAAAAAATTAAGTTGGTATCCCAATATTGTTGAAATATTTCCGGTTTTGATCTAGTCGATAAAACAACGTCACCTAAAAGAAAAATGAAAAATGTGCCGGATTGGTATAATAAAAGCCCTGCGCTTATCCAAAACAACGAATAATTGACAATATTCCTAACATGTAATTTAGTCAACAGTTGATAATAAAAACTCATAATTATCGAGATACCATAAATACGAGTAATTGTAAAGCTCCAAGAAGAGAACTCATTAATTTTAAATAATAATACACTTATAACTAAGGCAATTAGTCCTCCGTATAATACCTGTTTTTTAAAGGAATCAGAATTGATATTTGAAATTTTATAAAATAACAAGTACAAAAAAAGTATTTCAACTACAGAAAATATATTATAAATAAATAAATTACTTTTTTTATAAAAAGCAAAAACATTAGAGGTAAAATCTCTGACAAAAATGAGCGCAAAATATATCGTCAAGTATTTTACCTCTTTATTAGCCAATCTCCAAAATACAATTCCTAATAGAAGCGGAATTAGCGAAATTGACTCCGCAACAAAACTTAGCGGATGCTTTTGAAATAGATAGATTAATCTATCCATTATTTGAGCAATACTGTGGACAAGGCATTCCATCTCCTACAGATCTGCCGCCACCATCTGCCGCCATATCTTTCATGCCCGATTTATCCGCGTAAATAGGCATATCCTTCCCGTTGGCATCGACACCAGTCAACAGCACACGGGGAACGAGCTGGCCTTTGCCCGGCTCGGCAGGCTTGCCATCGGCATCTTCCCAGCGCTTGGCATGATGAATGCGCAAACCGATACAGCCAGGCTGATCGAGGAGATGTTGAACCTGGTTGATACCAAAATACTCCGAACGAATATATTCGTCTTTAGATAGACCTACTTCTAGCTTGCGCTCCTGATAGGCGCCTGTCATGGCTTTTGTCTCCTGAGGGTCGAGGATGCGCCCTGCATTTTTAGTAAAAACGTCCATATAAAAAGAGATTCGAAATAGAACAGGTTGATGTCTGGATGGATAAAATCGGAAAGCGAGTCTAAATTACGGTAGCGATGTTTACGCACAAGCTGTAAACCGAAATCAAAAAACGGTAAATTTCATTGAATGTCAGCTAGTTAAACCATATAAAATAGTTGTCAATGCGTAGTTCTACGTACTAAAGTGCGGACTTCTGCCTGTTTCATGGCTCAGTCTGAAAACCGGTGTTTCTGCGCTCAGTAACCGGCGGATCCTGCACTACTTTTGTATCGTAGCTAAGGCCCCACACCGCCATTGGCCAGGACATTTCTCATAGGTTAGGTTTACGAAAAAACGCCGGAGCAGTTTGCTCCGGCGTTTTTTGTATCCGCTTTTTCTAACTTGACAGGAATACTCTATTTCAACAGGCTCAACAGATAGGCGCCATACCCGCTTTTAACCAGCGGCTTGGCAATTGTACTGAGCTTCTCTGCATCAATGAATTTCATACGGTAAGCGATCTCTTCGATACAGCCAATCTTCAGGCCCTGCCGCTCTTCAATGACGTGAACGAATTGACCAGCCTGTATCAATGACTCAAACGTTCCGGTATCGAGCCAGGCGGTTCCCCGGTCGAGTACACCTACTTTAAGTTTGCCCTGCTCCAGGTATACTCGGTTGATGTCCGTAATCTCGAGTTCTCCTCGTGGCGACGGCTTAATGTTCTTAGCAATGTTAACAACGTCGTTATCGTAGAAATACAAGCCCGGAACGGCGTAATTCGACTTGGGCTGCTCTGGCTTCTCCTCAATGGATAACACGTTGAAATCATCATCAAACTCTACGACACCATACCGCTCGGGATCATGCACCTGATACGCATATACGACACCGCCATCCGGATCGTTGTTGGCCTGAAGCAGTTTCGACAGACCCGAGCCATAAAATATATTGTCGCCCAGAACGAGTGCTACTTTATCGTCGCCAATAAATTCTTCCCCAATGATAAACGCCTGCGCCAAACCATCGGGACTGGGTTGAACAGCATAGGTGAACGTACAGCCAATGCGTGTGCCATCGCCAAGTAGCTTTTCGAAATGCGGCAGATCGTGGGGCGTCGAGATAATGAGAATATCGCGAATGCCCGCCAGCATCAGAATCGACAGCGGGTAATAGATCATCGGCTTGTCGTATATGGGCATTAATTGCTTGGATACGGCCAATGTAAGCGGATGAAGCCGGGTGCCGGAGCCCCCGGCGAGTATAATTCCTTTCATTTTTTAATGAGTGACTGGTGAGTGAGCGAACGAACGGCTGACCGCTTTTGCATTTACTCTTTAGCGGTTCGCGTACATTCCCTGGTAATAACTCTGGTAAGCGCCCGAGGTGACGTTATCCAGCCAGGTTTGGTTAGCCAGGAACCAGTCAACGGTTTTTTCGAGGCCTTCCGCAAATTGAAGCGATGGCTGCCAGCCGAGCTCGTTCATGATTTTATGCGCGTCGATGGCGTAGCGCAAATCGTGTCCGGCCCGGTCGGTAACGTACGTAATGAGTTGAGCCGACGTACCCTCCGGCCGACCAAGCTTGCGGTCCATGATCTGGCAAAGCAGGTTCACAATGTCAATGTTTTTCCACTCGTTGAACCCGCCAATATTATAGGTTTCGCCTTCTTTCCCTTTGTGGAAAACCGCATCGATAGCCCGGGCATGATCAACGACATACAGCCAGTCGCGCACGTTTTCGCCTTTGCCATATACGGGCAGCGGCTTGTTGCTCTGTATGTTGTGAATCATCAGCGGAATCAGCTTCTCGGGGAAATGATTCGGGCCATAGTTGTTCGAACAGTTCGACAGTACAACCGGTAATTTGTAGGTGTTGCCGTAGGCCCGCACAAAATGGTCCGAAGCCGCTTTTGAAGCCGAATAGGGCGATTGTGGATCGTAAGGTGTCTGCTCAGTGAAAAAGTCTTCGGGATTATGAAGCGAACCATACACCTCATCGGTCGACACATGGTAGAACCGTTTTCCCTCAAAACCTGATGCACTGGCAGCCCAGCTGTTCTTGGCCGCATTGAGCAGATTGACCGTACCAACCACATTGGTCATCACGAACGACATCGGATCGGTAATAGACCGGTCAACGTGCGACTCGGCCGCCAGGTGAATCACGCCATCCAGCGACAGTTCAGCGAACATATCCTCCAGAAACTTAGCATCGGTAATGTCGCCTTTAATGAACGTATAGTTCGGTGCATGCTCAATATCCGACAGGTTTGCCAGGTTACCGGCATAGGTCAGCGCATCGAGATTGTATATCTGATACTCAGGGTATTTGGTAACGAACAGCCGAACAACATGCGAGCCAATAAATCCGGCACCACCAGTAATAAGAAGTTTCATTTTTAGCGTTATCTATTTTAGAGTCAGTATCATTACGGCCTAATAAGCACAAACGCCCGAGGGTGTTATTGCTTTGCACTCAGTTTTTGCTGCCACTGCCAGGCATCGCGTAGTGACTCGGCCAGTGAGCGCCTGGCTTGCCACTCTAATACACGATTGGCTTTGCTGACATCGGCATATACCTGTTCGACGTCACCCGCCCGGCGGGGGCCAACGCTGTAGTTTACCTTGACGCCTGTGGCCTGTTCGAACGTTTTGATCACGTTCAGGACGGTTTCGCCACGGCCCGTACCAATATTGATAACGTCGTAAGACGATTCATCCTGGGCCTCAATGAGCTTCTTCAGCGCCTGCACGTGTGCATCGGCCAGATCCATTACATCGATGTAATCGCGCACGCAGGTTCCATCTGGTGTATTATAATCATCACCGTATACAGTTAAGCTGGGTCGGATACCGGCCGCAGTTTGGGTAATGAAGGGCACCAGGTTGGCGGGTACGCCCAGCGGTAATTCGCCAATTTCGGCCGACGGATGCGCCCCAATGGGATTAAAGTACCGAAGCGCCAGTGCCTTGACAGGTGTCTTCGCGTGCACAGCATCCCGAATGATGTCCTCGCCAATTGCCTTTGTATTTCCATAAGGCGACTGGGCTGGCAAGCGGGGCGTTTCTTCCGTTACGGGCAACTGCTCTGGCTGGCCATAGACCGTGCAGGACGACGAAAAGACGAAATTCTTTACGTTGTGAGCAGGCATCAGCTCCAGCAAAAGCATCAGCGAATCCAGATTATTGCGGTAATATTTCAGCGGTTGCGCCACCGATTCTCCTACTGCTTTATAAGCGGCAAAATGAATCACACCCGTTGGACTTTCCTTGCGGAAGATGTCTTCCATGGCACTGGCATCGTTGCAGTTGACCGGATAACAGGTTACGTCGTGACCAAGAATTGCCCGTAATCCGTCGAGCGCGGAGCGTTCGGAATTGGAAAAGTCGTCAACAATGACCGGCTCAAAACCAGCGTTGACCAGCGATACAACCGTGTGTGAGCCAATGAATCCGGCGCCACCGGTTACCAGAATTTTGGGAGAATTGCCTGAGAGAGTCAAACCGTTTTTTATAAAATTTTTGTTGCTATTTTAGCATAGCAACTCCTGTAACAGCACAAAAGTAGTATATTCAGGAGGTTTCGGAAACAGTTTT
The DNA here is from genome assembly GCF_054776595.1 of Spirosoma horti. NCBI lineage: Bacteria > Pseudomonadati > Bacteroidota > Cytophagia > Cytophagales > Cytophagaceae > Spirosoma > Spirosoma horti. The sequence goes on from NZ_BAAHBQ010000004.1 coordinate 408,601, forward strand.
TATTCTGGGGTACTCTGTTAAAGCGACACAAACTAATGAACGACAACGAATTGAAAGCCCTTATCTCGCTCCTGGACGACGAAGACCGGGAGGTCGTTGAACACGTTGAGCAGCGAATTCGACAAATGGGTGGTCAAATGATCCCTTTTTTAGAATCGGAATGGGAAGGGAGCTTCAATCCCGATTTGCAAAAACGGATTGAAGAGATCATCCACGATCTTCAGTACGAATCCGTTCTTGACCGGATGCGCGACTGGAAAAATGGGGGCGCAATGGACCTGCTGGAAGGCCTATGGATCGTAGCTACTTATCAATATCCCGACCTTTCACTCGACCGATTAAAACAGGAGGTAGAACAGTTATATTATGATGTTTGGGTCGATTTCAAAGCGGATATGCACCCCGACGAACAGATCAAGGCGATGAACAGTGCCTTTTTCTCGAAACTGAAATTTGCCCCGAATACCAAGCATTTTCATTCCCCGGCCAACTCAATGATCAATCAGGTACTCGAATCGCGACGGGGTAACCCCATCACGCTTTGTGTGCTCTACATGCTCATTGCCAAACGATTGAACCTGCCTGTTTATGGCGTTAACCTGCCTAACCTGTTTGTGTTGACGTATAAAAACAGCACTGGCGTTCAGTTTTACATCAATGTGTTCAACCGGGGGCTGGTCTTTACGACAAAAGACATCGACCAGTACATTGACCAGCTAAATATCAAACGGTTAGATACGTTTTATCAACCGTGTACGAATGCCGACATCATTCGGCGGGTGCTTCGAAACCTGACACTGGCGTTTGAAAAAAACGGCGATACGGAGCGGGTCCGCGAAGTAGAACAAATCCTGAATACGGTTCGGGACGATGGCGATGGCCTTCCGCTCTCGGATTATACGCAACGGTAGGGAGTCATGATGCGTATTGATATTTTTTCATTCTCACCGGGTTTCAACCCGGTGAGAATGAAAAAATATCAATACGCTACGGCCAGCAGGCCAGGTCCGGCCTGAAAGCATTGGATAATCAATTGCTCTTTGTGGTTTGGCAAACGCACATGACCAACCAAATGGGAGGCTCCGTCGGCAAAGGGTTCGATATGAAGATGCTCCCGAAACGTGAGTTGCCGCTTCCCATAAAGTTTGTATAACGCTTCTTTGGCACACCAGTAAACCGCCAGTCGGTTGGGGTTCCCCGCAGCGTGGGCAATTTCACTTTCCGACAAAACACGCGGCACCACGCGCTTAAACTGTTCCCGAATCGGCTCAATATCAATACCGACCGGCCGCGATCGGTGTACTACCGCAGCCGCCCAGCCGCCCGTATGCGACAGCGAAATGTGCCAGGGGGAGTCGATCAGATGCGGCTTCCCGAATTCATCTTTTTGAAGCCCATGATAGGGCATTCCCTGCGACTCGGTCAATTGCTTGATTGCCACCCGGCACGCCAGCCACTCAACACGCTGGGATGGATGACTAATGCCCGCTAAATCTTCCTGTTCCGACACAGTTAGCGGCAACCCCGCCCGCAACGTCGATTCGTCTTCGGTGATAGCCTGGAGCCGGGCTACACAGTCGCTGGTAATGTCTAGTTGAAAAGTCACCACCAAAAGTCGGAAGTCGTTCGAGAAAAAGAAAGGATTAACGACCTTTGATCATCAACTTGTCATCTCAATCTGTGGTAGTAGAAAAAATAGATACGTTTGGTGGGCACCGCGACCCCGTTTATACACTCGAACGTGGCCCCCTCGCCGAGCAGTTTTTTTCGGCGGGTGGCGATGGTCAGGTCGTACAATGGCAGTTGAACCGCCCCGATCTGGGCCAGCTGATCGCCAAAGTACCGACGTCTATCTACGCCCTGGCCCTGCACCCCGCCAGTGGGCTTTTGTGGGTAGGCCAGAACCAGGAAGGTATCCATGTTATTGATCCGATCAGGAAGCAGGAAGTGGCTTCGTTAAAGTTGACAACAGCTGCGATCTTCGATATCAAGTTTCATAAAACCGATGCCTTTCTGGCGCTATCGGATGGGGTGGTAGCGGTTGTTACAACGAACCCGCTCGTGGTCCGAAAACACATCAAGGCATCGGATCAGTCGGCTCGATGCCTGGCCATAAATCCGGTTGAACGAGAGCTGGCCGTTGGCTATAGTGACCATGTTGTTCGTATTTTTGACCTGACAACGTATGAACTCAAACGGGTTATTCAGGCGCATAGCAATTCCATTTTTACACTCGCTTATTCCCCCGATTTCCAGCACCTGATTACGGCCGGGCGCGATGCACACATGAAAGTTTGGGATGTGGAGCAGGGATACGCCCTGCAACACGATATTGTTGCCCACCTGTTTGCCATTAATCACCTGTCATTCAACCCATCGGGCACGTTGCTGGCTACGGCCAGTATGGATAAGTCCATAAAAATTTGGGATGCCGATTCTTACAGGCTGTTAAAGGTTGTTGACCGGGCCAGGCACGCTGGTCATGGTACCTCGGTCAACAAGGTTCTCTGGACGGATTACAACGAATTATTACTCTCAGCCAGCGATGATCGAACGATTTCGGTATGGAAATTGAACTAAATCAGCTAGATTAAGTAGGATTATCCTCTTTTTTGGCCTGTTTTTTGTAAAATAGGTATGAAGGACGTTAATTCACCTTTACATGGTTATCGAGTAGTACACAAAAACCCTTAGCGCACCAATGAAAATTACGCCTATTGAAATCCGGCAACACACATTTGAAAAAGGGTTGCGCGGCTACAAAACAGAAGACGTTGACGCATTTCTGGTTTCGTTGTCCCAGGAATGGGAACGTTTAACTGGCGAATATAAAATGTTGAAGATGCAGCTTGAGATAGCCGAGAAAGAACTAGGCAAGCTGAAAGAGGTGGAAATGACGCTGTTTCGTACGCTTAAAACGGCCGAAGATACCAGCACTCAAATCACCGAGCAGGCCAACAAAGCAGGGGAGAAATATGTCGACGAAGCCAAACAACAGGCCAACGAGATCGTAGCTGATGCCCGCAAACGCTCGGCCCTGATGGTTCAGGATGCTGAAAACCAGGCCCGCTATTTGAAAGACAATATCCTTAACGACATTAAATCATTAGAGCACGATTTCAAAGCGCTGGAAAGCTACAAAGAGAACCTGGCGGTTCAAATTCGTACGCTGGCCAGCAACGCCGTCGATAGTGTCGACCGGTTTGAAAAGAAGTTTGCCAAGCAAAATCTGAAAGGTAAAATTGACGAGGTAACATCGCAGATTCAGGACGACCTGAAAGAGCCTGAATCTCAGGATGGGGCCACAGCAGACTCCTCAACCGAATCGAACGGACAGGTCCATGCAGCCGCTGAACTCCCTGAATTGATCGACCGCGAAACGTCTATTCCAGAGGCAATTCCTGTCGATGAATCGGTGACCGAGAAGCTTGACGACGCGCTACACTCTCCGCAAGAGGAGGCCACACAGCCAACCGCTGAAATCGCAGCCGTCAGTGACGAAATCACTTCGACATCTGTGCTAGCCGAAGTAAACACGACCGAGTCAGGACCGGCAACAGAGGACGTACCCGAGGAGGTTTCCGTCAAGAAGAGCGGCTCTTTTTTTGACCAGATTTAATGAGCCTGTTTTCTATTATTCTTCCTGCCGCAACGGCGGCCCAGTCAGAATAACAAAAACAGGCTTATAGAAGCGTTTGACCAGGTTCATAATAAAGTAACGAAGCACCCCGATTGGCTCCCATGGCTACGTTAGCCGGGAAGATCGGGGTGCTTCATCATCTGACAACCTATGGGAACAATTGCCCTGGAAGGCCTCGAGTTTTTTTCGTACCACGGCTTTTATGACGAGGAACAAAAAATTGGCAATAAATACGCAGTGGATATTATCGTAACAGCCGACTTCACGGAAGCGGCCCGGCGCGACCGCCTAAGCGCTACGGTCAATTACGAAGATTTGTATCGGATTACGGCGGCTGTTATGAAGCAACCCGCCCGATTGCTGGAGCACATTGCTCACCAGATTATTCAGGAAATTCGGACAACCTACAGCGATTTGGAAGCAGTTGAAGTTAGTGTATCCAAGTTCAACCCGCCCATTGGGGGCGTTTGCCATCGGGCCAGAATAACATTGAAAGAATAACCGTAAAGTGGACCGCCCGGGCGGTCCACTTTACGGTTGTATTAAACCGCCTGCTGTAGACCCGCAAACGAAATTCCCATGTGCGAGGCATCATAAACACATTCGCCATTCCGAATCAACAACACCTGGGGCGATTCGTGCTCAACGCCAAATTCATTCTCAATCTTAGCCGAAATAGGCCGATTGGCCAACAAGTCGAGGTAGTAAGGTTTTACCCCAAGCTGGTCGTTCCAATTACGCTCCATCCGACTGAGCGCCATGGCACTGATAGAACAAGTCGTGCTGTGTTTGAAAATCAACACAGGCTGCTTCGCCGACTCCTCTTTAATCGTGTCAAGCTGAGTGTCACTTGTCAGTTTATTCCAGTTCATTGTATCAACATACTTTCTATTGACAGTAAATCCATTTCGGTTAGTAAAAGTTCGTCAACTTTCGGGGGTGTATTGCAGTTTCTTAGCCATCTCAGGTGAGATCGACTCGGAGTAGGCTCCATAGGCATCAACGAGTATACCTTTGTTACCATTCTTTGCTTCAATGGCATACAAAACGGATTCATCACCAGGGTCGGTCATTCCTTCAAAACGGTACACATCAACGACATCGAAGTCGGCGGGCCGTAATTGAATGTCGTCAGGCTGGCAGTGCAGGTGATCTGACTTAAGGTTATAATCCTGCGTAAATCCTTGCTGGCGTAAACCGTCAAGGGCTTCGGTGAGTGTTTCGTAGGACTGCATGATGATCTTTGGTTTAAAAATGAGTGTGTAGCTTTGTACTATAACCAACCTTTTCTTCGCTTGTTTTCAGGATTCTATAACGCCGGTATTGTTGCCTACCAGACGCTGTTGCACCTGGTATCACCTTTCATACCCAAAGCCCGGCTGTGGGTTGATGGCCGGCACGACTGGGCCCGCAAATTACAGCAGCAACTGGCCGGAAACAAAAAACCAATCGCCTGGTTTCATGCCGCATCCTTAGGTGAGTTTGAGCAGGGACGTCCCGTTATCGAAGCATTTCGCATGGCCTACCCCAATTATAAAATTCTGTTAACGTTTTTTTCGCCCTCTGGCTACGAAGTCCGCAAAGACTACGACGGTGCCGATTACATCGTTTATCTACCTGCTGATACGCCTGCCAATGCTCGGCAATTTATTCAGTTGGTACAACCACAAATTGCCTTATTTATTAAATATGAGTTCTGGTACAATTATCTCCGCGCGTTAAAATCGGCTCAGGTACCAATCGTTTCGTTCTCGGCAATTTTCCGCCCAGGTCAGCTTTTTTTCAAGCCGTGGGGGCAGTTTTATCGGAATATGCTTCACTGTTTTGATCATATTCTGGTGCAGAATCAGGAATCGGTTTCTTTACTGACCAGCATCGACATCACAAACGTAACGCTTGCTGGCGATACACGGTTTGACCGTGTGGCTCAGGTTGTTACCACAAAAAAGGCCATTCCAATAGCCGAAGCGTTCAAAAACACGAGTCCATTACTGGTCGTTGGTAGTGTCTGGCCCGACGATATGGCCGTTTTGATCCCTTTTCTGAACGCTTTTACCAAACCACTTAAGGTCATTATCGCTCCGCATGAAATTCACGACGACGAAATCGAACGGTGGCGAAATCAATTGACAAAACGGTCGATTCGCTTCTCAGAAGCAGCTAATGTCGATCTGGCTACAGCCGATATCCTTATCATCGACAACGTCGGTATGCTCTCATCACTCTATCAATACGGTGAGTTCGCCTACATTGGCGGGGCGTTCAAGCAGGGATTACACAATATTCTGGAAGCTGCGACCTTCGGAATGCCGTTATTTTTTGGGCCGGAATTCGCTAAATTCCAAGAAGCCGTCGATCTGGTGCACGAGGGGGCCGCATTTCCGATTAGCAGCGTTGCGGAGTTAACCTCTGCATTCGGTAAACAGTATGAAAATGCAGAGAAAGCCAGTCAAATTAGTCGCCAGTACGTGCAACGGAACATTGGGGCAACGACTAAGGTTATGGAGGTTATACAGAAATTAAATAGTGAACGAGTGAACGAGCGAACGAGCGCCTAAGCTGGCGAGAACGATTTAGCTGTTACTCTTTCGCTCCGCACCGGCGGCCCGGTCTCACTCTTTTACTCATTAAACATTGCAGAACGGCTTAGTCTTACGGTCCACCGGCTCCTGGTACGAAATTCGTAACACAGACGGGCATATTTTCCGGGGCCGACTAAAGGGAAAATTCAAACTGAAGGGCCTGAAGGTCACGAATCCAATTGCTGTGGGCGATCGGGTAGTGTTTGATGTAGAGGATGAAGCCGAAAACACAGCTATTATCACCGACATCACTCCCCGCGACAATTACATCATCCGGCAGTCGGTTCATAAAACGGCGCACGGCCATATGCTGGCCGCTAACATCGACCAGGCGGTGATGTTGGCGACGCTGGCCATGCCACGTACGTCGGCAGGCTTCATTGATCGATTTCTGGTCTCAGCCGAATCATTCCGTATCCCAACGACGATTGTTTTCAATAAGATCGATATTCTGAATGAGGAGGGACTGGAGTTTCAACAGGAAATTATCGAGCTATACCAACGCATTGGCTACAATTGTTTATCGACGTCGGCTACTGAAGGGGTAGGCATAAATGAATTCCGTGCCTTACTCGATCAGAAAGTAACGCTGGTGGCGGGTCACTCAGGAGTGGGGAAATCGTCACTGGTGAACGCCATTGCTCCGGATTTGAACCTGCGGACAAACGAAGTGTCGACCTTTGCCAACAAAGGTGTTCATACAACAACCTTTGCCGAAATGTTTGAACTGGCACCTAATACATACATTATCGACACGCCGGGCATTAAAGAACTGGGGCTGATGGACACGTCGAAAACCGAAATCGGCCACTACTTTCCCGAAATACGCGACCGGCTGAACAAGTGCCGGTTCAACAACTGCCTACACATAAACGAACCCGGCTGCGCGATTAAAGAAGCCGTTGCCGAAGGCACCATTGCCGAAAGCCGCTACATGAGCTACCTGAGCATGATGGAAGGGGGCGATAACCGACGGTAGAGTAGAGACGCAACTGTGCGTCTCATCATGCGTCAGCAAAACCATCCGGTCAGGAGACGCAACTATGCGTCTCTACGTGTTAATTTGTCATGGCAGCCAATAAATCTGCTTGCGTGATAATGTGTACCTGTTCGCGCTCATCGCGCACTAAAAGGGCTTTGTTGTCGCGGTCAATTAAGGACGACAGGGCGTCGATGGTATTATCGAGGCCGACAAATTTGAACGGCTTATCCATGACTTCACTAACCGGATGGTCTTTTACGGCAGGATCGTCGATGAGCCGGTTCAGCACCGTTGAGTCGGTCAGGCTTCCAACGATATGCCCGGTTTCGTCCGTGACCGGAATCTGCGAAATTCCATACCGGTTCAGCACTTGAATGGCCTGGCTAACCGAAACACCCGCCCCAATCGTTGTCAGCTGCGACTGGCCCGTTTTGTGGTGAATAATATCGCGGGCCGTTTTGAAAGCGCGGTCTTCCAGAAAACCGTGATCTTTCATCCAGGTATCGTTGTAAATTTTGGCCAGGTAACGCGTGCCGTGATCCGGGAGCAAAATCACCATCACATCGTCGTCGGTGAGGTGTTCTTTGGCCCATTCCAGCGCCCCATGTACCGCCGTTCCGCACGACCAGCCCACAAACAGTCCTTCTTCGCGGGAAAGCCGACGGGCCATGATAGCCGCATCTTTGTCAGTCACCTTCTCAAAATAGTCGATCACACTAAAATCGACATTCTGAGGGAGAATATCTTCGCCAATGCCTTCCGTCAGGTAGGGATAGATTTCCCCTTCATCGAACTGGCCGGTTTCCTTGTATTTTTTAAATACTGAGCCGTAGGTATCCAGGCCAATGGATACTAGATTAGGATTCTGGTCTTTCAGGAATTTCGAGGTGCCGCAAATAGTCCCACCCGTGCCAACGCCCGCGGCAAAATGGGTGATTTTGCCGTCGGTATCGCGCCAGATTTCGGGACCGGTCGTTTCGTAATGGGCAGCTGTGTTGGCCGGATTATCGTACTGATTCGGATAGAGCGAATTGGGAATGTCCCGATTCAGCTTTTTGGCGACGGAATAATACGAGCGTGGATCATCGGGCGCTACATTCGTGGGACAAACGACCACCTCTGCGCCCACCGCCCGCAAAATGTCGATCTTCTCCTGCGACTGTTTATCGGCCATCGTAAAAATACATTTGTATCCCTTGCCAATGGCCGCCAGCGCCAAGCCCATACCTGTGTTGCCGCTGGTTCCTTCAATGATGGTGCCACCGGGTTTTAGTACGCCCCGCGCTTCGGCGTCTTCGATCATGCGCACAGCGATACGATCTTTCACCGAATTGCCCGGATTGAAATACTCGACCTTCGCCAGAATCGTCCCCCGAATGCCTTTGGTAACCTTGTTGAGCTTCACCAGGGGCGTGTTGCCAATGGTGTCTATGATGGAGTTGTAGTAGTTCATATTCGTAAATGCCAGTTGCGGCAATCTATGGTTCTGTTTCGTCTAGTAAACGCTTTGAGCCAACCGTTCGTTTGGCCAGCGTTGGCGGTCTTTCGTCAACAGCCACGCCCCCACCCTATAAAAACGATTAAAGCGGCAATTTATACCATTCGTCGGGCATTTCAGACAGTCCATACAAACGCTTAGTTATCAACGCTTTGCGCCACTCTATCTTTGACTCGTTCTTTTTTAACAACCAACAAATACTATAAACATCATGAAAACAATTGCCCAAACATTAATCGCAGCGCTGCTCTTAAGTACCGCTACGTTAGCCTCTGCAGCTACCCGAATCCCAACCGTACCGACTAAGCCAACGGAGACGACAAACTCGTTTAAGGCCGCCGTATTTCCATCGGCAAAACCTGCCAAGCTCAACGTATTTGTCGAACGTCAGCCAGGCAAGCCAATGACCGTTCGGCTAAAAGATGAAAAAGGAGAGCTGTTGGGTGAACAAGCCGTCGACAAAAAGAAGGGAAGCTTCCGTTTCCAATTTGACTTATCTGCGCTGGAAGATGGAGCGTATACGGTCGAAATCGCTTCTGGCAATAACGTAACGGTCCATGGGGTTACGTTGAGCACAAAGCCTGTGGAGTCGGCAACGCGCACGATCTCGTTGAATTAATCAGAAGGGTAATTCGCGCCAGCGCCACGGTCATGAGATCGTGGCGCTGGCGTGTTTATTAGGTCTTGCTGAATTGGGCGAGGAAGTCGGTTACCTGATTGTGGAAGTGCCTAAAACTCTCTGAACGAGATTCTAACCAGTTAGCGTCAAAATTGATCAAAATATCATCAGCTATAAGAATTTGCTTACTAACAACATTTGTATCTCCATAAACGGCTTGCTTGGCTTCTAAACGCGGATATGATTCTAACGGGGTGTTCTTTCCTACCTCTTCTCTATGGCGTTTAATGTACCAAAGCCAATATTCGATACACTGCACCGGAAGCATCAATACTACGGGGTGGTTTGCACACTTACTTATATATACTCCCTGCCTTGTCTTAATTGTTGGTTTGTGCTCGGTATCTATGTCACGACTGACAAACAATATATCTAACCCGAGTAAAGCCCGTTGTCTTAAAGCTTCCGTCAGTAGGTTGTCCACCTGAGTGCCGTTTGCGGCTTTGAATCGCCAACGTTCGGTCTCGTCCTCAATGAATGTTTCTGGATAGTGCTGATGAAGGTATTTTTCAAGAAAGTTACGTTGAGCCCTATCTTCTCCGAAAAAACCATAGGTGATAATCCGGCTCATTTTGGTACTCCTCCCAAAAAACCGACTGTCCAGGCATCACCCAATGAATCCGTATAATGCGGAGGCTCTATCCCCAACTCTTTGCTTTTTGTTGTCTCTGGTTCTATTACATCATGCTGTAGGTTCTTGACGTGAGTAGCACCTTCGTCATCTTTGTCAAAGATGAACACGGATTCGGGCATGTCTTTGAACATATCAACCACAATTGGGCTGTGTGTCGTCATAATGACCTGGACGTCCTTTTCCTCCGCCAGCCTAAAAATAAATTGTATCACCTCAAAAATCCGACGCGGGTGAATTCCCTTTTCAGGTTCCTCAAGAAGCAGGAGTTTGGGTGGATTGGGCTGATTGATGATGCAGAGCAGAGCGAGGAAGTAGAGAGTGCCTTCGGATACTTCATCAGCCCAGTAACCATTATCACCTTTATCGAAAAAGCGTAAGCCAAGCATACTTTCATTACCAACTTTTACAGGTGGCAAAGTAAAGTATGCGATTTCGGGAATACATTTGGAAAGGTCATTCTGAATTCTTTTTGAACTTCTTTTAAAATTAGAATCTACGTAATAGTAAAATGAAATAAGATTCGAGCAATCTGCCAAAAGCTCAATGTTCTCTGCAGAGAACTTTACTTGCTGAACTAATTTGGTGGGGTCAGGCCGGAAAATTTTCGTGAGTTTAAAGTCAAAAAATTCACGCCGATGTCCTCCAAGTACTTCTATATCTAACTTGGCTCCAGTTGCATCAGTAAACCAATCGTCCTTAACCGTATCAACAAAAGTTAAATTATCATCACTCCTCAACTCGTACCTATGACGATAATGATAAGTTTTCTCAATACCTATATCATAATTCTTAGCCATGTATCCATTTGGGTCAGGCGAAAAATCAAACTGATAAGTAATACTAACTTGTTGATGTTTAAAGCTAATCGCTTCTAATGATTCAACATTTTCAGACATTAAACCACTAATCGAAAATCCCTCCAACGCCTTCAAAAAATTCGTCTTGCCTGAGTTATTCGGCCCGATGAGCAGATTGACTTTCTGAAGGTCGAGCGTGACGTCCTTGAGGCTCTTGAAATTCTGGATGGAAACGCGCTTGAGCATGGTTGTCGTAGTTGTAGCAATAGGTCTGATACACAAACAACCTTTGGCTGTTTGGCACATAAATTCACGAGCAAGATACCGATTTACTTGCCCATTTCGACCGAACGCATCAGGACTGTATTATCCGGATCAATAACGACCGAGGCTGGCTTGGCGGCTAAGGGAACAGTAAACGTTTGGTTTTGCTCAGTCATGGTCAGGCGGGCGGTTCGGCTGGTTTCGCGGCCATTGGCACCCCGGATGCTGAACGTGAGCGGCACAACAAACAGCGCGCCCGTTCGCTGCGCCTGCCGAACGTCGATGACCAACGCTTTCTTGGCGGCATCGTAACTAGATCCCCAGACAATTTCGGGATAGCCCGGCTGGTGAAGCCATTGCTGAAAAAAGGAGCCTAATTTCTTACCCGAAACGGTTTCCATGACAGTCTGCAAATCGCTGCTCTGGGCATTGGCGTTCCGAAATTTCTCGTAATAAGCACGTATGCCCTTCCAGAACACATCGTCGCCAAGTTCGTGCCGCAGCATATGCAAAACCCAACCGCCCTTCTGGTACGAGTTTGGATTCAGCAAGTCCATCAAATTAGCCGACGTCGAATCGACAATGGTACTTTTAGGTTTTAAGGCCGCATAGCGAAAGATCTGGCTCTTGTTTTGATTCAGTACGGCATTGAGTGTGTCTTTGCCATAGGCATGTTCGAGGTAGAGCGCCGAAAAATAGGTAGCGAATCCTTCACTCAACCACAGTTGCGACCAGTCGGCTTCGGTAGCCGAGTTACCAAACCACTGGTGTGCTATTTCATGAGCCAGCAATGCTTCAACGTCGGAGTCTTTCTTGCCAACGATTACTTTTTCGCTGTAGAAGATGCAACTGGCATTTTCCATTCCGCCAAAAATTGTCGTCGACTCCACATTGGCTAGTTTTTCGTAAGAATACGGCCCGATCTTATTAATGAAATATTGCAAAATCTCCTTGGCCGGGCGGTAATCGACAAATCCCTTCTGGCTATCTCTGGGATAAAGCCAGCTTTGGACGGGTACCCCACTCACGGAACCGACCTCTTCAACGGCGAATTTTGCCGCGCCAATCACCATTACCTTGGTTGGAATGGGCGTACTTTCCTGCCAGCGCGTCAGCTTTCGTCCGTTCGGCAAAGCACTTTCGTTGACCAGTTTCCCATTGGCAATGATGCGATAAGTCGCTGGAGCAGTGACCGCAAATGAACAGGTAGCTTTATCGGAAGGATGGTCGACGACGGGCAGATAATTGCGGGCGTTATTGGGCCAATTATCGCCGAAAAAAGTACGTTCACCAAACTTATTCTGGCTAATAATCAGACCCCGTGCCGGTGTGCCGCCGTACCGGACAACGACTTCGGTAGGCTGGTTGGGAGCAGCCGCCAGATTGATAAATACCCGGTCGTTGCGTTGACTAAACGGAACCGTTTTCCCGTCGGGTAAGCTCACCGAGCGGACACGCATGCCGGTTTCTGACGAATCGCGGGGGCTGATCAGGTCGAACCAAACCGTTTGCCGGTCATCGGCACGGGTAAATCGTATGGCTGTTTCGCCCTGAATCTGATTGGTCGAATCGCTCAATGTAAGCGAGAACGCGTAATGCAGCACATCAACGCCAAGCTGGGTATAGCGGGCGGCATATCCCGGTAGTTGCGCATGAGCCACACCGGTCAACAGCGCCAGCAGGGCCACTAAAAATCCTTTCTCCTGTTTATTCATTCGTTAGTACTCCTTTATCTCCTGGCACAATTCAATCAGCACCCCATTTGTGCCCTTCGGATGCAGGAAGCAGACCAATTTATTGTCTGCTCCCCGTTTGGGAACCTCATTCAATACGGTAAATCCTTCGGTTCTCAATCGGTCAATTTCAGCAAGAATATCATCTACTTCAAAGGCAATATGATGAATACCTTCCCCTTTTTTCTCCAGAAACTTTGCAATAGGGCTATCAGGGCTCGTAGCTTCAAGCAGTTCAATCTTCGTTTGATTTACCTTAAAGAACGACGTTGTTACACCTTCCGATGCAACCGTTTCGGCTTTATAGGGTTGAACATTCAACAGTTTGGCGAATAAGTCATTGGATACCGCCATATCGCGGACGGCAATTCCGATGTGTTCGATGTTGGTTAACATAGTTATGTTGTACCCGACCGCTTCTAGCTGTCGGTGCTAATAATATATATACCGACAGCTAGAAGCGGTCGGGTACATGCAACAAGAACTTTTCTGTTTTGCCGAAAGTTATAGAGAAAGCATTGATATGCCTCAACATTGATTCGATTACAACTATGGTTACGGTTTCAGAAATCGCCAAAAATAAGATTGTTGAACTCCGTCAGAAAGACGGTCTTGCCGAAAATACGGCCATCCGCGTAGCTGTAGAAGGCGGTGGATGTTCTGGCTTAATGTATGACCTTCAGTTTGATGCCACGCAGCAGCCAACCGACCATCTTGTTGAAGATAAAGGCATTAAGATTCTGGTAGACCGTAAGAGCTTACTGTATCTGGCGGGTACTGAACTTGATTTTTCAGACGGGCTGAATGGAAAAGGCTTCCAGTTCAAAAACCCTAACGCAACCCGTACCTGCGGTTGTGGAGAAAGTTTTGCTGTCTAAAACTGCATCGAAGGTCCGGTAGGATTTACGAGATAAAGATGATTTTTCTGATTTTGAAGAGCCGCTTACTAGCGGCTTTTTTTATTTACCCAAAGCCCAATGCATTAGGCAGATTGTTAGATTGCGCTGTAAGATAAAATCATAGTCCATCAGTCAACTCCTATAAATCCCGGTTATGACAGCTAAACCCGTTAGCCATTCGCGCACGACACTTACCGAATTGATGATTCCGTCTTATGCCAACTTTGGAGGCCGCGTGCACGGCGGTATATTGCTGTCGCTGATGGATAAAGTTGCCTATGCGTGTTCCGCAAAGCATGCGGGTCAGTATTGCGTAACGGTATCGGTCGATGGGGTTAACTTCCGGCAGCCGGTCGATGTAGGCGAGTTAGTATCTTTATTGGCCTCGGTCAATTATGTTGGTCGAACCTCACTGGTGGTAGGAATCAAAGTCATTGCCGAGAACGTGAAAACAGGAACGGTCAAGCACACAAACACCTCGTATTTCACGATGGTGGCGAAAGACGATACCGACCAGCCGACCGAAGTACCTCCCCTCCTGCTCGAAGCGCCCGACGATGTCCGGCGTTTTCTGGAAGCCATGAAACGCAAAGAGCTTCGGGCATCTTACAGTGAACATTTCGACAACGCCAAAACACGGATGCTGGTAAAGGAAAACATTGGCAAATTGACAAAAGAGCGTTGTGCGTTATCAGACCGTCTGAACCAGGATTTGCTTGATTTAGCGGATTCTTCTGATTTAAACCGCGAGATCGTTCAATAGTAACTTAATTTCTCGGGGCTTAAACCAGAAGAATCCGTTAAATTAAGTAAAACCCGGTTTAGAGTTCACCACGAACAATCTTAGCCCCGGCCACCATGTTGGTTAGTTTTTGTTTGGTGGCCCAGCGGGCCGTTTGGCTCAGGCCACAATCGGGCGCAACGGCCAGTTTCTCAGCAGGAACGTAGGACAGGCATTTACGAATGCGTTCGGCCACATCTTCCGGCGTTTCGATGTAATAGCTTTTTACGTCGATGACACCTACCGCCACATCGAATTTTTCAGCGAACCGGGCCAATAAGTTCACTTCAGAAAAGTTGAGAATGGTCATTTCGGAATGAAGTTCATCAACTGTCATGTCCAGAAAGTCGGGAAGCATGGGTGCAATGGATTTTTTACCCACCGACCGACCTTTGTAATTTCCGAAACAGAGATGCATAGAAAGGCGGGTTTTGCCAACGCCCGGCGCCACCGTTCGGTTGAAGATATCGACAAAACGCCTGGTGTCTTCCCGATATGCATAACACGACATTGACGGCTCATCGACGCAGATTTCCGGCACGCCCAAAGCGACTAAATCGGCAATTTCTTTATTTACCAAAGGAAGTAAAGCCTCCGTCACGGCCCAACGATCTTCGTACAAATGGCCGGGCAGCAGCCGCCCACTAAGCGTATAGGGGCCGGGAATGGACACTTTCAGGCCTTGTCCTTCGGGAGCAAGCCGTTTCAGGCGGAGGTATTCCTCAACAACACCCAGTCCTTTCGGGGCCGTTAGTGGTTCGACGATGTTATGCTTACCGCGCTGATCGTGTGCGGGTGGACCAAACCGGCGCAATTCGGTTTCGTTATTCTGAATCCCGTTAATGTAGCCGTAGAAGGACAGGTTGAAGTCAAAACGGGTTTGTTCCCCATCCGTAATTACATCCAAGCCCGTCGAAACCTGGTCATGAACCGATGCGACAACGGCATCTTCAATCATTTCGTTGATATCGGCCGGTCCGAATTGCGAAAGGTTCTGGCTGGAAAATTCGAGCCATCCGGGAAAGGGCATCGAGCCGACAACGGTGGTTTTGATGGGAACGGGCTGCAAGGCTGTAGGGGTTTGTTGTCAAAAAGGGTGTTGGGATCTTTATATACTAATTTCCCACCACAGCATGTTTTCTATCTGATCGAATAAGCGAAATCCATTCTTTTCCAACACTTTTTGGGAAGCTACATTTTCCGCTTCGGTATCAGCTACCACCCGACGGACGCCGGGTTGCTGACGAGCCCAGTTCACCATTCCGCCAACCATCTCCGTCATGTACCCTTGCCGATGCAGACCTGGATACGTTCCGTACCCAATCTCAATGGTTCCCGTTTCGTCGGGCTCACCCTTGAATTTAGCTTCGGCCACAAACTGTTTTTTCTGACGATCGATGGCCAGCCACATCGTGTGGAAAAGCGGATCCAGCGAAGGGTCCTGCAAACGGGGTATCGTAAAATAAACGATAATACTCCGCACCGGCTCCACGGCTTGCCGATACCCTTTCTGTAAGCCCAGGGTTTGCTCCAGCTCATACTTATTGGCAATATGAAGATGAAGCTGATCGAGCGTGAGGGGGATAATGGTCAGACGTGGCGTTTCAATCATGGCCCATTAACGGTTTGTCTGGCTCACATAACTTGGGATACCGACATGCGCGTAGAGCCGGGCCAGCCGGTGTGCGTGCTCATCGTAAGCCGACTCGAATAAGTCAACGGCTCGCTCTGCCCCAACGACTACACCCGCGCTAAGTACTTTAGGAGGATGACCCGCTTCGGTCAGCAACCGGGCCACCTCGGCTTTAATACAGTTTACGATCACGGCTCCACCCACAGTACTGCCCGGTGCCACGGGTGTATCGAGGCCGGGTACGGTAAGCATGGCATCGCCAACGGGGGCGCCCGTATCCAGAATCAGGTTGGCGAAATCGCTTAATTTCTTCCCATCGGCCCGTTTGCTGGTACTCTGCTCCGAATGCTCTTTTGTCAGCAACGCGACAACCTTTACGCCCTGTTGCTGAAACAACTCAGCCATTTCAATCGGTACGACATTGCAACCGGATGACGAAATGACGAGGGCCGAATCCTGATCGGATAAGTCGTAATTCCGGAGAATGCGATCTGCCAGACCCGGTACGTTCTCGAGAAACATGGCCTGCCGTTGTCCATTGGCGCCTACAACGAGGTTATGAAACGTAAGTGACAACTCGACAATGGGGTTGAATCCTGGAAATGAGCCATAACGCGGCCACATTTCTTCGACCATGATCCGGCTATGACCTGATCCAAATACGTGAACCATACGCCCGGCCAGAATCGTATCGGCAAACCAACGGGCAGCTTCCTGAATCTGGGCTGTTTGTGCTTCCACCGTATCGAGAATCTGGCGGCATTTTTGAATGTAATTAGTTACCATCGGCTGGCAGGAACACAGATTAAAGAAATAAAGCTAACTAATTAAACTAGTGTAACCATTCGGATTAGTTGGATAATCAATCCATCTTAGTTGCATACGCTTGTTCTATAGCGAAACTCGCGGCCCCAATGGCCCCCGCCATATCGCCAAACCGAGCTATTTTGATTGGTGTCGATTGGCCGCCCGGACGCCACTCGTAAAGACTCATAAATTCCGCCAGTGGCAAGAGCAGATCCTCTTCCGCCTGTGTGATGCCACCACCCAGTACGACCAGATCAGGCGAGAAGCAATTTACGAATGAACTGATGCCAACGGCCAGTTTCCGAACCGACGAAAGCCAAAGCCACTGCGCGAAATAATCACCCTTTTTATACGCTTCGAGCAGTTCATAAGTCGATGTGAACCGCCCCAAAGATCGTTTGGCAATCGTTGCATTCCCAATGGCATCTTCCAGACTCCCAGGCATACTAGTTATATCCCGATCCCCATTGGCATCAACGGTTACGTGACCCATATGGCCGGCTTTCTGGAAATTACCCTGATACAGCTTTCCGTCAATCAGTATCCCGCCCCCAACGCCCGTTCCAAGAGTTAGCATAACGACGTTACGATGACCCTTAGCCACCCCAAACCGACTTTCGGCCAATAGGGCAGCATGCGCATCGTTGACAATATGGACAGTATCGTTCAGAAAATTTCCCCAATGAAACCCCTCGAGGCCGCTTAACCGACCTGGCATGAAGGCAATACATTGATTGGTGCTATTTGGCAAACCAGGAGCCGACAGCCCAATGGCCTCTACCGATCCAGGCGACTGCCTTCGCAAATCAGCAACGGTTTCGGCAACCGCCTGCGTCCAGTCTTTCTCGCCGGTAGTCGGGTGATAGAGTTGTTTCAGGACATCGCCCGTCTCGATGCCCATCAGTACGCCCTTAATCCAAGTTCCCCCCAGGTCAATGCCAATTGCGGTCATGTGTTGATTTACGATATACGAGTTACGAATTACGAGTTGCTACCGCTTACGATTCTTACCTAACAGTCTGACTAGTAAGGCATACAATTTGCCACTATTTAGGATTCTTCTGTTTTAGTGTAATACTTGTTTTGTGAAGATAGCAGTAAGCTCGTTTGCCTCACGCCATACCGGCCCTACTACTTCACAGGGTAGCAGTTGAGCTTCACCAATCAATTCAAGCCAGTAACACGATTCGTCAGACTCTTCAACATTGTCAATTTTAGCAATAAAGTCAGCGGTTGATTTTGCCCTACAAGCAGCCCGGTAATTAGCCCCAATAGCGGTTCCACTACGATTTAATTGATTTCTCATAGTTCGACCTGCCGGAGTGTTTGGCAATTTTCCCACTAACGCTATAATACATAGTGCAAACTGCTTCGTCCGATTTTTCAGTTCCACGTTATTCATTCGTAGTAGAGACCCCTACACAGTCGTAAATTGTACATCGTACATCGTAAATCATAGTTGTCCTTCGCTCACGCTCCAGCCGCCATCTACGGTTAGCACCTGGCCCGTGGTGAAGGCCGAATAATCGGACATAAAATAAACGGCGGCACCATCCAGGTCAGAAGGCAGGCCAATGCGACCGCCATCGAGCGGCTGCTTGGTTTTCGTGAACGCGACAATATGCTCATCCTGGGTGGCTCGCTGCGCCATAGGGGTTTCGACCAGGGCGGGTGCCAATACGTTGACTCGAATATTATCGTTGGCGTAATAAGCCGCCACCGACTTGGTAAAGCCAATTACCGCCGACTTCATGGCTGCGTAAGCATGAGTAGCAAAATACGTTGGCGATGGGCTGGAACCCAGTACTGAACCCATATTGAGAATGACGCCACCGCCACCCTGCGCCCGGAACGCCCGCACGGCGGCCTGGTTCGAGAGCATCAGGGACGTTAAGTTCAGGTTGACTGTGTAATTCCAGCCCTCAAGCGTAAGGTCATGAAGGGGACCATCGCCAAAACGGCGTCCACTGCCGCCCGCCACATGAAAGAGTCCGTCGAAACCCCCGAAAATCTGCTGACACAAGGCAATAGCTTTGGGAGCCGTCTGCGGATCGGATGCATCGCCGGACATAGCCAGCCCGTTGCCATCAAGCTGCCTTTCGGCTACGGCACAGCTTTCGGGGTTACGGCCCACCACGACGACCTGTGCGCCCTCACGTACAAACGCCTGCGCAGCCGATAGGCCCATGCCGGTTGTGCCACCAACCACAACAATTTTTTTAGACTCCAGCCACATAAGCGTATCGGTAAATTTTAGCGTGCAAGAAACGAATTTGACCACTGATGAGCAATAGCTCGCTAACGGATCGAGCGCTTCCGGTCAACGTTGGCGAAACCGCCAAATCATACCAGATCCCGCTCAATAATCTTGCCGCTGGCCTTCTCCTTCAGGATCACTTTGTTCCGGCCATCGTGTGTCATTTCCTGTTTGATCAGGTAGTGATCAGCATCGTACTCGACGAGCGTGGATTCGGGCTTGAGCCCCTCCTGTCCGCGCCAGACGGGTAAGTTTACTTTTTCCCACTGCTTCGTTTCCGCTGATTTATAGGCCGCGTCGAGAACAGCATTCACGACATAGCCATCATAGAATGTCTCGGCGGGTTCGCGGCCTTCCTCCTGCGATTTGAACATGTCGGTAAACATGTGATTGTAGCCCAGGTCATTCACCTCGTCGCCAACCGGAAAGAGCCAACCCGTGTTAGATTCGGCTTTTTCGGCCACGTAATCGGCCCCTTTTCCCGTCGTGAACATTTCGAAACCCGTTCGCAGGAAGTTGTTGATCCAGATAGTGCCTTCGGTCCCCATCACTTCGTCGCGGAGATCCATGCCGCCCCGGAAGGCCCAGCTTACTTCAAACTGCCCGATGGCGCCGTTTTCGTATTTCACCAGCGCAATGGCATGGTCTTCGGCATCGATGGGTTTTACCTGCGTAGCGGCCCAGCACATGACCTCTACCGGCTTTACATCCTTACCAATAAAATTTCGGGCTATTTCGACACAGTGACAACCCAGATCGAGCATACAGCCGCCCCCTGCCTGCTCTTTGTCCCAGAACCAGTCGGAGTGCGGTCCCGGATGCGTCTCGCGGGATTTGGCCCAGAGAATTCGGCCAAGGGCGCCGTTTTTAACACTATCGAGCGCTTTCAGAAACTTGGGGGTGTAGCATAAGTCTTCCAGATAACCGGCAAAAATGCCCGCTTCTTCAGCCGTCTGCATCATCCGTAACGCTTCATCGGCCGTACGGCCAAGGGGTTTCGTACAGACCACCGATTTCTTGTGTTTAGCGCACAGGTTGACCGCCGTTTCGTGAATGTTGTTGGGAAGCGCAATACAAACCATGTCCACATCGGGATGCGCAATGACCTCTTCCATGTTGGTCGACGCAAAATCACAGCCATAGTCTGTTGCAAATTTTTGGGCGGTTTCTTCCCGACGGGCATAAATGGCCACAACTTTATCCCGGCTGCGCTGGCCATGAATGGATTCGGCATAGAAGCGGCCAATGAAGCCGCCCCCAAGCATAGCAATACGTTGCATAGGTAAGGGGTTAGATAAATGGTTAATCCGTACTTTCGTACCATTAAAATAGAAGACACCCACCGTATTTTTTACTCATGGTCGAGTTTTTCGATATTCATACCATTCTTTTTACGCTGTGGGATTATCCCATGAGTTACCTCGAATTTTTCGGGGTTTTATCCGGGTCGATAGCTACCTGGCTGGCGGCTCGTGCCAACGTCTGGAGCTGGCCAATCGGGGCCGCCAGCGTCCTGCTGTTTTTCTTTTTGTTCTTTCAGATTCAGCTCTACCCCGATATGTTTCTGCAGGTCTTCTTTTTCATCACGAACCTGCAAGGCTGGTGGCGCTGGACCCATCCTAAGGCCCAGGAGGCCGATCAGCATAATGAGCTCCGTATTACCCGGCTCATAGGACGACCGCTGGTTCTGGTTTTGCTCGGAGGGCTGGTGGCTACCGGGGTTCTGGGCACATTCGCCCAAAATCTGCACATCTGGTTTCCCGTACTATTCAGTCAGCCCAGCGCTTTCCCTTACCTCGACTCGTTCACGACCGTAATGAGTATTATCGGCACATTTATGATGATTCACAAAAAGCTCGAATGCTGGTGGATCTGGCTGCTTGTCGACATCATCAGCACCTTCATGTATTTCACCAAAGGCGTAAAACTGGTTGGGGTCGAGTACGCCATTTTTTGCCTGATTGCTTTTCAGGGAGCCTGGCACTGGACACGGGAATACCGGTCATATGTAGTCCGAGAAGTCGTAAATTAACTTGGTGGGATTAATTCTCTACTGTCTTACAACCGATAAGGATCCCTAAGGGTCTAGCTTTGAGATCATTACAAATATTTATAATGAAACACATACTACTCCTTTCCTCAATAATAACAATCCTATCGTGTTCAAAGCCGGATGCTATGCTCTATTCTAATGAGCTTGTAGGTGTCTGGCAGTTAACCACTTACTGCAAACCGACAAGTGATTCAACTTGTACAACCGTCAATGTGCCTTCTGATAAAGGTGTATTTGTTAGTTTCGATAATACTGGCAAGTTCAACGAGTTTTATGAAAACACGAAGCCTGTCGATTATAGCTTTCTGGGTTGTGGCGGTGGCAGTTACAAAATCGAAGGAAGTAAGGTACGAATTATAGCGGTATGCATGTCGTCATTAAATGGCCGATTGGTACAGGTAGTATCAAACTCTGAGAGTCGACTAACGCTGAATCCGTTTGGTACGAGCGAGTATATTTTCGTTAGGAGATAAGCAGTACGTTAGCTTTTTCGTCAGGCTTTCAAGTGTAGATTAAACAAGCATGACCACAGGTTTGGTTTTTGGCAAATTCATGCCGGTTCATAAAGGGCATTTGGCGTTGATTGAGTTTGCCAGGAGGCAGTGCGACCGGCTCATAGTCTCCATGACGGTTACACCGGATGATCCTATCCCGGCTGACCTTCGACTTCGCTGGCTAACCGATTTATTGGCTTCCTATCCTACCATCGACGTTGTAGCCGAATCCGGCGACTTTCACGACCCGACGCTCCCGCTCTGGGAAGCCACTAAATTGTGGGCGGCTTTCATCAAACGGCGTTTTCCAGAAGTAAGTGTCTTTTTTTCATCCGAAGAGTACGCGATCCCATTAGCGCATCATTCGGGTTTACGGCACGTTTCATTCGATCCACCCCGCCGGAGAATTCCGGTATCGGCTACCAACATCCGGCAACATCCAGCCCGCTACTGGGATTATATTCCGGCTCCTGTTCGCCCGTATTTCGTCCGGAAACTATGCTTGTACGGCCCCGAAAGCGTTGGCAAAACAACAATAGCCCGCCAGTTGGCCGCTGAATACGAAACTGCTTTTGTACCCGAGATGGCTCGTACAATGATCACGTCCAATGATTTTTCGCTTAGTGATATAATTGACATCGGCCGGGCGCAAACACAGGCCGTCCAGGCTGCCGAGCAGCAGGCCAACCGAATTCTATTTTGCGATACGGACCTGCTTACGACCCAGATTTATTCAGCTATCTATTTTCAGGAAGTTCCACCCATTCTATACGAATTGGAGCGTCAGATACAATATGACGCCTATGTCCTGCTGGATATCGATGTCCCCTGGGTAAGCGACGGATTGCGTGATTTTGGACACCAACGGGCTGACATGCTGGCTCGGTTTCGGAATGAGCTTGATCTGCGCAGGCTTTCTTATACATTCGTTAGCGGACCTTTTTCAGAGCGGCTTACGGCGGTTCGATCTGTTGCCAACAAATTGATAGATTAACTTAACTATAACAGATAAAATAGTACGTTTTTTAGACGAACAATTATAAAACAAGATATATTAATTATTACTATATAAAGAATATCGAAGCTTAACCTACTGATAACTATTATATTACTGATTTTGTATTATAACTTTGTATTGAAAACCAAACAGTGAACCCCTATGGCAGTTGCCAAACAATTCCTCAAAAGCAAGCCCCTTGCGAAAGTAACGTTTGAATTGTCGGCCGAAGCCGTCAATGGTGCTAAAACGGTCGCTCTGGCCGGTGAATTCAATGGCTGGGATGCCCAGGCCCTGAAAAAACAGAAAGATGGTTCCTACAAAACTACGGTTGAATTGCCCGTTGGTGGCGAATACCAGTTCCGGTACGTTTTGGATGGTACGACATGGACAAATGATACGGCTGCTGACAAATACGTTCCAAGCGGAGTTTCATTTGAAGAGAACTCAGTGGTTGTTCTCTAAGCAAGAAATTAAAACTACAAATGGGTGATCAGGCTTGTCGACAAGCTTAATCACCCATTTATAGTTTTATCCTACTGCGTTTTATACCGTAAAGCTATCGGAATCGACGTAGGCTTTGATGAGCGCAACTTCCCCTTCTTTCCCCTTCTGCGATTTGCCGTGCTCCATTCCGAAGATGAACTCTTTACCCGCGGCTTTTTGCTTCAGATAAACGTACTTGAATATATTCTTGTAGTTGATTTCACCCGTCGTTGGCTCATTACGACCGGGATTATCGCCAATCTGAAAATAGCCAATTTCACTCCAGCACCAATCGATATGGGGGATAATATGTCCCTCGTTCTTCTGCATGTGATAAATGTCGAACAGAATCTTGCACGAAGGGCTGTTCACGGCGCGGCAGATCTCGTAGGTTTGGTCGGATGTGCGCAAAAACAGATTGGGAGAATCGCTCAGGGGTTCGAGTACCATCGTTAGGCCCGCCGGTGCCAGAATGTCGGCCCCACGGCGCAGGGCGTCAATGACATTACCCGTTTGAATACCGATAGGCAGGTTCCGCTCAAAATCACCCGGAACAACCGTTGTAAATTTGGTATTGCAACGCTTGGCGGTTTCAACGGCCTTGCGGCATCCGTTCAGAAAAATATCAATGTATTCCTGCTTCCCGGCTGCCAGGGTATTCTGCGAGTTACCGCCTTTTTCAAGAACGAATACACCCATGGTCATCCCCAGGCGAGCCATTTCCTCCCCTATTTTAGTCTGCATAGCCGGATCGCGCGCCATCATCCCATTGTCTTCCAAAGCCGTGAAACCCATATCGGCCATAAACTTGAGCTGATCGATAAGGTCTTTACCAGCGCTGTTTTCAAACATGCCAAAATGCGGGGCGTATTTGAGTTTGAACGTATTTTTGGCCATTGAATTCGGCTGCGACTGCCCGCTGCCCGCTACTGATTCGCCGGTTACGGCAGCACCCGCCAGGCTTAAACCAGCCGCACCAACTGTTGATTTTACGAAATTGCGTCGTTGCATATGTGAGATTGTATGAACCGGAATTTGTGTGATTTTTCTGACTGGCTATGATTCAAAATAAAGCTTTCGCTGAAAGCAAATGTCCTAGTCAATCAGAAAAATCACACAAATCCCGCTTCTATTTCTTTTTTAAACTTGATAAATAATCCACTAAATCCACTAATTCCTGCGTGCTCATGGCTTCCTGTATACCCGATGGCATCATGGAAGCGTCCAACTGTTTCATCGAAACGACATCCGACATTTTGAAATTCTGCATGACTCCACCCGGAAACTTCATTTGCAGGTCGGTTTCGGTTTTGCTGGATACAATGCCGGTCATAGCACTTCCATCTTTAAATTTCACTTCCCAGCCCTCGTAGCCGAAGCTGATACCCGCATCTGGATGTAAGATAGCTAGATACTGCCCTTCTTTGGGCAATTTTGACCCGATTTCTGATAGCTTTGGCCCGAAGTCCATCCCCTCGCCATTGACCTGGTGACAGATGCTACAGTTGTTCTTGAAAACAGAAACCCCGCGGGCAGCGTCGCCATTCATAGCCAGCAATTCATTGATTGCCGGTAATTTTTTCCCTTCGGCACTTTGCCCGCCATCCAGGAAATTAGCGGCCTGCTGACGAATATTTTTACGCCAGTCGTTGCTCACGCCCTGCACAGCCGCTTTTTTATAATCGCCTTTGATGTCGCCGGATTTGAGCAGGGCCACAACCATATCGGCCCCTTCTGAACTACCGCCCAACGACCGGGTCGCTTCTTTGCGTAAGGCAACAGACCGTTTTTCGTCCAGCGCCACCGTTTTCAACATATCGATCGACTCTTTGTTACCTACCCGACGCAAAGCGACCAGCATGTTGGCGGCTGCTTCCGGATCGTTGCCATTGAGTACGTCCCAAATCATGGGGCTGCCCTGTTGCTTAAGCAATTGCCGGGCCGCATCACGACCTATGCCCTCCAATGGTTTTTGAACCGCCAGCTTGGCCAGATGCGCATTTTCGGATACGGGTTCAAAACGCGTGACCAGTTCAACGTATTCGGCGGTTCCATAAACGTCGGTCATGAGTTTGTTCAGGGCATTTGTGGCCACAGGTGAATTTTTAACGAAAGCAGGATCCAGGTGACGAAGAGCCAGTTTAGTTACCTCCGTGGAGCCACTGTTTGCCTGTAAAATACCCAATAGGGCACTGGATTTTTCGGTAGCACCCGGATTAAAATCGAACGCCCGGAAATAGCGCAAGCGTTGGTTGATATCGACAGCCGGATCACCCGCCAACTTCGCCAGCATCGGCACCGACTCCTTCGTGCGGGCACGCCACACAATGTCGCGACCACCCGCGTTGGCCAGCGGGTCGTTGTTCATCTGTTTCACCCAGGCAGTGTAATACGTATCCCAATTGGTATCAGCGCCAATACCCAGCGCTTCCAGATACCAGCGGTCTTTGCCATCGTATTGACTGGCCAGCTGCGCCCATAAGGCCGGAGCCTCCGTGCTTTGGCTCCGGCGTAGTGCAATCGCACACTCCCGGCGCACCTGCGGATCGGGGTCGTTGACGAGTTGTTTTACGTAGGGAATAATGTCTGATTTGAGCTCGCGGGCGGCACGGAGTGCGGTGATGCGCAGATCAGAATTATCACTTTTCAGGGCCGTTTCGATGTATTTCGGCCCTTTATCTAATTTACTCAACAGCCAGAGCGCACGCGCCTGCATTCGGGGATTAGTGGATGTTTTGTAAAGTTTCGCCAATTCCTTCTCCGCCTTTTTTCCCATGCCGGACAGTTTCTGCCAGCCAGCATAACGGATAGACATATTAGGACTTTGCAGGGCGTCGATAGCGCCCTCGGTCGTTGTCAGATCTACCTTGGGCATTTTGTAAGGCGAATTCGGTGGGGCTACCCGATACACGCGCCCCCGGCTCTGGTCGCCCGCCTGGTGGCCGCCCACGCCGGGGTCATACCAGTCAGCAATAATGAGTGAGCCATCCGGTGCCACACACACATCGGCGGGCCGGAACCACTGATCACGAGCCCCTTCCAGTACGTTGACGATCTCGGCTTTATAGCCCGCGCCATCTTTTTGCACCGGATACGACCGAACCACATTCGGGCCTGCATCGCAATGGATCATCTGATTCCGGAACACTTCCGGCAGCAGATTCCC
The DNA here is from genome assembly GCF_054776595.1 of Spirosoma horti. Lineage (NCBI taxonomy): Bacteria > Pseudomonadati > Bacteroidota > Cytophagia > Cytophagales > Cytophagaceae > Spirosoma > Spirosoma horti. Next base: position 434,983 of record NZ_BAAHBQ010000004.1, read on the forward strand.
TTCATATACGATCATGCCCGTTGGCGAACCAGCCCCGGTTTGCAGCAGATTAGGTACGACCCCAGGATCATTTAGGTGCCAGTGGCGCCGGGGTGTTTCGGGCTCAATATTCTCCCGGTTAGCCTGCCAGCCCGCGCCCGTCATTTCGTCGGTGTAGCCGTAGTTACCATACTCCATGACATAGTTGATCCGGACGCTCTTGTTGCCATCGTCGTCGTTATCCGACTGCCACATCGTGCCATAGGAATCGACAGCTATTTCGTAGTTGTTCCGGAAATTTTGGCCTAGCACCTCCACATTTTTCCCATCGGGATCGCAGCGAAAGACCATACCCATCTTGAAATTCTGTTTATCGATCGTTTTACCGGTGACTATGTCGACGATTGGTTTGCCGTCTTTATCCTTCAGTTGTCCGCCTTCGTTACCGAAGTTGAAATACCACTTACCATCGGGCCCGAAGACAAACGTGTGCATACCATGATCATGCTGCTCCCCGCCGATACCCGTAAAGAGCAGTTCTTTTTTGTCGGCTTTATCATCGCCGTTTTCGTCGGTAAAGACCCAAACGTTCGGGCTGTCCGACACGATCACTTTATTACCCTGCACCCAAATTCCGAGCGGTGACTCGATATCAGGTCCCTGATAGAAGACCTTCGACACGTCCGCTTTTCCATCGCCATTCTGATCTTCCAGAATCACAATACGGTCGCCTTCCTTGCGGGTTGGGTTGCCATTGATGGCAGGCCGGTAGTTATACGCTTCACAAACCCAAACCCGGCCACGGGCATCCACATCGATGTCAGTTGGATTAGACAGCATTGGCTCAGCGGCAAACAAGGTTGCCTCCAGACCCGGCGCTACGTTCAAACTACCTACCGCATACTTTGGATCGTGCTTGTCGTCGTCGGTAAGTTGAGCAAACAGGCCTGTCAGATACTGATTGGAAGCCCCGTTCAGGTTTCGATTCTGATAAGCCCCGACAAAAACTCCGCCGATTACCAGGCCGGCGGCTGATAGAGCGATTGTTCGGCGTGTGAGAGCCGAGCGTTTGGATGATAAGAAATGAGTCATATAGTCAGCTCAAAAAGGAGCGAGTTAGCGAGTAACTGATACAGTAAATGCCTACCCTGTTAAATAACATTGTAGGTGATTTATACCCATTTACAGTCATTTTCTTTTCGCAATTATTCCCTCTATAGTACAATTGCCAATCTTTTGTGTAGCATTGCACTGTAACATTACTAACTCTCTAACCAGTCAGACCATGGGCTTTTTGTATTCTATTTTAGTTGGGGGCATTGCCGGTTACATTGCGAGTCGGCTGATGGATAGCCATAATTCGGCTCTTATCAACATCATTCTCGGCATCGTGGGTGGCTTTGTCGGAGGTTTTGTTGCCCGCAAGCTTGGCAACGATCCTGAGAACGATGGCTTGTTTATGAACTTACTGATTGCCGTTGGCGGTGCTGTATTATTGATTTTTGTGGGCCGACTGTTTTAACGTCAATCAAGGCCAACAGCGATGTAGCCAAGTATGGCCTTTATAGGAGCTGTTAACAGGTAGGCTTTCAGGATAAAGTACAGGAGTTACCAAACCAGACGGTCATGTGGCCTTTGTACTTTATCCTGAAGCGTTTAACGCTAATGTGGCAGTTGTAAAAGTTAATAACCGCCAGGAATATAGAATAAGCAAAGAGAGGTATTCTATTTCTGTTCAATAATCATTGCTCTTACTTTCCCGTCCTCAAAGGTGTATACATGGGTTACCTGACCATCGCTCAGAACCTGACCAGTTAAGTCTTTAATGACTTGATGAACGTCTACGGCAATTTCTCCTCCGGGTCTTACGTGAAACGAGATCGGGACTACGGTAGGGTCGATCTCCTGCCATTGGCGGAGCCAATACACCCGTACTTCATCATGCCCGTGTACGTAACCTCCTTCCCACCCATTGGGCCAGGTCACGTCCATATGCAAAAGAGGTAAAATGGCGCCAACATTTCGGTCATTAAAATCCTGATAAAGCTGGCTAAGGGTTGTTTGATCGTCCATAATTATAAAAGTTAGACACTGAGTAGACGTGTCAAAACTAAAGCATGGACCTTATAAGGGCGTGTCAGTGAGGCCTGAGATTATCTAAGATTTACTTGAGACGGCGGAAGCCTATTTCCGGGAGTCTTCCCAAATCAGTTTTTCTTCTGTTCTGGAAGCGAAAAAGTCAGCACATTTTCCGTCGCCCCTGCCACTAATACCACCGTCTGGAGAACAAACGGTATTGCATTGTTCGTCAAGTAAGATGCTGGGGATATCACAACACCGTTGCGGAATGAAGTAAACCACTTGCCCCTTGTACGAATAGCGATAAACTTTGGCTGGCGGCTCCCACTTATCCTGGCTCTTGATCTGATTGATCAGATCGGTAATGCATTCAGGCGTCCCTTTGGGTATCGACTCATTTTTACATCCTAAAGCCATCAAGCTAGTAAAGGCAATGAATTGGATATACGATCTCATTTGATGGATGGTCAAGGTTATTTTCACTACTCCAAGAGTCTGTTATACCTACTACCCGTTGGAATTAGCTATTGCATAAATGGGGAGGATCTTTCAAAAGTTACTAAGTAGCTTATCGAGCCGTGCGCCTGAGCCATATTTAATCCGGAAAATACATTAAAAATCCCCCGCCATCCTGACGAATCAGTACGGCGGGGGATTTTTTATCATCACTCTTTAAATACTTTTCCGCTTCATTTCCTTTACGGCAAAGTCTGCCGCACGAGCGGTCAACGCCATATACGTTAACGATGGATTTACGCAGGAGGCCGACGTCATACACGAGCCGTCGGTTACGAACACATTCTTAACCGCGTGGAGCTGGTTGTTAGCGTTCACAACTGATGTTTTAGGGTCACGGCCCATGCGAGCGGTTCCCATTTCGTGGATGGCCATGCCCAGATACGAGCCCCGGTCATACGCTTTCACGTTCTTGACCCCGGCCGACTCAAGCATTTCCTTCGCATCGTTCATCATATCGATCCGCATTTTCTTCTCATTTTCTTTCAACTCAGCGTCGAATACGGCGAGCGGCATGCCCCATTTGTCCTTTTCATTCTTGTCGAGGTACATCCGGTTCTCGTGATACGGAAGGGTCTCCCCGAAACCGCCTAAGCCCATTGTCCATGGGCCGGGTTTGGTGAGTTCCTCTTTATAATCGGCTCCAAAGCTCATTTCGGCAACGTTGCGCTGCCAGCCCTGCCGACTGCCGCCACCCTGGTACCCGAATCCGCGGATGTAATCGCGCTTATCGGAACCAATGTTCCGGTAGCGGGGAACATAAATGCCGTTTGCCCGACGACCGATGTAATATTTATCCAGATCACCTTCCCAATCACCCGAGGCACCGATACGGAAGTGGTGATCCATCAGATTGTGGCCCAACTCGCCCGAATCATTACCCATTCCATTGGGGAAACGGTTCGATTTTGAGTTCAGCAGCACCGATGTCGACCCCAGCGTACTGCCACAAACGAAAATGATGCTGGCGTAATACTCTTTAGGCTGCATGGTTACGGCATCAACGATCCGGACACCCGTGGCCTTTTTCTTGTTTTCGTCATACAGAACTTCCGTAACGACCGAATCGGGCCGGAGCGTCAACCGGCCTGTTTTGGCTGCCGGAGGAAGCGTACAGGATTGGGTACTGAAATAGGCGCCGTATGGGCAACCCAACGAGCATTTGTTGCGGTACTGGCACGGCGCACGTCCCACACCCAATTGGGCCTGACCCGCTTTGGAGAGGTTAGCGACCCGACCAATGGTCATCGTGCGGCCGGGGAAATTCTTTTCAATCCGCTTACGAACTTCCTTTTCCACGCAATACATCTCCATGGGTGGCAGGAATTCGCTGTCGGGCAGTTGGGGCAAGTTCAGTTTCTCTCCCGAAATGCCGACGAACTTCTCGACATAACTATACCAGGGCGCAACGTCTTTATACCGAATTGGCCAATCGACCGCAATACCATCTCGCTCATTGGCTCCGAAATCGATATCACTCAACCGATACGATTGCCGCCCCCACATAATGGATTTTCCGCCCACGATATTTGGCCGGTACCAGTCGAACCGTTTCACTTCTTTATAAAGCGAATCCGAATCGTTCATCCAGTAATTCTGGGTCATCTCATTATACGGGTAATCGCGGGCCAGTTTGGGGTGCGATTCTTTCTGGGCCTCCGTAAGCCGACCGTTATACTTGGTTTGCCAGGGATCTTTCATGGCATACTCGTAGTCGGTGACGTGTTCGAGCTGGTGGCCTTTTTCAAGCATCAGCACCCGTAGTCCTTTTTCGGTTAGCTCTTTTGATGCCCAGCCGCCAGATATGCCCGACCCGATCACTATGGCATCGTAAGTCTGGTCTTTTATAGAATCAATATTGAGATACATTATCTTGTGGGGTAAAGATTATTGAAGGACACAGGTTTGTTACAATGCCCATGCCTTCTGACCAGGTTTGAGGGGCATACAGCCATTGAATTGACCAGGGACAGGCAGGTATTCGAGTGCTTTGGTAGCACCAATTTCGGAGGTAAAGTAGCCAGTCGTCGTTAGCTCTTTCATGCGCAGGAAGAACGGTTTGTCTTCCGTCATGGTCAGCTTGACCATTTCATTTTTCTGGGCCGTGTCAAGAGCCGCAAACCCCTTGCTGAATTTGGTTTTACTATCAGTGTCAAGCTTAGCCAGACCCGCGTAGAATTTCTCCTGATCAGCTTTCGGGTAGCAATCGCGCATGACCCGAACTATGAACTTTTCAGCACCTGCCGCTTTGGCACCCGGCGTGGTGGTAGTGGGAATGATGACATCGGCAACCTCAGCCAGCAGGGCTTCCTGGTCGGGCGAGACGGCAACGCTCGGGCCCATGTTGGTCACACGGCCCATGGCGCCTGCCAGGGTCGGTGCCGACAGTATCCCGCCCATTAGTAAGGCCGCTTGTTGAATGGCTTCTCTACGTTTCATAAAGTGATGAATACTATTTGGGCTTCAGAAGGCCCCGGTGGTAAAATTTCCTTTAATAATATGAAAATAAAGTCACAATACGAAGCTTTTGGTCGAGTTTAATCAAACATAGAAAGGCGTACTACGGGGTATGACCGCGGTACGCCTTTATACGTTTAGGGTATTTTTACTTAAGCTGGCTTTACTCGTTCAGGAGCAAGTCCTGGTACCAGAAACCCGTGTCCCAACGGGTATCGGTCTGGTCGGTATGCGTGTCGGTGCCGTCAGAACGAGTATAGGTTCGGTGAACGATTTCGCCTTTTGTGAAAGAGACGGGGCTGGAGAAAATTGGGCCATCATACACAAAGGAATGATACTCGCCATTTTCGCCACAAGGATCGACCGTTTTGGGCAAGTCTTTCAGCAAAGCCAGATCGAGTTCCCGCCCAATGAATTCGGCGCTCAACTGCTTTTCATTTACGCAAACGAGCACGGCTCGAAAACCCAGATCGACAAATTCGTGAACCAGCTCGGTGGTGTTTCGCTGCCAGAGTGGAAACTCGCCTAACAGGTTGACCCGCTGCAACTGCGTTTCCCGATAGGCACGCAGGTCTTCCAAAAAAATATCGCCAAAGATGGAATGAGTATTTCCCTGCTGCGTCAGGTCCAGCAGTTCCTTCTGCATCTGAGCGTCGTACGCTTCCATGGAGACATTACCTGCCAACCGGAGCAACCGCAGTGGAATGCCCAACCGATCGGCCTGGGCCACCATCGACTCGGTTCGAACGCCGTGCATGCTTACCCGGCCATAGGCATCGTTGACACTCGTCAACAACGTCCGTACATCCCACCGACCCGACCGAAGGCTATGATACAGGGCGAGGGCTGAATCTTTGCCCCCGCTCCAGTTCATGATGGCCCGCTGCCGGCTCATCGGAAGTAAAATCCTGAAGGCGCAATTTCAGCCTTTACCGAATCGACCAGCGTGCCGGTAGACTCATAACGCAGTACGTAACCAGCCTGTGTGTACAGGAGCGGAGATTGACTTCCGTACAGACGTCCTGTTTGTGGGTCAACGCCTAACGCGCTGAATGAACGAGCGATAACCTGGTTGGCCGATGCAGACGCCGTTGCTTCAATGGGCAGACGGTATGTTTTTCCACTCAAGGTATAATAGAAGGCTCGTTTGTCAGGACTGATCGTAACCGAGCCAGGCGTAGAAGCAAACGTCAGTCGTTTGGCAACTGACCGATCCGATGGGTTCATTTGAACCAGGTCTTTACCGGCCTGTAGCCACAGTTTGCCGTTTGCATCCAGCGCAATAGGCTCGGGCGTTGACCCAAAGGCAACGCGTTGTTTTTCGGTATCGGTATTCAGATCGATAACCAGCAATGTTTGGTCACCGCTGTAGGTGTTGCTCCCTACGAATACTTCTGAGCCAACGACAACCATTTTTTCAACCGCTTTAACGGCCGGAATCTTCTTAACCAGTGTACCTGTGTTCAGATCAATAACGGCAATGTAGCCAGGATCTTTGTAGAAGTTATTACCGGAGCCAGAAACGTCCCAGCAACTCACATAAGCCTTGTTTGGGCCAGCGGCAATAACCTGACGCGGGTTTTCAATATCGGGGGTTTTCAGCGTAGCGCGCGACTTGAAGGTACCAGCTTCGACAATTTCAACCTTATCCTGAGCAGCAGAACTATTATCGATCAAAATCAGGCCTTTCCCATTTACTTCCGTATAGCCCTGAACGCCACCACTCGGCAAAAGAGACGGATTGGCGGTCTGTAAAATGTTGGTAGCAACCGTGTTGCCCGTACGTGGCAAAAAGGAAATAGTCCCGTTGTTGCTAAAAAAATTACCAGCATTCAGTATATATACACCTGATTCATAAGGTGTTGGCTCGGGATCAGTCGTTTTACAGTTCCAGACGCTTAAGGCCAGCAGGCTCAGTGCAATGCCTTTTGTTACTTGATACTTCATGATTTATTAGATGGAAAATTGATAATTACATTGAGTGCCCAGTTGCGCCCGGGCAACGCGTTTCGCTTTATACTGAATGACAGCGCATCGAATACGTTATTCACCTGTCCCTGCACCCGAACGGGCACAGGCCCAAGTTTAGTTGTCGTTTCGAGGAGTATGTTCGTTAAAGTAACGCCCTTAAAAAACTGGCTGTTGTCGAAGGTGATGTACCGGCGCGAGCTGGCTTGTGTTTGTACCGACAGCCGTGTCTGGCCACGCTGCACATAGGCATTGAGCGTTCCGGTATGAATCGGCACGTAAACTAGTTGCTTCCCGATCACGTCCTCCGCATACGTATCATAGGCCCGCTCCTGCGAAGAACGCGTTAAGGCATAACCCAGTCGCAAGCCAGCTCGCCAGCCATTATGAACATACGCCAGCGAAGTGGTTAACTCTCCCCCACGCGCCACAACCAGTTGTAAATTCTCGACATGGTAATTGGTCGTTGGATTCCAGTAGGTCCAGTTATCTACCCGATTGTGGTAGACCGTGGCTTCGGCCGTAAAATTGAGCCGTTCATTAAAGACAAAGGTCGAAGCAAGCCCGGCTTCCAGATTCAGTCCGCTTTCGGGTATCAGGTTGGGGTTGCCTAGATCGGCCCAGTAGCGTTCGTTGAGCGTCGGTACCCGGTAACTCCGGCTGATGGCCCCCTTGGCCGTTAAGCCAAAGCCTGGGCGCTGCACAATCCGGTATTCAGCACCGAGTGAGGGCGTTAGGGGTGGGTTAAATCGCGTAACAAAAGCCTGCCGTACCGTGGCCGAGACCAGCCACCGGCTGGTCTGCATTCGGAGCAAGGCGTATAAATCGCCCCGATCTTCTTCGATCAATGGGTTTATGTAGCCATCCGTTTGGGTTCGGTAATGCGACCACTCGCCACCTACCCGAAGATTCAGCGATAGATTAGCTTTCGCGGGTGTTAAAACGAACTCCCGCTCGGCGCGAGCAATAAACCGGTCGGTTTGGGTGTGACTGGGCAACGCGAAATTGCTTTTGGCATAGTCCAGAATGTCATGCGTCCAGCCCAGACGCAGGGTTATGTGGTTGGTCTCGTAGGTGGTCAGAAATCGGGCCGATTGGGTACGCGTGCGTTCGCGGGCAATGGTGTCCTGCGGAGCCAGGATCAGATCATTATCCGTCAGCCAGACATTGACGGAGACTTGCCGACCACTTTTGTGCAGAAAATACAAATCCTGAACGAGGCCCCGTTGCGCGGTTGTCGATCGTTCCAGGAAATAATTTTTGCGCTCAGCCGATGGATACGCGTTATTGAACTGGTTCCGGTAGGCAAACGTCTTCCCCGACACGTTCCAGTCGGCTCCTAATCTCGTACTATACTGCACGCCCAACTGGGTCTGGTTATTCTGAAAACTAGCCAGTTGCTGGCCAAACGTTACGCGTATACCTGGCTGCCAAACCGGACTGCTTCCCAGCAAAACGCTACCGCCCACCGCATCGGACCCGACAACGCTGGCCGACGAACCATATTGAACCGCTAATCGGTCGAAACCCGCTACGGGCAGCGTCGAGAAATCAGTCTGACCAAGATTTGGCTGGTTAATGTTGATGCCATTCCAAAGAACGGCGGTATGGTTGGCCGATGTTCCCCGAAACGACACCGTTGCCAGTTGGCCAGGGCCATAGCTTTTAAACGCTATAGGGGTGTTCAACGACAGTAGATCCGTCAATGACCCAAAGCGAAATTGAAGCAACGTTGCCGAATCGATTCGTTGAAGTTTCTGACCGGCTAAGAACCGCTCGGGCGCAATGGCTCGTACGGTTACGGCCGACAAAGACACAGTGGTTGCTGACCGCGCCAACGAATCCGTTTGCGCGAAGCTACCATGCCCGGCCAGTAAACCGAGCAATAGGGTAATAAGCCACCAGCGAAGGGTGTTCTGTTTCAATTGTTTACTACGAATGAGTGCCCGAAAACGTCGGGCCAACCAATTGGTGGCCCATTAGCACGCGATTGGGGCGTTTCCTCCGAACGCCAGAACAACGGATGGTTTACGGCAGGTCTCCTGGCTCGTCTTGTCGGCTCTTACCTTCCCACGCTAAACCATAGCGCAGTGGTTGTGTAGATTGAACCGATTTTTTGAAGACTTACAGTTGCGGGGACAGCATTGGTTTTACACCAACTTCCCTATTAAGCCTTGCAGGCTGCCACGAAGCAGCATCAGGCACCGAAAACTCGGGGCAAAGGTAGACTATTTTTGTTGAATATGTAGCGCGGATCGCACGGGCGCCCCCGATCCTGTCCGTGTAGCCGCGAATTGAGGCTACACGGACAGGATCGGGGGCGCCCGTGCGATCCGAATTGTTTGTTAAAAACCTTCGGCTTTGATTTCTTTCTCGGTGATGGTTCCGTATTTTTTCACCTTATCCCGAATGGTCTCGGCTTTGCCGATCAGCACAAACTGGAGCTTGTCTTTGGGAAAATACTGATCGATAATCTGGCGAGTTTTGGCAACCGTCAGCCCATCGACGTTCTTCTGGAAGTTGTTAATGAACGACTCATCGAAGCCCAGGCTGAACATATCGGTCAGCAGATTAGCCAGCTCACTGGCCGATTCATAGCGCGGTGGAAAATCAGCTTTGACGTAGTTTTTGGCCGATGACAACGTTTTTTCATCGATGCCCGTCCGATGCAAACTGTCGAGTACCTGCAAAGCCATGTCAATGGCCTGCGTGGTGGTGCTGACTTTTGTAAAGGTCGAAATGGCAAATGTGCCGCTTTTTCGAAAGGTACTGAACCGACTATTGGCCCCATAGGTCAGCCCTGAGTTTACCCGCAGGGCATCATTCAGCCAGGAGGTAAAACGTCCGCCCAGGATCGTATTGACAACCGTGACAGGAATAAAATCGGGGTTATTCTGCGTGATGCCTTTCCCGCCAATCAAAAACGTAGTTTCGCGGGCATCGTCTTTATTGACCAGTAACACCCGACTTTTATCGAATGCAACCGTTGGATCGGCGAGTATGAGCGATGTGGCTGCTGCCGTTTTCCAGTTACCGAACAAGTCGGTAATCCGCTTTTTCATAGCTGCCGTATTGAAATCACCGACGATGGCAATCGCGCCCCGGTCTGCGGTAAAGTTCTTCTGATAGAACTGCCGGGCATCACTGGCCGATACCGCCGATACCGATGCAGGCGTACCCGTGAGCGGATTGGCGTATGGATGACCGTCAAAGACAAACTTGTTGAAATAAGAACCAACCACGCCCCTTGGGCTTTCTTTCTGCTGAGTCAACTGAAGCAGTTGCCGCTGTTTGTACTTATCGAATTCAGCCTGATCGAAGGTGGGCTTCGTGATCACATCCTGGATAATATCGAACAGTAAATCCTGATCTTTCACCGCAAACGACGAGGTCAGTTTGGCTACTTCTTTCCCGGCATAGGTATCCACGCTGGCTCCCACGTATTCAATTTTTTCTTCCAGTTGGGCCTTCGTGTATTTCGAACTACCGAACAGCAAAGCCTCCGCCGTCATGTTGGCCAGGCCATACCGGCTGCCATCCTGCACCGCCCCAGCATCGAATACCGCCGAGACATTGATGAGCGGCACTTCATGTTGCTCCATCAGATAAACCGTCAGGCCGTTTCTGAGCTTGAATTTCTGGTACGGCGGCACCTTGAACGTTTGCGCCAGCGACGCTCCCGTTACTATAAGGGTAATGAATAAAGTAAGTACGTATTTCATAGTATGAGACCTATAAGGTTTCAAAAACCGCATCGGCACGGTCCGCCGTTGCGGGCCCGGCTTATAGGCCTGAGTTAAAAAGTTGATGATCAATTATTTTTAACGGGATTTGCTTTGGGCTCCGGCAACAGATAACCGACGGTTCGGTTGCGGCTGGTGAGGTACGTTTTAGCAACGCGCTGCACATCTTCCTTCGTTACCTTTTCGTAGAGCGACGGCGCTTCATAAAGCTTTTTATAATCGCCGAAGAACAGTTCGTAGGTACCCAGCGAGTTTGCTTTTCCGTTGATGGACTCCATTGTCCGGTAAAACTCCATCAGCTTCTGATTTTTCAGTTTCTGCAATTCCGTATCAGTAATGCCGTCATGGATCACCTTGTCAATCTGATACAGAACGGACCGTTCCAGCTGTTCAGCCGAGACTCCACTTCCGGCAATCGCGTACACGGAAAACAGGCTTGGGTCGAATGACATCTCTACATTGGTAAACACCCGAGACGCTACCGTGGAATCCAGCACCAGCGATTTGACCAACCGCGACGAATTACCGGAACTCAAGACCCCACTGAGCAAATCGAGCGCATAATAATCGGGGTGGCGCGTGGCGGGGGTATGATACGCCAGCAGAATATTGGGCGTCGCAACATCTTTATAGGTTGTTGCCCGCCGTTCACCATTCTGTGGCGGCTCTACCGTTCGCAGGCTATCGGGTAATTTTTGGGCTGGAATCGAGCCGATGTATTGCTCGGCCAGTTTCTTTACCTGCGCCACCGTTACATCACCCACGACAACGGCGACGGCGTTATTGGGCGAGTAATACGTTTTGAAGTATTTCTCCAAGTCAGCCTGCGTCCACTTTTTAATGTCCGATTCAAAGCCAATCACCGGAAACATATATGGGTGCTCTACAAACGCCACCGATTGAACCAGTTCGTTGATAACCCGATAATTGCTGTTCTCCAGACCCGTACTTCGTTCGGACAAGACCACACCCCGCTCGCTCTCCACCATTTTGGGATCGATGGCCAGATCACGAATCCGGTCAGCCTCCAGGTCAAAGATCGTTTCAAGGGCACCGCTCTGAAACCAGTCGGTATAAACGGTCGTATTTTCGGTGGTGTAGGCATTGTTCGAGCCGCCGTTGGCCTCCATCACGCGGTCAAACTGCTTGGGGCCGTATTTCTTGGCTCCATTGAACATCATGTGTTCAAAGAAATGAGATAGGCCGGTTATACCATGTACTTCATTGCGAGAGCCGACTTTCCAGAATGAATAGAAGTTGGCGTTAGGTATGGAATGGTCTTCGAGAACCATGAATTTCATGCCGTTTTTCAGGGTGAACGTTTGTACATCCTCCGGCTTGGGCTTACTCTGAGCCAGTACCATACTCGTGGAGAGCGTCAGTACCGCTAAAAGCCCCATTCGTTTGTTCATGAGATGATTTTAGTTTGGAGAAAAGCTAAAATTAATGACCTTTAACTCATGAACAAATCGCTCTGGTCGCTTAATGGCCAACGCGCCCTCGTTACGGGCGGAACCAAAGGAATTGGCGAAGCCATTGTCCGGCAATTTCTGGACCTCGGTGCATCGGTATTTATCGTTGCCCGAGATAATACATTATTACAGCAGCAGTTAACGGATTATCGCCAGCAAGGCCATATCGTTGATGGTATAGCCGCTGATGTGAGTCAGCCGGGGGTAGCTACTCAGGTTATCGATGCAGTAAAAGTAATATGGGGTAGTCTGGATATTCTGGTCAACAATGCAGGAACGAACATCCGTAAACCTACTTCGGAATATAGCCCGGCGGAGTATGACCATGTGCTGAATACGAATCTACGATCAGCGTATGAACTCACTCAGGCGGCTTACCCGCTTTTAAAAGAATCATCGGCCGGCAAAATTGTGATGATTTCGTCGGTATCGGGTTTGGCACACACCAGCAGCGGTTCGCTATACGGCATGACTAAGGCGGCTATGCTGCAGCTCACCCGAAACCTCGCCGTTGAGTGGGCACCCGATGGTATCCGGGTGAACGCTGTGGCTCCCTGGTATATTAAAACGCCATTGGCCACGCCTGTGCTGACCAACCCGGAGAAATTGGCGGGCATACTGAAGCGAACGCCGATGAACCGTGTCGGCGAACCGGAAGAAATAGCGTCGGTCGTTTCCTTTCTGTGCATGCCCGCATCGGGCTACGTAACGGGGCAGACGATTTCGGCGGATGGTGGCCTGATGGCCTGGGCTTATTAAAGTCCGGCCACCATCGCTTTCATCTTCGCCATCGCCGTTTTCGTTACGGTCAGAGCATCCTGCGCGTAATAATTTTTATTGAACACCTCCAGCGATACAACAATCGGCTGGTCGGTACGCTTGATGAGTTTGAGCGTCTCACGAATCGGCGCTACGCCATCGCCCGGAAACACCCGATCCGCATCGACTATTTTCTCACGGGTAAAATCGGCCGTGTAATCATTTACGTGGAATACCTCGATGGCCGATTTGCCGACCAGTGGGAGCATAGTATTCCCCGAACCGCCTTTATATAAGTGATAAATATCCAGCAACACCCTTGCCGACGGGTGACCGCTCTCGATAGCCACAAACATCACTTCACTCAACCGGCTCAGATTCGGCGAGAATCCCCATAATTCCAGTTGCGGCACCACATCGGTTTTAGCACCAATTTCGAGAATAGCCCGATACCGTTCGGCGGCTTTGTACAGATCAACCTTAGGGCTGCCGGGCGATTGGGCGCCAATCGGTGGCGTGGCTACGCGTTTGCAGCCTACTTCGGCCAGCATCTCCATTTCACCTCTAAGTTGGGCAAGTCCTTTAGCACGGGCCGCTTCATCATCTATAATCCAGGGGGCGAAGCCAATGGCATTTTCGATTTTTATACCCAGATCAGCGAGAATTTTTCGAGCCTCAGCCGTTGTCCCCCCCGATTTAAGGTACGTCTGTAGCGTCTCAATCCATATTTCGACCGACCGGAAGCCCCCTTTCGAAGCGGCTTCCAGCTCTTTTACGAAACCGAGCTTCTGCCCCCGAATGGTACTCATGTTGAGGCAAATCGTAAATGGAGACTGGGCGGATGGTGCTGCCACAGCTTCCAGCGAATCAGTCGATAGTGCTGCCCCCACCGAGGCAGTCAGAGCCGTCAGCGTTTGACGACGGGTTACAGATTGAGACATGTAGAGAAATGAATTCAGACGTTTCAGGAATTGTCTAGTAAATGTAGAAAATACATAAACCTACTGTACGAGATGTCAACTTGCTTTCATCCCGACAAATAAGCTCTTAATATCTTAATATATGTAGTACATCAGCTTCCATTACAGTCGCGTTAGCGACGAAAGGTTTGTAGCATCCTGACAAGCTTTTCCATTCTCTGGTCGCCTAGCGACCGAACCAACAATCACCCGTCTGATGTATATGCCAAACACCTATACCCAAATTTACTTACATACTGTCTTTGCTGTTAAACACCGCTACGGCCTTATCCAACAGGCCTGGAAAGAAGATTTGTATCGATACATGACCGGCATCGTGCAAAATCAAGGCCATAAGCTCCTCGCCATAAATGGTATGTCCGATCACATCCACGTTTTCGTGGGTATCAATCCTAAGCAATCCATCTCTGATATGATGCAGGACCTGAAGGGTGATTCATCGAAATGGATAAATGAAAAGCGATTAGTCAAGGGGCATTTTGAATGGCAGACAGGATACGGGGCTTTTTCCTACAGTCAGTCCCAAATTGATTCAGTCGTTCATTATATTCTAAATCAGGAAGAGCACCATCGAAAGCGAACGTTTGCCGAGGAGTATACATTATTCCTACAAAAGTTTGCAGTGCCTTATGACGATCGGTATCTCTTCAAACCATTGGAATGAAGTTCCGTCGCTACGCGACGAAAGATATCGTTGAGCTGTCTTAGCTACAAACATCAAGTCGCTAGCGCGACCACAAGTCAATTTCACCACGGATTCTAGCTCTGAAACTGGGATAGCGCTTAGTTGTGTATCGACGAAAAGTTTGTAGAAAAAATAACAGTTCCTACAACTATTGGTCGCCTAGCGACCGAACATTCAAGCTGGCTCTCGCTTCCTGCAGCAAACAATTCCATACCTGCCGGTATGTGTCCTGAACTCAGTATTGGTTCAACGCAGGCTTGGCGCTCATTTAATAAGTCACTATAGGTTGACGAAACAATGATTTGTAGCTTCTTCATGAATAGAATATATAAAGATAAGCTTACAAAAAGTTAATGAACTATAGGCTACGCCATTGACATATCAACTACCCATTTGGCTTCAAAAAACTTTCTTTAAAATAAATTTTCTATTTCTCCAAACTATTTCCTACTTTTGCACTCCCAAACTCGGAACATCGAGACAACGACATACGAGGGTGAAGGTCCGCTAAGATCGCTACGATTTAGTAGAAACCACATCTGACTTTTTCGGCAAACAAACCTTGCATTGCATCGTTTTGTCTGCCATTTGAGGTCAGGTGCTGCGCGCCCGACCTTTTTTTATGTCGTTTCGGGGCCTGATTGTTAAGCAGATATAGGATTCGTCTGATTATTTGCCTACCTTTGCGGCCCGATTCGGAAGGTCCGAAGCGGAAAATGAATACCTATTTTTTACCTGCTTACTTTAAACAAACACAAATGTCTGGTTTAATTGGCAAGAAAATCGGGATGACCAGCGTGTACAATGCGGACGGGCAGGCTCTGGCATGTACAGTGATTGAGACGGGTCCCTGTGTTGTAACTCAAGTTCGTAGCATCGAGAAAGATGGCTACACAGCTGTGCAGCTGGGTTATGGCGACAAAAAAGAAAAGCACAGCAACAAGCCGGAGTTGGGCCACTTCAAAAAAGCGGGTACCACGCCTAAGCGCAAACTGGTTGAATTCAAAGAATTCGAACAAACGTTTGATCTGGGCGCAACACTTACGGTAGCCGATGTATTTGCAGAAGCTGACTTCGTTGACGTAGTCGGAACAGCAAAAGGTCGTGGTTTCCAGGGCGTTGTGAAACGCCACGGATTCGGTGGTGTAGGCGGTCAAACGCACGGTCAGCATAACCGGGGTCGTCACCCAGGTTCGATCGGTGCCTGCTCGTTCCCATCGCGTGTGTTCAAAGGTCTTCGGATGGCCGGCCGGATGGGCGGCAACCGTGTGAAGGTTCAAAACCTTCGCGTATTGCGCGTTCTGCCTGAGCAAAATCTGCTCGTTGTTAGCGGTTCAATTCCAGGAGCCAAAAATTCATACGTTATTATCGAGAAGTAGGTCATGGAAGTAATCGTATATAACAGCAAAGGCGAGGACACAGGCAAAAAGGTCACGCTTCCGGAAGAGGTCTTCGGTATTGAGCCGAACCAGCACGCGATTTACCTCGACGTGAAACAATACTTAGCCAACCAACGGCAAGGAACGCACAAAGCAAAAGAGCGGGCTGAGAATGCGCACTCGACGCGTAAACTCAAGAAGCAGAAAGGTACAGGTGGTGCCCGCGCAGGTAGCGCCAAGTCGCCCGTATTTGTTGGTGGTGGTACCATCTTCGGTCCACGTCCCCGCGACTATAGCTTCAAATTGAACAAAAAAGTGAAATCGCTGGCTCGCCAGTCGGCTTACGCTGTAAAAGCGAAAGCAGAAAAGATTTCAGTTATTGATAGCATCTCGCTGGAAGCTCCCCGCACGAAAGATTACATCCAGTTCCTAAACGATCTGAATGTAACGGGTAAGAAAACGCTGCTTATCCTGCCCGACGTCAACACGAACGTTGTCTTGTCGAGCCGGAACGTACAGAAGACGAAAGTCACGACAGCTTCGCAGGTCAATACATACGACCTGATGAACGCCGATCAACTGCTCATTAGCGAAGAAGCCCTGTCAACCATTCAAACGTTGTTCGACCGATAATCGGGAGCAAATTAACCATGAGCGTACTGAAACGACCAATCGTCACGGAGAAAATGACGGGCCTTAACAAGCAAGGCAAATATGCTTTTGAGGTTGAACTAAAAGCCAACAAACTCGAAATCGGCAAAGCCATCGAGAAAATGTATGGCGTAAACGTTGAAGCTGTCAATACATTCCGGGTATACGGAAAGAAACGCAGCAAAAACATCAACGGACGTGTTGTATCGGGTAAGACCCCAACCACTAAGAAAGCAATTGTTACGGTTGCTGAAGGCGAAGTAATTGATATCTACGCTGACCTGTAAACCGAGCACTGCTCTACCAATTAATCAGTCATGGGAGTTAAAAAACTAAGACCAATAACGCCGAGTACACGTTTTCGCGTGGCACCCGACTTTGCGGAAATAACAGCCTCCAAGCCGGAAAAAAGCCTGCTGGAGCCCATTAAGAGAACCGGTGGCCGTAATAACGAAGGTCACCGCACTATGCGCTACATTGGAGGAGGTCATAAACGGCAATACCGTATTATTGACTTCAAGCGCGACAAAGTCGGCCAACCTGCCGAAGTTTTGACTGTAGAATACGATCCAAACCGTTCGGCCCGCATCTCGCTGGTGCAATATCCTGACGGTGAAAAACGCTACATCATCGCACCACAAGGTATCACCGTTGGCCAGACCATCCGGTCGGGCGAAGGATCAACTCCTGACGTTGGCAACGCACTTCCCTTGGCACTGATGCCAATTGGTACGATCGTTCACAACATCGAGTTGACACCAGGTAAAGGTGGTGCAATGGCTCGTTCGGCTGGCACCTATGCTCAGTTGGTAGGCCGTGAAGATAAATACGCTATCCTGCGTTTGCCTTCGGGTGAAACACGCCGGGTTCTGAGCGCCGGTATGGCAACGGTAGGTTCGGTATCGAATCCCGACCATATGAACGTTGTCATGGGTAAAGCTGGCCGTAGCCGTTGGTTAGGTCGCCGTCCCCGCGTTCGGGCTGTCGTTATGAACCCAGTCGATCACCCAATGGGTGGTGGTGAAGGCCGGGCATCCGGTGGTCACCCACGTTCACGTAATGGCCAGTTCGCCAAAGGTCAAAAGACCCGGAACAAGAACAAGGCATCTGAAAGCATGATTATTAGCCGACGCAAAAAGTAACAGATAACAATGGCACGTTCACTCAAAAAAGGCCCCTATATTGATTTTCGTTTAGACAATAAAGTCCAGACGCAGAATGATTCGGGCAAGAAATCGGTCATCAAAACCTGGTCGCGTCGTTCGATGATTTCGCCGGATTTCGTAGGCCATACCTTCGCTGTGCACAACGGCAACAAGTTTATCCCGGTTTATGTAACGGAGAACATGGTAGGTCACAAGCTCGGCGAATTCTCGCCAACGCGTAACTTCCGGGGACACACCGCAAAGAAAGACAAGGGCAAACGATAAGCAGTTCGTAGTTCGTAGTTTGTGGTTTGTAGTTAGCTAAATCACTATAAACCACGAACAACAAACCACAAACCACAAACTGAAAAAAATGGAAGCAGTAGCAAAACTTAAAGATGTGCCCACGTCTCCCCGCAAGATGCGGTTAATTGCCGACCTCATTCGTGGTCAGCGCGTTAGCCGGGCGTTGGGCCTGTTAAAATATCAGCCACAGGCTGGTGCCGACGTATTGCAGAAAGTGCTTTTGTCGGCCGTTGCCAACTGGCAGCAAAAAAATGAAGATGCCCGTATCGAAGATGCGGATCTTTACATAAAAACGATTTTTGTTGATGGTGGTCCGATGCTGAAGCGTCTGCGTCCAGCACCACAAGGTCGTGGTCACCGGATTCGTAAGCGGTCAAATCACATTACCCTTGTGGTTGACAGCGCAGCGGACACTGTATTGACTCAGGCTGAAGTTTCTACCCCTGAAAACGAACAATAGACAGAAATGGGACAAAAAATAAATCCAATTGGCCTGCGACTTGGTATTGTTCGGGGCTGGGAGTCGAGCTGGTACGGCGGTAAAGAGTTTGCGGACAAACTTGTTGAAGACGAGAAAATTCGTAAATATATCTCTGCCCGTATCCCTAAAGGTGCCATTGCGCGGGTCGTTATCGAACGTACCCTGAAGCGCGTAACCCTAACCATTCACACGGCTCGTCCGGGTATCGTTATCGGTAAAGGTGGTGGCGAAGTTGATAAGATCAAAGAAGAGCTGAAAAAGATCACGGGCAAAGATGTCCAGATCAATATCTTCGAAATCAAACGCCCTGAGATCGATGCTAAACTGGTTGGCGAGGCTATCGCTCAGCAGTTACAGGCTCGTATTTCGTTCCGTCGTGCCATGAAGCAGGCTATTCAATCAGCGATTCGGGTAGGTGCACAAGGCATCAAGGTAAAAGTATCAGGTCGTCTGGGTGGTGCTGAAATTGCCCGCTCGGAGCAGTACAAAGAAGGTCGTGTACCTCTTCACACACTGCGTGCTGATATCGATTATGCTATTTCTGAAGCCCAAACCGTTTACGGAAAAATCGGCATTAAAGTGTGGATTTTCAAAGGCGAAGTATATGGCAAGCGTGATCTGTCTCCAGCTGCTATGATGAGCCAGGCGCAAGCCGGTGAGCGTACAGCGGCAGCCAATGATCGTGGCGACCGTCGTGGCCCTCGTGGCGACCGTGATGGCAACGACCGTGGTGGTCGGAACCGTGGTGGAAATGATCGTGGTGGTCGTGGTGGTAATGCCGGTGGCGGCCAGGGTGGAAACCGTGGTGGCAATGCCGGTGGCCCAGGTGGAAACCGCGGTGGCGGTGGTGGTCAGGGTGGCAACCGTGGTGGCGGAGGTCCAAGACGATAAATTCAGTCGTCAGTCGTCAGTCCACAGTCATTAGTTTACTACTCTTGATCAACAACTAACCACTATCGACGCTAACTTTTAGAGCTATGTTACAGCCAAAAAGAACTAAATTCCGTAAGCAGCATAAAGGCAGGATTCCAGGTATCGCTTCACGCGGTCATGAGATTGCCTTCGGTACATTCGGCATCAAATCACTGGAGCCCGGCCGGATCACCGCCCGCCAGATTGAAGCCGCTCGTATTTCAGTAACACGGGCCATGAAACGCGAAGGTCAGGTTTGGATTCGCATTTTCCCCGATAAACCCATTACCAAGAAGCCAGCCGAAGTTCGGATGGGTAAAGGTAAAGGTGCCCCAGAATACTGGGTAGCCGTAGTAAAGCCCGGTACGATTATGTTCGAAACAACGGGCGTTGATCTGGCAACGGGTATGGAAGCCCTGCGCCTGGCCGCTCAGAAATTGCCAGTTCGGACGAAATTTGTTGTCCGGCGTGATTATCAGGAGCAAGGCGAAGAATAGTACCCCTAAGCGACGAACAAAATGAAAAAAGAAGATTTAAAAGGATTGTCGGCCGACGAGTTACGTACCGAGCTAGGTGCTGAACAAGACCGACTGTTGAAACTAAGGTTCGCTCATGCGGTATCTCCAATTGAGAACCCAATGCGCATCCGCGAGAGCCGGAAACGGATTACTCGTCTGAACACAGAACTGACGGTTAAATCGCGGCAAGCCTAATAAGACACGACAATGGAAGAGCAACAAGCACCAGCACCGCAGGTAGACCAACAAGCTCCGGCGGCAGCAGCAACAGATCAGCCGACAGCAACTGCTCCAGCAACGAGCACTGCCGCATCGGCTTCGGAGCGCAACGCTCGGAAAGAGCGTATCGGACGGGTAACCAGCAATAAAATGCAGAAAACCATCACTGTTGCGATTGATCGCAAAGTGAAGCACCCGATGTATGGCAAGTTCATGAACAAGACGAAAAAACTGACGGTTCATGACGAGAAAAATGAGTGTGGTATCGGTGACACGGTTCGTGTTATGGAAACCCGCCCAATGAGCAAAAATAAGCGTTGGCGTTTAGTCGAAATCATCGAAAAAGCGAAGTAAGCCATGGTACAGCAAGAATCAAGATTAGGCGTAGCCGATAACAGTGGCGCGAAGGAAGTGCTGGTTATCCGCGTCCTGGGCGGTACAGGCAAGCGGTATGCATCAGTCGGTGACAAGATTGTCGTGACGGTGAAACAGGCTCTGTCGTCCAGTAGCATGAAAAAAGGTACGGTATCGAAAGCCGTTGTTGTTCGGACCAAGAAGGAAGTTCGTCGTAAAGATGGATCATACATCCGCTTCGAAGACAATGCTGCCGTATTGCTCAATAACAACGATGAACCACGGGGCACCCGGATTTTCGGACCCGTAGCTCGTGAATTGCGCGAGAAGCAGTTTATGAAAATCGTATCGTTAGCCCCGGAAGTATTGTAAGGCAATGGAGAAGAAAATAACGCTACCGAAGCACAAATTCCATATCAAATCAGGCGACACCGTCGTCGTGATTGGTGGTAACTCGAAAGGTCAGCGCGGTGTTGTGAAAGAAGTAATTGTAGAGAAAGATCGTGCTCGTGTTGAGGGCGTCGCTATGATTACCAAACACTTGAAGCCAACGGCTTCTAACCCGCAGGGGAGCCTGGAAAAAACGGAAGGATCGATTCACATCAGCAACCTGAAACTGGTTGATCCGGCCACCGGCGAACCTACCCGCACGGGTCGTAAAGAAAACGAAAAGGGAAAGCTGCAGCGCTTCTCCAAGAAGACAGGCAACTTTATTCCTGATCGGTCCGCCGACGCGGGTCGTAAATAACCTTAAGCAGGTCTAAGAAAATGGCAACGCCAAGACTGAAAGAAAAATATCTAAGCGAAATCGTACCTCAGTTGAAGGACAAGTTTCAGTATAAGTCGGTCATGCAAGTGCCCCGTCTAACTAAGATTGTCATCAACAAAGGTATTGGAGCCGCTGTCGCCGATAAAAAATTGGTGGACGTGGGCGTCGAAGAATTGACGACCATCACGGGTCAGAAAGCTGTTCCGACACTGTCGAAGAAAGCTGTCTCGAACTTCAAACTGCGGGAGAAAATGCCCATCGGTGCGAAAGTTACGCTGCGTGGTGTGAAGATGTATGAATTCCTGGACCGGTTGACGGCGGTATCGCTGCCCCGCGTTCGTGACTTCAAAGGCATTAGCGATAAAGGGTTCGACGGCCGTGGCAACTACACCTTCGGTGTGCAGGAGCAGATCATCTTCCCTGAAATCAGCATTGATAAAGTAGCCCGCATTTCGGGGATGGACATCACGTTTGTGACGACGGCCAACACCGACAATGAGAGTTACGAATTGCTGAAAGCAATGGGTATGCCGTTTGCTAAAAGTGATAAATAACAACCGACAAAAAGGTTAAGACAATGGCAAAAGAATCAATAAAAGCACGGGAACGGAAACGCGAAGCACTGGTGGCTAAGTACGCTGTAAAGCGGGCCGCTTTAAAAGCTGCCGGCGACTACATCGGTCTGGATAAACTGCCTAAAAATTCGTCCGCTGTTCGTTTGCACAACCGGTGCAAATTGACGGGTCGTCCTCGGGGCTACATGCGCAAGTTTGGTATTTCACGGGTAACATTCCGGGAAATGGCATCGGCCGGTAAGATTCCAGGTGTAACTAAAGCAAGCTGGTAATTCCAGATTCCATTTCTATTTGTAATTCAGTTTCCGTAATTTTGCGAACTTTCTCAAAAAGAGGGGTTTGCAAGTAACGCAACGCTAAGAATGAATACAGATCCAATAGCAGACTTTCTGACTCGTGTTAGAAACGCCATCCGGGCTAAGCACCGGGTTGTAGAGATCCCTGCTTCGAACATAAAAAAAGAGATTACCAAGGTTTTGTACGAAAAAGGGTACATCCAGAACTACAAGTTCGACGATAGCACCCCACAAGGCTCAATCAAGATTGCGCTCAAGTACAACCCAACGACGAAGCAGCCTGCTATCGTTGACCTACAACGCATCAGCCGTCCAGGTCTGCGTCAGTATCGGGGAGCCGATAACCTGCCACGCATTCTGAATGGACTAGGTGTAGCGATCATCTCTACCTCTAAGGGCGTGATGACAGATAAAGAAGCGAAGACGCTGAACGTTGGTGGAGAAGTATTGTGTTACGTATATTAATCCGAACTGAACGATGTCACGCATAGGTAAGAAACCAATCGCCCTACCCAGCAACGTTACGTTGTCTGTCGACAATCAGAACGTCGTTACGGTAAAAGGCCCTAAAGGCACCTTGACCCAATCGGTTGACCCGGACATTTCGGTAGCCATTGAAGACGGTCATATCCAGGTAAGCCGCCCAACCGAGCAGAAGCGCCACAAAGCCCTGCACGGTCTGTATCGGTCGCTGGTCAATAACATGGTAACGGGCGTAAGCGAAGGCTTCAAACTCGATCTCGAAGTAATCGGGGTGGGTTACAAAGCATCCGTTGCTAATAATATTCTCGAACTGCAACTTGGCTATTCACACAACGTGTTTTTAGCGGTTCCAGCCGAAATCAAAGTTACGGCTGTAACGGAGAAAGGTCAGAATCCAAAAGTTTATCTGGAAGGTTCAGATAAGCAACTTTTGGGCGATGTAGCCGCAAAAATCCGTTCGTTGCGTAAAGTTGAGCCTTACAAAGGCAAAGGTATCCGCTTTATCGGTGAGCAAGTTCGCCGGAAAGCTGGTAAATCTTCTTCGAAGAAATAATAAAGTGGTTTTCAGTTTTCGGTTTATGGCTGACCTGTTCAGGAGTAAATCGAAAACTAAAAACCAAAAACATTTTAAACGCCTATTTGGTCGGAATCAAATAACATGGCAACGAATAAACAAGAAAGAAGACAGCGGATCAAGTTTGGTATCCGGGCGAAAGTTTCTGGCACTGCCGAGCGTCCCCGTCTATCCGTTTTCCGCTCTAACAAAGCGATTTACGCGCAGTTGATCGACGATATTAGCGGCCACACACTGGCATCTGCCTCATCGGTTGAATTGAAAAGCGAAACCGAAGGGAATACCGTCGAAACGGCGAAGAAAGTAGGCCAGCGGTTGGCCGAGAAAGCAGTTGCCAAGAATATCAGCGCTGCTGTGTTCGACCGCAATGGCTACTTATATCACGGTAAAGTAAAAGCATTGGCCGATGCAGCCCGCGAGGGAGGCCTTAAGTTCTAAGCGATGAACATCAATTCAGCAAGACCGACAAAATTTAACGAAGCCGACCTTAAAGAAAAGGTTGTAGCCATCAACCGCGTAGCGAAGGTGGTAAAAGGTGGTCGCCGGTTCAGCTTCTCGGCAATTGTCGTGGTTGGAGACGGTAACGGTGTCGTTGGTTACGGATTAGGCAAAGCCAATGAAGTAACTGATGCCATTGCCAAAGGAGTGGAAGATGCCAAGAAAAACCTGGTGCAGATTCCTCTTCTGAAGCGTACGGTTCCCCACGAAATGGAAGGCAAATTCAGCGGTGGCTTCGTCCTGCTGAAGCCAGCGGCTCCAGGTACTGGTGTTATTGCGGGTGGTGCTATGCGGGCCGTTCTTGAATCGGCTGGTATTCACGACATCCTGGCGAAGTCGAAAGGCTCGTCGAATCCTCACAACGTAGTAAAAGCGACATTAGACGCCCTGCTGAAAATGCGGTTACCACACCAGGTAGCTTTCCAGCGTCAGATCAGCTTGGCAAAAGTATTTAACGGTTAATATAAAGGAGCAATAGACATGGCACGAGTACGCATCACGCAGGTCAGCAGCACCATTAAACGACCGCTATCTCAGAAAAACGCAATCAAGTCGTTAGGCTTGGGCAAAATCAACCGCAGTGTCGAGTTAGAATACAACGACGCACTGAAAGGAGCAATCAATAAGGTGCAGCACCTAGTGAAGGTTGAAGAAATTTAATTATCTTTGCGATTCTTTTGGTTTTCAGGCCATGGCGACCCTTGGTTGCCCTGGCATCGAAGAGCCAAAAGAATCATCTTTTTAACACTAAATAGCGGCAAAAGCAGTACAATAAACAGTTGGGTGTCCATTTAACGATACTCTACCGTTCCTGTTTTACTTATTTTGTCCAACAATCAAATGAATTTAAGCAACCTTAGACCGGCAAAGGGTTCCGTTAGAGAGCGCAAGCGAGTCGGACGCGGACAAGGATCAGGCATGGGCGGTACGTCTACGCGTGGTCACAAAGGAGCGCAGTCACGCTCAGGTTATAGTCGTAAAACACACTTTGAAGGTGGTCAGATGCCTCTTCAACGTCGTGTACCTAAATTCGGCTTTAAAAATATTAACCGCGTCGAATACAAACCTCTTAACCTGGATTCGATTCAGGCCTTGGTCGATGAAACCAAAGCTACGGTAGTTGACATGGATTTTCTGCTCCAGCATGGTCTGGTGAGCAAAAAAGACCTTGTTAAAGTACTTAGCCGGGGAGAATTGACTGTAGCCGTTGAAATCCACGCTCATGCCTTTTCAAGCAGCGCTAAAGAAGCGATTGAGAAAGCTGGCGGTAAGGCTATCGTGCCTGACAAACATGCAAAAGAGGAAGCAGCTAACTAAGTTGTGAGCACCGTAACGGCCGACATACTTTTATGAATCGACTCATCACCACGTTTAAGAATATTTTTGCAATTGACGAGCTGCGGGGTCGTATCCTGAACACGTTGTTATTTATAACAGCGTTTCGTCTTGGTTCGGCTATTGTATTGCCTGGCGTTGATCCCAACAAACTAAACCTCAATCCGCAAGGATTACTTGGTTTGCTGGACACCTTTTTAGGTGGAGCGTTCAGTAAAGCGTCGATTTTCGCATTGGGAATCATGCCGTACATTTCGGCTTCGATTGCCATCCAATTGCTTACCCTGGCACTGCCTTACTTCCAGAAAATGCAGAAGGAAGGCGAATCAGGGCGTAAGCGATTGAATCAAATTACTCGGGTGCTTACGATTGGTGTAACGGCAGTACAGGCGATTACCTACATCCGTACGACGATTCCTCAGGAAGCGTTATTGATTGATCGGGGATTATTTACCATTTCTTCGTTGTTCATTCTGACAGCCGGTACCATTTTCTGTATGTGGCTTGGTGAGCGGATTACGGATAAAGGAATTGGCAATGGTATCTCCATGATCATCATGATCGGGATCGTATCGCGTCTACCAGGCGCTATTTATGGAGAAGCTCTTTCCCGTGGTACGGGCGGTAGCTTAATCTTCGTCCTGGAGCTAGTTGGTCTATTTTTCGTGATTATGGGTGCTGTTGTTTTGACACAAGCTGTCCGTCGCATCCCCATTCAATACGCAAAACAGGTTATTGGTAATAAAGTAGTTGGTGGTCAACGTCAGTATTTACCGCTTAAGTTGAATGCAGCCGGTGTCATGCCGATTATCTTCGCTCAGGCGCTGATGTTTATTCCAACCTACGTTGCAGGTCTATTTGCCGAGAAGAGTGACTTTGCCGCTAGCGTGCAAAACGCATTTCAAAGCTATACAACCTGGCAGTACAATCTGCTGTTTTCCTTACTGATCATCATCTTTACGTTTTTCTACACAGCTATCTCGGTTAACCCGGTTCAGATTGCTGACGACATGAAACGTAGTGGTGGCTTTATTCCGGGTGTTAAGCCAGGTTTTCAGACATCAGAATACATTGGAACTGTTCTTGACCGCATCACCTTACCTGGTGCTGTTATGCTGGCAATCGTGGCGATTTTACCTGCCATGGCTAATCTGCTGGGTATGACAAGTGGTTTTGCCCAGTTTTTCGGTGGTACATCGCTATTGATCATGGTCGGTGTTGTGCTTGATACACTGCAACAAGTTGAAAGCTATCTATTAATGCGTCGGTACGAAGGTTTGATGAAATCAGGCCGGGTACAGGGGCGTGCTAATAGCGAGACAGTAGCCGCTTAATTAACATGAGTAGTTCCGACAAAAAGGATAAGATGATTTTTTACCGAAGCGATGAAGAAATCGCTTTGATAAAGATCAGCGCACAGGTACTTGGGAAAGCCCACGCTGAAGTAGCCAAGCTTATCCGTCCTGGCATAGCCACAAAGGAACTTGATAAGGTTGCAGAAACGTTTATTAAAGATAACGGTGGCTCTCCATCATTCTTAGGGTATAACAAGTTTCCAGCTTCACTTTGTATCTCGGTTAACGATGTTGTGGTACACGGCTTTCCGAGCAAGTACGAACTCCGCGATGGAGATATCATCTCGATCGATTGCGGTGTTAAGCTAAATGGTTACCATAGCGATAGCGCTTACACCTATCCCGTTGGTGAGGTTAGTCCGGCTGTTCGTCGGTTGCTGACTCGCACTAAAGAGTCCCTTTATTTAGGGCTCGACAAAGCGGTTGAAGGCAATCGGGTAGGTGATATTGGTTACGCGATTCAAACGTACGCAGAGAAGTTCGGCTATTCCGTGGTCCGTGAGTTAGTGGGCCATGGCGTTGGCCAGGATCTGCACGAAGCGCCTGAGGTTCCTAATTTCGGGAAACGTGGACAAGGGCCTAAACTACGCGAAGGGATGATTCTGGCGATTGAGCCAATGATCAACTTCGGTAAGAAAGGGGTTGTTCAGGAACGTGATGGCTGGACGATCCGGACCATTGACCGGAAGCCTTCAGCCCACTTTGAACACACGGTGGCCGTGCGGAAAGGAAAAGCTGAAATTCTGACAACCTTTGAATACATAGAAGCAGTTACCGCCAATACAAGCCTGATGGTTGAAACCCAGGAACTAATAGCGGCTTAAAGCACAGATGGCAAAGCAGAATTCTATAGAACAGGATGGTGTGATTTTAGAGGCATTATCGAATGCAATGTTCCGGGTCGAACTGGCCAACAAGCACGAGGTAATTGCCCACATCTCTGGCAAAATGCGGATGAATTACATCAAGATTTTGCCGGGAGATCGCGTAAAGTTGGAAATGTCGCCTTACGATTTAAGTAAGGCGCGGATTGTGTATCGGTACAAGTAACAGTTTGAAGTTTATAGTTTGTAACGTCAAACATCGGACTTCAAACATCAAACTGAACTAAAATCATGAAAGTTAAAGCGTCAATCAAGAAGCGTAGTGAAGACTGCGTCGTGATCCGTCGGAAAGGAAAGCTGTACGTGATCAACAAAAAGAATCCCCGTTATAAACAAAGACAAGGCTAAGCATGGCACGTATTGCAGGTGTTGATATTCCAGACAAAAAGCGTGGCGAAATTGCGCTGACGTACATTTTCGGTATCGGCCGTAGCCGGGCCAAGAAAATTCTGACCGATGCTGGTATCAGCGTTGATAAGAAGGCCAGCGAATGGACGGATGACGAAGCGAGCGCTGTTCGTAACGCGATCTCGAACGAATACAAGGTTGAAGGTCAGTTGCGCTCAGAAGTGCAGTTGAGCATCAAACGGTTAATGGACATCGGTTGTTACCGGGGTCTGCGGCACCGCAAAGGTCTGCCGGTTCGTGGTCAGCATACGAAAAACAACTCCCGTACCCGGAAAGGTAAACGGAAGACAGTTGCTAATAAAAAGAAAGTAACGAAATAATTAATCGGTCGCTCATCGTCATACGACTCATTTGTGGTTATTCAACGAATCTCTTTGGATAACAAGTAATGAAAACCGATGACACATTGACGATTACCTACAAACAATGGCTCAAGCAAAACGCAAAGACAAAGCGAAAAAGCGGGTGGTAATTGTTGAACCCGTTGGTCAGGTACACATCCGGGCTACGTTCAACAACATCATCATTTCGATCACCAACATGAACGGCCAGGTTATCTCCTGGGCATCGGCCGGTAAAATGGGCTTCCGTGGCTCTAAGAAAAATACGCCGTATGCTGCTCAGACGGCCGCTTCTAACTGTGCTGCCGTTGCCCACGATCTGGGTATGCGCAAAGCAGAAGTATTCGTGAAAGGTCCAGGATCGGGTCGTGAATCGGCTATCCGTACCATTCAGAACTCGGGTATCGAAGTAACGACAATCCGTGATATTACCCCGCTGCCGCACAATGGATGCCGGCCGCCAAAACGTCGTCGCGTATAATACGGATGGCATGAATAAGGGCAGGCGACATTTGGTTGTGTCTGTCCATTGTTTCACATTTATTCATTCATTAAAGAATGGCACGTTACACAGGGCCTAAGGCCAAGATTTCGCGCAAGTTCGGAGAACCTATCATGGGCCCGAGCAAAGCGCTTCAGAAAAAAAATTACGGACCAGGTATGCACGGTCGGGGTCGTAAGCGGAAACAATCCGAATATGCACTCCAGTTGCTGGAAAAACAAAAGGTGAAATACACCTATGGTATTCTGGAACGTCAGTTCCGCGCCCTCTTCCACCGGGCACAAGTTCGGGAAGGAATTACGGGTGAAAACCTGCTCAAATTGTGCGAAGCCCGTTTAGATAACACCGTTTATCGCATGGGCATTGCTTCTTCTCGTCGGGCCGCCCGTCAGTTGGTTTCCCACAAGCATATCATTGTTGATGGCGAAGTCGTCAACATTCCTTCGTATTCCCTCAAACCAGGTCAACTGATCGGAGTTCGTGAGAAATCGAAGTCGTTGGAAGCGGTTGCCTCTAGCCTATCGGCTCGTAATACCAAACGGTATAACTGGGTTGAGTGGGATGGTCAGGAGTTGGTTGGTAAATTCATCAGCTACCCAGAGCGTGACCAGATTCCAGAGAACTTCAACGAGCAGGCAATCGTCGAATTGTATTCGAAATAAGTTTGGGTTGGCAACTACTCGTACGGGTTCTTGCCTTCTTTCTATAGTTTACGGTTTATGGGCGATTGGTTCTCGGTAAGAGGCTGGTCATTAACCCGCAGATTACTATCACCGAAGACCTGAAAACCGTAAACACTATTTCAGTCTTCACGCCAAGGCAGAGAACTGCTTTAAAATACGAAACGTATGTCAATTTTAGCGTTCCAAATGCCCGACAAAGTCGTAGTGGAGAAAGCTGACGACTTTCACGGGGTATTTGAATTCAAACCCCTTGAAAAAGGATACGGTGTAACAATCGGCAACGCGCTACGGCGTATTTTGCTGTCATCTTTGGAAGGATACGCTATCACCAGCGTAAAATTTCCTGGTGTGTTGCACGAGTTTTCATCAATCGAGGGCGTCGTTGAAGACGTGACAGAGATCATTCTGAACCTGAAAATGGTTCGCTTCAAGAAGATCAATGACATGGTCGACAACAAGATCACCGTCAATATTAAGAAACAATCGGTTCTCAAAGCCGGTGATATATCCAAATTCTCACCATCGTTTGAAGTGCTAAATCCAGAACTGGAAATTTGCCACATCGACGATACACGGGATCTGGAAATGGAAATTTTCGTGGAAAAAGGCCGGGGCTATGTACCAGCTGACGAACCACGAGCCAACGAGTTACCCTTCGGTCATATTCCAATCGATGCTATTTACACGCCAATTAAAAACGTGAAATATAGCGTTGAAAATACTCGGGTTGAGCAGAAAACCGACTATGAGCGGTTGCTGCTGGACATTGAGACGGATGGATCGATTCACCCTGAAGAAGCCCTGAAAGGTGCTGCTTATATTCTGATTCAGCACTTCATGCTGTTCTCAGATCAGACGATGACGTTTGAAACGGCGAAACCGGAAGAGGAAAATGTAGTTGATGAAGAAGTACTGCACATGCGGAAACTTCTGAAAACGTCGCTGGCTGATCTCGATCTGTCAGTACGGGCTTACAACTGCCTCAAATCGGCTGACGTTCGGACATTGGGGGATCTTGTTCGGTTAGAGATTTCCGACATGATGAAGTTCCGGAACTTCGGTAAAAAGTCGTTAACGGAGCTTGAGCAACTTGTTGCTGAGAAAAACCTGACGTTCGGTATGGACGTTGCAAAGTACAGATTAGACGAAGACTAAGCTAGTTTGTGATTTGTAGTTTGTAGTTCGTAGCTACAGACTACAAACTACAAACCACACACTTACTATAATGAGACACGGTAAAAAAAATAATCACCTAAGTCGGACACATTCGCACCGCGAAGCGATGTTGCAGAATATGGCGTCATCGCTCATCCTGCATAAGCGTATTGAAACTACGCTTGCTAAGGCGAAAGAACTCCGTAAATTCGTTGAACCTATCCTGACACGGGCCAAAGATGATACTTTCGTGAATCGTCGCGAAGTATTCCGGGCCCTGAACGACAAGGACACGATGAAAGAATTGTTCGGCATCGTGGCCGATAAGATCGCCAGCCGTCCGGGCGGTTACACACGGATCATCAAGCTGGGTAACCGCTTAGGTGATAATGCTGAAACCTGTTTAATCGAACTGGTTGACTTCAACGAGTTATTGTTAGCAGCTGCGTCTGAGAAAGCGGCTGCAACGACAACGAAAACCCGTCGTAGCCGACGTGGGACAGGCGCTCGTTCAACTGCCGAAGCGGCACCTGTTGCTGAAACAGCAGCTGTGGCCACGGCTGAAGAGCCTTCTGCTGAGGTTGTTGAAGATGAAGCGCCAGCCGCTCCAGTAGCTGAAGCGACTCCAACGGAAGAAGCCCCTGCTGCTCCAGCCGCTGAAGACGATTCGACCGAGCCTAAGGCGTAAGTCAGTCTGTGTTAAGTTGCGGAACAAGGCTGGTATGACTACTTTTGCAGAACTGACTGAAGGGAAAACCTACTGTCGACGAGTTTAAGGAGAATCTTACAGTCAATGTTTACAAGAAAGCGACCAGAAACGAGAAACCAACTTTGGATTACGACGCGAGTCGACTCGGAAAAGTTACCGAATCGTTTCACCGGTGGTAAACAAAAACCAAGTGACTTACACACAAATCATATAGAAATGGGTTAGCCGTTCGACGGTTAGCCCTTTTTTTTAGTCTTTCAAGCCAAAACGCATACATGAAACATACGCAACAACCTGAAGCCCTCCTGGTTTTACAAGATGGGACCGTTTATAAAGGTTTGGCACTCGGTAAGATAGGTACCGCCGGCGGTGAAATATGCTTCAATACGGGCATGACCGGTTACCAGGAAATCTATACCGACCCCTCATACTATGGCCAGGTCATCATTAACACAACATCTCATATTGGCAACTACGGCATTCTGAACAATGCCGAACAGGAATCGAATGGGGTGAAAATCCGGGCGATGGTCTGCAATTTCTTCTCGAACATTCACTCCCGCTATACCGCTGATGGTTCATTGCAGGATTATTTCGAGAAAGCAAACATCGTTGGTATTCATGGTGTAGATACCCGGCAACTTGTCCGCTACATTCGCTCGAAAGGGGTAATGAACTGCATTATCTCCTCCGAAATTCTTGATCCGGCTATTCTGCTTGCTGAATTGAACAAAGTACCGGATATGGATGGGCTCGAACTCTCTTCCGAAGTATGCACGAAGGAAGCCTATGAACAAGGTGATCCGGAGGCTGCCTTACGCGTAGCGGTGCTGGACTTAGGCGTCAAACGGAGCATTCTGAGCAATTTTAATCAACGTGGTGTATTCTGTAAGGTATTTCCTGCCCGGACGTCTCACGCTGAATTAGCAGCCTGGAAGCCAAATGGCTACTTTATTGCGAATGGCCCGGGCGATCCGGCAGCGATGCCCTATGCGGTTGAAACGGTCAAACAAGCGCTGGAAACTGAAAAACCATTGTTCGGAATTTGCCTTGGTCACCAAATCCTATCGTTGGCCAGTGGTATATCGACCTACAAAATGCATAACGGCCACCGCGGTTTAAATCACCCCGTTAAGAACCTGATCACCGGGCACTGCGAGGTCACCTCACAAAATCATGGTTTCGCTGTTAGCGCCGACGAAGTAATGGATCATGCTAACGTTGAATTGACGCACATAAACCTGAACGATAAAACGATTGAAGGCATTCGTCGGAAAGATAAGCCCGCCTTTTCGGTACAGTATCACCCCGAGTCCTCTCCTGGTCCGCACGATTCACATTACTTATTCGATCAGTTTATCAGCATGATGAAGGAGTAAGAAAATAGAGCTCCATCGGTATAAAGCCGCCTTGACTTGCGTCAAGGCGGCTTTGTTTTGTAAGACCCTGGCAGATAGTCCGATAGAATGTACTGTACAGTTTAAAGAAGCTTTTATAAATTTTCTCGAATTTTTTGTGAGATAATAAAGATCAGTGGCACTATCAGTTGAAACGCTTCTTCATTGACAAAGGACGAAGCGCAAACTACTTCTTCAACTAAAACCGTTCACCGATTTTTATGAAACGTGCCAAACTTCTCTCACAACGTATTGGGTTATTCTTCATCATTCTGCTCACAAGCATGGCCTGCGACCGGGCTATTCAGCCGCAGGATTCAGGACAAAAGTCCGGCGCCCGAATCCGCTTCAATCAAACGATTACAGAAGTCGTTGTCGGTTCACCTAACTTTTCCCTACTAAAAACTGCGGTAGTAAAAGCAGGGCTGGCAGATGCGCTGGCGTCGGGTAATTTAACGGTCTTTGCGCCGACCGATGCGGCTTTTCAGGCGGCTGGTTTTGCTAATGCAGACGCCATTAACAAGGCGGATGTAAATACACTCCGCAACATTCTTCTTTACCACGTCATTGGCACCGAACGCTTCTTCGAAGATAGAATCGCGGAGAATCTGACAGGCTACAAAACACTACAGGGGCAAGAAGTATTTGCGACCCGGCGGGGAGGCTTGTCGGTAAATGGCATTCCAGTTTCACAAGCTGATTTGGAAACAAATAATGGAGTTATTCATGTCATTAATAAGGTGCTGCTACCACCCGCCGGTAATACGGTCGAAGTGGCTGTTTCGAGCCCTAACCTTACTTATTTGGTGGCGGCTGTTCAACGGGCCAGCCAAGGAGAGATCAATATTCTACAGGCGT
This sequence comes from Spirosoma horti, assembly GCF_054776595.1. Classification (NCBI taxonomy): domain Bacteria; kingdom Pseudomonadati; phylum Bacteroidota; class Cytophagia; order Cytophagales; family Cytophagaceae; genus Spirosoma; species Spirosoma horti. Next base: position 468,408 of record NZ_BAAHBQ010000004.1, read on the forward strand.
TGGCAACGGGTCAGCTTACCGTCTTTGCGCCAACCAATGCGGCTTTCATGGCCGCTGGCTTTCCAACGATAGAATCCATTAGAGCGGTTGACCCAAACATATTGGGCCGTATCCTCCGCTATCATGTAGTCAATGGCCGTTTCTTCTCCTCGCAGCTTAGTGAGGGAAGCCTTACTACCCTTCAGGGTAACGCACTGGCAACAACCAAAACGTCGACAACAGCAACAGTTAAAGGCTTGGGTAACAGTTCGACGGCGTCTATTATTCAGGCGGATATCGTTACCATCAACGGAGCGGTTCACGTAGTTGACCAGGTCTTACTACCCGATGGTGGTACTGTAACCACGTCAATTACCGATATTGTTGTCGCCAACCCTGCCTTCTCGCTATTAAAAGCTGCGGTAGTTAAGACAGGGCTTGCTAACGCATTGGCAACGGGAAACCTAACCGTCTTTGCGCCGACCGATGCGGCTTTTCAGGCGGCTGGCTTTGCCAATGCAGACGCGATCAACAGCGCCAATGTCGATGTGTTGCGTCAGATTCTGCTTTACCACGTTATTGGAAACCGCTTCCCGACTCAGAACCTCTCGAATAACGTCACGGGCTACAGAACGCTTCAGGGTGATGAAGTGCTGGTTGTAAAACGGCAAACCGTGTCGGTGAATGGCATCTTCGTTGAGCAGGCTAATGTACAGGCCACAAATGGCGTCATTCACGTTATAAACAAAGTATTGATGCCGCCTACCGGTAATCTGGCCGAGGTGGCTTCGGCCAATCCCAACCTGACCTATTTAGTGGCCGCTCTCCAGCGCGCCGGTCTGGTACAAACGATTGCTTCGGCAGGTGCCATAACCGTCTTTGCGCCGACCAATGCCGCATTCCAGGCAGCGGGTTTCCTAACAATCGAATCGATCCAGTCGGCAGACCCGGCTGTCCTGACACGCATCCTGACATACCATGTGGTGGCAGGACGTGAACTTTCATCAACGTTGCGTAGTGGTGAAGTTAATACGCTGCAAGGGCGAACCGTTCTGGTAGCTGTTGCACCCAATCAGGCTATAACTATTAAAGGAAACAGCAATGCCACTCCCTCGAACGTAACGGCTGGGGACATTGTCACCCGCAACGGTATTGTGCATGTAATTGATCAGGTCTTATTACCCTAGATGGAAAGCTCGGTGGTGCGAATAAGGGGCAGGTTTTACTTGCTCCTTATTTTTGTTACAGGGCGAGGTATGAAGCATTATAAGCGGCAAAAACCCCGAATCCACCATCGATATTGGAAAACAGAATTGTCGACTCAGAAAATGAAGTAGACGGCGTATTGATCTGATCGCGTAACGTCTCATGATACCGATAATAATTCAAATCCGTCGTGAACAGCCCAATTCGTGAGCGTGTCGTTTGAACGCGGGCATTTACCGGTACAATGAGCGTATGCGTGCCCGTAAGCGATCGTAGCGAAGGTCCGGCAGTGTTCTCCCGATCAACAAAAAAGGAGGGGTGACTAACGCGCGTTTCTACTAAGCCTCCCTGCGGGTCGAAAACCAGCTGACTCACCTCCCCATAGCCCCGGTAATAGTTGACGCCCCCCGGCGCATTCCAGAAAATAGTCGTTCGGTAAAGAATAGATTTGTTTGTGGCCGTTGTCGTCATTATGGAGTCTCGCTGAACCTGCTGAATAGACACGGCCTGAGGCACGGTAGCCTGTGCCGTTACCCGGATCCCTTCACCCAACTGGACCATAAGTGTATACGTTTGACCCGCCTTAATCGAAAACTTGTTTGATGGTTTCACCCGATAATAGGCCAGTGAATTGTCGTACGGTAGTGAAATCACGTTTTGTCCATCGCTAAGCGTAACGGTAGCCGTTTTGACCAGAAGTGACGGATCAGCCATGGCGCTTAGTTTAGGATTCGACAAGGCAACTCTCGCTGCCAGAATCGTATCCTGAGGAGAAATAAAGCAAATTACATAGGGCTTCGTCGTCAGCAGGTCGGAGTCGATCTGGTCCGTTGTTTTTAAACAACCGACCAGCAGTAGAGCCAATAGAATGACTACCCAGACCCGCATCACTTAAAAACGTAATGTGTAATTGATGGACGGCAGAAAGGTGAACAGCGAAACCCGCTTGAGCGTTGTCTGGTTTGCCTGATCGACGTGCAAATCATAATAGAATGGATTCCTGCGCCCGTAAACGTTCACGACCGTTGCTTCCAGCACATGCTTGAACCGGCGAGCAATAAACGTTTTCTGTAAACTAAGATCAAGCCGATGAAACGGTTCGGCCCGAAAACCGTTATATGATCGCCGAACCTGCACTAAAGGGCCTTCGGTACCAAAAAGCTGATCAGCGGGCGTAACCGCATTGTCGGCTTTACCTAACCCCAGATGCCCAAAACTAGGTACGCCCGATACCGGCAGCGACTGCGGATTTCCCGAGCTATAGGACCAGGACGCCGAGAGTTTGAACGTTGGTGTAAAATCATACGCGCCTACCCACGATAGCGTATGCCGACGATCATGAGCCGGGTAGAACGGTTGCCCATTGTTCAGATCATCAAAAAACCAGCGGGTCAATGCCCAGGTGTACCCTACCCAACCCGACAATCGGCCTGTTTTTCGCTGGAGCATGATTTCAGCCCCATACGCGTTGCCATAGCCGCTGGTTACGTTTTTCTCCCATTGAATGCCTTCCGCTCGTTGCGCATTGGTAATCCCGATAAAATCGGCATTCTGATGATAGCCGATTATATGCCGCATCCATTTCTGGTAGACCTCAACGGTCAGCTGCCACTTAGGCATCAGCTCATGCACCACACCCAGCACTACCTGTTGCGACTGCTGGGGTTTCACCTGCGCCGTTGCTGGCACCCAAAGATCGGTCGGCAGGCCTTCGCCCGTGTTGGTGAGTTGATGAATAAACTGATTCATGAATGAAAAAGACCCACGCAAGGCGGTACGAGTGCCCAATTTGGCCGAAAGCGACAGGCGAGGCTCTAGGCGGGTATAAGCTTTGGCCTGAATCTGGTAAAGGGTAGCCCGAGCGCCAATAAGTGCTTTTAACCGGGAGCTAATTTCCCAGTTATCTTCGGCATATACCGATGTTTCGGTAGAGCGGTTGGATTCGTGGTGAGCCCGGTGAAGTTGATCAGCCGAGTTGATAACTTCGTACCCGTTTAGCCGGAACGACCGTTGTGTGGTCGTCAATCCCGCATGAAGCTGATGGGTGAGGGTCGGAAAGTAATCGAGATCATACTTAAGGGTATAATCGGTTACCCCGTCGAAATACCGCCACGTATTCTGACTAACGGCTGGGTCTGACGGGTCAATGGGAATATAGTTCGTGTGTGTGGTGAAATCGTAGTTGCTGTAAATAAGCGACAGGTTGGAGAAAAGTCGTTCACTAAACAAGTGATTCCAGCGCAGTGTGCCGGTTGCATTTCCCCAGCGCACGACGTTTTCCCACCGCCGGCTCCGGTCCAGGCTATCGCCCCCACCGAAAAAGTCACGACCAAAATAGCCACTGAGATAAAGCTGATTTCGACGATTCAGCTCAATATTGACTTTGGCGTTCACGTCATAAAAATTCGCCTTCCAATTTGTTCCGGTGTAGTTATCCACTAAGTCAGCGACGAAGCCCCCTAGCAGTGAGCTAAAGTTGGTATGCCGGGCCGTGAGAAGAAACGACGCTTTATTGCGAATAATCGGCCCTTCCAGCATCAGTCGGGAAGTAATCAGACCCGTTCCCACTTCGCCATGAAGGCTTTCTTTATTGCCCTCGCGCATATTCATCTCTACCACCGACGACAATCGACCACCATACCGCGCCGAAAAGCCCCCTTTCTGTAGCCGCACACTCTTGAGCGCATCAGCGTTGAAGACCGACACAAACCCGAATAAATGGTTGGCATTATAAACGGGAGCTTCGTCCAGAATAAGCAGATTCTGATCGGCCCCTCCCCCACGCACATGCAGCCCAACTTGGCCGTCGAGTCCTTTTTGAATTCCGGGCAGAAACTGAAGCGTTTTCAAGACATCTTTTTCGCCCGCTGCCGTCGGCATATTCTGAACCAATGGAATCGGTATTATATGCTGGCTCATTTGCGGATTCAACCCGGCGCGTTCGGTGGCATCGGAAGTCAGTACTACCTCATCGAGTAAATCGTTGGGCGTCAATTCAACCGTAAGCGACACTGACTGATCTAACCGAATCCGCCGATAGGCCCGCTGGTAACCAACCAGAGAGATAATTAAATCAACCTCATCGGTTTCGGGGAGGGACAAGGCGTAGAACCCGTAATTGTTCGTCATCGTACCCGACTTTCCGGCCACAAAAACCGTTGCTCCCACCAGTTGTTCACCACTGTTGCGCTCTTTAACGAACCCACTGATCGTAAACCGTCGGATCACGGTGGGTTGAGTGGGCAAGGGATCTACTTTTTCAGTTATCGGTTCGATAACGTAGCAGTCACTGACCTTCCGAAAGGCCAACTGAGTGCCACTTAAAAGCTGTGTCAGCAACAGTTCCGTGTCTGCTTTCCAATCAGGTTTACCCGTTATAAGCTGACCATTAATCAGCTTCGGGTCATATAGAAAATAGGTGCCTCGTTTTTGATTAAGTTTCTTTAAGCCCTCCCTCAGGGGCATAGGAGTCTGCCCGAGGGCCACGGGGCCAACGGCAAATAAACTACCCGTAAGGCAGGCAATCGCCAATGTCCGCCTGATCAGAACGGACAACATATACTGCATAGGTAACGGCAATTACTGTTTACTAAGCACAAACATGTTCTTCGTTTTACGAACCTTGAGTTGCGTCAGAGCGGCAACGGCATCGAGCACCGTTTCCGGCTTATTCATGGGCAGGATACCCGTAACGGTTCGTTCGTCGAGGTCGGCTCCGTCAATTTGCACCCTAACCCCAAACTGGTCTTCGATCCGGTGAATTACTTCGACCAGGCTGGTATTATCGAACACCAGTTGGTTACGAAGCCAGGCATTGTACTGATCGGCCCGTACATTTCGCTGACGGATTCGTTGGGTGCTATCATCCAGTTCAACCAGTTGGCCGGGTTGCATTACTACCGCCGGGCGATTGTTATGGAAACTAAGCTGTATCCGGCCAGCATTCAGCACAACGCGGTGAAGTGTCGGGCGGTTTGACAGCGTAAACTCGGTGCCCAGGACTTGCACATCGAAAGCATCGTCAGTTAAGACCTTGAATGGCGTGTGCTGAAGCAGATGCCGAACCGAAAAATACCCTTCTCCTTTAAACTCAACCACCCGTTCATCACCCGAAAATCCATTCCGTTTGTGGCGCAAGCTAGAGTGGCTGTTGAGTGTAACGGTGGATCCATCGGGCAGAGAAATCGTGCGCTGTTGGTTATAGCCAGTTTCGTAATTAACATATTGATTATTCCAATACCAGTATCCAGCCCAAGCCAATCCTAAAAACAGAACTACGGAAGCCGCTACAGCCCACCATTGAAAGCCGCGAGCTCGTTGTACAGGCATAGGGACAACAGGAACTGCCTGGCCGCGCCCATGAATCATAGCGTCTAACTCGGCAAATGATTTGTCCAGACGCGGTTTCTGGCCGTTCAGTAGGATACACACTTTTTCTGCCTCCCGAAAAGCAGAAAGGTTAGGCGGCTTTTTCAATTGCCAGCTTTCCCAAAATACGACGGCTGCCGAATCACTTCCCTGGCAATAGGCCAGGAACTGATCGTTCATCAGGAAATCGTCAACCGTGTAATGCTCGTAATCCATTCGTTAACAGCGCAATGAATCCTAATGGTTAACTAAAAACTGTTGTTGATGAAGTGTGCTACTTCATAGTGTCGCACCTGGCCTTAACCTCACAAAGAATTTACCATTAAATTTTAGCTGTTGGCTAATGACTCAGCCTGAAAAAGTAACGGAAACAGCAGCGGCCATACAGTGAGCAGGTTGTAATAATCCTCCTGCCCCAATATCTGGCGAAGTGTTTTCAAGGCTGATGAGATCGTATTGTACACCGTGTTGATGTTCATCCCTGTTTCCTGACTGATGGCCTCATTGGATAAGTTGCGAAAAAATCGCATTTCAATCAGTTCCTTTTGGCGGGGCGTCAGTTGGGCAAGGGCCTCCTGCAAGCGCTGCCGAATACGTTCCTCCTGCTGGGCTTCAACGATAACCTCCTCGTACGAACGCTGGCTAAGGATTTCGCTATCCGTCAACTCAACAAACCGATTTCCATGTTCATATTCACGAAGGAGTTTCCGGCGGAGGTAGGTAATCAGATAGGAACGTACGTTATCAACAACGGGCAAGCCTTTACCACGTTCCCAGATTTCGAGGAATACCTGATTGACCGCATCTTTCGTAGCCACACTATCGTGACCGAAAAACAGACCGAAGTTGAGCAGATCGGTGTACATCTGCTGATAGAGCTCCGTCAGGCTTTGATAGTCCTGTTGGCGAATGCTTGCCCATAGAACCTGTAGCTTTTCTGGCGAATTGGTGGCCTGTATCGTTGATGATACCATACGCGTTTGGATTGATAGCCGCTACAAAATGACGTGAAGGCGTGCACAATATTAACCTAAAAGGCTGGCATTGAGCATCTGTCAACCAATATTTTGCCTGTATCACTGTTGTGTCCGCCAGAATTCCCGGCTCCAGACCCGGGCAAATGGCCACTTGCGGGCCTGGAGCGCACAGGGTAGATACGCATGTGCCTGCTTGATCGTCTGCTGATAATAAGCATCATCGTCGGTCAGGATGAGTGACTGGTAGGTAGCATCCTCCGCTTTCACAGTTAGATCGGCAAAGGGAAGTTCGGGTTGCCAGTTAGGTTGCTGTCTAGCCAGTTTATCTTTTAGCAACTTGCCCGCTGGGACAGCCTGCTGTGGGTTGGGCATCGGCCGAAAGCGCTCCTGCGCCACATCCAGTGCGTAGGACAAATACGCTTTCAGTAAGCGCGGGCCTTCGTTGGCGGTATCGGCAACGGTGAGTTGTTCAGGCCACAAACTTGTAACGACATAGATCCGCTCCCGCGCTCTGGTCACGGCGACGTTAAGCCGGTTTTCGCCCCCCTTGGTGTTCAGACTGCCGAATTGCATAGACAAACGGCCGCGCTCATCCGGCGCGTAGCCAACTGAAAAGATAATGATATCGCGCTCGTCTCCCTGCACATTCTCAATGTTTTTGACAAATAGCTGTAACGTAGCCGTGGCGTCCACCTGGGTCGTCAGTAAACCATCCACATTACTTTCCAGCATATCCTGAATCAGCTGTTGTTGCGGAAAGTTGAACGTCACGATACCTACCGAACGGCCGGGCATCTCGGTTACGATCTGATCAAGAAGTTGTATGACGGCTGTCGCTTCCGCAGGATTTGTATTCTGTTGCCAGATTCCTTTCACATTCATGTACCGAATGGCGGGTTCGCGTCGATTGATGTCGTCGAAATGCGGCAGGAGCAATAACTTGTTTTGGTAGAAATGCTTGTTTGAAAAGGTGATCAAATCGAGCGAACGACTACGGTAATGCTCGGTGAGCGACATTTGTGGTAGTTCCTGAGCGGCCAGTTCGAGCAGGGATTCAACTTCGAGAGCGGCTGGCGTTTCGTCGTCCGGTTCAGCATCGTCTAATTGTGTTCGATACAGATCACTTGGCCGCAGTTGCTGGCTGTCGCCCGTAATGACCACTTGTTTCCCGCGAGCCATGGCAGGCACGCCATTTTCGGCGAAACATTGAGAGGCTTCATCAAAAATGACCAGGTCGAATAAGCCTTCCCGTAAGGGGAACATTGCCGATACGGACTCAGGCGAGGCTAACCAGCAGGGAACGAGCTTGAAAACTTCATCAGAAAACGATTCCATCAGTTTTCGAACAGGCCAGACGTTTCGTTTTTTGGTCACCTGGTGCAGCAAATCCCGGTAGGTAATCACATTGTTTAGCCGGTTGAACGTTAAATTACGATACGTTTGTTCTCGTAATTTAACCAGCAGAATATCCCGGCTCAGGGCTTGTTTACGCTGAATACTTTCCTGCAACGTTTGCTCCAGCTGACTCATTTTGAGCGATGACACACTGCGAAGCTCGGGGTATTGCTGCTCAATATGCTCAAGCCAGGCAGCTCGAAGGCTGTTTTGGAAGGTCTTCACCCAGACTGCTGTGTCCAGACCAGCCAATCGGTTGATGACAAGCTGTTCAACCTCCGAAAAGCCTTGCTGAAGGCGATCTGCCTCGACCAGTAAATCGAAATCATTTCGGAGGGTTTGGCGAAGCTGAGCACCATAAGCCGGGTCGGCCCATCCCTTTGCTAGTTGTTCCGGTGTTAAATACGTAAGTGATTCAGCCTGTTGCTGTGTAACGTTCATCGCCAATTTCGTAATCCTCTTTATCAGATCAGCAAAGGCAGAATAAGAATGCCAGGATGAAATGGGCAAACAGCGGAGCACATCAAGTGCTGCCAGGCGCTCGGTCAGGTGTTGTGCACGGCGCAAAACCCGCAGACTTTCGGGCAAGGCGAGCAATGGAAATCCCACTAGTAACGGAGCTACTTCATGCCGGATAGCTTCCAGCCGGATTCGCTGATTAACCTTCGTGGTCAGCGTTTGTAAATCGGGTTCGGACAAACTCAATTTATTGGCTGTAGCGACCGCTTGTAACTGCGTTTTCCCCCCGTTCGTCAGTTGCCACCAGTTCCAGCTTACCCACGACGAACGGGCAGTTAGGGCATCGGTCAATAGATCGCGGAAGCCGCGCAGATCAGTGGTTACCAGCGACGACTCCGGGCCAGGTGCGGCCAGTGCCTCCTCCCAACGATCAGCCAATTCGTCCAGACGAGTTTCCCTGATCGTTAAGGCTGGATGCGTGGTCTCGCTGCGTAAATGAGTGACAATCTCCCAGAGAGTCGGAGCATCGGGTACGTCGAGGAAGGCTAGCAGAGCGTTCAGATCCCAATCATGCGCCTGCCAGGTCAGTAATTCATCGAGCGAAAGAGAACGGCCGATCAGAGCCGCCGATTGCTCTGTAACGCTCTGACGAAGTTGATTCCAGGCGTGAATTGTTTGATCAGCGTTGCGCAAATCAGTATTCGTAAACGAGGAAAAACTAACTCGGTCGGCCCACACGGACGCAGAACCCAGCGCTTGTTGATAAGCAACGAAGCTGGTTACCCGTTGGATGAAGTTATCCACATGATCCAAAGGAAACTGTTGATAAACATCATCAAAAACAATCGATGGCTCCTCATTTTCCAAAGGTGTTATTGTCAGATAGAGCTCTTTGGCTGAAACACCACTCGCTGCTGTATCAAACAACGCATTTTTAAAAAGTTGTAAAGCGCCAACCGTCTCATCGATCCGGCGGCTTTCTATATCGAAATCCCGTTCGAGCAAGACGGTGTTCAGGCTGTTATTTTGCTGCTTATAGGCGTCAACCTGTTCGATCTGGGCCGCAATCTGAGCGTACAAGGCCCGACGGTCATTCTGAAAATCGTGAATGAGAGCCAGAAATGGGCCCATGCCCACTTCTTCCAGCCGATGCTGCACAACATCCAGCGCAGCGCGTTTCTGACATACGAGTAAAACCCGCTTTCCCGACGCAGCTGCATCGGCCATCAGGTTGGCAATCAATTGCGATTTCCCGGTTCCCGGCGGCCCCTGCACCACCAGCGACTGCCCTGCTCTTACCGCCCGCACAGCCGCTTCCTGCGACGCATCCATGGGCAAGGGTGTATGGAGGTGTCTTTCAGGGAGTGAAGCCGTTGGAACCCGATCTGAATCTTCAGACAATAAAGTACTTCCCAGCCCCATATTGAGCTGTTCATCGGTTGATTCTTCGCTCCTGGCAATCAACGTATCATAATCTGGCACCAGGAACGAACCGGCTTGCGGGAAAACCCCTAATACGGCTTCCGGGTACAGTTTTAACTCGCCAGTTCGTTCGAGTTGAGCGAGATCCCTGGCAGGCTGCTTATTGAAAAACTGAAGCGTGTCCGTAAATAGATCCTGATTGAAGTTAATCTCAAGCTGACTTTCCTTGAGCCATTCATAAAGTTGTGTCCGGAACACAAGCGGGTCACGGTCAAACTCATCGACTGTTTTTTCAACTAGCTCCTCCGACAATTTTACCTGGTTAAATTGCTGGTAGGCTAACACAAAGGCTGGGTTCAGAAAAGCCAACTCATCGCCCCGGCGAACCAGCTTCCAAAACTTCCCCTGTTGCTCGATCTGCACAGGAAAAAACAGAAGCGGGCCATGAACAACCGACTCATCCAAAAACTTGCCTTTCACAAACGGCCAGCCAACGTATAGGTCTTCCGTACCCCGTTCCTCTTCAATAAAGCGGGCCGCTCGGTCAATGCGCCGAAGTTTACGACTCACTTCGTTACTTCGCTCCTGCCGGGGATCGAGCACGTCACAAAGCGACACCGCCGATTTACGGCCAACTAAATCGGCAATGATGCTGAAAGACGGTTTATTGAGCAGAAAATCCGTTTCGTGTAAATCCAGGAATTGACCGGCGGGCAGGGTAGTTAGTAACAGAGAACGATTACGACTGCTGAGGTTCGTTAAGCGTCGGCGAAAGGTTTTTAATACGGCAGTAGGCGCAAACGTCATCTGATAAGCGAAGTGTCTTTCTCAAAACTAACGTTTATCCGCCGAAAAGTGTGCGCATGAGCTATTGGCTATAATCACGAAGCCACGAACGGCCAGAATTAGAACGGGCGAGGGCCACCGAAATAAATTTTTCAGTGACCCTCGCCCGTTCTTCTTTTCGTATAGGCTTATTCGGCCGGTTCTTTCTTTTCGGGTATAAGCCAGGAGGCCAGCACGCTAACTGTCAGAATGCCAACGATGATGTACAACGAGTAAACGGGTTTGAATCCGTGGTCGGCCAGCCAATGTTCGGCCAGCATTTTGGCTCCAATGAATGTCAGCAAGACGGCCAAACCTACTTTCAGGAAGCGGAACTGGCTCATAATACTGGACAAAAAGAAGAACATCGAACGAAGTCCCATGATGGCGAAGACGTTCGAGAAAAACACGATGTAAGGGTCTTTGGTAATCGAGAAAATAGCCGGAATGGAATCAACGGCAAACACAAGATCCGTAAAGGCGATAACGATGACGATCAGAAACAGGGGCGTTACGAATAACTTACGGTCTGACTTCCGGCGGACGAAGAAATTATCAGTAACATTCCGATGGTATACGTTCAAATATTTACTGGCAAAACGCACCACGGGATGAGTAGCGGGCTCAATTTTTTCGTCCTCCTCCTTCTGGAAAAACAATTGAACCCCGGTGTATACCAGGAACGCGCCAAACAGATACATGATCCATTCGAAACGCTGAATGAGGGCTGACCCCAGGAAAATAAAAACAAATCGCAGGACAATAGCGCCGAGAATTCCCCAAACCAGAATTTTCTTATAATACCGCTGCCGAACCCCGAACGAATTGAATATCAGAATGAACACAAATATATTATCGGCTGACAGCGAGTATTCGACCAGGTAGCCGGTAATATATTCCAGAGACATGTTGGCCTGAAAACGAGCTAAACTAGCCGCAAAGTTGCCGGGAACGAGTGTAACGTGTTCGGCATATTTACTGCGAACTTCCTCAAGCCGGGCCATGTCGGTAATACCGTGCACCAGGTATCCAAAGCGTTGCAGGAAAAAATAAAAGGCAATGGACAATGCAACCCAGATTGCACTCCAGATGGCCGCTTCTTTAAACTGTACGACGTGGCTTTTTTGCTTGGAGAATATTCCCAGATCAAAGGCCATAATGATCAGGACAAACGCTGCGAACGCCAGAAAAAACAAAGTTTCGTTGGAAAGCATACAAAAATGGCAGATAGAAGAATAAGTATCTGTCGCCCGGAAAGATGAGAAAATGATACAAATCTACGCCCAATCCGTTGAAGCTGTGGGCTTCTTGCGGTAAATAATTGGCATATTCACACCAACCCATTAGTTTTGTCCTATGTTTAATGGCAAAAAAGTTATTGTAGTAATGCCCGCCTATCGGGCAGCGCTCACATTAGGGCGAACATATAAGGAAATTCCTTTTGATCTTGTAGATGATGTTATTCTGGTCGACGACGCCAGTCCCGACAATACGGTTGAGGTAGCCCGGCAATTAGGCATTCGTCATGTTATCCGTCATGACCGAAACAAAGGGTATGGCGGCAACCAAAAAACATGTTACGCGAAAGCCATGGAACTTGGCGCTGACATCGTTGTGATGCTCCACCCCGACTATCAGTACACGCCTTTGCTGTTACCTGCCATTATATCCATCATTGGTAATGGCCTGTATCCGGTAGTATTTGCCTCTCGTATCTTAGGCAAAGGTGCTTTGAAAGGGGGGATGCCTATGTACAAGTACATTGCTAACCGCTTTCTGACCTTCACCCAGAATCTGCTGATGAATCAGAAGCTTTCTGAATACCACACGGGTTATCGGGCTTTCTCCGGCGACGTCCTACGCAGCCTGGACTTTACGCACAATTCCGACGATTTCATTTTCGACAACGAAATGGTTGCCCAGATTTTCTTCAAAGGGTACGAAATCGGTGAAGTTACCTGCCCGACCAAGTACTTCGAAGAAGCATCGTCAATCAACTTCAAACGCAGCTCGATCTATGGACTGGGCGTTCTACGAACCTCTGCGCTTTATTTCCTGACGAAAATTGGACTGGCCAACTGGAAAGTGCTCAAAAAATAAATTTCTACGATTCCTATAAACAGTGCCGCCAGCCTCAAACGGATTCCGTTCGGGGCTGGCGGCACTGTTTATAATCGCTCAGGTCTAAGACCTACAGGTGAATGGCTTCACCATAGGCCGCTTCGGTAGCATCTTTGATAGCCTCCGACATGGTTGGGTGTGGGTGAACCGTTTTCAGAATCTCTTCACCCGTTGTTTCTAATTTACGGGCCGCTACAACCTCCGCAATCATCTCGGTTACGTTCGCACCAATGAAGTGAGCACCCAGGAACTCACCGTATTTGGCATCGAAAATAACTTTAACGAAGCCTTCGGGCGCACCAGCCGCTTTGGCCTTACCCGATGCCGAGAAGGGAAACTTACCCACTTTAAGTTCGTATCCAGCTTCGCGGGCAGCTTTTTCGGTATACCCCACCGATGCAATTTCGGGTGTGCAATAGGTACAGCCCGGAATGTTGTTATAATTCAGAGGTTCAACATGAGGCAGTCCGGCAATTTTTTCGATACAGATGATCGCTTCGGCCGAAGCTACGTGTGCCAATGCCTGTCCTTTCGTTACGTCGCCAATGGCGTAATAGCCTTCGACATTGGTCCGGTAATAATCGTCGGTCACGATTTTACCCCGATCAACGGTTATGCCCAATTCTTCAAGACCAATATTTTCAATATTAGCGACAATTCCGGCTGCAGACAAGACAACGTCCACATCGAAGGTTTTCTCGCCGTCTGGTGTCTTTACAAACACTTTACAGCCATTACCACTGGTATCGACCTTCGTTACTTCCGACTTCGTGAAGATATCGATACCCAGTTTCTTATATTGCTTGGCCAGTTCTTTGGAGATGTCTTCATCTTCAATTGGAACTACGGTTGGCAGAAACTCGACGATGGTTACTTTCGTACCCATGCTGGCGTACACATAGGCAAACTCGACGCCGATGGCACCCGAGCCAATCACCAGAAGGCTATCGGGCCGTTTTTCAAGGGACATAGCCTTGCGATACTCAATTACCTTGTTCCCATCGATGGGAACACTCGGTAATTGGCGGGCACGGCTTCCTGTGGCAATGACAATGTGTTTAGCTTCATATTCGGTCACGTTGCCATCGGCAGCAGTCACCGCTACTTTTTTGCCGGGTATCACTTTACCGACGCCATTGATGACGTCGATTTTGTTCTTTTTCATCAGAAACTGAACACCCTTGCTCATGCTGTCGGCAACACCCCGGCTCCGTTTGATAACGGCGCCAAAATCGGCCTTCGATTCGCCCGAAACGGTAATACCATAATCGGCAGAGTGCTTTATATAGTCAAAAACCTGCGCCGATTTCAGCAGGGCTTTGGTTGGGATACAGCCCCAGTTCAAACAGATACCGCCCAGGCTTTCGCGCTCGATAACGGCCGTTTTCATACCCAACTGCGACGCCCGGATGGCAGCTACATAGCCGCCTGGTCCGCTACCCACAACGATTACATCGTACTGTGAAGCCATTAGTTAATGAATGAATTTGTAGAATGAATAAAATAAACTCTTCTCAAGAGGAGAACGCAAAGGTAGGCCGAAAAGTTGATACCCGAAGTAAACCCTTACCCCGCCTTGTTTTGTTCTATCTTTGCAGTCCCTGAAGGTCTTCCGGTAAGACTTTTAGGCTATCCTTATTTCAATTAACCAGTACGACAAGTTCATGACAACCGACCAGTTGACCGACTTGAGAGCCAGAGTAGAGGCCCTGAGGGGGTATCTTTGACTACGATAATAAGAAAGAACAATTAGCTGAGCTGGAACAGCAAACCTTCCAGCCCGAATTCTGGAACGACGCGGCCCGTGCCGAAGGCGTAATGAAGCAGGTCCGAACGCTGAAAGGCTGGACAACGAGTTATGAGAAACTGAACAGCCAGTTCGGCGATCTCGAAACGCTTTTCGAATTCTACGAAGCAGGCGACGTACCCGAAGAAGAGGTCGATCAGGAAGCCCGGAACGTGACCACGACGCTTGAAGATCTGGAACTCAAAAAAATGCTCGGCAACGAGGAAGATCAGCTCAGCGCGGTTCTCGAAATCAATGCCGGAGCGGGTGGCACCGAAAGTCAGGACTGGGCCGATATGCTCTATCGCATGTACATGCGCTGGGCCGAAAAACACGGCTATGGCCTCAAACAGGTCGATTACCAGGATGGCGATACGGCAGGTATCAAATCAGCCACGATTGAAGTGGATGGTCCGTTGGCCTACGGGTTTTTAAAGTCCGAGAACGGGGTACACCGGTTGGTGCGCATCTCCCCATTCGATTCCAACGCCCGTCGACACACATCCTTTGCGTCCGTGTATGCCTATCCACTGGTCGATGATACCATCGAGATTGAAGTGAATCCGGCTGATATTGATTGGGATACGTTCCGGTCGGGCGGTGCGGGTGGCCAGAATGTAAACAAGGTTGAAACGGCAGTTCGGTTGAAACACAAGCCATCGGGCCTGATCATTGAGTGCCAGCAGGAGCGCAGCCAGTTGCAAAACAAGGAAGTTGCCATTCGACTCCTGAAATCGAAACTCTACGAAATTGAGGTTCAGAAACGGAATGCAGCCCGCGCTGAAGTAGAGGCCAGCAAGCAGAAAATTGAGTGGGGCTCCCAGATTCGCTCCTACGTTCTCGATGATCGACGGGTGAAAGACCACCGAACGGGTTATCAAACCTCGAATACGGAAGCGGTATTAGACGGCGACATCGACCCATTCATTAAGGCATTTTTGCTGGAGCAAGAATAATTCTGAATAGCTCCAGCGCCCCGGCAGGATTTTGTGATTTTTTGGCCGACCATGACTCGGTAAAATCTGATCTTACATTACCCACGTTTATTTCCTTATCAATAAACGCCCATTGGGTTGGCAAAAATCATGATACTCATAAAAATCGCAGAAACCTGCCGGGTCGCCGTCGCGATTCTGACTTTCTCACTGGCCTGCACGTCGCGCCCAACCCAGCCGGACATGATCATAAACCCAGACGCAGCTAAATCCGAATATACCTTTTTGTCGCTCGGCGATTCATACACAATTGGCGAACGGGTTTCTGAAGGCGACCGCTGGAGTGTTCAGTTGGCCGGATTGCTGCGAAAAGACAACGTAGATGTCGGTAACCCCGATATTATTGCCCGCACCGGCTGGACAACCGCCGAACTACAGGAGGCCATCAAGGCCAGTGGTAATCAGAAAACTTATAACCTGGTCTCGCTGCTCATCGGCGTCAATAACCAGTATCGGGGGCAGCGTCAGGATCAGTACCGGACAGAGTTTCGGGAGCTGCTTCAAACGGCCACTAAATTTGCGGACGGAAAAACCAACCGTGTTTTTGTGTTGTCTATTCCCGATTGGGGCGTTTCGCCTTTTGCGGCCGGTGGCGATAAAGCCAGGGTCTCCCGCGAGATTGATCAGTTCAATACCATCGCCCAGGAGGAATGCCAGAAAGCGGGCATTGCCTATGTCGATATTACGCCCCTTAGCCGGTCGGCGGCTGGTGATAACAGCCAGTTCGCTTCGGATGGCCTGCATTATTCGGGCAAGCAGATGAAGCACTGGGCTGAAAAAGCGCTACCCGTCGCAAAGGAGTTATTGACGAAGTAGCCTAGGCAAGAGTTGGTGCCTTCGGGCCGCTGTACTTCTGTTTATAGTACCGCGCTGTCCGGCTGATAATCAGACCACCAATAACGCTGGGTGCAATCCAGCCAATAGTCGCTGCCCAATCGGGTGCATTGGCGGGTATCATCCGGTCCATATTCGTTACCAGAGCAGCCGTGAACGTTGCAATGTACGAACCGCCCATGCGGGTAAAGTGCTGGAAGAACCAGTGCATTTTTTCGGTAGGGCGCACCATCTGCCGAACATCTTTCACGGCAAAAACGCCCGTTAGCACACCGAAGAATGAGAAGACGATGGGGAAGAATGCCCCTCCATTTACCAGCATAAGGTAAATTCCGAAGCTAATCATGAGTCCGCTAACGACCAGAGTCAGGTAAGTGAGTAGTTTATCAAACTGAGTAGGGCCCGTCTTTTTCTGTTTCGTAGCCCGCCAGCCAGTCATGCAGAGGTAGAAACTGAAGATGGCAATGCCAGTCAAAAATACCCGCATCATTCTGAATGGCTGTAGCCCACATAACAATAAAGCCGTGACCGCTACGGTAATCATGCAGTAGACATAAATCAATCCGGCGCGGTTATGCAACAGGCTACCCTTTTTGGAGAACATGGGGATCAGGCCCACCAGCAAGGCGATGCAGCCGGTAGCAATATGAGTAATAAGCAGGGAAATGATGAGCGTTTTCATGGCCGTTGCCGGGTTTGTTTTTCGTTGAGACAAACGTACGGCAAGCAGATAGCCCACAGCAAATAAAAGGGCCAGATAGCACGGTTTGGGGCGTTTGGCAAACAAAACCGGGCATTGGGACGAATGGTGGGCTGTTTTACAAAGCTTTTAGCTCCGCAATAATCGTCTCGTTGTATTGGCGGGCTACGGGCACTACAAACTCTCCGGCACCTAAATGAAGTTTATACCCCTGTGCATTACCCGTTACGCGCTCAACCCGATCCAGATTGACAACATACGAACGATGGCAACGGACGATGTGCGGGTGGCCTATCTGTTTTTCCAGCCGACTTAGGCTACTCCGTAAAAGTGGTTTCGCAACCTGTGCATTCTTCAAATGAACAATCGTACAGTAATTATCACTAGACTCGATGTAGAGCAGATCATCAGCCAAGGCGGTTACGGTATCTTTTTCATTATCGGCAAGGAGCGTAACCGTTTGGATAGGCAATGGTGTAGCGGACACTCCAGAGGAAGGTAGGCTATCGGTCCCTTGTACATGAATGGGTATGGCAGCGGCTGCATTACTGTATTTTTTGAGCTCGGTGATGTAACCAAGCAAAACCAACCCAACAACCGGAAAAAAGCTTATCAGAAAGGTAACGAGAATCATGCCGCCCCAACTGATCGAACCTACATCTTCCGAATCTAAAAGCCAGGCCAGATACAATCGATTTGCCAACGCGATCAGCAGAATATTGGCCATCACGAGGATTATCTGGCGGGCTACTGTCCAGTGTTTCTCATCAAAAAACCGGGGAGCTACGCTCGGCAGGATGACAAAATTGATCGCTGTTATAACAAACGTAACCAGACCGAAGCCCAGCACTTTGATTACCTTGCTCTCCGTTTCCCAACTATTCAGGCCGAATGGCTGAAAGACCAACAAAAACAGACCGACAAACAAACCGATCAGAGCCGATTTGCGAAGTTGCCGGACCGACGAGTCATCTAAAGGAAGGGGTTGATTGAGAAGCCGGAACATGGTCGTTACATACCAGAATTAGAATGGTCGCCACCCGGCAATCTGCTCAATAAAGCTGGGAATGACGGCGGGGTAAATCACAATCATAAACAATACACCGAACAAGGCACCATAAAAGTGAGCATCGTGATTGATGTGGCTTCCTCCGCGCCGGGATTCATAGTAGGAATAAGCCAGGTATAAAGCGCCAAAGATGAACCCAGGAATGCCAATCGGAATAAAGTAAAGATAAATAGGCGTCAGGGGCCGAAAAAGAATAGCGGCAAAAATAATAGCCGACACACCCCCCGACGCGCCCAATGAGTTGTAACCGGGATCGTTCCGGTGTTTAAGGAAGCTTGGAATGTCGGAAACCAGAATTGCCACCAGATAAAAGCCAATTAGGAAAACTGGCGCATTGCCGTTGAACAGCATGCCAAACACCTGTTCGATAAAGCCGCCAAAGAAATACAGGCTAAGCATATTGAAAAACAAGTGCCCCCAGTCAGCATGCAGGAACCCCGATGTGATCAGCCGGTAATATTGCCCACGGCTTGCCACCTGGTATGGATTCATAATCCACCTATCCATCAGGCCGTAGTTGTTCCAGGCGGCCACACTAACAATAACCGTAACAACAATGATAATCAGGGTAATACTCATGAGTTGATGTATGATGTAGTGTATATGATGTATGATGCGGTATGTATGCTATAAAATTGAAAGCCGAATAGCCTACATACCACATCATACATCTCTCTTACTAGCTTTCCCGCTCAACGAGTTGACGGGCAAATTGAATCAATAAGGTTTTGCGGTTAGGATCGGCGTCAACCTGGTCGAAGTTAGCAAATCCAAGGGCGAAGTATTCATTGATCCGGGATTCGGTAAGCTCCCGGATGCCTAACTGGTCATAAATGGCCGTAACGGCTTGCACTTTTTCAGATTTACTGAACTCGGTCCGGGTCAGCCAGCCGATCAGCTCGTCGCGAATGGCCCCTTTTGCCTGCGCCAGCGCTTCGATCAGCAGAAACGTTTTCTTGTTGGCAATGATATCTCCGCCAACCTGTTTACCAAATTTGGCCGGATCGCCATAGACATCCAGTAAATCATCTTTCAACTGAAACCCGATGCCAATGTTCACCCCACCATTGTATAGATGCCGTGTCGTTTCGTCATCGGCACCCCCAATCAAGCCACCCAGTTCAAGCGCATAGCCGAGCAAAACCGATGTTTTCAGGCGAATCATCTCAATATATTCCGCTTCGGAAACATCCCATCGAGTCTCGAAATTCATATCCAGCTGCTGGCCTTCGCAAACTTCAGCCGCCGTACGGCTGAAACGGGCCAGGGCAGGCGCCAATTTAGTAGCCTCCACATTTAACAGCAGTTGATAGGCATTAACGAGCATAACATCGCCCGATAGAATGGCCACATTGCCGTTCCATTTTTCATGCACCGTCAGTTGGCCCCGGCGCAAAGGAGCCTGGTCCATAATGTCATCGTGCATGAGCGTAAAGTTGTGAAACACCTCTACGCCCAGGGCAGGCCGGATGGCCTTTTGCCAGTCGTCGGTAAATAAGTAAGCACCCATCAACGTGAGTAGTGGACGCATCCGCTTACCCCCTAAACTCATAATGTACTTGATCGGATCATAGAGTTCGGGCGGATTCTGACCGTATTGAATAGATTGAAGTTCACGTTGAAGGGCATCAATAAAAATAGCTGGACTCATTCGGCAAGGCGAGGGTTTTACGCCAAAAATACAGCAAAAGCCCCCAAAAGCCTAACGATGAAACATCCGTCGGTAATTCCGTTGCGAGGGTGTTATGAGAACATAAATAAGCCGCGCCGACACAATCAAATACCCATCGCGCCGATTACTGTTGCCTCGTTGCGCACCGGGTCGGTTAAGTGGTTGCCCCAATTCGGGCCGCCGGTCCGACAGGGCAACCTCCAGAGCGGTCCTATTTCTTTGATCAGGATATACGGTACTTACATCATCCAGATAGTCGCTCAGTACATGCGTGTAAGTAGCTTCCAGATTCCATTTGAATCGCTCGCCGGTGGCAATCGGAAAGCCCAGGCCATAGCGTATAATGATAGGCCAGCGGTTGTAGGCGATCGCTTCGGTATGTAGAGGAGCCAAACTAACGGCTCGACCGCCATAGTTCGCTTTGGGGGTTATGTGGGTCAGACCCACACCCGCCAGCGCATAGGGAATAATGACATGATTACGGTCATCTTCGGGCCAGAAATCCCATTGTACACCCGCCCAGACGTCGGGATTTACGCTAAAAAAGGACAGGTTATTATAGGCGAGGTGCGTGTTTTTCTGGCTTCCCCGAATGTAATAAACCTGCCCCTCTGCCCGAAGTGTCAGATGCGGGGAATACCGGTAAGCAACGGCTGCACTTGCGGCCACACCCAGCCGTAAGTGGCCAAAATTACCCGCTTCGGTCAAATCGCCTAAATAGTAGGTAGCGCCTAACCCAACGTTCATGAGCCAGGTGCCCGGCTTCTCCCGCCAGATTACCGAACGCTGCGCCAGACAATCAGAAAAACAGCCAACACAGGTGGCCAGAAAGAAAAAACGCCACAAAAGCCTCACAGAATCAATTGATTAAGGATAGTCTATGTGACGTTCTTAGCAAACAAAGGTAACTAATCGATCTTCCTTCTATAACTCACCGATATCCTCATGCCAAAGGGTCGGCTTCTCGGCAATGAACTGGTTCATCATATCGACGCATTCGGGCAGGTCGAGGTCAATTACTTCCACGCCATGCTGCTCCATAAATTCTCGTGCGCCCGGAAACGTCCGTGACTCTCCAACAATTACTTTGGGAATCTTGAACTGTACAATTGTCCCGGCGCACATGTAGCAGGGCATCAGCGTTGAGTAGATAACGGTATTTTTAAAGGAGCCGACGCGCCCGGCATTGTTCAGGCAATCCATTTCGCCATGCAGAATGGGATTGTTTTCCTGCACACGCTTATTGTGCCCCGATGCGACTAACTCACCGTTTTTAATAAGCGCAGACCCAATGGGAATACCGCCTTCGCTCAAACTTTTTCGGGCCTGATTGATGGCCTCCTGCATAAATTCATCCATACTGGTTGGGTTTGTGTATAGGTTAGTTGGTTTGAGGTATACGGTTTACGGTGGACTCCCTCATGCTGACGCCTGTGCACCGTTCTGATCGGTATAGCGAATACCCAAAACCGTAAATCACAACAATTTCATTGTTTCGTAATCACCAACGTGCTGTAAATACAGGAAATGAAGCAAGAGCCCATTGACGTTCGTAATTAGCTTATGAGCTTCGGGCAATGTAGCCACTACGCTGACAATACGCTCATGTTCAGACTGATTCCCCATATTTTTAAGGTGAAAGTCCATGATTTTATCACGGGTCATTTCTTTTTCGAGGTAGAAGAAATGCATCCCCTCGTCGCTGGTGCCGGTGCTGGGATGCCATACCCGGGAATTTAGCCTGGTTAGTTCAGCGGCCGTAACAGTCAGGCCAATTTCCTCTTCCAACTCGCGGGCAGCTACCTCGTCGGGGGCGTCGCTGGCATCGACCATCCCGGCCGGATGTTCGTAGGTTTGCGAGCCATCGGCAATGCGTCGTTGCTTCACCAGCACCACAAATTTTTCCCGTGTCTCTTTCTCTATCAAGCACACCAGCATACAGACCGCATGGCCTTTCAAGAAGAGCGCGGGGGGTATTTTATCACCTTCGGGCGTGTCGGCGTCCACTTCTAGCATGGCAAACAGCACCTCGCCATTGTGCCGACGACGGATATAAAAATCGTTTACCGCATTAATTTTTAGTCCATTGGCTTCAGCCTGACTTTTCCAGTACCGAAACTTGGGCGCTTCTTCAAGTAGTTCTTTGTGGTTGCTCATATAAATCAAGTATACAAAAAATACGTCTTCAACCTGACAAATGGGGTCAAGTTAAAGACGTAACGAGGCACTTACCGGGATAGTTACGTGCTTCCTCTAATTCATTTTCAGCTTAAAACTACCGTTTGTGATAACAATCTGATCTTGCTTATCCTGTTTCTTGTAGCCATTCCCTTCAGGATCAATAGAAGAATCATAACCGGAGGTTTTTGTAATAGCCTTGTCTTCCATCTTACTGACCAGGCGGCCCATACCACCAAAAACGGTTGCGGTTGCTTTCTCTTTCCAATAATTTCCCACTAATGTGGTACTGAATGTGGCCTCCAGGAAACCATCTGCCCCTATTTTAACCTCAATTGTTTCGTCGGCGTTTTGCGATTTACCCGTATGGTACTCCATGCGGGGTTCCCGGGTTTCTTCCACGTATTTTATGGCCGCCAGCCCTTTATACTTGGTCAGATCTTCCACCTTTTTCCGATTCTCCTTGGTGTCGGGTTTGTCGGCATCCACAACCAGATACGTACCGGTTTCAAGAATATCGCCTTTGTTGTAAGCACTCAGCCATATTCTCAGCGACTTATCGGGCTTGATGGTATTGGCGGTTATCCACCAGAAATTACCGATTCTGATCCGGCGTGGCTGTGCCAGAAATTCCTTTCCATCCACCTGAGCCTTCAGCGTGTTACTGTTGGCGATTTGCCCAAAGGTCGTGGTAGCAACGAAAAGTAGAGCGAGTAGAATGTGCTGTTTATTCATGAGATTGAGTTGACCTGTTTTTGACTACGAACAAATTAACCCAATCCACTAATTGGCAAAGCGTTTCTTTTAGTTTGCGGCAGATTTTCAGATAAACGTACCTGTATAGACCTTACTTGGGTTGCCACTACCCATCGGGGACAGCCATTAACTAGTACGATAAGGCATTGATAGACAAGTAGAAACTCCCATTTACTTGGCCAGTTCTTGACATAGTTTCATGAATACCCTTTCACTTGTAACGTTTCGATACACCTCGAAATCAGAGATTGAGTTACTATTTGGCGTAGTGGTCGATGTAAATTTTACTGACTTTACTCCTCTGAAAATGGACTTGAATCTGATCCATCTGGTTTTGGCCGGTCGAGTACCCAAAGTACCATTGTGGCGATAGACTCATGACCTCATCATACTTGGTGGACAGGTTTTTGGTCAGTAAGGAGATGTATTCAAACTTGTTAGTATAACGGTCTATATTACGCACATTAATTAGTTTATCGTACAAGTCTGAGACAGCATCACCCACCCGCACCGATGAGCTAGCTTTTTGCTTTTCAGGCCATTGACTAAGCTGTTGGCCACTGTTTAGAAAGATACTTTTAACGGTTTGGCCCTCGATGGTAATCTGTACACCGGTGTCAGTACCTGGCCTTTGATCAAGTAGAATGTACTGATAAAGGGGTAATTGCTCTTTCAAGGGAGACAGATCGGCAAATACGTTGCTAACTATGTTCAGATAGGCAACACCCTTGGTTGTGCGAAGGGCTTGAATTTTGGGATAAGCAGTGAATGCATCTTCACCAATTGTTATGTCCAGATAAGCCCCCGTCTTGACACTATCTCGAACGATCCGGTACGGTTCAGGCTCAGGCCCCACCGTTGTAGGTTCAATTGATACCTTGGGTTGGCAGCTCCAAATGAGTAATAAGGCCAGCAACGATCCAATATATTTCATAGTCATATGGTTTTTTACTGAACTGACCTAAACTAAGATGATATGGTTGGAACTTCGCTGTTATGTAAATGCAATTATGTTCAGCTAAGCTATAAAATAGTGTCTGAGACGCGTTCAAATAAAAGGTTAAACCGTTGATAGACAAGCTAAAAAGCTTTTTAAGGCTGATTTACACCTCTCCGGTTAACCCAGTCCGGGTTAGTTGACACCTGGGTCAACCGGAGAGGTGCGCTCTACTTCTGGGTGATCGCCTGAGCATCAGGCCCCACATACCGTTCGAAGAATTCATAAATACGCAGGATGCGGTCGATCCGCTGCCGAACGTTGCCCGTACGGCTTAGTTCGTGAGTAGCACCGGGCATCCGCACATATTCCACTGGACGACCCAGAATTTTAAGGCTTTTGTACATCATTTCGCTTTGGATCGGGCCTGTCCGAAGGTCATTTTCGCCGTGCTTGATCAACAGTGGCGTTTTGATATTCTGAACAAAGGTATAGGGCGAATTCGCATCAAGTACTTTAGCATCAGCCGCCCAGGGATAGGCAAAGTAGTTCGGGATAAGCCGCCACGCATTGCCCTCGCCCAGAAACGTAGTCAGGTCATAAACGCCCCGCTGCGCAAAAGCAGCCTTGAATCGGTTGTCGTGCCCAACAATCCAGGCCGTAAGGTAACCGGCGTAGGAGCCGCCCGTAATCACCTGCCGACTGGTATCTACCCAGTTCTCTTTAGCCGCGTCGGTCACAGCCGCCAGCACATCTTCGGCGGGGCCGGTGCCCCAGTCTTTGATATTTGCCCGCTGGAAATTAAGGCCGTATCCGCCTGATCCACGGGGATTGGCATATACGACGCCATAGCCCTGCGAACACATGTACTGAAATTCGTGCCACATAGACGGCTCGCCGGGTCCCCACATAGCCGTCGGGCCACCGTGCATGTTGAGCAGCAGCGGGTATTTTTTAGAAGCCTCGAAAAACGCAGGTTTCATGATCCAGTAATCGACCGTCTGACCCAGCGAGTTTTTATACGTGCGCTTCTCGGGCATGCTCAACTGACGCTGCGCTACCCAATCATTGTGGTTGCTTAATTTAGTCTGATTTTTAGCCGACGCGTCCGTCAGGTATAATTCCGACGGATTGGCGACTTCCGTTCTGGCCAGCACCACCCGATTGCCGTTGACATCGAAGCTGGTGACGCCCTGCGTAAAGTCCGTTAGCTGGGTGACCTGCCGTGTGGCCGGATCGAGCCGATAGAGGGGCGACCCGCCATTGGCCGGGGCTGTAAAGTAAACCGCGTAGCCTGCTGTTCCTTTTTTACCTTTTGCCGACGTAGCAGCCGTTGTCCAGCTTAACCCACTTGCCGCCCGGTCGAAGGTCACGAGTTCGACACCCGATATACGGGTACCTGCCAGCGTTGCCAACCCGATTTGAGCGAAGTTGACTCCTTCTGACGGACTCACCAGAAACGCCAGTTGCTTGCCATCGGGGGAAATTTCGGGAGATCGGTAACTCTTGCCCGCTTCGGCCAGGATAACGTTCCGCGTACCCGATCCATCGGCGGGCACGTAAACAATCGCATTATCCTGTTCCCGATCCGGGTGTTTCAATGAATCCCGATCCGTAACGACCAGCAATCCCTGACCTGTTGGTAACCAGTTAGCGCCCTGATAGGACGAGAAGCCACGGGTGAGGGGGTTTGGCGTTGCGCCCTCCTTAACATCCACGACATACAAATGACTGAAGTTCAGGTCAGGTTCCGTCGTCGATTCCCCCTGAAAGTTGAGCCGATTGAATACTTTCGCTTTTTTGTCTTCGACATCTTTTTCCAGATAAGCCCGTATTTCGGCCAGCGATCCGTCGGGATTGGGCTTTATTTTTTTGTCGCTTTTAATGAAATTGTTGGTTGAAAAGCCCGGCTTTTCGAGCGACCAGGATGGTGTATTTTTACCGGGATTCACCAGGGAGTCCGTTAGCATCTGGGCCATTGTCAGGCCCGCCGTAAACGCAATACGCTTACCATCGGGCGACCAAAGTGGCGAGGAAGCGCCATATGTACCGTTTGTTAACTGCCAGGCTTCGCCCCCATCCAGCGACATGACAAAAATCTGCCCTTTTCCCTTTACTGATCGCACAAAAGCGATCCGCTGTCCATCAGGCGACCACACAGCCTGCCGGGCAGACTCGGCCCCGCGCGTCAACGCTTTGCTGTCGCCGGGCTTGAGGCCGGTTAAGTAAATGTGTGTTTTGTACTCGTACTCTTCTTTCTGGTCGGGATTGGGCTCTATGGTAGCGAGCGCATAGATGGCCCGCTGCCCATCGGGCGCTAGTTCGATACCGCCTACCTGTTTGATGCGGGTCAAATCCGTCGCCGTAACTTTTGTTTTTGTTTGGGCACAAACGGTCTGTGCCATCAGGGCAATCAGTACTAAAAATGTTGCTTTCATGAAGGGTTGATTAAGCGAGAAGAGGAAGATAGCGTTCATTGATAACATTAACGTGGTGAGTAGCATGGCCAACCAGCACAAACCCGAGGGCTAACACTGAAATTCGCTGATCCGAACAGGTACCGGTCCGTAACATCATTTCCTCATCGAAGCTACTGAACAAGGCAATATTCGATTTTCTGACAGCGGCATATTCGTCGTACAGATCCGGAATGGTACGCCGGGAGCCCATGGCCGTTTCGCCAAATTTTTCTTCGTCAAAACCAGGTAATGGCGTCTGGTCATTACGGGACAACCGCATAGCCCGATAACTCATAATCCGCTCGGTGTCAATGATGTGCTGTAAAATATCCTTCACCGTCCATTTGTCGGGAGCATACCGTAGGTCGCCGAGTTTTTCGAGCGTTTCGGCAGGGATAAGGTCTTCAAAGGACGCTCCTTGCATGAGGGCGTCAAGCAGCAGCCAGTCATTCCCGGCCAGGTTGATATACCGATCGAAGAATTTCGGTATCACCGGAATGTCAGATTTGGTCATAGTCAGGTTGTATAGAATCAAAAAACAAACTCCCCGAAAGTACTGAACTTTCGGGGAGTTTGTGCGGCCCATTAAGCTGATTCAACGATAATTGACTACTTTTTTGTCGTTTTGGGGGTAGCGGCTGGCGCAATAGCGGTTGCTCCGGTTAGCTCACTAACCAGCCGATCCGCTTTATAGATATAGCGCATGGCAGCAATGATACCGCCCGTATGGACGGAAATAGTCCGGTTGGCATCGGGCACAAAGATGAACTCGCCCGGTAAGCTTTCCATGTTGCCGTCGAAGGCAAGGCCAACGGCTTCGAGATTTTTGTTGATCATCGGGCTGCCGGAGTTGCCGCCAATGATGTCGTTCGTGGAGATGAAGCACATCGGCTGTTTCAACAACTCCATCGGCGGATTTTTCCAGCGGTCGGGCAAATTCCAGGGAGCCTTGTCGGCAAATGAGTAATTACGGTCGTATAACCCGGCAAAGGTGGTCAGTATCGGTGCCTTCGTGCCGTTGTAATTGTACGACTGTACCACGCCATCGTTGATGCGCAGGGAGAACGTTGCATCCGGCGGAACAGCCGTGCCATATACATCATACAGCATCCGGCCTAACTGTCCCCGTAGCACCTCCTGCTTTTGCGTAATCTGGCGAGCTTGTCGGCCAGCGGCTATATACCGGGGGAAGCCAATACGCGCCAGGGCCAGCATGGGATCTTTCGAGACGGCAGCCGCTCCGGGCCGCGTGGCTAGTTCACTCACAAAAGTGGGATCGGTCAGTTTGGTGTTTTTCACCAGGTAAGCCGCCGTTTCTTTGGGGGTTCGGGGCTTCCCGTCAGCGCCGGTGAGCGCGGCCTTTACATACGGGTCGTCGTTGCCCAGAGCCGTCTGCGCTTCGGCAAGATGGGCGGCTAGATAGGCTTCTTCCAACGCCCTGTTTTTAACAACCGGAGGTTCCATCAGAGACCGCGCGCGTTCGGCATCCTGCGGACGAGTAGCCAGCAATTCACTGTATTGGCTCACCACGTTGGCGAAAGTTAATAGCTCGCCCATTGTGCGCTCGCTGGGCGCGAGGTAGTTAGCATCGTTGAAAATGGACCGCAGTTGAGCCGTATTGGCAGCAATATCATCCCAGGTTTTTAGTTGATCGGCGGGCAGGTTTTTCGCTTTGGCAGCTGCTTTAAACTGCTCCTCAAAGACCGACTTACGGGCCATTAAACCCGCATCGCGCAACCCATCGAGTTGTCCGCCATAGGCTTTCAGGCTATTTTCGTAACTAAAAATTTCATTTAAAACGCTGTCGCTTTTTGCCGTTTCGTTATACGCCTGCAAAGCCGCCGAGCGGTTTTTTAACAGTTGAATGGTAGCTGGTGTTTGTAGATCCCGGTCAAACTCAAGTTCGGCAACGGTCTTCAGTCGTTCGGTATGGCCCGGATTACCGATCACAAAAACGGGTTCTCCATCACGAACACCGTTGGTGTTAAACTTGAAAAAGTGCGTTGTTTTAAGCGGTTTGCCACCATCATACACCCGGAAGAATGAACAGTCCAGCGCGTAGCGGGGGTAGGTGAAGTTGTCGTAATCGCCACCGAAGAAGCCAAGCTGTAACTCGGGCATGAACACCAACCGGACGTCGGTATACCGCTTAAATCCGTAAAGCGCGTAGCGACCGCCGTTGTAGAACGTGATGGTCTGTAGTTCCAGCCCTTTCCAGCCCTCTCTGGTGCCGTATTCCTGCTTTATGGCTGCAAAGGCCTGTTCGCGAGCCTGTAACTGGGCTTGTTCCGAGGCTGCGCTGGTCATGGCATCCTGAACGCGCTTGGTGATGTCATCGATCTTCACCAGTTGATCCACGAATAACCCATCGACCTTCCGCTCCTCAGCGGGTGTTTTGGCAAAAAAACCGGTAGCGTTCAGGTCTTCTCCTTTGCGGGTAACGCCCGTTCCCGATTCGCGGGCACAGTGGTGATTGGTCATAACCAGACCATTGGCCGACACGAACGAAGCCGAGCAGTAATCGGCAAACCGGAGCGAAGCCAGCCGTGCTTCATCGAACCACTTGTCATCGGCCGTGAACTTATAGGTTTTCTGAAAAAAGGCGGAGGGGGGGTTGTCGAAGGTCCACATCTTGCCCAGATCAAGTGGGCCGCCTTTACTGGAATCGACTCCGATCGTGGGCGTATTTTGGGCTAAAGCCGAGCCAGCCAGTAAGGCAACACCCAGAATGGCCAGTTGAGCAGAACGAAATTTCATAAGCTGCATTGGTTGAATCAGTACTTTGTACCAGAACGTGAATTTAGCCCAAACGTTTCGACTGTTCCAGGACGTATTTAAATGACTACGCTCCTGTTAAACTTTTAATGAAAGATTAACCGACCGATTTTAATCGATCAGTGGCTTGGCTTATCTAACGTATGAATTGTAAAAAAACTAATGCAACCTTATGAAAACGACAAAATTGCTTAGCTTCCTAGCGGCCCTGATGCTCATCATTTCGGTAACCAGTTGCGGCCCTACATACTATACGAACCGAAATGCACCCCATTATGGCCGCCGTCACTATGGCCCACCACCACGGCCCTATAATGGAAACCGGGGCTACGGCTACGGTAATTATGGCCGTCCGGGCTGGTAAAACAGGACCAAAAATCAGGAAAGCGCTTACTTAAATGTAGTAAGCGCTTTTTTTTTGATTACTTAATTATGGAACTCGTGGGCTTGTTTTACACTTCTTTCTCCGAGGCTACATACCTCTATACCACCATTCAAAACATACAGTATGAAACAGACACGTTTACTTGTGCCTTTGTTTTTCTATTGCTTGCTAAAATCGGTTTCCACATTTGCGCAGCAACCATTACCTACTACTACCTTAAAGCTAGGTAAACATCCAGGTAGCCTTTATTTCACCTGGGGATATAACCGGGATTGGTACACAAAGAGTACGATTCACTTCCGCAATACGACAACAGACAATTACGACTTCACCTTCATCAAGGCCAAAGCGCACGACCGTCCCGATTTACACGATTTCTACAAGCTTAACAACCTGACGGTTCCCCAGTACGACATGAATGTCGGCTATTTCTTTAACGATAAACACGATCTGGGTATCGAACTAAGCTGGGACCACCTCAAGTACATCGTTACGGACAATCAGGTTATTCATGTGCAGGGCCAGATCAGGGGGCATCAGATTGACAAGGACACATTGGTAACACCCGACTTTGTTCACCTGCAACATACCAATGGCAACAACTACCTGATGATCAATCTGGTAAAGCGCCAGAAACTTTGGCATTCAAAATATATTGACTTGAGCGGAATCGGTAAGGTAGGTGCCGGGCCGCTCATTTCATATACGATCTCTACGGTGTTGGGGAACAATGACGAAGGCTATTTTCACTACCACGGCGTGGTAGCCGCACTCAGTGCAGGACTCAAGCTCGACCTGTTCAAGTATTTCTTTTTACAGACTAATCTTCAGGGTGCCTGGGTCGATTACACAAACACCAAGCTCGGTGCCGATCACCAGGGGTTGGCCACGCACCACTTTTATTCACTCCAGTACATCTACGCTTTCGGATTTAACTACCCACTGAGTAAGCTATAACTAAGAGCCCGGATCACGCAGCTTCTGGCTGGTTGATCCGGGTTCCTGCTCTCCTTAGCTCATCTCATTCTGCGCTACGATTTCCTGACCGACCTTGTCATCCTTACGAACAAAGGGTCGGATGATAATTCGGGTTCCCCGTTCATAGGTGAAGAGCCGGTATACCCAGTTGCTAAAGACAACCAGCTTGCTACGGAATCCAACCAGGTACCAGATATGGACAAACAACCAGGCCATCCAGGCAATGAATCCGCCCAGGTGAATATTTCCGGGCAGATCGGCGACGGCCCGGCTACGACCTACAATAGCCAATGAACCTTTATCAAAGTACTTGAAGGGTTCGGTAGGTTCATTTTTAATCAACCGACGCAGGTTTTTGGCTAAATGCTGGCCCTGCTGAATAGCGGGCTGAGCAACGCCAGGATGGCCTTTTGGATAATCCTCCAGCTTCATGAAGGCAATATCACCAATGGCAAATACATTGGTTAGCCCCTGCACCCGGTTGATCGGGTCGACCAGAATCCGGCCACGCTCGGTCGACTCGGCCGGAATGCCGTCGATCATAGCGCCCGTTACACCAGCGCCCCAGACCAACGTCTGGGTTTTGATTTGTTCGCCCCCTTTAAAGGTAACGGTCTCCCCGTCATAGGATTCAACCAGCGTATTCAATTTTATGATAACGCCCAGATCCTCAAGATACCGTTTCGCTTTCTGGCCGGCCTCATCCGACATAGGTGGCAGGACTTTACCCAACCCTTCAACGATGTAGATACGCATCTGACTAAAATCCAGACCCGGATAATCGTTAGGCAGCACGTGCTTCCGCATTTCGGCCAGCGAGCCTGCCATCTCTACTCCCGTTGGGCCCGCACCGGCAATTACAAACGTGAGTAGACTCTCCCGTTCGGCCGGATCGGTCGTGACGCTGGCTTGCTCAAAACACTGCAGAAACTGACTTCTGACGTTCAATGCTTCCGGAATCGTTTTTAGCGGAAACGAATATTTCTTGATCTGCTCGTTGCCAAAAAAGTTGGATTTTGTGCCACTGGCAATAACCAGGTAGTCATAATGCAACTCACCGATTAAGGTCGTCACCGTTTTAGCCGCCGGGTCGATCTTACTGACCCGCACCATGCGGTAATGGAAATCATCGAACCCATCGAACATTTTACGAAAAGGTTCGGCAATGGCGTCGGGTTCCAGACCAGCCGTAGCGACCTGATACAGCAGCGGCCAGAACCCATTGTAATTTTGCTTATCGAACAGCACCACCTGCACATCGGTATTGCGCAGGCTTTTGGCTAAATTCATTCCCCCAAATCCACCACCAATGATGACAACGCGGGGTTTGGTCGTATTAGGTATATTGAGCGAGAGCTTGTCGAATTGAAGCATACGGGTAAGGCGTTTGACACACCGATCTTTTCCGACTATAGTACCTTACAATCAGTGGTTTTGTTTCAACTGCACCCCGGAAATTGAGCAATGGATAACCAACCACTTCGTTTCGTTATAGGATTCCTTTCTTAAGCGATGTTACTTGCTAAATTAACCCAGCTAAAGTGGGCTATTCCTTTACTAAGCTCCCTCCGTAGTCGTCACTGCCAATCTCTGTTATGCCCAACTATTTACCCGGCTTTCTACTAGTACTCCTGTCGATCAGCCTGTTGAAAGCACAAACGCCCAACGGACGCTTTACGATCAGTGGCTATGTGCATGAAACGGGTAGTCAGGAAGCGCTGATCGGAGTGAATGTATACCTTCCCGGTACAACAACCGGTACCACCACAAATACGTACGGATTTTATTCGTTAACGATCCCTGCGCAGGACAGTCTTCAACTGGCTTATTCCTTCGTGGGCTACGACATCGTGAGCCGAACCATTAGCCTGCGAACCAATCAGACGCTCAATATATCGCTGACGCCCGGTCGGGCCTTGACGGAGGTCGATGTAAAAGCCGGACGCCTGACCACTAAAGTTAGTGAGAGTGCTCAGATGAGTTCCATTGATATACCGGTTAGCCAGATCAAAAAAATACCGGCTTTTCTGGGCGAGAAAGACGTTTTGAAAGTACTCCAGCTGATGCCGGGCGTACAAAAGGGATCGGAAGGCCAAACGGGCATTTATGTCCGGGGGGGCGGCCCCGACCAGAACCTCATTATTCTGGATGATGCTGTCGTCTACAACGCCAACCATTTATTTGGCTTCTTTTCGGTTTTCAACGGTGATGCGATCAAGAGTGTCGAGCTCATCAAAGGCGGTTTCCCGGCGCGGTATGGCGGTCGTCTTTCGTCGGTTATCGATCTGAACATGAAAGAGGGCAACCGCGAAAAACTGCATGGCGAAGGCGGTATTGGCCTGATTGCGTCCCGACTTCTGCTCGAAGGACCATTGACGAAAAACAAGAAGGCATCCTTTCTTATATCGGCTCGGCGGACATATCTGGATATTCTGGCCGCTCCCCTGATCCGGGCACAATCGGGCGGCACGCTGACGGCAGGCTATTATTTCTATGACCTTAATGCCAAAGCCAACTACGACTTTGGACCCAAAAACAAACTCTATTTAAGCACCTACTTTGGCCGCGACCGGTTTTACGCGAACGACACCGACGAAAGCACTAATACCGGATTGAGTTGGGGCAACGCAACGGCTACGCTTCGCTGGAACCACTTGTTCAATCAAAAGCTGTTTTCGAATCTATCCCTGATTTTCAGCGACTATAAATTCCAGATCTCATCGGTCGAGAAAAGTACCCAGGGAACGGATACATATTCGCTTTTCTATAATTCGGGGATTCGGGATTTCTCCCTGAAATACGACGTAGACTATTACCCGACTCCTCGACACTCGGTACGGATGGGGTTGCAAAGCACCTACCATCGCTTTACGCCCAGCGCCGTGGTCTTGCAAAACGCGGGTATCAATCAGTCAATCAACAATGTCGATAACATCGATGTGCTCGAATCGGGCATTTATGCGGAGGATACCTGGCGTCCGTCCAGCCGGTTGCGCCTGAATGGAGGACTGCGGCTAAGTTATTTTCAGCAACAGAAGGCGCAGTATGTCAGGCCGGAACCGCGTTTGTCGGCGGCTCTCACCATCAGGCCAGACCTGTCCCTCAAGGCTTCTTATGCTTTGATGAACCAGTACGTTCATCTGCTGTCCAATACAGGCATCGGTCTCCCCACCGATTTATGGGTACCGACGACCGATATTGTCAAGCCGCAACAGTCGCAGCAGGTAGCTATTGGCCTTGCCAAAGACTTCGTCGACAAAGGCGTAACCCTCACCGTAGAAGGTTACTATAAGGCGATGAACAACATCATCAATTACAAGGAAGGCGCCAGTTTTCTGCTGATCAACGATCCCACCTCGGCCAACAGCGTGCGCTGGGAAGACAACGTAACGGCAGGCCGGGGCTGGTCGTATGGTGCCGAGATCCTGCTCCAAAAAAAAGTAGGCCGTTTCTCCGGCTGGGTAGGTTATACGCTCTCGTGGACACAGTGGCAATTTGCCGAACTCAACGGTGGACGGCCCTATTACCCACGCTACGACCGTCGGCACGACATTTCGCTGGTCGGTATTTACGAACTCAATAAGCGAATTACAGTATCGGCGACCTGGGTGTATGGCACCGGCAACGCCCTTACCGTACCTGTGGGTCGTTTTGGTACGTATCGGGCCAATAACACGCTGGTGTATGGAGGTGATGCTGGCATCAATCAAACGCTTTTTCAAAATGCCCGAACGTCAGACGACTATGGCTTACAGAAGAATAGTTTTCGGGCTGAACCCTACCATCGTTTCGACGTTGGCATTCAGTTTCATAAACAGAAAAAGCACCACGAACGTACCTGGGAGGTTAGTTTTTATAATCTTTATAACCGTCGGAATCCGTTTTTCTATCGACTCGAATCCGTGTCAGCTACGGCGACCGTTCCTGCCAGAACAGCTTTGTTCCGTTATTCGGTCTTCCCCATTGTCCCGGCAATCAGCTATAACATCAAATTCTGATGCACTCCCCTACTCAACTCCGTTCTGTGATCAACACGCTGGCTAGTTGCCTGGCCGTAGCATGGCTCCTGGTTGGTTGCGGCAGCCTACGCAATGAAGTCGACCCCAGCCAGTTGGGATCAGCATCGCCTAAACTGGTGATCAATGGTTATTTATCCCCTCAGGATACAGTGTTAGCCATAAAATTAACCCGCTCCAACACTGTGGTAGGCGATAGCCTTAGCCTGTTACAAACGGGAAACGACATTACCGACGCTACCGTGACGCTATCTGACGGCAATAAGTTAGTCCGGTTGCAGTATACCAGTACGCATCCAACCGATTCAACAAAGCAGTCCTATTACGGCGCAAGCGCTCGGCTATTACCCATCATAGCGGGTCGGACCTACACACTTTCTGTCATAACGGCCAATGGTCAGCGGGCCAGCAGCACCTGTACCATACCGGTTCCGATCAAACCAATGTCCATAACCTTCGACTCATTGACCCAAAATCAGAGCCGCTCACTGGTTCGCCGGTATTTTATCAAGACCCTCTGGACGGACCCTGCCGGTCAGCCTAATTATTACCAGCTAGCCGGTTATTTCCGCTATCTAAGCAAACTGGATCAGCTTGGCAACTTTCCCCTGACCTACGACGATGACAATCGGGGCCTGCTCTCCGATGAAGGTTTAGATGGCACAGTACTGCTTTCAGGCCGTTCTTTTCTGACATCGACCACGTTCTCGACAAACGAATCGACCAGTTTTTACGGGCAATACCGAAAAGCATCGGTCGCCGTCAACCTGATGAGTGTTGAGCGGACCTATTATCAATTTCAGACAGCCGTAATCCGGCAGCGACGCGTGCGTAACAATCCCTTCGCCGAGCCCGTCCTGATCCCGAGCAACATCGAGGGTGGACTGGGCTGCTTTGCCGGTTATAATAACTCAGTCACTACGTTTACTTTAAAATAAAACAGCCCCGATTTCGGGAAGAAATCGGGGCTGTATATCGAGGCTAACGTATCGTTAGCTACTGTTTTCTATACGTCCTGCGCTGCGCTATGGATGATCTCGGTCTGTTTCCGAATCGACTCCATATGGATGATCTTGTAGATCTCTTCCACTAACTCAGGATACAGGTTCAATTTTTTACCCAGTTCGGTACGCGTTTTCAGAATCTCCTTCCAGCGATCTGGTTGGAATAACGTAACGTTGTTGTCCCGCTTGTATTCAGCCAGACGCTCAACGAGAGCCATACGGGCACCCAGCATTTCAACAATCTGCCGATCGACATTGTCGATATTACGACGCGACTGCTCGACAAAGCTCTGGAACTCCAGATTCTGCGACTCCACCTGCCGGATTTGCAGGTGATCGAGCATGTCACCAAAAGCGGCCGGAGTCAACTGCTGCGCGGCATCACTCCAGGCTTTATCCGGATCAATGTGCGATTCAACGATCAGACCATCGTAGTTCAGGTCCATGGCCATCTGAGCCAACTCGTTCAGGTAAGCCCGTTTCCCGGCCATGTGGCTAGGATCGCCGATGAGTGGTAATTGAGGGAAGATCGACTTCAGCTCAATGGCCATCTGCCACATCGGAATGTTACGGTACTTGCTGGCTTCGCCCGTGGCAAAGCCCCGGTGAATAGCACCCAGTTTCTTGATACCCGCTCCGGCCAGACGCTCGAATGCGCCAACCCAAAGGGCCAGATCCGGATTGACGGGGTTTTTCACTAGTACAGGTACATCTACTCCGCGCAGCGCATCCGCAATTTCCTGTACGTTGAATGGGTTAACCGTCGTACGGGCACCTACCCACAAAATATCAACACCATATTTCAGCGCGAGCTCGATGTGCTCGGGTGTGGCGACTTCAACCGCAAACGGCAGACCCGTTTCGGCTTTGGCGCGCTGAATCCAGGGTAAAGCGGCTTCGCCCATTCCCTCGAAACTACCCGGCCGGGTGCGGGGTTTCCAGACGCCCGCACGGATGACGTGAACCGCGTTCAGTTCTTTCAACTGACGAGCGGTCTCAACTAATTGATCTTCGGTCTCTGCGCTGCAGGGACCTGCAATGATCAGAGGTTTGCCGTTGGTATCAATCCAGGATCCAAGCGGCTCTACGGCTAATTCTACTTTCATACTAAACGCTTAATCTAAGAGTAACACTGCTACTCTATGGGGAACTTTCAATTTAATTTTGTGGTATATTTGTATGGGAATTGGCTGTTTTTCAAGCCGGTTCCTTCATTTGTCTATAACCGTTTTTAGTTTGTCGAACCAAGCCGTGTTGGCATTTTAACCGATTGACCGAAATTTCGTTATATATTTCGGTCGTGTTAGCCGACACGCACTTAAGCTATGCTAGTAGCACCGCCCAAACGGAGCACTGATATGTCAAACCGAAGTAATTTAATGCCGGAGACTGTCCAGGGCCTTACAGACTTAAAGCCGAACACACGCCCCTTATCATTTGAGGACACTTCGATTGCTTTTTCGTCCCAGTCGGATTTCAAACTCCGAAAGACCTACTGGTTATTTGCGTTGATGAATAAGGGATGGCTGGTAAATTTAGGGACTTTTTTCATAAAGATCGCCCTTCGTTTACGTCTCCCCATCAAATTCCTCATTAAAAACACTATTTTCGAACAATTTTGTGGGGGAGAGAGTATCCAGGATTCTGAAAAAACCATTCAGACCCTGCACAAAGTTCATGTAGGAACAATCCTTGACTATTCCGTTGAGGGTGAGGAAACTGAAAAAAGTTTCGATGAAACCACGCTCGAAATTCTTCGTACCATCGAGCGAGCCAGCGAATCCAACGACATTCCTTTTTCTGTGTTCAAAGTGACCGGCATTGCTTCTACGGAGCTGCTGGAAGCCATTCAAATTGGCGATTCACTGAAAAGAGACCAGAAAGCCGAATTTGACCGCGTTATGAAGCGCGTAGACACCATCTGTCAGCGAGCTCATGAACGGAATGTGCGTGTGTTTATCGACGCTGAAGAAAGCTGGATACAAGACACGATCGACACATTAGCCTACGAGATGATGGACCGCTATAACCATGAGCGTCCCATCGTTTATAACACGTACCAGATGTACCGTTGGGAAACAATGGCGCACCTTCGTCGTGATACGGCCGAGGCAAAGGCCAAAGGGTACTACCTGGGCGTGAAGCTGGTACGGGGCGCTTATCTGGAGAAAGAACGTCTCCGGGCGCATGAAGAGGAGTACCAGGATCCTATTCAGGCCACCAAAGAAGATACCGATATCGCGTTCAATGAAGCTATTGATTTCTGCCTTCAGAACCGCGAAACCATTTCCATCTGCCTAGGTACGCACAATGAGGAAAGTTGTCAGTATTGTGTGCAGCACATGAGCCAAATGGGCATCGAACCCTCCGACAGGCATATTTATTTCGCGCAGCTGCTGGGCATGAGCGACAATATCTCGTATAACCTGGCCAACGCTGGCTATAATGTTGCTAAATACGTGCCTTATGGCCCGGTTGAAGCCGTTATGCCTTATTTGTTCCGTCGGGCCGATGAGAACAAATCAATTGCCGGACAAAGCAGCCGGGAATTTACGTTAGTGAGTAATGAATTGAAGCGCCGTAAGGGCTGTAAGTAACCGAGTATTCATAGACAGCAAGGCCCCGGTTCGTCGATCGGTACCTTGCTGTATTTTTTAACATGATTCAGAAAAGCCCCTATAAATTTTTCCTGCTGACACTGCTGCTGATTGCACTCGATCAGGGCGTAAAGCTGGCGGTACATTTCTACATGGCACCCGGCTTTGCGGGTCAGATTAAAGTGGCTGGTGAATGGCTCAAGCTGCACTATGTTCTGAATCCGGGAATGGCTTTTGGAATGCAACTGGGCCATGAATACGGAAAGCTCCTGCTTAGTATTTTTCGCCTGTTTGCGATGGTTGGCATTGGGTATTACCTGGTCAACCTGGCCCATCGGGGCGCACCAAATGGATTGCTCTGGGCTATGGCCATGATTCTGGCCGGAGCTGTCGGCAATGTCATCGATAGCACTTTCTACGGTGTTTTCCTGAATAATGCGCCTTATGGCTCGCCTACGCCCTGGTTCCACGGTCAGGTAATCGACATGATTTTCGTGGACGTCTGGGAGGGTTTCATTCCCGAATGGGTGCCCGTCTGGGGTGGTCAGTATTATTCGACGCCTATCTTTAACGTGGCTGACTCCTGCATTTTTGTGGGCGTCTGTATCATTTTGTTTTTCCAGCGACGGTTCTTTGGCGAGCCGCCCATTGAAGACAGCCTTCTGCCCGTTACAGGGCCCGACGCGACCGAAGCGTCTGTTTTGCCCGCTTCTGAACTGGTGGACGAAGAACCTACAGCAAAATCCGCTGATGAAGACCGTGAAACACCAACGAATGATAACCAGCATCCAACACCGGAATCTGTTTGGCCTGAGGAACCGAAACGGTCTGAATAGTTGAATAAAGTAGCCAAAAACAAAACCTTAATCACTAGAGGTAGACTTCTGTCCCTTGAATAGCGATTGAACAACGTATAACAAAAAGCCCGTACCGGATTCCGGTACGGGCCTTTTGTTACAGAGCTTTTTCGATTGTATCGAAAAGTCTTATTATTTGCTTCCGCCTGCCTGACCACTCGACAATAAATTGAAGAACTGATCCAGTTTAGGCGTAATGATAATTTCTGTACGACGGTTCTGCTGGCGGCCCATCGCCGTGCTGTTATCATCTTTAGGCGCGAACTCCGACCGACCACCAGCTGTCAGGCGTTCAGGAGCCACGGCGAATTTAGATTGCAGCGTCCGAACAACGGACGTAGCCCGTAAGGCGCTCAAATCCCAGTTATCCTTGATAGCAGCGGTTGAAATGGGGACAGCATCTGTGTGCCCTTCAACCAGGATGTCCAGATCTTTGTGGTCATTGACCACTTTAGCTACTTTGCCTAACACGACTTCAGCTTTTGGCGTAATGTCGTAGCTACCCGACTTGAACAGCAGCTTGTCGGAGATCGATACGTAGACGACCCCTTTTTTCACTTCAACCTGAACGTCCTGATCGTTTATGTCATCCAGCGACCGCTTCAGGCTCATCACCAGGGCCAGGTTCAGGGAATCTTTCCGCTGAATGGTCGAGTTCAGATTGTTGGTGTACTTGGTCTGCTCATTGAGGGTTTCGAGCGATTTTTTGATGCTCTCAGCGCCTGACTTACTGACAATAGACAAATCTGACATCCGGTCCAGGAGGTTTGTGTTTGTCTTTTTGAGGTAATCGACCTGAGCTTGTAAATCGGTCATTTGTTTGTCTTTACCCTGCAAATCGGTGTCTTTAGCCGACAATTGCGTCCGTAGGGTGGCCGTACGTTGATCGCAGTCATTCAGGGAGGCAACAGCTTTGTCACGTGCATCCTGCAACGCTTTAATTTCGGCCATGCGCTTCTTGCTATTACAGGAGGCTAACATTGCTACGGCCGCAAAAAGAATCAATACTCGTTTCATAGTACTGGAGGAGTTAACGAAAAGTTAGGTTTAAATGATAAATGCTGAGAATGAACGGCACTAATCGTTACACAAAAGTAACGCATTCCATCCAATCGTCTTTATATCATTTTAATCTAAAACCATTCTGATTATATAATTTCTTTATCTACTACTCGATTTTTCAAAAACTGTTTATTGCCTGCTTATGTCCTATGCACCAAATCGGTAGTTTAGGGTAACTCCATACTTATTAACCGAACTCACTTATGTAGCATGAACAAATTAGTAGTATGTATGCTGGCTGGAATGAGTCTGGCAGCACAGGCCCAATCGGGTAAAGAAATCATGTATGTCGGCACTTATTCGCTTCGGGGTAGCGAGGGGATTTATGTGTTTGAATTTGATCGAAAAACAGGTTCGATGCAACCTGTTCAGTCCGTTTCAAATGCTAAAAGTCCGTCGTTTCTCGCCATTCATCCGACCGGTAAGTACCTGTATTCCGTAAACGAAGGAGCTGACAAACTAGGTGGAGTCAGTTCGTATGCGATTGATAAATCAACTGGTAAGCTGACATTTATAAACGGCCAGTCTTCGCTTGGGGCCGGTCCGTGCCATGTTAGCGTCGATCAAACGGGTAAAACTGCTTTTGTCGCCAACTATGGTGGCGGTAGCCTGGCTGTATTACCGATTAATACCGATGGTAGTCTGGCCGCTCCTACCGACAGTGTTCAGGATGCGGGGACCGGACCAAATGCAAAGCGTCAGGACAAAGCCCACGTTCACTCGGCAACGCTTGCGCCCGATAACCGCTTTGTGTATGTAGCAGACCTGACAACCGACAAGCTGAACATTTTCGATATAGATACTAAAGCAAGTATGGTCAAGCCAGCGGCCACACCCTACGTAACAGTAAAACCCGGTTCTGGTCCGCGCCATTTCACGTTTCATCCGAATGGTAAATACGCCTACCTGGTTGAAGAGTTAACCTCAACGGTAGCCGTATTCTCCAGAAATGCCAAAACTGGTGCTTTGACGCTGATTGATGACAACGTGAAGACGCTTCCTGACGGCTTTAGTGGACAAAATACGAGCGCTGATATTCACATTGATCCGTCGGGCAAGTTTCTCTATTTCTCGAATCGAGGAGCGAATACGCTGGCGATTTTTGCCATTGGCAGCAATGGGCGGCTAACAAAAGTGGGTGATCAGCCGACCGAAGGTAAAACGCCCCGCAACTTCCTGGTCGACCCAAAAGGTGATTTTGTTTTCGTAGCAAATCAGGACACAGACAACATAACGATCTTCAAACGAGACCAAAAGACGGGCAAACTAACCTATACCGGCCAATCGGTGAAGGTTCCAGCACCGGTATGTGTGCTCATGGCGGGCAATTAGAATTTTTGCCATAACGAATAACGCACTAATTTGCCTGGCGTATTACGTGCGTCCAATTTTACAAACCCCAATACTCAATGAAATACTGCATTGCACTTTGCCTAATCATGGCGGCTTTTGCCTTCACGGCACCAACCAAAACCATTAAACTGTTCAACGGTAAGGACCTGACAGGCTGGAAAATCTACGGCACCGAAAAATGGTACGTCGACAATGGTGAACTCGTTTGCGAAAGCGGTCCCGATAAAAAATACGGTTATCTGGCGACGGAGAAACATTACAAAAATTTCGACCTGACGCTGGAATTCAAACAGGAAGCCAATGGAAACAGCGGTGTATTTTTCCGCTCTACCATCGAAGGCACCAAAGTTAGTGGCTGGCAGGTAGAGGTAGCCCCACCGAATCATGATACGGGCGGCATCTACGAATCCTACGGCCGGAACTGGCTTGTCCAGATTCCCGACGAAAAAGAAAACATCCTGAAACCTACCGAGTGGAACAAGCTTCGCATCCGCGTAGAGGGCGATCACGTCCAAACCTTCCTGAATGGCACGCAGATGGTCGACTTGACCGACGAAAAGATCGGCAAAGGCGAAGGTTCTGTAGCGCTGCAAATCCACGACGGTGGTGGCATCAAAGTCCGCTGGAAGAATTTTAAATTACAGGAATTATAATTCGTCGCGTGGACGTCTGGTCCGCGAAGCCGCAGGCTGCAATCAATTATATGATTAGCCTGCGGCTTCGCGGCCTGAAAGTCGGAATGTCCCATCATCCCATTACTTGGCCAAATCAACATACGACATCGTATGCACATCGTCGGCTTTGGTATTTACGAATTTCTTTTCGGGGTTATCGTAGTCAGTGATAAATAGCCGGTTACCTTTTAACAGGACTTCGGCAGGCTGATCAATTCGCCCATCTTTACCATCGGTGTCGCCGTTCTGAACTATGGTGGCCACTTTGCCGTCGGGCAACACGCTCATAATGGCGTTCATACGCGAGTTGCAGAGGTAGATGACATTCGTTTTCCGGTCAACGATCAGGCCGTCTACGCAGGCAATCGGTTCACTTACCTTCACCACTTCTTTCGAAGCCAGTTTCCCATCGGGCTTGAGCGTTAGTTTGTAAAGTGTCCCGTCGCCAAAGGTGCCGGTAAACAGATTCCCCTTACTATCATAATCCAACCCATCGACACCGTTGTCGACACCGGTTTCGTTGACCGTTGTGGTGAAAGTGGCCAGCACGTGCGGATCCAGCGTTTTCGGCTTCAACGTAACAACTCCCTTATTCAACTCATCGAGTGTAAAGTGAAACACGGCGCTGCCCTTGTCATTATCGGGCATGTCCCATTGGCTGTCCGTCACGTAAATGGTGTTGCCTTTCCAGACCACCGCATTCGACAGACCGAAGCCCGTAACCACCGGCTCCACGCTTACGGCTTTGCCGCCCCTCATTTTAATTCGCATCAGCCGCGATTTGTAATTTTTATCATTCTCGTACTGGTTGTCGGCATAGTATAAGTTGCCATCGGGCCCAAACGCCAGATCCATCGGGCAGGCATGTTTGGTGTCGGGGTGAGCGGGTAAGCTGGTGAAGAACTGCACCGAATCGGCGGCAAATTTGACGATAACGCCGGGATAGCTGTTATGAGCCAAATTCGGAACAGACAAATAAACAGATCCATCGGGAGCCAAAGCCATCCCATCAGGGGTGTTGTACCTGGCGGGAAGTGTATAAAGCAATTTTGGCTCCCCAACGGTTGAGACTATTTCTTTAGCACTGTCCAGATCGC
This sequence comes from Spirosoma horti, assembly GCF_054776595.1. NCBI lineage: Bacteria > Pseudomonadati > Bacteroidota > Cytophagia > Cytophagales > Cytophagaceae > Spirosoma > Spirosoma horti. Next base: position 511,344 of record NZ_BAAHBQ010000004.1, read on the forward strand.
CTGTATCGACGCCTTTGGCATTTTCTTTCTTCTGGCAACCAGCCGCCAGACTGAGGCCAAGTAGAATTGGAATAATTAACTGTTTCATGGTTTTATGTCGAGTACGTATGTATATCTCGTCATAAACCTAATGTTCCCTTAAAAGTTGAAATAGCTTAGCGACGAGCCTAAACCGTTGCCAAACCCATACTGACATGCTTAACAGAATACCCTTTTTACCGCTGACCCCAATGAAGTTAGGTCTTCTGCCGGTTTTCGCTTTCTGGCTGATCGCTTCGTCTGCTACAGCCCAATCATCAACTAAATGGCAATCCCTGTTCAACGGAAAAGACCTTAGCGGCTGGGAAACGTATCTGGATAAACCGTATGCCAAAGACGGCGAGAACGATAAAACACCCCCGCTGGGTCTGAACAACGACCCGAACCATGTTTTTTCGGTCGTGACGGTCGATGGTAAGCCAGCCTTACGCGTTTCAGGCGAGACCTTTGGCGGCATCAACACGCTGGCCGACTACGGAAACTATCACCTCCGTATGGAATTCAAATGGGGAACGCAGAAGTGGCCGCCCAAACTCGACCGCCCCCGCGACAGTGGGTTATTGTACCACAGCGTCGGTCCGCACGGAACGCCCATGTTGTGGATGGAGTCCTTCGAATTGCAGGTGCAGGAGGGCGATTGTGGGGATTACTGGGGTGTTATGAACGTACTGGCTGACATTACCGCCCGTAAAAACGAAAAGGGCGCCTATGTGTATGACCCAAGCGCCCCACTCATAGCCTTTCAGGATAAAACACCCGTCGGACGGTCGTGCCTCAAAAACCCGGATGCCGAGAAGCCATCGGGTCAGTGGAATGTGCTGGAGTTATACTGCTTCGGTGATACCTGTGTGCACGTTATGAATGGCAAAGTCAATCTGGTCCTGACCAAAACACGGCATATTGTCAACGGTCAGGTAGAGCCACTAACAAAGGGTAAACTTCAGATTCAGTCCGAAGGAGCTGAGGTGTTCTACCGCAACATTCAACTTCGGAGCATTAGTCAGTTACCGGCGGAGTTGGTGAAGCTGTAATATCAGAGATGGCGCAAGGACCTGATGGCGCAAGGCTCCATCCTTGTGTCTAGTATTCTCCGGCCTCTGGCCGGTTTAATATAATTGACGTGAATAATGAGGTTAAGTGTGAGTGGGGTCCTTAACTCTATGGCGCATAGACTTCTTTCTTCTTACAGAAAGCCCTGTCAGGGGCGAACTGTTACTAGAAAAGCAAGTGTGAACTTTATAGAAAGCGCCATAGGTGCGACCCACTCTTGTCCATTTAGGTCGCACCTACGGCGCTTCAGACAAGACATAAGCTATACCAACTATTGACAGGCCATCCCTAGCGGATTAGCCAACCCCATTAAGCCATTACTCACGTTATAATTACTTTACACCGGCCAAAGGACGGAGAATATTAGGCACAAGGCCAGAGCCTTGCGCTATCACCGATACTATATCTCCCTTAGCAGTCCTTCCAAATCCAATGGATGCGTAAACATCTCGATGGAACCATCGGATTTTAACGGCCATTCGTCACGGGGCCGGTCCCAGTAAAGTTCAACGCCGTTGCGGTCGGGGTCGTTCAGGTAAATAGCTTCCGAAACCCCGTGATCCGACGCCCCCGTGATGGGATAATTTGCGTCGATGAGCCGTTTCAAGGCCACTGCCAGATCACGGCGTGTCGGGTATAAAATGGCGGTATGAAACAGACCGGCAGCCCGAGTTGGCGCAGGTGGAGCATCTTTACTGTACCAGGTATTCAGCCCAATATGATGATGGTAGCCACCAGCGGAAATAAACGCGGCTTCGTTTCCGTACATGGTAACGAGCGAGAAGCCAAGCAGGTCACGATAGAACGCCAGCGCCCGGTCGAGGTCGGCGACTTTCAGGTGAATATGGCCAATGCGCGTCTGGGCGGGAATGGTGTAATCAGACATGACTAAACGAGTTCAAACAAGTGGCTAATTTGGTGTATCAACACGAATCTGTCAGCTTTCGTTTTGACTGAGTCAATTAACGAAGTAACCCATCGACCAGGCCTCAAACACCTGCACCGACGAATTTCTTCGCTATAGCTGGTAACCGGGAAAACTGTTTCTCGAATTTGCTGCTACCCACTAAACAGTCCGAGTCGCTCTGGTAACGCATCTCCCGCGTTTCGTTGATACTTGGCTTGAGCAACCCGCCCAGACAAATCCTTCGGTTCGACGAAACCAAGTAATTTGGCCAGATCCCATACGCGAAGCAAAAGCCTGGCAAACCTTTATATAATTTGCCAAATCCGCATAACAGCCGTATTTTTATAGGGTAATGCATCCGGAATAAATACCTTTTGCGAAGCAACCTTTCCAAGTCCAATTACCCAACTCATCAAGCAGCTGATCCATTTTCCAATGTCCACCTCGACTACATTTACCTTTCTACGATTTGCCTTATTCTTTGCCATGGCCTTGCCTGTAGCCGGGCAATCGCAACCAGCCATACCCACGCCCAAATTCGCCTTTGCCGAGCCGAGCCTCTCACCCGATGGAGCCGAAGTCGCGTTTGTGTCGGGTGGTGATATCTGGACAGTACCCACCGCTGGTGGCGAAGCTCGGCTACTGGTTTCCCATCCTGACAATGAATCCCGGCCACTCTATTCGCCGGATGGCCAATATCTGGCCTTCGTCTCGTCCCGCACAGGCAACGGCGATGTGTATCTGCTGACGCTGGAAACCGGCGCTATAAAGCGGCTTACCTACGATGATGGCGCCGAGGTGCTCAATGCCTGGTCACGGGATGGCAAGATGGTGTACTTCCAATCAACCAGCCGGGATATTGCCGGCATGAACGACATCTACCGCGTTTCGGTGGCGGGTGGCACGCCCATGGCCATCACCGCCGACCGATACGCCAACGAGTTTTATGGCGCTCCCTCGCCCGATGGCAAAACGCTGGCTTTTTCGGCACGGGGAATTGCCTCCAACCAATGGTGGCGGAAAGGCCATAGTCACCTCGACGAAACCGAACTCTGGCTGTATCATACCGACGCTAAAAAAGCCGGTGCGGCTTACGAACGCATTACCGAAGGTGGCGCAAAAGAGCTTTGGCCGATGTGGAGCCAGGATGGTAAATCGCTCTTCTACGTTTCGGATCGGTCACAGGCGCAGAATCTCTGGACCCAACCCTTGGGCGGAAAACCTACCATGCTCACAACGTTTACCAATGGACGGGTTTTGTGGCCGTCTATTGCCTACGACGGCAAAGCCATTGTCTTTGAGCGCGACTTTCAACTCTGGAAATACGACATGGGCAGCCGCCAGGCCGCACCAATTGCCGTTCGGCTTCGGGGCGTGGCCGCAAGCCCGGCTGTTGACCGGCTGAAATTAACGAATCAATTTCGCGAGCTTAGCCTGTCGCCCGATGGCAAAAAAGTGGCTTTTGTGGCGCATGGCGAAGTGTTTGCTGCTTCAGCCAAAGACGGTGGCGATGCAACCCGAATCAGTCATAGTGCCGCCAATGAATCACAACCCGTCTGGACACCCAACAGCCGGAGCCTTGTCTATACCTCAACGCGCGACGGTGTGTCACACCTTTACCGCTACGATTTCGCCACCCGCGATGAGACCCGCCTGACCGACGGCACGCTGGATGATGGATCGCCGGTGTTCTCGCCCGATGGCAAATCGCTGGCTTACGTTCGGAATGGCCAGGAATTGCGCGTACTGGACATCGCGACCAAAAAGGATCGTTTGCTGAAGAAAGCCTATCTCGGACGCCCTCCTTTCAGCGCAAACGGCTCGGTGGTCTGGTCACCGGATGGTAAATGGGTTGCGTTTGCCTCCTACGGCGCAAAGACCTTTCGAAATATCTCCATTATTCCGGCGGCTGGTGGCGAAAGCAAGCCCGTTAGTTTTCTGGCCAATACCTTTGGCGGTAACGTAAGCTGGAGCCCCGACGGAAAATACATCCTGTTCGGTACAACCCAACGCACCGAAACCGCCCAGATTGCCCGTATCGATTTGGTGCCCCGTTCCCCTAAATTCCGCGAAGATCAATTCCGGGATTTATTCAACGAAGAAGTCCCCAAAACGTTAAAGCCAGCGCCTACATCGCCCGCTGTTGCTAAAACGGCTACCCGCGACACCAGCTCGCTCGCCCTCGGCGACACGGCGAAACTAAGCCGGGGTGGCGCTACGAAGATCGTCTTTGACGACATTCGGCAACGGTTGAGTCTCCTGCCGGTGGGCGTCGATGTCGATGCGCATTCGATCAGCAAAGATGGAAAAACACTCCTCCTGATTGCGACCGTGGCGGGGCAGCAAAATTTGTATACCTATTCACTCGATGAATTAGGACGCGATCAAAGTGTGGCCCGGCAGCTGACCTCAACAGCAGGCAGCAAAACCGGGGCACAGTTTTCGCCCGATGGGAAAGAAATCTTTTACCTCGAGCAAGGTCGGATTCAGTCGATTGCGCTGGACAAGCGCGAGCCAAAACCGCTGGCCGTAACCGCCGAAATGGACGTTGATTTTGGCGATGAAAAAGTACAGGTTTTCCGGCAAGCGTGGGACATTCAGAATAAAGGTTTCTATGATTCCACCTTCCACGGGGCCGACTGGAAAGCGATCCGGGCGGAATATGAACCACTGGCAGCGGGTTCGCGCACGCCCGACGAATTGCGCCGGTTAATTAGCCTCATGCTGGGCGAACTGAACGCGTCGCACTCGGGCATTTCGGCTCCGGCAGGTTCCATCCAGACAACCACAGGTCGGCTTGGGCTACGTTTTGACCGAGCCGAGTACGAGAACACTGGCAAACTGAAAATTACGGAAGTTATCGCCCTGGGTCCGGCCGCTCTATCCGGAACGATCAAACCGGGCGATTACCTGCTCGGCGTCGACGACACAAAAATTACGGCCACGACGAATCTTGACCAGTTGCTGGAAAACCAGGTTAACCGTCGACTTTCGCTCCTGATTGCCTCATCGCCCACGGCTCCACCGCAGGAAGTGACGGTTCGCCCGGTTAATCTAACGACTGAAAAAGGGCTGTTATACAAACAATGGGTGCAGCAACAGCGCCAGTACGTTGAGAAAGTGAGCGGTGGTCGGCTTGGCTACGTACACATGTACGATATGTCGGCCGAATCACTGGCGCAGTTGAGCCTCGATCTGGATGCTGATAATCATGCTCGTGAGGGCGTCGTGGTCGATGTTCGCAACAACAACGGCGGATTCGTCAATGCGTATGCGCTGGATGTGTTTACGCGCAAAGGCTACATGACCATGACCTCGCGCGGCCTTCCGGCGGCTCCGGCACGAACACAACTGGGCCAGCGGGCGCTGGAAACGCCAACGATTCTGGTAACAAACCAGCACTCGTTGTCCGATGCCGAAGACTTTACGGAAGGCTATCGGACGCTCAAAGTAGGCAAAGTCGTGGGTGAACCCACGGCAGGCTGGATCATTTACACCTCGGCCGCGCAACTCATCGATGGCTCAAACCTGCGGTTACCGTTTTCAAAGATTACGGATAATACGGGCAAAAACATGGAGTTGGCACCCCGCCCGGTCGACATCGCCGTATCCCGGCCCATTGGCGAGAGCTTTACGGATAAAAATATTCAGTTGGATACGGCTGTCGCCGAGCTGATTAAAGAATTGAATGAAGCGAAAGCGTCCAGGTTGAGTAGCGGGAAGTAAAGAGTTTACGCCTACCAAGTACCGGGCCCAGCCTCTCGTCAGTTTGAGAGGCTGGGCCCGGTACTTGGTAGTTTTCTGTCTGGAACAAGCTTCAGCTTTACTCAGACAGAAACTACGCCTTATTTCACCCGATTGAAGACAAATAAATCGGCAAAGGCCCAGTTCCCATCTTTCTGTTGACCGCGTTGGATGGCAAGCTGATCCTTACCCCGTTTCTCGTAAATAATCCGAATGGAGCCGTCCTCTTTCTCGAAGAGCGCCTTTTCCTTACCAGCTTCGATAAACTTGTAGCGGTCCGATTGATCTTTCTCTTCCTGCCCGATCAGGCCGGGTTTAAAGTGCTTGACCAGAACGACGGGCCCCTGTTGTGTCTGCTCAAAAATCAGCATTTCGTACATGCTGACTTTGTCATCTTTCATCATCCGCATAAAGCCGGTCAAGTTATCGCCAACGGGCGCAATCCAGGCCGCTTCGATGGGGCCTCCATTGAAGGTTCCCCGCCAGCGTCCTTCCATAAAGGCAACATCGGAAAGGGAACCTGCTTTAACGGCTGTCTGGGCCTGAACGACTATAGCGGTCAAAGAACAAAAGAAGAGAAGAATAAGCAGGAAATAGTTTTTCATTGATTTTACCGAGTTGATTTTTATTGGCTAAAAACAATAATTTACCCTACATCTACCTACCCATGCAGCAATCATTTCCCACCCATAAAAACAACCTTCCCACCCAAATATGTGTTTATAGAGGAAGTTACTAGCTATCATTCACCTATAGATACCCGCCCTTATATAACATGGACTTTATCGATTATTATAGCGTTCTGGGCGTACCGAAAACGGCCTCGGACGAAGATATAAAGAAAGCCTACCGCAAACTGGCCCGGAAGCACCATCCCGACCTGAACCCGAATGATGCGGAGGCCAATAAAAAATTCCAACAAATCAACGAAGCAAACGAGGTACTGAGCGACCCCGAAAAACGCAAAAAATACGATCAGTACGGTAAAGACTGGCAGCATGCCGATCAGTTCGAGCAGCAACGTCAGCAACAGCGCTCACGTCCGCAATATGCCCAGGGCGATACCGGCGACTATGATTTCTCGGACGGCTTTGGCGGGGCCGATTTCTCGGACTTCTTTGCGTCGATGTTCGGCCAGGATGCAGGACCGCGAGGAAGCCGCCAACAGGCTAAATTTCGCGGACAGGATTATCAGGCAGAACTGCATCTGAACCTGAAAGATGCCTATACGACGCATAAACAAACACTCACGGTCGATGGAAAAAACATTCGAATCACCGTGCCGGCGGGTATCGAAAACGGTCAGAAAATAAAGCTGACGGGTTATGGCGCACCGGGCGTTAATGGCGGCCCTGCCGGTGATCTATATATCACGTTTGTTATCGCCGACGATAGCCGTTATAAACGCAAGGGAAATGACTTGTACGTCGATGAAGAGATTGACCTGTACACGGCACTATTGGGTGGCGAAAAGATCATCGAGACCCTTGACGGCAAGGTAAAACTAACCGTTCCGCCCGAAACCCAGAATGGCCGGAAAGTCAGGCTGAAAGGCAAAGGATTTCCGGTTTATAAGCAGGATGGTTCATTTGGTGATCTGTATGTTCAATGGCAGATAAAACTTCCAACCAACCTCACCGACGAGCAAAAAGATCTTTTCCGACAACTAGCCAGTATGTAAATAGACGTGTGGTATTTGGTTTACGGTCATTTTGCCCATGATCGAACCGATTACAAACGACATGCCGTAAACCGTAAACTTTCTTCCTATGCAGCCCAATCACCTTATCTCCGTCCGTGAATTCTGCGTACACAATCATGTCGAAATCACATTTATCCAATTTTTGGCGCAGCAGGGTCTTGTCGAAACCGTAGCGCTTGAACAGGTTGTTTATATTCAGCCTGAGCAACTTCCGCGCCTTGAAAAATTTGTTCGGCTTCACCAGGATCTGGCTATTCACCCCGATGATCTTGACGTTGTAAACGATCTGCTGGACCGGATGGAAGACCTCCAGCAGCAAGTAACGCGGCTACAGAATAGGCTCATTTTCTACGAACGTTAAGATAATCCGTTCAGCCGGGTAAACCCAGAAGGCACCAGCGTAGTATGATTAACGAGGCATTCTCTCATGGGAGCGATGGGCAAATAGCGGATGGCCATGTATATTAGCCTGACAAAGCGCTCAAAGCTCCTCATAATGCCGTTCCTTCACTACCTGCTGGCCACTACGCTGCTTACTATTGTTCAGTCTGCACTGGCTCAGCCATCCAAACGCCCCCGCGACTATGGTATCCGGTTTGGTGTATTGCCCACGGGTCCGCTCAATGCAATTACCGATGTGCCGGGCGTTCTCGTCGGGCAGTTAACGCTCCAGCAGGATCAGACCATCCGCACGGGTGTTACGGCCATTCTTCCTCATAGCGGCAACCAGTTTCAGCAAAAAAACCCAGCGGCTATTTACATTGGAAATGGGTTTGGTAAACTGATGGGCTACAGCCAGGTCGAGGAATTGGGTACGCTCGAAACACCAATCATTTTGACCAATACCCTCAGTGTGCCCACCGCTGCGGATGCGTTGATTGATTACACACTCGCGCAAAAAGGCAATGAACAGGTCCGGTCGGTCAACGCTGTGGTGGGCGAAACCAACGACGGCTTTTTAAATGATATCCGAGGGCGGCATGTTACAAAACAGCATGTGCTAGACGCCTTGAAACAGGCAAAAACGGGCTCTGTTGCCGAAGGGAACGTTGGGGCCGGAACGGGTACCGTTTGCTTTGGCTTCAAAGGTGGCATCGGTACATCATCGCGCAAATTACCAGCATCCTTGGGCGGCTACACGGTTGGCGCGCTGGTGCAAACAAATTTCGGGGGCGTTTTACAGATTGCCGGAGTACCCATTGGCGTGGCGTTGGGGCGTTATGACTTTAAGAAAAATCTGGATGGATCGTGCATGATGGTTATTCTGACCGATGCGCCGTTAGACGCCCGCAACCTCAAACGGCTGGCCAAGCGGGCGTTTATGGGCCTGGCCCAAACGGGTGGTATTGCTTCGAACGGCAGCGGAGATTACGTCATTGCGGTATCCACCGCCTACCAGATTCCGCATGAGACAACCAGCTCGTTCGATGAACAGAAAGTTCTGCGTAATGACAATGTCTCACCGCTATTTATGGCTGCTATTGACGCAACCGAAGAAGCCATCATCAATTCGTTGTTTGCCGCCCAAACGCTCACCGGCGATCAGGGTCATCAGGTAGAACAGTTGCCGGTCGATAAAGTGGTGGAGTTGATTCGGAAAGCAGGCCAGCTCCATTGAGCCGTTTCAGCTAGTTACGTTCCAGTTTCCCCTGACCACTTCGTATGGCTAATTTAACCAGACCATATACGATCAATCCCAGCACAATGGCGGTTACCATCCACTTCAGGTTCGTTAGCAGCGAACAAAACGCCGTCGTAACGGGTGAAGTAGCTGGATAAATGTTGAGCAAATAGACAATACAGCTATTCTCCAGGAGATCAAAAATCAATATACTGACGGGCAACACATTGACCAGCCGGAAAGAGGTGTACGTTCTGTGTCTGAATAACAAGGTTAGTAAGATACAGAATAAAAATGTGTAGATGAACGGATAGGCAACGTCGAGTGTCAGTTCGCCCTGGGCATAAATAGCCCGTCCTTCCGGCCCATATTCCCCAATCATTTGACTAATTCTGGCCGGGTTATAGCCAACCAGCAAATCGATTGGCCCAATAGACTGGCCTGCCTGAGCGTTAATACTTGCTTCGAGATTTTTTAAGAAATAGGCCGGAAAGGGCACGAAGATGCCAATAGCCAGTACTAGCGTTTTCCAGGAGGAGAGTCGGTAAAAAAGAGTAGATAAGGTATTAAGCATGGACATGAAAGCTAAGCCTGGCGAACATAACTTGTTAATAAACGCTAATTCCCCACTCCTTACCAACAAAGTCCGCTTAGTTTACTGAGCGGTGGTTCCTAGCCCTCCTGCCTGCCTTCTCCTACTCGCCAAAGTATGACGGCCAGGCCTACAAAGGCTAATGCACCCAGTAGCATGTAGCCGCCCTCTCCCAGGGCTCCGCTCAGAAATGGTTCCAGCGTAAGTTTCTGCAATCCAGTATAAATTGATTCATTGACTGACAGTAAAGCCACGGCAACCCCCGCCAGGGCTCCGCCCGCAACCAGTCCCGTTGCAAACAGACTTCCCTTTCCCAAATCAGCATCCTCTTCCACAGTACCTTTTCGCTTTGCATTCCAGTCAACGATTGCTTTTACAAGCCCACCCGCAAAAATGGGCAGCGTTGTCGATAGCGGCAGGTAGAGTCCTACGGCAAAGGCCAGCGCGCTGACCCCACATAACTCGAATACGAACGCAATGAACACCCCGACCAGCACAAACTGCCAATCAAGGTTGAACGACAGAAGCCCTTTGATGAGGGTGGCCATCAGCGTCCCCTGTGGCGCCGGGAACTTGTCGGAGCCGATGGCGTGGGTGATGCCCTGTGCCAGCAGATCGGGCGTAGGTGTATCCAGAATTTTTACCGTGGCACCAACAACCAGCGATGAGACAATAACGCCAATGAACAACGCCATTTGCTGATACTTTGGGGTAGCGCCAACGATATACCCTGTTTTAAGATCCTGGGAGGTAGCCCCCGCGTTGGCAGCCGCCACGCAAATCATGCTCCCAACAACCAGAACGGCGGGTTCAAACGCTTTTCCCGTCAGCCCGAAACCGATAAAGATGAGAGCCGTACCCATAATGGTGGCAATGGTCATTCCTGATACCGGCGACGAACTAGACCCGATAAGCCCCACAATTCGACTGGCGACGGTGACGAAAAAGAACCCGAAAACGATGACCAGGACAGCAATCAGTAACTTGGTCAATATCGAATCACCCGGAATCTGGGGTAATACGACCATCAATATCGCCAGCACGATACTACCGATAATGACAATTCGAACATTCAGATCCTGCTCCGTACGGGCAATGGTGCTCTTACCGCTCAACGCTTCCTCGGTTTCCATTGCACTAATAGACGCCCGGCTGAAACTTTGCCGAAACGACGAGATAATGGTTGGAATGGTCTTGATAAGGGTCATAAATCCACCGGCCGTAACGGCTCCGGCTCCAATTTGCCGAATATAGGCGCGATAAACGGCTGCGGCCGTGTCAGTAAATGTATGCGTTGATGGATTCCAGCCACCCGGCCCACCCGCCGTTTGAAGGTTGGCCAGATAACCGAGTTTCTGTAACTGTAGCGCAATGGTATCGCCCGGCACAACCGAGGCTAGTAGCGGAATGAGACCAAGCCACGCCAGAATACCGCCACCAACCAACACTGCCGATATACGAAAACCAATGATGTAGCCTACACCCAGGTACTCGGGCGTTATCTCCCCCGATACCTGCGCTGATGGAAAATAGCGATTGGCTTGTTTCGTTGCCCAAACCGGCACCTCCGCAATGACGTGTAGTACTTTTTGCAGAAAAGCATAGAGCAATGCCACTCCTAAACCTAGATAAGCTGTTTTGGCAAAGTCGCCCCCTTTCTCACCCGCAATCAAGACCGACGCACAGGCCGTTCCTTCGGGGTAGGGAAGTGTGCCGTGTTCCTGCACAATCAGCGACCGCCGAAGCGGGATCATCATTAGGGTGCCGATCAGCCCGCCCAAAATGGCTAACGTAAGAATTGTCCAGTAGTTAAAAAAGTCGGCACCGGTTCCGTTGGTCAGGAACAGGAAACCCGGCATGGTAAAGACAACGCCTGAGGCAATGCTCTCCCCCGCCGACCCGGTGGTTTGAATGATGTTATTTTCGAGAATAGTGGTGTTAAGGAACCGGCGCCCCAGCGAGATAGCCAATACGGCAATGGGAATGGAGGCCGATACGGAAAGGCCCGCTTTTAAAGAAAGGTAGACGGTAGCGGCCCCGAATAAAACGCCAAACACCGAGCCGGTTATAATCGCTTTAAGGGTAAACTCGGCGGGCGATTCCGTTGCGGGGACAAACGGTTTGTGGGCAGGCGTGGGTAAGGACATTATCGTAGGGTTTATTGGGCTTCATTCCTGAACCCAACAAAGTAAGACATTCTCCTAACATACCGAACGATACCCGTTAACTTTATTGAAGCACCCGTGTCGTGTATTTATCCATTACGTCGCTGGGATGAATGTCAAGTACGTGCGCCAGCACCAGCAAGACCAGCGTTCGCGATGCGATTCGACGGGAAATACCCGCAATAGACGCAAACAGATCAACCGTTATGCTGTTGTGTTCGCCGAGGTGTTGCATCAGTTTGCGCTCTTTCTCGCCGTAATGAAAGCGGATGTCACGCTCCGCCTGTTCGCCCTTTAGAATCTCACGCACTTCGCGGCTGGCCTGCACAGACTTGTCGCCCACACGCACGTAGACTTTCTTATTGTCGGGTTCGGCCGGATCGGGAATAATGTAGTGCGGGCGAGTCGGGCTGCGTGGCACGCGAATGACCAGCACTTCGCGCTCGTCGTAAAGCTGCACCCGTTCGATGGTGTAGGAAATGCGCGGAAAACAGAATTTGTTAATGGCCCGGACGAGCAGGTATTCGTCCTCATCGGCGTATTTCAATCCCGGAATTTTCTTGTCGTCTCCGACGCCGATGAGCATGATACCTCCGTTTGTATTGGCGAAGGCGACCACGCCCCGAATAATTTTTTCGGGATGATTTGTTTTCAGCTTGAACTCTAGATTGCTACCCTCTCCCCGTTTGACCAGGTTCTTGAGTGCTTGATAGTCCATAACCGATGGGTTCATCTGGTTGACAACTGACTCCCTATAAAGATACGGCTTTTCCACAAACTTGCAATTATTTGGCTCGTATCTCTACTTTGCCATAAAATCCGGATTTAATAGTGTCAACTTTTTGATGCCACAAACCGTTAGCGAAGTAGATAATCTGACAAATAAGACAGAACCGGCGAAACGCTGACACGTCTGTTATTTTCTTATCTGTACTACTAAAGAAACACAAAAATGCTGGTAAATGTTGCTTTGGTTATTGGGACTTTCCTGTTTATGGAAGGCGTGGCTTGGTTTACGCACAAGTACATTATGCACGGTTTTTTATGGAGCTGGCACCGCGACCACCACAATCACCATAACGGTTTTTTCGAGATAAACGATTTGTTCGCCGTCGTCTTTAGCCTGACCGCCATCGGTATGTTTCTCGCGGGTGTTATCGACCCGGAATTAGGCTTCCTGACCTGGATTGGCGCTGGTGTGACTCTATACGGGCTGTTCTATTTTATTTTCCACGATGTCATTGTTCACCGGCGCGTGAAGGTGAAACTTGATACCAGCGGCCGATATATGCAACGCATTATGCGGGCGCATTACATTCACCATAAAGTGCATACGCGGGAAGGTGCAGAAGCCTTTGGGTTTCTCTACGCGCCCAAAAAATACGACCGCCCCGTAAAAACCGTCAAAGCGGAAAACCAACTCTAAATCGACCCCGGCTTAATGTGTGATTGGTTGGCTATTCATAACCAGCAAACACATAAAAAAGGCGTACTCCAGGTAAGGGATACGCCTTTTTTATAATGATGCCCGAACGGCTAATACTCGTCTTCGTTGAAAAAGAAGTCATCTTTGGTTGGATAATCCGGCCAGATCTCTTCAATGCTCTCGTAGGGCTGCCCATCGTCTTCGAGTTCCTGAAGGTTCTCAACGACTTCGAGTGGAGCTCCAGAGCGAATCGAGTAATCAATTAGTTCGTCTTTAGTGGCAGGCCAGGGGGCATCTTCCAGATAGGATGCCAGTTCGAGTGTCCAGTACATAGTATGTCCGATATTTGAATGACTATTTTTTCAATGGGTGCAAAAGTAAAAAAACCGTTAATATCCAAGCTCTTTTTAGCAAAAATGTTCGCGCTTGGTCTTCTGAATGGATTTAGGCCATTAACGTGAAAAATAGATGATTGTTTTTCTTCCGTAAAAGAAAGGCGTCAATTAGGGTTTCGAATACAGATGAAAAGCAGATAGAAGCCCCTATTTTAGTTACTTCGGTTTCGTTACCTATCTGTCAATAAGTTCTAATATAGTCACTACGAGGCTATTTCCCAAATTTCTTTCTCATCTCTAGCTCACGTTGTTTCATGCTGATAGAAGTATGTGCCTATTCGCTTAATTCATGCCTTACTGCTCAACGAGCCGGGGCTAGTCGGATCGAACTGTGCGGTGGCCTAGCCGAAGGGGGCACAACACCCAGCGCAGGCCTTATTCAATTAGTCCGCCAACAGGTAACAATTCCGTTGTATGTGATGATTCGACCACGAGGAGGAGATTTTTTCTATTCGGAAACCGAACTAGCCGTCATGAAAGCGGATATCCAATTGGCAAAAGCACTAGGGGCCGACGGGCTGGTATTTGGTCTTTTGCAACCCGACGGATCGGTTGATGAAGAAAGAACCCGCCAGCTTGTCGATCTGGCCAATCCGCTTCCTGTTACATTTCACCGGGCGTTCGACATGACCCGCAACCCACTCGAAGCCCTCGAAGCCGTTATTCGAACGGGGGCCGTCCGGATTCTTACGTCTGGTCAGCAGCAAACAGCCGAGCGTGGTTTACCTGTTCTCCGCCAACTCAGCCAGGCAGCCGCCGGACGAATCGAAATTATGGCGGGTGCGGGCGTGAATGCTCAAAATGCCCAGTTATTCATTGATGCCGGTGTCGACGCCCTGCATTTAAGTGGCGGCCAGAAAGAAGACAGCGGCATGGTTTTTCGGCAACCGTCGGTGTCCATGGCGTCATCGTTGCCTGGCGAGTATGAAAACATTGAAGCCAATGAAGATAAAATCCGGGCTGTCGTTCGGCTTGCCCCGTAACGCGAACAGGATCGGGGGTGCCCGTGCGTTCCGCGTTACAAAACAATGGCCCGATTGCCCGATATAAATACGCGGTCATTGAACACTAATTTCAGCGCCTGCGACAACACGATTTTTTCTACGTCTTTTCCTTCCGTCGCCATATCGGCCGCGGTGTGACGGTGGTCCACTTCTTTTACATTCTGAGCAATGATTGGGCCTTCATCCAGATCATTATTGACAAAGTGAGCCGTTGCACCAATGATTTTAACACCCCGTTCATAGGCTTGCCGGTAGGGATTGGCGCCCACGAAAGCCGGTAAAAATGAGTGATGGATGTTAATGATCCGGTTTGGGAAACGGTTGACAAACCCGGCGGTGAGCACACGCATGTACTTTGCCAGCACTACGTACTCGGGTTCATAAATAGCCATCGTCCGCAAAATTGCCTCCTCGTGTTCTTCCCGGGTTCTATCTTCGTGTGAGATGTAATGGAAGGGAATTCCGAACTTACTAACCAATGGCTGCAGACTATTGTAGTTGCTCACAACGGCCAGAATGTTGGCATCCAGTTCATCGAACGCGTAGCGAATCAGTAATTCCCCCAGGCAGTGGTGCTCCTTCGTCACCATCACGACAATGTTCTTTTTCCGCTTGGGATTCAGGCGAAACGTAATCCCCGACTGCTGGGCAGCGCCTTCCACTTGATTACCATACCCAGGCACTGTGGTTTGTAGCTCATTGAGCAACGCGGCACTGTCGAACACATCAGTAGCCCCTTCTGCCTGACGTGAACTAGACTCAAATTCCGTCCGCATAAAAAACCTTCCTGACGGGCTCACATATTCATCATTGTGAATGATGTTTAGACCGTGCCGGAACAATACGCCCGTCACGTGATAAATCAGGCCCTTACTATCCGGGCCATCCATGAGCAATATGTGTTTATCGGAAAGCGTCATACTTCGTTTTGAATAAATCGTTTAAAAGTAGTAAATGCCTGCCGTTTATTCCTTTAATTTGAGCCGTAAGCCCTATATCAATGGTAAATCGACGCCGTTTTCTAACTCTTAGTTCACTAGCCGGACTTGTTCCTTCGCTGTCATTCAGCCACTCAAAATTAATGCACTCAGGTTCATCAAAGAAGCTTCAGGCTCTTGATTCGCCTGATTCTGACATACCTACAGCCGGGCCATCCCCGCTGGTTATTTCAACCTGGAAACAACCCAAGGCCAACGCAGCAGCTCAGGCGGTGCTTGATCGGGGCGGGCGGGCCCTGGAGGCCGTAGAAGCTGGGGTTCGGGTGCCCGAAGCCGACCCTGAAGATATGAGCGTTGGCTATGGAGGCCGCCCCGACCGCGATGGTCATGTGACTCTTGATGCCTGCATTATGGACGAAAAAGGCAATGCAGGCGCTGTTACGTTTCTGGAGCATATCATGCACCCTATTTCTGTGGCACGGGCCGTTATGGAGAAGACGCCCCACGTGATGCTTACCGGTGAAGGAGCCCTCAACTTTGCCCTTTCCCAGGGGTTTAAGAAAGAGAATCTGCTCACTAAAAAAGCCGAAAAAGAATGGCGTGAATGGCTTAAAACAGCCAAGTATAAACCCATTGCCAACATTGAGCGGCACGATACCATCGGTATGCTGGCCATTGATAGCAAAGGCGATATTTCGGGAGCCTGTACCACCAGCGGGCTAGCGTATAAAATGCGCGGCCGCGTTGGCGATTCGCCTATTATTGGGGCAGGCTTGTTCGTTGATAATGAAATTGGGGGAGCCTGCGCCACCGGACTTGGTGAACTGGTGATGCGTACCTGCGGCTCATTTTTAGTTGTCGAATTAATGCGGCAGGGGCGCACGCCACAACAGGCTTGTGAAGAAGCAGCCTTGCGCATTGTTAATAGACAGGAATTCAAAGATATACAGGTTGGTTTCCTGGCCGTTAACAAGAAAGGCGAGCACGGGGCCTTCAGTATTCAGCCAGGATTTAACTTCACCTTATCGCAAGACAAACAGACGCAGGTGACCAACGCCAAGTCATATTTAAAATAAACAAATTTATCTCGCATTGTTTATATCGTTTACTTGCACGGAAAACAGCCAGGAAGTCGTCGTAATTAACCATTGCGCCAAAACAACTAACTAATTTGGAAGCGGTATTCTCAACATCGAAGCGTAAGTTACTACTCGAAATCGCCTGGGAGGTGTGTAATCAGGTAGGCGGGATTTATACGGTTATCCGGTCGAAAGTGCCGGCAATGGTTGAAAAGTGGGATGATAATTATGTCGCTTTAGGCCCTTATTTTCCACAGCGGGCAGCCGCTGAATTTGAACCCATCACGGATTCCGACGAAACTGAAATCGGCCAGACAGTTCGCAAGATGCGGCAGTTGGGCTACCGCGTCGAGTATGGATACTGGCTCGTTACCGGTCGCCCACGGGTTGTCTTGTTCGACATTAGCAGCATTACGCCCGAGCAGCTCAACAAGATAAAAACCGACCTCTGGCTCAATTATCAACTCTCTACCCTGAATGTTGAAGACCTCGTTAACCAGACGATTGCCTTCGGCGAAATGGTGCGCCTGTTTATTACCCTACTGGCCGAGGACCACGCCCGGCGCGTCGATTTCGTGGCGCATTTCCACGAATGGATGGCCAGCACTGGGCTGCCCGACCTGCGTCGTGACAATGTGAAAGTGGCCACCGTTTTCACTACCCACGCGACTATGCTTGGGCGTTATCTGGCCCAGAACGAACCCGGTTTTTATGGCAAATTGCCATTTTTTGACTGGAAACGGGAAGCGCAGCATTACGGCATCGATTGCCAGGCCACTATCGAGCGGTTATCCGCTTTACAAGCGCACGTTTTTACAACGGTGAGTGATGTTACGGCTCGTGAATGTGAGGTTTTTCTGGGACGAAATCCTGATCTTGTTTTGCCCAACGGCCTCAACGTAACACGCTTTGCGGCTGTCCATGAGTTTCAGAACCTGCACGTTCGCTACAAGCAGAAAATTCATGAATTTGTGATGGGCCACTTCTTCCAGAGTTATTCATTCGACCTGGAAAAAACGCTCTACTTCTTTACCTCCGGTCGTTTCGAATTTACGAATAAGGGCTATGACCTCACGCTCGAGGCACTGGCACGCCTGAACTATCGGATGCGGGAAGCTGGTATGGACATGACCGTGGTGATGTTTATGGTCACCAAACAGCCCTATACCTCCATCAATCCCGATGTGCTTCACTCACGAGCCCTGCTCGATGAAATTCAGGAAACCTGCGAAAGCATTGAGAAACAGGTGGGAGAGCGTTTATTTCAGGCAGCCGCTTCCGATCCACAGGGTACGACACTGCCCGATCTGAATAACTTCGTTGATGAGTACTGGCGGCTCCGGCTCCGGCGCACGGTACAAAGCTGGAAAACCAAGCATCTACCACCCTTCGTAACGCACAATCTGGTGCAGGAGGATGATATGACGCGGTTTATTCAAAAAGCGAATCTGGTCAACAATGAATTCGACCGCGTAAAAATCGTCTATCACCCCGATTTTATTGCCTCGACGAATCCACTCTTTGGATTAGATTACAGTCAATTTGTGCGCGGGTGCCACCTGGGCGTATTTCCAAGCTACTACGAGCCTTGGGGATATACACCTCTGGAGTGCGTAGTCCGGGGAATTCCAACGGTTACCAGCGATCAGTCGGGCTTTGGTGACTTTATCATGCAGATCATGCGTGATTACGAGAATCGAGGCATTTACGTAATCAACCGCCGGACGCAGTCGTTTGAAGAAGCGGCAGATCAACTAGCCGATGTGCTTTATCGCTTTGTGCGCATGGCCCAGCGTGACCGGATTCAGCAACGCAACCGCGTCGAGAGCATTGCCGATGTCTTCGACTGGAGCAGCCTCCGTTCCTACTACGACACGGCGCATGATTTAGCGCTGAAACGGCGGAAACCGTAAAGTAACCTTTACTATTTTGCGTTTAAACGTTCGGTTGAGTTAGGCTTGATCGCTTACGCTTTTTTATGATAAAAATTGGCATTATTAACGTTTCGGACAGGGCCAGCGCAGGCATATATGAAGACATTCCGGGAAAAGCCGTTGTTGGCTTTCTGACGGAATGGCTCAGTTGCGAATGGCAACCCGTGTACCGCATCATCCCTGATGAACAGGATCAACTGGAAGCCACGATGATTGAACTGGCCGACACGGAAGGCTGCTGCCTGGTCGTCACAACGGGCGGCACCGGCCCCGCCCTTCGCGACGTCACCCCCGAAGCAACGGAAGCCGTTTGCCAGAAGATGATGCCCGGCTTTGGCGAGTTGATGCGACAGGAAAGCCTCAAATATGTACCGACGGCTATCTTATCGCGCCAGACGGCGGGCATCCGTAATCAGACGCTCATTCTTAATTTGCCGGGTAAGCCGAAAGCCATTGGTCAATGCTTGTCGGTCGTTTTCCCGGCTATTCCCTATTGTATTGATCTGATCGGTGGGCCATTCCTGACCACACACGACGATAAAATGCCTGTTTTCAGACCCAAAAGCTAGATTCCCCAGCTTTGCCTGGGTGTACCCACGGACTTCAGCCTGTATTCCTTCCAACTTATACACGGGCTGAAGCCCGTGAGTACACAATAACTCCAATCAAGACTTCACTTCGGGAAGCTAACTTTTCCCATTGAAACCGTAGGAACGCCCTGTCTATCCCCAAAAGAGGTGCTTCCACCAGCCAGACTTTCGTTGGCCAGAACCGCAAACAAGACCGCTTCTTTCGCATCGCCATTGATGCCCAGGCTGTCTGTGCTATCGAACTGGCAATCAGGAAGTGCCTCATGAAGTCGTCGGGTTAATTGCGGGTTGTGCGCTCCGCCCCCACTCATGTAAATTCGAAATACTACTCCACTTTTTTTAGGGGAATCGGGTAAAACGCGCCTTATGGCACTAGTGATGGTATCGGCGCTGAACTGCACGAGCGTGGCCATCAGATCGGCGGGGGATAAATCAAGCGTCAGACTACGTTCCTGTGCTTGCTCCACATACGATACGTTGAAAACTTCGGGACCGGTAGTTTTTGGAAATGGAGCGTCGAAAAACGGATTTTTTTTCAAGGCTCTCAACAAATCAGCATCGACCAGCCCCTGAGCTGCTAACTGACCATTTTCATCATATGGCTTGTTCAGAAACTTCCGGGCGTAAGCATCCAGGAGCGTGTTTCCCGGACCTGTGTCGGTGGTAAAGACATGGCTGGCATCCTCGTCGGCGGGCAGATAGGTGAAATTGGCGATGCCACCCATATTGAGCAAAATCCGATTTTTGCCCGCTTGAGAAAACATAAAATAATCGCCATATACCGCCAGCGGAGCGCCCTCTCCCCCGTGAGCAACGTGCTTTTGCCGAAAATCGCTAACTGTCAGAATACCCGTCACAGCGGCAACGTGATCACCATCACCAATCTGGAGTGTGGCATTCGGGAACTTATCGCGCCGGTGCTGGCTTTTGGGGGCGTGATATACGGTTTGCCCGTGACTCGCCACGATGTCCACTTCAGCGGGGTCTATTCCCCAGTTGTGCAGGCAGTCGAGAATAAGCTGACCATGAAGCCGTCCAATGTATGGATTCAACAAACAAAGCTGTTCGAAGTGGATGGTCTGCCTAGCAAAAATGGTGCGAATTTCGGCTTTGAACTCCTCATCGAAGGGAACCGTTGCAAACCGTTCGAGCGTAACCGATGTCGCTGGCCCACTGCCCGAAATACGACATAAGGCTACGTCAAGACCATCGAGCGAGGTGCCCGACATGAGGCCAATGATTCGGCGGTCCGGTTTCCGGGCTATGTCATAAAGATGCTGAATTTGTGAATTCATAGACAATCAATCAGGTAAATAGAACGAGGCTGTTAAAAACGGCCATTTGACCAGTAGCTTTTAAAACAGAACAGCCGACACGCAAATAACGCATGGATTTTTGGGGCGACGAGCAATTTTCTTTTTTCGAAAGCATTCTGTTTTCAGCCCTTGGCCAATCGGTCGAGGTGATTGAAATGCAGTTCATCTCCGGTGGTAACATTAACACATCGGCTCAGGTATTTTCGTCGGAAGGTGTCTTTTTCGTCAAATGGAATCAATTGGAACCGGCTACCGATGGACAACCCGATTTGTTTGCGGCCGAAGCCCGTGGCTTAGATCTGCTTCGGCAAACCGACACGCTGCACATACCGAACGTAATTGGCTATGGTCGGCATCAGGAAAAGTCTTACCTCATTCTTGACTACGTCGATCCTGGAACACCCGATAAAGCTTACTGGGAAACCCTGGGGCATTCACTGGCCGTCTTGCATTCGCACACACAGCCAGCTTTTGGGTTAAATTTTGCTAATTACATTGGCACGCTGCCACAAACCAATACGCTGACCGCCAACGGATACGATTTCTTCTTTGAACACCGGCTGCTCCCGCAGGCTGGTTTAGCGTTGTATAAAGGGCTGCTGACTAAACCGACCTACGACGCTCTGTTCCGGCTTCGTGAACGCTTGCCGGACTTGCTGCCCAATGAGCGGCCTGCGCTGCTCCACGGCGACTTATGGTCGGGCAATGTGTTGGTTAATGAGGACGGGCAACCGGCGCTCATCGACCCGGCGGTTTATTATGGCTTCCGCGAATCGGAACTGGCCTTCACCAAATTATTCGCCGGTTTCGACGACCGTTTTTACGACGCTTACCACGAAACGTTTCCCCTTCAGGATGGTTTCAGCGAGCGCATAGCCATCTATAACTTGTATCCACTGCTGGTTCACGTGAATCTGTTTGGCTCGGGCTACGTTAGTAGCGTAGAACGGGTACTAAAACAGTTCTAGTATTCAGGCTAATCGGGAGATTAACCACGCATTATTCAAACGGTCTACTCAGGAAATTAGGCCAGACATTTATGGAAATTACTTCGTTCGAACAGTTCGAGCTGAATCGGCAGTTGCTAAACGCCGTCGCTGAACTTGGTTATTCAGAACCGACCCCTATTCAACAGCAAACGATTCCACTGAGCCTGGGAAACCACGACGTGCTGGGCATTGCACAAACCGGAACGGGCAAAACAGCGGCTTACCTGCTTCCGATTCTGATGAAAGTCAAATACGCACAGGGCCAGAACCCGCGTGCGTTGATCCTGGCGCCTACCCGCGAGTTAGTTATGCAGATCAATCAGGCGGTGAGCGAACTAGGCAAATTCACCGACCTGCGCCATGTGGCTCTATATGGCGGGCTCGGACCAAAAACCCAGATTGAAGCGCTTCGCAACGGGATCGATATAATTGTGGCTACCCCCGGCCGGTTCATGGATTTGTACCGCACCGGCGAAATTGTGACGAAAGAGATTCGCACGATGGTTCTCGACGAAGCTGATAAAATGATGGATATGGGCTTTATGCCCCAGATTCGGTCAATTCTGGAAATCATCCCGAGGAAACGACAGAACCTGCTGTTCTCGGCTACGTTTGGTGGGCGAGTCGAGCGATTATCGGCCGAATTTCTGGAAGCGCCCATCAAAATCGAGGTTTCACCACAGGCATCGACTGCCGACATGGTGAATCAGGTGATTTACGAAGCACCCAACTTTCGCACCAAAATCAACATGCTGGATTACCTGATCACGAAGGAAGCATTTCAACGCGTGATCATCTTTGCCCGCACAAAAGGCACTGCCGAAAATATTTATAAATTCCTGGCACGCAAAGTGTTAGATCCTGACAAAGTCCGGGTAATTCACGCGAACAAAGGGCAAAATACGCGTATCAATGCCATGGAGGCCTTCAAAGAAGGGAATATTCAGGTGCTGGTAGCGACGGATGTGGCGGCCCGCGGCATTGACGTAGCTGAAGTAAGCCATGTGATCAACTTCGACCTGCCCTTAATTTACGAAGACTATGTTCACCGAATTGGTCGAACAGGCCGCGCCAACCGCTCAGGCGAAGCCATCACGTTTTTGACCAAAGCCGAGGATTATCACGTCCAAAAGATTGAGCGAATCATTCGCATGACGATTCCCCGCCAACCGCTGCCACCGGAAGTGGAGGTAACGGAAACTCCTTTTGACGAAGAGCAGGCAATGCTTCGCGAGATTGACGAACAACGTCGGAAAGAAGATCCGACTTTTTTAGGTGCTTTTCACGATAAAAAAACGACGCCTACTCCCGCTGATAAAGCTCGCCTGAAAGCGAAGGCCAAACTGATGGGTACCCAAAAAACCTCATCGCCGGGTACAGGTGCCCGTTCGGGTGGGTTTAAGGGCAAATCTGGTGGAAAGGTAGGTAGTAATAGGTCAGGTGGTGCGAAGAAATCGGGACCGCGCGGGGGACGCCGGTAATCGATTGGAAATGTACTAACTTGGATTCCCATTTCGTTCTTATCGAGACAAAACTCCCTGGTATAGTATTTTCTATGAACGTTCGGATGAATCTGATACAGTGGGCTTTAGTTGCGCTACCGTTTTTGACGGAAGCTCAGCCAAAGCAACTTGTCATATCGGCACGTTCGGGCGATTCGGTTCGACAAACCCAGGCCACTCAGCGCCCCATTGAACCGACGACGCAACGGCCCGCCGAATCTACGTCTACGAATGCTGCCGAATTGGCCAGTGGATCCTTCAACACGCTGCCTCTTTTTGGTGAACAGCCAAAAACAGCGAATCAGATTGATGCCGAAATCCATTTTCTTAACGACTGCGATCGCAATTTTGCCACCCGCTCTGAAGCCAGTGATTTTTTCGCGGCTCGTGGCTGGGATTATGTTGCTGATGGGCAATTGGATACGGCGGCCTATCGATTCAATTTATCCTGGTTGCTCAATAACCGAAATGCGGATGCTTACTGGGGACTTGGCGTCGTCTATTACCAGAAAAACCAGTTACCAACAGCTATCCGAATGCTGAAGAAAGGCATAGCCATGGCGGATAGCAATGTGGCATTGATAACCGATCTGGCCACTGTAGAAATAAAACAGTATCAGATCAAGCCCGAGCCTGATCTGCTTACCGAAGCCGAAAACTATCTCCAGCGGGCGGTCATGATTAGCCCAAACAACGCTTCATCGTACCAGAAGCTATCCATCGTGTATTACCTGAAGGCTGATTATATGAAGGCCTGGGATTATTTCCACCAGACCCATAATCTGGATATGTCTGTTCTCGATCTGGGTTATCTGAACGAGTTACTGGCCAAACAGCCTGATCCTAAAAAGGTGTTTAAATAAAAAAGCCGTCGCAAAACACTTGCGACGGCAGCACATTCCATTCTTTACTTTGTAAGTTTTTGTCTGGCAGACTGGTCGGAAGGACAAAAATGCCAGAAAATATACCCTGCTCAATTCTCCGTTTCTTCGTCCTGAACGACTTTTTCTTTGGCTCGTTCAAAGGTCAGTTTACCTTTTTCGTCCCATTCACTGATAATGTAAGGCTCAAACTCGGTGTCCCACTGGCTGCTGGCATATTGGGTTAGTTTGCGTCGCATACGCCGACCATTTGGATTGACAGGATAGTATTCGGTCCATCGGCCCACTTTTACGCCGTTATCATATTTTCCTTCTTCAGACAGTAACCCATTCTCGTAAAAGGCCATATAAGTGCCTTTCACTTTTCCGTATTCCATCGGAATAATTTCTTTGATCTTGTGATGCGTCGAGTCGTAAAATACCAGGCGCGACTCAGCAGGTACGCCCCGATGCCAGCGAACCTTGTCGGTAAGCATAAACTTGCTGTCATATTTTTCCCAGCGACCATCTTTCATACCCGCATAATAATAGCCTTCTTCAACAAGATCGCCGTTCTGGTAGCGCTTGTAAGGGCCATGCAGCAATAAGCCCGCCCCTTCATCGCGTACAATGGAACTGGTCACGCGCGCTGATTTTTGATAATAGCGGTAAATGTCCCGAATATAGTTGTGTGGCTTTGCGGCATCATTGTCACGCAGTACATAAAACTCCTCCACAACGGTTCGGTCGCCACTGCCAAACTTGGTGTAGGCTTTGATCATCGACAGCCCTTCATATTCCGTTTTAGATAATTTGCTTTTACTTTTCCGGTCGGCTTTCAGCTTTTTAAGCTGTTTTACTTTCAAACCCAGGTCTGGCATAACCCCGGCTAAGTAAGCATCTTTCTGGTCTTTCAGGGACGACATCGTGGGCAAACCCAGGGTGGTGAGCGACGACGGCACCGAAGAGAAGCCCGCTAAAGGCGACGGAGCCGCCCCCGACGGAGCGATCACCGGCTTCGACGCCGTTGTGAGCGAAGCCGGGGCCGTTTGTGCCTGAGCAGTAAGCGTCAGAAGACCACACGATAATAAGATTGGAATCAGTCGTTTCAAGTTCGGTGCAAACATGGCGTAGACAAACGATTGGTGCCTTAAGTTTGTTAGTTTTGCAACGCTGTAAAAAGCTTTATTATTTTATCCACTGTACAGACTACCTTCCAGACAGTCAATTTAATACACTAAACTTGTGGAAAAACACGCTCGCATTTACGTTGCCGGACATCGGGGTATGGTTGGCTCAGCTCTCGTCCGTAAACTCCAGGCCGAAGGCTTTTCTAATATTATTACCCGCACCTCGTCGGAACTTGATTTACGCAATCAGGCTGCTGTTGCTGATTTTTTTGAGCAGGAACGCCCCGACTACGTATTTCTGGCTGCCGCCAAAGTTGGTGGTATTCTAGCAAACAACATCTATCGTGCCGAATTTCTGTACGATAACCTGCTCATTGAGGCAAATATTATTCACAGTGCTTATCAGACGGCCGTAAAAAAATTATTGTTTCTGGGGTCGTCTTGCATCTATCCGAAATTAGCTCCTCAGCCACTCAAAGAAGAGTATTTGCTGAGTGGTTTTCTGGAAGAAACGAACGAACCCTACGCGATTGCCAAGATCACAGGAATCAAACTCTGTGAAGCATACCGGAGTCAGTACGGGTGTAACTTCATTTCGGCCATGCCGACGAATCTGTATGGACCCAATGATAACTATGACCTTCAGGGCTCGCATGTACTTCCGGCTCTGATCCGTAAGTTTCACGAGGCTAAAATTAACGGCCAGCCCACGGTCGAAGTCTGGGGAACGGGATCACCCAAGCGCGAATTTCTTCATGCCGACGATCTGGCGGCAGCCTGTTTCTTCCTGATGGAAAATTATGACGATGCCCTGTTTGTCAACATTGGTACGGGCGAAGACGTTACAATTCGTGAAGTAGCCGAGTTGATCAAGGAGACCGTTGGCTTTACGGGCGAACTCCGCTGGAATACCGATAAGCCAGATGGTACCCCCCGCAAATTGATGGATGTGTCAAGACTGCACAATATGGGCTGGAAACACACCACCGAACTGAAAGATGGCCTCCAACGTACGTATCAGGATTTCCTGGCGAACGAAGTAGTGTATATTGAATAATGTAGAGACGCGTACTCGCGTCTCCTGTGCGTCAGCAATCTTTTTGCATTTTATATCTGAACGTGTAGTACAGATTCTACTAATTGCTGACGCACAGGAGACGCGAGTACGCGTCTCTACAGTTTTTTTGCAGGGTTACCGAATACGGTCGTACCAGCCTCTACATTCTCGACTACGACCGAGCCGGCTCCGATGCGGGCGTTTTTCCCAATGGTGATTCCCGCTACAATCGTTGCGCCGGTTCCGATAAAGGCTCCTTCTTCGATACTTACACCACTGTTGATGATGCAGCCCGTGCCAATGTGGACAAAATCTCCGACTTTGGCTTTGGCCTCAATAATTGCTCCCGCCTGAACAATGCAATGCTGCCCCAACTCGGCAAATGGGTTTACCACGACGCGGGCTGCAATCAGGTTACCATGGCCGATGACGGCCAGCGTTGATACCGTTGCGGTATCGTGAATCGCATTGACAGGCTGAACCTTACGCCGTTCGTTCAGCATTTTAACGAGCCGTTTGCGGACGCGGCCGTCGGCGATGGCGACGAAAGCCTCGCACTTCTGCCCAATGAGTTTCAGATAACCATCATCGTCTGTTTCTCCCAGCACCGATACATCGCTGAACTCCTTCCCATGCAGGTCTTTGTTATCATCCAGCAGGCCATACACAACAACATTATTCCGTTGAAACAGGTCCAAAGCTGTTAGCCCAAGGCTACCTGCTCCTATAATAAGCACCGGATTCTCCATCTATCTCGAATTTGTTAAGTCAATGTTAATTACTTGTCTTATAACCTATTAATCTTGGCAATTTGGTAACAATGCGATAAATCCTATTTAACGTCTGGCGTTTAGTTTCGTTCATGAAATTAAGTACCCAGTTTCGCACGATTGTTTTGTCAGATATTCATCTGGGCACAACCGGGTCGAAGGCCAAAGAAGCTACTGAGTTTCTAAGAAATTATTCGTGTCAGAAACTTATCCTCAACGGCGACATCATTGACGGGTGGCAGTTGAAGCAGTATGGAACTTGGAAAAAGAAACACACCGCTTTTTTTAAGACGGTTTTAAAGCAAATCGTTCATTACGATACCAAAGTTATCTATCTGCGGGGTAATCACGACGATTTTCTGGATCAGATCATGCCGCTCAAAGTGGGCAAAAATTTCTCGATACAGAAAGACTATGTTCTGACTTCGGGGACGAAGAAATTTTACGTTACTCATGGCGATGTGTTCGATTCCATTACTTCGCACATGAAGTGGCTTGCCTATCTAGGCGATATAGGGTATACCTTTCTACTGTGGGTCAATAAGTTTTATAACCAGTATCGCACCTGGCGTGGATTGCCTTATTACTCGCTCTCCCAACTGGTGAAGTCCCGCATCAAGCAGGCTGTCAGTTACATTTCCGATTACGAGCAAAAATTAACCGAGCTGGCCCGTGCCCGGAACTGCGATGGCGTCATATGTGGCCATATTCACCAGGCTGCCATCCACGAATATGAAGGCATAATCTATATGAATTCTGGCGACTGGGTTGAATCTCTCAGTGCGCTGGTCGAGGATCATGACGGCGATTGGAGTCTGCTCTACTACACGGCTGACGCCGACGAACAAGAAGAAAAAGAGGCCATAAAAACCCCAGCTGCCCAAGCCGTTAGCGCTGGCCTACCGATTCAGACAATCTAATTCTTCTTATCATGCGTGTTTTATTCTTAGTACAGGGAGAAGGCCGAGGTCATTTAACACAAGCGTTGTCGCTGGCACAAATTTTACGCATGGCGGGCCACGAAGTGGTTGGAGCCCTTGTTGGTGTAACGGCTGAGCGAACCGTTCCAACCTTTTTCAGTGAGCAATTCAGTGCACCAATTATACCTGTCTTTAGTCCGGGTCTGGTGTACAATGCGGGCACTAACGCGCTGGAACCGTTCAGGACGACCGTACAGGCTATTCGAAGTATGCGTCCCTTCTGGCGTAGTTTAAAGCGGGTACGTGACCACATAGATGCCCAGCGGCCCGACGTAGTCGTTAATTTCTATGAGATGCTGGGTGGTATGACATATGCCCTTATGCGGCCGTCGGCCCCAATGATTTGCATTGCCCATCAATACATGGCTTTCCATTCAGATTTCCAGCGCCCTAAGGGACAATGGCTTTATCGGCAGGCCTTCAAATTCAATACGCAGCTTACGTGTTTCGGCGCCCAGGAATTACTTGCCCTATCGTTCGATAAACAGGCCAATGAACCTTGCAAACGCCTTCGTGTTGTGCCTCCTCTATTGCGTCAGGAAGTAACGAAGCTAAAACCCAGAGCAGCTGATTCGAACGCTGCCGGTGATTTTCTACTGGCCTATGTTACGCAGCCCGGCTTGAAAATCGAATTGGAGAAAGCACACCAGCAACGGCCCGACGTTCGGATGGATGCGTTTCACTCGGATGCAAACGGCCCCGATCAAGTCATTGACGATACGCTGACCTACCATGCCATCGATGGAAAACGGTTTCTGGACTTTATGGCCCGCTGCAAGGCAATTGTGACCACAGCCGGATTCGAATCGGTTTGTGAAGCGCTGTATCTGGGAAAACCAGCCTTGATGATTCCTCAACCAAATCACTACGAACAATCCTGCAACGCTATCGACAGCCAACGGGCGGGCGTGGGCATCGCATCGGATCGGTTTGACCTGAATCAACTGCTGGCCTATATTCCCCAGTATGACCCGCAGGTAAGCGAACGATTCCGGGCATGGCATGCACAGGGCTATTTCTTGTTTCTGGCAGCGCTGAACCGGGCCGTTACGCCAACCAGCAAACCGTCGTCCGGTGGTTTTCTATCAACACGCCTTCGGCATCTGATCCGGTTATAACTGGTATAAAAACTGCAATGGATCGGGGTAAACAAATTGATATTTTGTTGCCTGCATCAGTTTTTCTACCGAAATGGTCTTATAGGAAACCGGCTTTTCGGGCACAATAAAGCTGGGCAGTTGAAACCCGAAATCAGCGCAACTTTTGCGGTAAATAGCTTCGCGTGTCGGATGTTCTGGCGCAACGGCGTTGTACGTACCGGTTAGACTCAATCCAATTATAGCGGCCAATAGTCCCACCGCATCATCCTGATGGAGGTAATTGACGGGTACCGCCCCGCTATCAACGGTTCGGCCGGCTACGTACTTTCCCGGAATACGGTCGTATCCCATCAGACCACCGCAGCGTAACAGTGTTATCTGGCAATTGGGTGTAAGTTCCTGAATGTATTGTTCGGCCTGCACCAGACCCGGCGCGGCCGATTCATTCGGCGTTTTAACATCTTCCTCCACCATAACCCGGCTCAGTTCAGGATATACCGATGTCGAGCTTACGTAAATAACATGCCCGACTGACGATTGACGTAGAGCATTCGCCAACTGTCTGATTTGTTCCGGATGAAAGTTATCACCCATTTTTCCGGCTTTTGGAGGAATATCAATGACAAGTGTATCTGCCTGTAATAGAGTAGAAAGATCGCCGACTGGCTCAGGGGCCAAGCTCAGTTGGTAGGCATCGATGCCTTTATGATGCAACAGGGGCAATTTCTCCGCCGATGTGGTGCTGCCCTTTACGGTATACCCAATATCGAGGAGTTTTTCGGCCAGAGGTAAACCCAACCAGCCACAGCCTAGAATAGAAACGATCTTGTGAGTCATACTTTAGAATCCAATACCAAAAGTAAGGGTTCTGACGTCGGGCCCTTTACCCGTTTGAAATAATGGGTTCAGATCATATTTGGCAAAAAAATCGAAACTACGAACGCCCAGATGAGCGACCAGGCCATATCGAAAGCTATTCAGGTAATAGTCATCGTGCCGTCGGTCTTTGCTGCCGTCTGCTTCTTTAATTTTCCGATAACTATCGAGTCGGTAGTTTACGTAGCCACCAAACCCAATGTGGCAAACTTTTTCACCGTCGCTATTGTAGAACGTTACTCGCGGCACGACCGGAATACCCAGCGTACAAACGGTCAGTTTACTTTTTTGTAATTCCCTGCCTGCATCGGTGAAGGCAACACCAGCAGCTCCTTTCTCAGCAATTTTGTTGCCCTCGAACATAAAGTTGTTCCAGGCTACTTCCACGCCGTAATACAGCTTCAAGGATGCGTATTTACCCCGAATGAGCGTTGGCATGGCGCCCGCCGATAAGGCGAAGTAGCGCGACCCTAACGGCTTCAACGCATAGTCACTTTCGGGATAGTTCGGGTTTGCACTTTGCTGAACCAGTGTATTCAGGCCAATACTGAGGGTATAATCGAAATTATTCCCATCACTCCGCTTTCTCCGTCTTGCCCGATCGTAGTCCCGGTCGGTATTGTCTTTATTTTTCGATGAAGTTTTTGTTGTATCGTCGTCACCATTGACAACGATTGTCATGCCATCCTTCTGCTTTGTAATAACCAATACGGTATCTTTCAAAAAACGGCCGCCATCCTGTGAGATAGCCGTTTGTCCACCCGGTACCGAATCCAGTTTCATGCCCATTTCCCGCACAATCTTATTCAGATCGTAGTTCGATAGGGCCTGGATTCCTGCTTTATCGGGCGCATAAATGACCAGGCGTGTGCGGTTGGCAAATCGAATCACCAACGAATCGGTTGGATTTAATGATTTGGCCTGAGCCTGCGTAGCTATAATTAAACCCGTTAATAGAGCGAAGGCACGTAGCAGTCGGTTCATTGTTTTGTTGTTTTATCTTTCTCTAAACTGTGTTTCAAACCACTATATGCCCGGCCCAGCAAGCCACTTTCTTCGTTACCTGTGTTGTCCTGACGAGCAAACACCTCTCCCTGCTTAATTCGTTTTACCTGCTGCCACAGGCCACCGGCTTTTGTTTCTTTGGCAAGCTTTTCGTCCTGCGCGGCAGCCGCCTTTTCCTCAACCGACGCTTTAGCTATCTGGCGAGCGGCCACCAAAGCTTCCGGTTCGGCAATCGTGACGACTAACACCCGTTCAGCTATCGGACTGGGTTTAATAACCGGTTTTGCGTCGGCGACCTGTTCGGCTGGAACCTGCGTAATAGGCGCCACATACGTTGGGGAAGCTGGTTCGGCTTTCGGCTTATTCTCCACTGGCTTTTCCTGTGCCAGCCTAGGTGCTACGGGTACTGACTGGCTCGACCGAGCTGGATTTTGCCGTACAGAGGTCCGGCTTTCTTTTGGGTTATCTGTATCGTCACTCTTTTCTGTATGATCGATAATAGCCACCTGGTTGGTGGTAGATTCCGGTGCTACATCTTTCTCGTTCGATACACCGGGTATTTGGTCTTTGCGTTGCCGGTCTATTTCTTTCTGAACCGGCTTTTTCTCATTTGACCCTACTCCCTGATTCGTTGCCAGTTGAGTCCGCCCCTGTTCCATCGCTCCCGTGGATGGCCAGTAGAGCCAGCCGAACAGGCAAACCAGCAGCAGACAGGCTGCAGCAGCCATATACCGCTGCATAGTTGGATTACGCCAGAATACCATTCGGGGTTCTGGTCTGCTCTGATCCATACGGGCCTGCAGTCTGGCGAAGCCATCTGAACGAGGCCTCAACGAGGTATTGCCAAGTTTCCGGGCAAACAGCTCGTCAATTGGCGGCTTTTCTGTATGTTTTTTCATAGGATACGTTCCTGAAATCCTGTTCCATCTTTTTTAGATTTGCCTGTAGCATCATTCGGGCCCGGCTCAACTGCGATTTGGACGTACCTTCCGATATGCCCAGCATTTCGGCTATTTCGGCATGCGTATAGCCTTCAATCGCATACAGGTTAAATACGGTTCGATAGCCATCAGGCAATTGATTGACTAAACGCATTAAATCATTTTCATTCACAGCGGTATCGGCCCACTCATAATCCGGTTCAACGGTGACTTCATCAATAGGTACTTCCTGACGCCACTGCTTTGCTTTCCGCAGAAACATCAGCGATTCTGTAACCATAATACGTCTGATCCATCCCTCGAAACTCCCTTCCTCCCGAAACTGCTCAATCTTCTCAAATACCCGCATGAAACCATCGAGCATTACCTCTTCGGCATCATCCTTATTGGCGCAATAACGCGTACATACTGCAAGCATTTTACCCGCAAACCGCTCATAAACGACCTTATGCGCGCGGCTTTCGCCCCGCTTCAGCGCAACAATCAGTTGTGCCTCTGTCGTAAAAAACGGTATAAGTCGGAGCATATTTGTTTAGGTTCGTCTATCAGATGCACTATATACGGTGCAGGTTGCATTGACGAAAAATAATTTCACTTATTTTTCGTCAATCAAGGTCATAAAAAAAAGGGCCTTACAGCCCTTCTACATACTTAATACCGGCTACATAATGTAGCCATATGACGCGTGATATTCGAAAATTGACGGGTGCTATGACAATCATAACAGGCGCCACAATACCTGCGTATACCCAGCCATCAGGATCATTGCCCAGGTAAAAGATTAAAAACCCAAGTACCAAAGCAACTCCGCCTGATATGGCGTAGCTAACATACATGGCCCCAATAAAGTATCCTGGCTCAACTTCGTAACGCAATCCACAGTGTGGACAGTGCTCGTACATTTCATCAAACCCACGGGGCGAATAGAAGGGTTTTTTAAAGATTTTTCCCTGTCGGCACCTAGGACAAAGCCCTTTTAACGCGGCCTGCAATTTCGAGACGTCTTCCATACTCACGTTTGCTATTTCGATACCACAGATAAGCGATTGAGGCTATAATGAGATAAGGAATCATTAATAGATAAACAATACCAATATTCAAGTCAGAGGCTATTATACTACGTCCATTGCTGACGGTACTTTCAACGGTTCCCCGGCACATGGCACACTGAGCCATTAAATCCGGTGTAATGCTCATCAAGGTTACAACAACTAACCACACTTTCCAATTTCTCATGATTTTCAAGCGTTAATGAATGTAATAAGGTTTAATCAGTAAATACACGATGACGCCTGTGATACTTACGTACAACCAGATCGGAAACGCATATTTAACCGTTTGTTTATGCCGGGCGATCTGTCCACTTAATGCAAAATAAACGGCTCTCAGCACGAACCACACCACAACCACCGAGAGGACAATGTGTGATACTAACAGAAAATAATAAACTGGTCGTATCCAACCCTGGCCACCAAATGGTGTTGACTCGTTTGTTAAATGATAGAGTACATAGCTAACTAAAAACAACGAGCCGAAGGTAAAAGCGGCTAACATAGTGCGCTTGTGGGCCACAATGTTTTTCTGGCGGATGAAATAAAACCCTACAAGCAAGAGGACAGATGTAATGGAATTGATAATGCCATTTACATGTGGCAAATAGGTTGTCCAGCTACCTAAGTCCACTTTCTGCCGAATGCCAAGCAATACAGCAACGGCAATTGGAATGGCCAGGGAGAGAATGGTGATAACCCGGTTCGCTTTCTGCTCTTTAACGGGTTGTAGTGCTTCCATAAGCCGTAGGTTATTCTTTGCTGTAAATATCAAGCAGCACCCGGATTTCGAGTACCAGCCGATCCACATCTTCCTTGTCAGTTCCGTCGTAAAACCCTCTGACAATGCCTTCTTTATCTACTAATACCAACTTTTCGCTGTGAATAAAAGTTTCGTCTGGCTTTCCCTCTTTCACCCCGGCATCGACTGCTGGTAAATAATATCCATGCATGGCCAGATCATAAATATCTGCTTTACTCCCGGTCAGGAAATACCACTTGCCCGGAATAGCCTCATACTTCTTCGCATAGGCCTTTAATTGCTCCGGACGGTCATGTTCGGGATCGACCGAGTG
Organism: Spirosoma horti; assembly: GCF_054776595.1. Taxonomy (NCBI): domain Bacteria; kingdom Pseudomonadati; phylum Bacteroidota; class Cytophagia; order Cytophagales; family Cytophagaceae; genus Spirosoma; species Spirosoma horti. Next base: position 545,181 of record NZ_BAAHBQ010000004.1, read on the forward strand.
GGACAGAAAAACAATTGATGGATTACTTCGAAAAATATCCTGGACACGGGTGAGCTGTGAAGAGATTCGGGGGCAGACCGTAATACAACGGGTAAAAAAGAACGAAGCCACATAGATTTTATTCTTTACAATCGACTCATCTACTGTTTTTCCATCCTGATCAATAAGCTTGAAGTGAGGAATTCGGTTGAAGATCGTATCGGTTATTACCTGTCCATCGGCGAGGGTTACTTTCCCCATTAATGGCTCACCTTTTGTCGAGTCAATTTTAGGTAAGTAGCGAGGCAATACGAAATGATTCTGGGTGGCAAACCGCAGGAAAATATACAGCAAAGCCGGGACCAGCAATGTAACGAGCAGGATCCCGGCTTTTCGATTGACCGTCATGAATTATCGTAATTGAAATATCGAACCGCCTTCAGTTAACAAGGCAATAAGTAGCCAGATGATAAAAACTATTGGTATAACAATGGCCCAGATCAGGCTTTTCACTTCGTGTTTAAGGTGCATAAATTCACCAACGATATAAAAAGCTTTTACGAGTGTCATGATTACGAAGATGGAGGTTCGAAAGCCACCAGCCTTCATAAAGTAAGCCAACGTAAATTCAAAGGCTGTAATAACTGAAAGGATAACGAAGGTGCGCCAGATTAGACCCGTATTTGCTGGTGGTATCTCACCAACTTCGTGTGTTCCGTGTGTTTGATCAGACATGATAGTAGGTAATTAAACCAGGTAGAAGAATGTAAATACAAATACCCAAACGAGATCGACAAAGTGCCAGTATAAGCCTACTTTCTCAACCATCTCGTAATGACCACGCTTTTCGTAAAGGCCAGTAGCCGCTCGGTAGAAGATCAGAATGTTCAGACAAACGCCACTAAATACGTGCGTTCCATGGAAACCTGTAATGAAAAAGAATAAGTCAGCAAAGGCAGGGGGACCATACTGGTTTTCGACCAGATTAGCACCAAAAATCGTGCGTTGAATCGTCTGTCCGTTTATTAATTCACTAATGGTAGTACCGGTTTCTGTACCGTGAATAAAGTGGCTCCACTCCCATGCCTGGCTTCCCAGGAATGTGAAACCGCCCAAAATGGTCCATAACATGTATTTCTCCACATCTTTACGATCCATCCGGTGTCCGGCTTCCACTGCCAACACCATCGTTACGCTACTGAAGATAAGGATAAAGGTCATGATACCAACGAAAATCAGGGGCAGGTCAACACCATGTAAAAACGGTACTGAATTGTACACCTTTTCTGGCGTTGGCCAGTACATGTTTGAGAATTTAAATACTTCACCATAAACCGCCGGATCCCAGGCGGGGTAGCTGTAACGGATCAATCCGTACGTTACCAGCAAAGCTGAGAAGGTGAATGTATCCGAAATCAGGAAGAACCACATCATCAGCTTGCCGTAGCTCACTTTCATCGGTTCAACACCACCCATCCAGGTTTTCTTGTCGAACACTTGCTCCGAGTCGGTTGTCAGGGTATCGTGCGTTACAGTAGCCGCCATGCGTCTAAAAGGATTATCAATGAAAATAGACTAAAAAGAAAAACAAATACAACCACAAAATGTCTAAAAAATGCCAGTAAGTAGCCGCTATTTCAAGCTGGTTCAAGCTTTTTCCGTGGATACGGAGCCGGAAAGCAGCAATTAGCGCAAAGACTAGCACAATCAAGCCGGAAATCAGGTGAAACCCGTGTAAACCGGTAAAAATGTACATGAACGAACCCGCTGGATTGCCTACAAAAAAGACATTTTCTTTCACTAACTCAACCCAGCCCTGGAACTGCATGTACAGAAAAGCAATTCCAAGTGCAAAAGTAATAGTTATCGCTATTTTAAGACTGCCAAAGTTGTCTTTTTTTGCAGCTAGGTAGGCCCAGTGCATGGTTAAACTACTAATGGCCAATACGACGGAGCTATACGTAAACACGGAAGGAATATCATACTCCAGCCAGTTGCCTTCCGCCCGGCGGACAAGATAGGCACTTGTCATAGCCGCAAAGAGCATAATGATGCTTACGATGAACAACCACATGATAAACTTGCGGGGGTTCATCGAGAGCGTTTCCTGTGGCTCTTCGACAATTGAAATATCGTTGACTAACTCACTCATGATTTGTTGTTATACTTTATCTAGTAGGTAAACAATCTGTACAACAGGCAGATACAGCAGTGATCCAAACATCATTTGCAGTGCCGCTTTGTCCGTACAGGTTCTCATTAAGTGAAACGTTTGCGCTAGAAACAAGATTCCGCCCACCATGGCAACCAGCGCTGAATTTATACCCGTCATACCCAGAAGGTAAGGCAACCAGCCAACCGGAATCAGGAATAGGGTATAAATCATAATGCGGAACGCTGTTTCGGTCGTTTTTCCATCGCCAGGCATCATTTGAATGCCAGCCTTTTTGTATTCGTCGAAGGCCAACCAGCCAATGGCCCAAAAGTGCGGAAACTGCCAGAAAAACTGAATAGCAAATAATATGCCGGGTGTCCAGCCAAAGTGGTTAGTTGCAGCAACCCAGCCGATCATGGGTGGAAATGCGCCTGGAAGCGCCCCTACAAATACAGCAATTTGCCCTTTTCTTTTCAGGGGTGTATAAACGAATCCATATAACAAAAGCGATAATACCGCTAATGCAGCAGCCCTCACGTTAAAGAATTCAACGAACAGGTAACAACCCAATCCAAATAAAATGAAAGCAAACGTGGCAGCCTCATTTACCGATAAACGACCGGTTGGCAATGGCCGCACAGCGGTGCGCTTCATCACTTTATCCGACTCTTTCTCGATTATTTGATTGATAATGTTTGCGGCCCCGGTAATGCTGATCGATGCAATTGTAAGAACAGCGATCTTCCACCAGCTTACCTGATCAGCGGCAAGGCAGTAGCCGAACACACCAGAAAAAACGACAGCCAGCGTGAGCTTCAGTTTTATTAATTCAAGGTATGCTTTTGCCTTTTCGTTGATGATAGACCAATCCAATACTTTTTCCATGTTATGCTTTTACTAATCGAGTTGCTTGATTCAGGCTACCTTTTGCTATAAGCTTAGGTGTCAAAAGCAGACTAATCGAAAATTGAAAACCAATCATTAATATGGCTAAGACCAGGTGAATAGGCTGAGCAAAAGCCGGTACGCCTAAATAGGCTATGATGACACCCGTACCAATCTCAGCTACAACAAGACAGATCAGTATGTTTGTTAACTTAACTAACTGGCCGCTCTTATTAAGCTTACGGAGCTGATAGATAACGCTAATATGTAAGGCAAATACAATAAGTGAAAAGGAGCGGTGGACATAAAAGCGCCAATCCAATTGACTGATCCAGTTATCCCGCTCGCCATAGCCTATCCGTTTTACCACGCTATCGAGCACATCTCTGACCTGTGCTCCCAATAAAATCTGCATGAAAGTCAACAGCAACGTAATGGCCAGTATCACACGGAGTTTATTCGTCTTTTCGCTCTCAACGTTCCATTGGTGCGAACCAGATCTAAGCCATACATACAGCAATGTAAAGACGAGTAAGATAGCTAGTAGCAAATGTAACGTGATCACGTACTGCGCCAGTTCTGTAGCTACTACGCGGGAACCGAGCCAACCATTGAAACCAATCAGAAGAAAGCTAATGAGGCTTCCCCAAACGATGGCTTTGTCTTTACGCAAATAAGAGAGAGAGGCAAGTAATGTAGAAAAAACAAGAAAACCTGACAAAACACCCAGCAAACGATTGGTGTATTCTATCCAGGTTTTTACGGGGTTGAATAAAACTTCACCCTTCAACTTCGCACCGTATACTTCCTGATAGTTAGCTGGTAGCTGAGAGATTTCAGTGGGAGGAACCCAACGGCCAAAGCATTTTGGCCAATCCGGACAGCCCATTCCAGAGCCCGTACCTCTAACAATACCACCTGCCAAAATAAGCAGATAAATAACAACTATTGTTATGGATACCAGGCTCCGGAACCGCTGTTCTTTTTTATCAATGAGGCTGTTTGAACTGGTCATTCAGGTTTTGTACCTCGATTTCTTTTTCCAAACCAATCAACTCATTTTCATGAGGAAGATTTGATTCTGGAGTTTGAGAATAAGGTACGTTTTGAGGAATGAAATCATCCTTTGCACCCGGTTTGCTATAATCATACGGCCAACGGTACACGGCAGGGATTTCACCCGGCCAGTTACCATGACCTGGTTGGATTGGTGTTGTCCACTCCAGCGTATTTGACTTCCATGGATTTAAGGTTGCTTTCCGACCTTTGATCAGGCTATGAACGAAATTATAAACGAAAATCCACTGAGCCGTGAAGGTGAATATAGCAGCCAGGCTAATGAATGCATTCATATCAGCAAAGATATTCTTCGTGAAATCATAGCTTGTAAATGCATAGTACCGTCGTGGGAAGCCAGCAATACCAACATAGTGCATTGGGAAGAACACAAGGTAAATTCCAATGAACGTCAGCCAGAAGTGGATATATCCCAGTTTCTCGTTCATCATCCGCCCAAACATTTTTGGGAACCAATGGTAAACACCAGCTAACAATCCAAAGGCCGATGCAGCACCCATTACAAGGTGAAAGTGAGCAACAACGAAATATGTATCGTGCAATTGAATGTCCAACGCAGAGTTACCCAGAATCAAGCCTGTGATACCACCCGAGATAAAGAATGATACAAGACCGATGGAGAACAGCATAGCAGGGGTAAACCGAATGTTACCGCGCCATAGTGTCGTAATGTAGTTGAACGCTTTTACAGCCGATGGAACGGCAATAATCAGCGTCAGGAACATAAAGATAGAGCCCAGGAATGGGTTCATACCTGTTACGAACATGTGGTGAGCCCAAACGATAAAGGCTAGGAAAGCGATACCCATCATAGAGGCAATCATGGCACGATAGCCGAAAATAGGCTTACGAGCATTCGTAGCTATGATCTCAGATGTCATACCAAGAGCTGGTAGTAACACAATATACACCTCCGGGTGACCCAGGAACCAGAATAAGTGCTGGAACAGAATAGGGCTACCGCCTACGTTTGGAAGCGCTTCACCCTTAATGTAAATTTCAGACAGGTAGAAACTGGTACCGAAACTCCGGTCAAAAATCAACAATAAAGCAGCCGAAAGAAGTACAGGGAATGAAATCAGGCCTAGGATGGCAGTCAGCAGGAACGCCCAGATTGTTAATGGAAGTTTGCTGAATGACATTCCACGCGTACGCAGGTTAATTACGGTCGTGATATAGTTAATACCACCCAGTAACTGCGATACAATAAATAATGCCATACTGGTCAACCAAAGGGTCATACCCAACTCAGAACCTTTGTGCGCCTGAGGCAATGCACTCAGTGGTGGATAAATAACCCAGCCACCTGCTGCTGGCCCTGTCTGGATAAACATCGACGAGAACATAATAACACTGGCAATAAAGAAGAACCAGTAGGATAACATGTTCAGGAAACCCGATGCCATATCGCGGGCACCAATCTGCAGAGGAATCAGGAAGTTCGAGAAAGTACCGCTCAAACCGGCCGTTAATACGAAGAACACCATAATGGTACCATGCATGGTAACCAGCGCCAGATAAAAATCAGGATCCAACTTGCCTGTTTCATTGATCCAGCTTCCTAAGATAGGACGCAGGAATTCAAGCTTCATCGTTGGGAAACCCAATTGAAGCCGGAACATAACAGACAGGCTAATTCCGATGATCGACCAAATGATACCTGAAATCAGATATTGTTTGGCAATGGTTTTATGATCTTCAGAAAAAATATACGTGCGCCAAAAACTTTGCGGTTCATGATGGTCATGCTCAGTTGCATGTGCCACTACCGCCGAATTAGCTGCTACAGTCGCCATAGTATTTGGTTTGTTGTAAGGTTAGATTTAACGGAGTTTCGCAACGGCTGTTGTTACTCCACCTGTTTTGGGTAGTGACGCAGTTGAACTATCCGCTGGAGCGGCCGTAGCATCAGCAGGCAGGTACTTGGCTGCTTTTGCTTTCAAATTGGCAGGAATACGAGCAGCCAATTCCGGAGTCGATGTCAACAAAGGCTTTTGCTGTTTACACCAGGCTGCCCATGAAGCTTCGTCTTCAACGATCAGGCGAATACGCATTGAGAAGTGGCCTTGACCACAAACTTCTGTACAGGCAATTTCATAACCGAAATCTGGATTACCTGTGATATTCCGCATTTCATCCGTCGTCTTATCCGCAATAAACCAAAACCGTGTTGGCATACCTGGCACAGCATCCATTTTAACGCGTAAGTGAGGGATGAATACACTGTGTAATACGTCGCGAGCACGGATTTTCAATAAAACTGGCTTATTGGCAGGAATGTGTAATTCCGATGTAGAGGTGAAGTCATCGAACGATGCTTCATCGGTATAGTCAATCCCGGTATCGTTGTTATTGTCGATCAGCTTGTAATTGTACGAACCAAGTTTATTGTTGTCTACACCTGGGTAGCGCACAATCCAGTTAAACTGTTTCCCTACAATTTCAAATACCTGAGCATTAGCCGGCGCTTCAGCCATAATGTCGCGCCATGCACGCCATCCGGTGAAAACCATGACCGCCATGATTACAGCAGGAACAATCGTCCAGATCAATTCCAGCTTGTGGTTTTCTGGATAGTAAGCAGCTTTCCGGCCTTCTTTATGCTGGTATTTCCAAGCGAAGAAGAATAACAGCGCATTTGTAATAACAAACGCTACTGTAATCATAGCCATGGAGATCCAGAACAAATTGTCTGTCCGCCGACCGTGTGGAGACGAGGCTTCGGGTAAGAAGAATTGACGGGCATACATGAATGACCACACAGCGCCAATCAAACCGACAATAAAGAAGATCATGAACATTGCTCCGTTAATCCGGTTGCTCATGCCTATTTGACCGTCCACGGAAGGCCCGCTTGCATTTTTCACAACGGCGCCCATCTTGGAAACGACCATAGCCGCCAGACCCAAAAAGATTACCGATAATAAAGCGATTATATAAACCATTTCGATACAGGTTATTAATTAAATATCATGGTGTATTGCTTCTTCGAGCATCGGATGATTCTTAGGAATCAAATTAGCTTTTGCCAGCTGCGAAGAAACTGTCCAGATAAAACCACACGCAAAAATGAGAATCATACCGAACTCAACCGGTCCAAAACCACCGTGCTCACCTACCGTTCCAGGCATGATATTAACGTAGAAGTCAAAGTAATGACCAATGATAATACACCATGCCGCCAGTTTTAAAATAATGTACGTACGCTTTGAATCCCTTGTCATTAAAATGAGAAATGGGCAAACAAAGTTCAGGAACAAGTTAACAAAAAATGGAGCTTTATAAATACCACCAAACCCGCTGAAACGCTCTCTGTAGTAAATTGTTTCTTCAGGTAAGTTTGCGTAATAGATCAGCATAAATTGAGCAAACCATACGTAAGTCCAGAAGATACTGAAAGCAAACATGAACTTACCCAGATCTTGCAAATGGCTGTCATTCACGATCTTAAGATACCCTTGCTCTTTTAGTGTAACGACTGTTAGCGTAATGATTGCTAAACCTGTTACGTGCCAGCTAGCTAGTGTATACCAGCCGAACATTGTACTAAACCAGTGGGTATCAATCGACATAACAAAATCCCAGGCTGAAGTCGATGATGTAACACCAAATACCAGCAGGAACGCCGTTCCTAGTTTGATACTCTTGTCATAATATTCCGTACCACCCTGTAAATCTTCTTGCAATGAGTAGTTGCGGATCATACGCCACATAAAGTACCATAAGCCGAAATAAGCGACAATACGACCCAAGTAGAAAGGCGTATTCAAGAAGCCTTTTTTACCGTTGATGATCGGATCGAATTCAGGACTACTGGCATCATACAGCGCCGGATTAGTCCAGTGGAATAAATCATGTCCTGCAATAAAAAACACGGCGACTATAGCGATTCCTGTAAATGGCAGAAAAGCCGGTAACGCTTCAGGAATCCGTTTAAAGGCCGATGACCACCCTGCCTGAGCCAGGTAGTTATAGGAAATAAAGAACATTCCGATAACAGCTGCGCCAGTAAAATAAATGGCATTCAACCAAACGTTAGCCCACAAACGATTCGTCCACTTGTACGCATGATGGCCTGCGCCATGTGCTTCATGCCCTCCAGCGCTATGCGCCACGGCATGAGTTTCGTGCGAACCAGCACCAGACGCTAACAGATAGGCGCCAATTGCTACTAACGCGACTCCAGCCCCAATGCCAATCATTAACCGGCGTTTGGAGTCCGCAGTAAATTCAAATTCTTCGTCTAAGGACGGTATTGCGTGAGCCGATGCCATTCTTATTGGTTTGTCAATTAATTAAAATACGATGGACGCAGGGTGTTATGAACTGGTACTCACCAATCCTTTTCGTCGCGCCTTACGTTAAATTATCCTTGCTGGAGTTTGTGAACGTATTGTACAATCTTCCACCGATCCTCCGGTGTTACCTGCGAGCCGTGTGGCCACATACGGCCTTTACCATGAGTGATGACGTGGAAAATGTGTCCGTCATTCATTGTCTTGTAAGCGTCGGCCGAGTAGTTTGGTACGCCTTTATACTGCGCTGCTACAGGACCATCTCCTTTACCGGTAGCACCGTGGCAATGGCTACAATAGCGTGTGTATAGAACCTGGCCTTCAGCCTGTGTTTTCTCAGAATCTGCAATTGGGTTCGTTAAGACCCGCTCAGCGATTCCAATACTATCAGCTGGAATATTATACATCATCAGATCCGTCGTCTTGTTGGCGCCTTCACCGAATGTCGTATGATAATTTGGACGTGCTACCGTACCCTGTGCCGGAAGACGCATATTCAGACCATGCTCTCTGGCATTAATTGGATTAGCCCTCACTTGTTTGTAAGGCTCATAACCAACAGGTTCGTACATCTGCGGTGCATAAACAACGCCTGTGTTATTATGGCTATCGGTGCAGGATGCCCCTACAAATAACAGTCCAATAACAGCTAGTGTTGCTATACCTGTATGTTTCGTAATCATTCCTATTCTGACTATTAGAACTGCTTAACATTTACTTCAGCAGCACCTGATTTTTTCAGGATCTGCTCAATATCACTTTCGACAATATTGTTTTTGCTTAAGTCAATAGCCATAGCAAACTTATTGTCGGTTGTTCTTAAATCATACATCAACGGCTTTACGGTTGGGCCCAGGCCATTAGATACCAAAAAGGTAGCAACCATGCCTAAAGCGCAAAAGAGAACCGTTAATTCGAATATGATCGGCACGTATATGACTGGCGAATAAGAATCCTTACCGCCAACAATCATAGGCCAGTCAAAACCTTCTGTGTAATAAGTTAGGGCTAACGCTGTAAGCGTACCACTTAAGCCAAACAGAAAGGCAGCGATACCCAGACGAGTACGGGGATGGCCAAGCGCGATATCTAGTCCGTGAATTGGAAATGGGGTGTAGACTTCATGAATCCGAACACCTGCCTCCTTAACATCTTTAACGGCTTTCAATACGACATCATCATCATCATAGATGCCGACTAAGAATTTACCGTTACCATTTACGTCTGACATACTTTTGTTAGTCTATTTCAAGTTTCAAGTTTCAACCTTCAGGCTATTGTGAGCGTTGCTTCTAGCTTCACAATAGCCTGGAACTTGAAACAGTCTTATTCTACGTCTTTGTTGAACGTTGGATTTGTAACACGCTCACCTTTAGCTACACCCGATACAGAAAGGGGTAATTTCTCAGATGATGACTTGATGACAGTTTTTACTTCGGCCATGTTCACTACTGGCAGGAATTTCGAGAACAGCAGGAATAAAGTGAAGAAGAAACCAAACGAGAAAATATAATCGCTGATGTCAAACAAGGTTGGGTGGAACATAGCCCAGCTCGATGGCAGGTAATCGCGGTGAAGGGAAGTTACAATGATAACGAACCGCTCAAACCACATACCGATGTTTACAATAACCGACAGCACAAATGTCCAGACAATGCTACGGCGAATAGCCCGTGACCAGAACAGCTGAGGTGTGATTACGTTACAGGTCATCATCGCCCAGTAGGCCCACCAGTATGGTCCCGTTGCCCGGTTAATGAAGGCATAACTTTCAAATTCAACGCCCGAATACCAGGCAATGAAGAATTCTGTCAGGTAAGCCACCCCTACAATAGAACCCGTCAGCGTAATGACTTTGTTCATCGACTCAATGTGCTCGATTGTAATGTAATCTTCCAGTTTGAAAACCACCCGGATAATCAGCACCAGGTTCTGCACCATGGCGAATCCGGAGAAGATAGCACCCGCAACGAAGTATGGAGGGAAGATGGTCGTATGCCAGCCCGGAATAACCGACGTAGCAAAGTCCATACTTACAATTGTGTGCACAGACAATACAAGTGGCGTAGACAGACCAGCCAGGATTAAGCTCATGTATTCATACCGTGCCCAGCTTTTTGCTGAACCATTCCAGCCTAAGGAAAAGGCACCATAGATATAGCGGGACACTTTACTACGGGCACGGTCACGAATCGTAGCTAAATCAGGGACTAGACCCATGTACCAGAACACCAGCGATACGGTGAAGTAAGTGCTGATGGCAAATACGTCCCACACAAGGGGAGATTTAAAGTTCACCCACAATGAACCAAATGTGTTAGGCAACGGTAACGCCCAGTAGGCTAACCATGGACGGCCCATGTGCATCAGGATAAAGCTGGCAGCACATAATACCGCAAAAATGGTCATAGCTTCAGCAGCCCGGTTTACCGCTGTCCGCCATTTCTGACGGAACAACAAAAGGATTGCTGAAATCAGTGTACCAGCGTGACCGATCCCTACCCACCATACGAAGTTGGTAATATCCCACGCCCAACCGACGGTTTTGTTCAGGCCCCAAACCCCTAAACCTTCCCACCAGGTCCAGAATACACAGGCGGCCCCGTAGATTAGCACAACCACAGCGATGGTAAAGGCAATGGTCCACTCTCGGGTAGGGGCTCCCTCAACCTGCCTGCTGATATCCTCCGTCACATCGGCATAGGTCTTGCCACCGGTGACGAGGGGAGTTCTAACGGCTGATGTTACATGCGACATATATCTTACTAATTTACAATGTATGATTTATGATACACGAATTACGATTTGTGGTAATGGATTGTTCTAAATTCAGTTACCAGCCCTAACAATTCGCGGTTATTTTAAGCGTGTGACTCTTGAGTAGCGTTTTTGTTCTGCTTAGGCTCTTCGTCTTTGTTCCGGATTTTCGTCAGATACGAAATCTGCGGTCTCACGTTAATCTCTTCCAATACATGGAAAGCCCGGCCTTCGCCTTCAACTTCAAGCACTTTAGAGATTGTACTTTCTGGATTGTTCATGTCGCCAAAGATAATGGCGTTGGTTGGGCAAGACTGAGCACAAGCCGTTTGAACTTCATCAGGTGCTAACCGACGGCGTTCTTTTTTCGCCGTTAGTTTTGTTTCCTGGATCCGTTGTACACAGAACGAACACTTTTCAATTACCCCACGTGAACGAACGGTTACGTCAGGGTTGATGACCATTTTGCCAAGGTCGTTGTTGAAATGATAATCGTAATTATCATTGTCAAAATACTTGAACCAGTTGAATCGTCGTACTTTATAAGGGCAGTTGTTTGCGCAATAACGAGTACCCACACAACGGTTATACGTCATTTGATTCAAGCCCTCTGTACTGTGTGTCGTGGCCAAAACCGGACAAACCGTTTCGCAGGGTGCATTGCTGCAATGCTGACAAAGCATTGGCTGGAACGTGACTTCAGGGTTAGCCGAAGCTACTTCCAGAGCCGAGTAATCTTCGGCTTCTGCATCACTACTGTAATAGCGGTCGATCCGCATCCAGTGCATTTCACGCCGATTCAACACTTCCTGACGACCAACAACCTGAATGTTATTTTCTGCGTTACAGGCCACTATACACGTACTACAACCAATACAGGAGTTCAGGTCAATAACCATACCCCACGAATGGTTTGGCTTACCATACCCATTCCACAGTGTAATGTCGGTTGGATCTGTCGGCCCTACTGAAGTTTGTACTTTCGGCTTATAACGGCCTGCTTGTGAATCTTTTTGATAAGCCGCTAACCGTGCCTCCTGTAGTACAGCCCGACGTCCCATAACTGTGTCATGTGTCTGCGTCTGGGCAATCTCATGGCGACCACTTGCTTTTTCAACTTTCGCACCCGTTGACCCGTAGGTTACGTAGCCATTGGTCAACGTTACAAACGGATATGCATTTTTACCAACACCATTGGCGGCCCGGCCCGCTTTTTCGCGACCATAACCCACGGCAATAGAAACGGTGTTATCTGCCTGTCCAGGCTGAATCAGGATAGGTAATTCGATTGATTTACCATTTGCCGAAACCGTCACCAGGTCATTTTGAGCTACGCCCATATCCTTGGCCGTTTTCTGGGAAACAGCTGCATAATTGTCCCAACAAGCTTTCGAGACGGGATCAGGCAACTCCTGCAACCAGGGGTTGTTTGCCATTGATCCTGTGCCGATAGCAAAACTTTCGTATAAAGAAAGCTCCATGCCCGTCGTTGGCTTGTATCGTTGAGCAATACCGGCTGCCGCCTGGGCTACATTACCTGTAAACGAAGCACCACCTGCTACAGCCTGGCCCTTATTTGGCTCAAATACGCCGTCATTCAACGACTGCACCCAGAAGGCATCAAATGAGCTAAAGCCTGATGTTTTTGGGTAATGTGTTGCACGCCAGTAATTTTTCAGGTAAGCCTGATAGTCACTTGGCTTGCCAGCCCATGTTAACAGACTCGTTTGGAATTGACGCGTTTTGTAGATCAGGGTGATGGCAGGCTGCATCAGGCTATAATAGCCCTGTTTTGGTTCAGCATCGTTCCACGACTCCAGGTAATGAGGAGCGGGCGTAATGTATTTAACCAACGAAGCCGTTTCATCTGCACGGTCAGCGAAAGAAACAGACAGCGGAATTTTTGGCAGCGCTTCGGCAAGTTCAGCACCTCTTGGATGATCGTATACCGGATTGGCCCCATAAAATAGAACAGCGCCAACCTGACCAGCTTTTGCCTCATTGATGAAGGCATTCATTTGCTGATCGTTACCCTGACGGTAATTAACAGGCGTATTAAGATCGATTGTCGTTCCGTAGCTGCCCAACAGGCTATTCAACGCGTTGACAACGATCTGTACATTTGGATCATTAGACCCTGATAAAACTACAGCCTTACCGCGTGACTTAACTAAGTCGTTAGCGGCTTTGTCTAAGTTATCAACCGTTACTGATGGTGTACTAATCGCCGTACCACCTAGTTTAGCCGCAACTTTGTTGTAAAGCGCTGCTACTACCAGTCCTTCCTGTGAAGGTTTGATAGCCGTCCGATAATCAGCGTTAGCACCTGACATAGACAAGCCAGTTTCAAACTGATAATGGCGTGACATCGCTTTGCTTCCGCCACCAACAGCACCAATCTTGCGCGTTTTGGCGTAGTTACCCATGAATTCAATGGGGGCTATCCATGCACCCAGAAAATCAGCACCGACACTGACAATCGTTTCGGCTTTGCTTATATCGTAGGAAGGAATAACCGCTTTGCCAAACGATGCCTGGTTAGCCTGCACAATGCCGAACACAGAGTTTGCATCGTAGGTAATGTGGCGTACGGTTGGATATTTAGCGGCAAAGTCAGCAATAACTGCTTTCGTAGCCGGGCTAAGAATAGTTGACGAGACAATCCGAATCGCTCCCCCTTTAGCCGCAACAGAATTCAGCTGACTAACGATTTCACGGTCAGCAGTAGACCAGTCGATATCTGTTTCGCCACGCTTCGCGCCTTTCAGCTTATCGATGTCATAAAGTGACAGAAGAGATGCCTGAGCACGAGCCGTCGTACCACCTTTCGTGATACTTGACTGTGGGTTACCTTCTATTTTGATAGGTCTTCCCTCACGGGTTTCTACCAGAACAGCTAAGTAATCGCCCCCCTCAACATAGGTTGACGCGTAATAATCGGAGATTGTAGGGAACGTGAACTCTGGCTTGTTAATATAGGGAACAGCCTTGTGTACCGGCGTTTCGCAGGCGGCCAGTGAGACAGCGGCCATACCAAAGCCCATTACTTTTAAAAAGTCACGGCGTTGGGTGTTGGAACCACCGAGCAGACCGTCCAGATCTTTCGATGATTCACTCAGATCGGGGTTAGCAAATTCGCTATTGGCGTTCTTGACAAACGTCGCGTCATTGCGTAACTCCTCAACCCCTTTCCAATACCGTTTAGATGTATTTTCCATGCGTGTTGTATGCGGCAATGGTTAAAATGAGTAATGTATACAGTGAGATCAGCCAGGAATCAGTGTTTCCCCCTGGTGTTCGTGATACATCAAATTAATAGTGACATTTAGAACATTCCAGACCACCGATGTTCGCTACTTTGAGTGGTTCTTTGCTTTCCTTGCGGTGCAGAGCGACCAACTTGTCATAGTAAGCGTTGTCTTTGGTGTTAACTTCAGTCCGACGGTGACAGTCGATACACCAGCCCATCGTCAATGATGACCGTTGTTCAACTACTTCCATTTGCTCAATGGCACCGTGGCAAGTCTGACATTGTACGTTACCCACGTTTACGTGCTGGGCGTGGTTAAAGTAAGCCAGATCAGGCAGGTTGTGAACCCGAACCCACTCAATAGGTTGGTTATTCTCAATGGCCGCGTAAATCTTTTGAATTTCCGGCGACTCTTTTTTGATCACACCATGGCAGTTCATACAGATGTTCGCCGATGGGATCGTAGCACTCTTGCCTTTGTTAACACCCGTGTGGCAGTAATTACAATCGATCTTGTACTGGCCAGCGTGTAGTTTGTGCGAGTAAGCGATTGGCTGCTTTGGAGCATAACCCTGTTGGATACCTACGCCATAAGCTCCATCGATGGTCGCTTTTGTGACGACCAGCAAAAACAACCAGATCACAATCGAACGAAGGGTTGGGTTGTTGAACGCGTCCGAAAGACCCGTTTTGATCCGTTGGCCTAGCGAACCGGCAGGCTGTGTACCATCGATCGTTGCAGGCGTTACGGCTTTCGACAGAATCGTTACAATCGCTAACAATACGCCGAGCACCAACAACATAACGATCAGAAGCGCAACCAGAACAAACGTGAACAGTTCAGAAGGGCCTCCGCTTGTAGACGGACCAGATCCACCTGCACCACCAGCATTCTTTGTATTGTCAGCCCCTGCTACAGCAGCCGTTGCAGCAGGCTTACCAGCTTGATCAATGTAAGCGAGAATACCATCGATGTCTGCATCCGACAAGTTCGGGAAGCTTGACATTTGTACTTTGCCATTGGCATTGAAAACCTGGTTTGCATAAGCATCACCCGAGGCAATCACCGCCGATGAATTCCTGATCCATTTGTGTAACCAGTCTTTGCTAGGTGCCCGTCCTTCAATTCCTTTTAGACCAGGACCAACAACTTTCTCATCCGTTACCGCATGGCACTGAGCACAGTTATTTGTGAACAGCGATTTCCCTTTTTCGGCATCACCACCGCCCCCAGCAGGGGCTGCCGCACCTGCAGCTGGAGCACCACCGGCTGCTGCATCCTGCGCTTTCACCTGGCTGTTGGAAACCAACAGTGTCAGCGATAGAACAATAGCCACGCAAAGCTTATAGAAGCGACTCATTTTATGAACTATATTTATTGAGTTGATTGACATAATCACCACCGCCATTTTATTAGCGCCCAAAAGTACGACACGATTGCTGTATAGTCAAAACTTGCTCTTTAGTTATTTGATTGCCTATTTTATTTATATTGTTTCTAATTAAGAAGCCTGATATAGCCCGATTTTAGGCTCTGGTTTTAATCTTTTTCAAACAAAAAAAAGTGCCATTTGACCAGTTCTCAACCGAGAATGTTAGTCAAATGGCACTTTTACATATGAGAGGTTCCGAGCGGATTCGAACCGCTGTACGAGGTTTTGCAGACCACTGCCTAGCCACTCGGCCACGGAACCTTATGAGCCCGAATTCAGGACAGATCACGAATTCGGGAGTGCAAACATACGATTTTATCCGGTATAAGGAAACCCCTGTCCAAAAAAATGCCCCTAATCCAAAAGGTTAGGGGCATTCCATATAGGTAGACTAAACCGAACTAGCTTAGTTCCGGCCTTCTAGTTGCTCTTTTAAAGCAGCTAAAGCGTCCAGATCGCCAAGCGTAGCACCACGTTCAGCCTGAGCTGGTGCCGATGCTGTCTTCGGTGTAGCAGCTTTCGGTGCTTTTGCTTCTTTTACTGGCTCATTTTTCTCCTGCCACGTTTTGGTGTGCGAGAGCATGATGCGTTTCTCTTCTTTCGAGAACTCCGTTACTTTGAAGTCGAGTGTTTCACCAACTTCAGCGAAGGTACCATCTTCTTTACCCAGATTCTTGAGCGACGAGAAGCCTTCGATACCATACGGCAGTTCGAGGGTAGCCATCTTGTCGTTCTTGTTCAGAATCGTGCAACGGTGAATAGTGCCAACAGCAAATACGGTTTCGAACGTATCCCATGGGTTCTCTTCGAGTTGTTTGTGACCCAGGGCCAGACGACGGTTGTCGACGTCCAGTTCCAGTACAACAACCTCGAGTTCGTCACCAACTTTAATGAAGTCCGAAGGATGTTTCACCTTTTTCGTCCACGACAGATCCGATACGTGTACGAGTCCATCGATACCTTCTTCCAGTTCGAGGAACAGGCCGAAGTTCGTCAGGTTACGTACCATACCTTTGTGCTTCGTACCAACGGCGTATTTCGTACGCAGTTCAGGACGAGTCCAGGGATCTTCCGTCAGTTGTTTAATGCCCAACGACATTTTGCGGTCGTTACGGTCCAGTGTCAGCACTTGCGCTTCTACTTCGTCACCAACTTTCAGGAACTCCTGTGGGTTACGCAGGTGCTGCGACCACGACATTTCGGATACGTGGATCAGACCTTCTACACCCGGCTGGATTTCAAGGAACGCGCCGTAATCAGCTACGTTCACGATTTTACCTTTCACTTTCGAGCCAAGCTGAATGTCTTCGGCCAGTGCATCCCATGGATGAGCCTGAAGTTGTTTCATGCCCAGCGAAATACGCTTCTTGTCTTCGTCGAAGTCAAGAACAACCACGTTGACCTTCTGGTCGAGGTGAAGTACTTCGGATGGGTGGCTGATGCGGCCCCACGAAATATCCGTGATGTGCAGCAGACCGTCTACGCCACCAAGATCGATGAACACACCGAAGTTTGTCATGTTCTTGATAACGCCTTCCAGTACCTGACCTTTTTCGAGGTTGTTCAGGATCTGAGCGCGTTGTGCTTCGAGGTCTTTCTCGATCAGGACTTTATGCGAAACGACAACGTTGTCATTAGCATAATTGATCTTGACGACTTTAACCTCCATTTTCTTGCCAACGAACACATCGAAGTCGCGAATTGGCTTCACGTCGATCTGCGAGCCCGGTAAGAACGCTTCGATGCTGAAAATATCAACAATCAGTCCACCCTTCGTCCGGCGCTTCACGAAACCATCGATAACGAGGTCTTCGTCCAGCGCACGCTGAATTTTCTGCCAGGCAGTGATCACTTTCGCTTTCTTGCGCGACAGAACCAGCTGACCGTTCGGGTCTTCCTGATTTTCTACGTAAACTTCAATTTCATCACCCATCTTCAGGTCCGGCATATCCCGGAATTCAGAAGCTGGCACTAAGCCATCCGACTTGAAGCCGATGTTGAGTAGTACTTCCCGATCCGTTATCCCAACGACGGTTCCCATGACCACTTCTTTCTCTTTTACTTCCGACAGTGTGTTGTCGTAAAGTTCCAACATCCGGTTGTGTTCTTCAACCGAATAGCCGCTTCCAAACCCTTTGTTGTCTGCCCGGTCCCAATCAAATGCCGGCAGTTCGCGTTGCTGCGTTTTGCTCATAAAAAAATGTTTCCTGACCCGCTCAGTACATCAGTCCGTGGGTCAATGGCGGGCTGACTTTAGTTGTGAAATTTTTTCCTTTCGAAAAAGGACTGCAAAGATAGCAATTGCTTTCCATAAAAAGTTTCGCTGGAGGCAAAACTCTTTGAGGTTGAGGGCCAAAGACAGAAAATGCCCTGGGTGTGATCCATGAAACAGGCGGCTTGCGCTGATTTCATGGATCACACCCAGGGCATTTTCCTTTTCTACCCGATTGTCCTACTTAAAGGCCTTTTCTTTCTTGGCCAGAAATGGCATCCAGCTTTGTTCGAGAGAGCCCGAAAACTCACGCAGAAACACCAGAAAGGTAGGTTTGAAGGGCCGCTGTCGTAATTTAAGGTTAGCTTCTTCAGGCGTGTAATCACCTTTCCGTGAGTTACACCGCTTGCAGGCTGTAGTCAGGTTGTCCCAACTGGTTTTGCCCCCCCGCGACTTTGGCAGCACGTGGTCGAGGGTCAAATCGTCCGTGGTACCACAGTATTGGCAGTGATGGCCATCCCGTTTGAAGATATTTTGCCGAGTGAGCATAACCCCTTTGTAGGGTAAACTTATGTACCGGTGCAGGCGAATGACCGATGGCATCGGGTACTCTGCCGAAACGGTACGGAGCATGAACTGCTCCGATTCAGCAACGAGTTCGGCTTTATCTAGATAAACCAGCAAAAATGCTTTGGGAACGGAGCAGATGCTGAAGGCACTGTAATCTTGATTTAAGACTAATACTTTCCTACCCATATTGCGTTTAGAGCCTCTGTACGGTAGCAAGTTACAGAGTTATCCACATATCGGCAATACTTGTGAAAAATATATCAGACAATATAGAGTGAAAATAAAATCCGAGTAACACAGCCAAAAAGCCCGTAGAAAGTATTTTACCCTACAAAGTCACTGGTTTTTGGCCTTTAGATGCCCTAATACCGCTCCCGCTGCATTTCCCGCTCCACGTCCCGCTCTTTAATACTATCCCGTTTGTCGAACAGCTTTTTACCTTTTGCCAAGGCAATATCGACCTTGGCAAAGCCACGCTCATTCGTAAACATGCGGATGGGCACCATAGTCAGGCCCTGATCTTTCAATTTTTCGGCGAGCCGCCTGATCTCCCGCTTTGTCAGCAGCAGTTTGCGATCCCGGAGCGGTTCATGATTATAATGAGTACCTTCCGTATACACAGCAATGCTCATCTGGCGAATGAAGAGCTCTTCGCCATGAATCAGGCAATAAGCATCCTGCAAATTCACTTTCCCTTGCCGAACAGATTTTATTTCAGTCCCCGTCAGCACGATACCAGCGGTATACGTCTCTAAAAACGAATACTCGAATGAAGCCCGACGATTTCGGATATCAACTTGTTTAACAATAGACGCAGAAGCCATGTATTGATGTTGGATATATGATATTGGATAATAGGCCGTACCGGTAATTCTCCAACAGACTAAGCAGTGGCCAGTCGGGCGAATCAGGTAACCCGGTAAGAGCAGCAACACCTGAAAAGTAAGAGAGGTTTACCAGAGCTAAAAAAATCGCCTTCTTTACTTTCTTGTCAGAATGACAAAAACGAATCCGGCTACCAAACCTTCGTTTAGTAGCCGGATAAATAGGCCATCGGGAGAACCGATCAGACTTTATTTTTTTGTCTGTTTTTCCTGATATTCTTTATTCAGACCGGCTAGAATTTTACTGGTTTGGTCGCCCGATTGATCAGCGAACAGAATTCCGCCACCTTTTGTGTAACCCAGAACGAATTCGTACTTGTTCTGGCCGTTTTCCTTCTTCAGATAATCAAAAATCTGGTCGTAAAGCTGTTTGTTTTTTGCCTGCTCTTCAGCAGCCAGGTTTTGGGCAGCCCGCTCCCGGTAGGCCAGAATATCCTGCTGCTCCTTTTGGAGCGATGCTTCGGTAGCACGACCCTGTTCCTGAGTCATGGTAGCCGCCCGCTGCTGGAAAAAGGCAACTTTGTTTTGCAGATTACGACCTTTGGTAGCCAAATCGTTTTCTAACTGAAAACGCTTGCTTTCCAAGACTTTCTGCGTGTCTTTGAAATAGTCGTACTTTGTTAACAGCGAATCAACGTTTACATAAACGATCGCCTTACCTTTTGCTTCAGCGGGTGCTTTTACGGTAGAAACGGCTTCAGGCTGGTGATCTTTAAAGTGCAGGTAGTACAGTACGGCTACGGCAATCGTCAGGATGACGTTTAGAATTAACGAGGCATTCTTCACAGGAAACGAATCAGTTAGTTAGCAGTTTATAATACAAAGGTACAGGGATTTATGGAATTATGCGCGGGAACGACTGGCGGTGCGGTTTTCCGGTTGATTTCCGATGGCCTGTTTAACGAAGTAGCCAGACAATCCGGCCAGCCCACCAACCAGACCGCCAACCAGCGCCGTCACCAACAGGGGCAGTACGCTTGCATTGGTTTTAAAAAGCAACTCACTCATTCGGCCGGTAAACACACCATCGGTACGCGTATGAATGATAGTAGCATAAACCAACCATACCAGAGCAATACCGACAAACCCGGATAAAAAGGCCCATCCACCGCCAGGACTACGCCAGAAGCAGATAATAAACGCCACTATGGCAAGACTCCACCACGGCAGAACAAGTTGAGCCAACAGGCTTACTATGGCAATAAGAATGAATTCGATCATACGACATGGAGCGGCCGGAATACCACTTTGATAAAAATTATACGTTTAGCTGATTAATGAGAAGCCCGTCTTACTTCAGAATTAGTTTCCGTTTAATCCGGGGACTTTTGTCCTGCGCTGACTGTAAGTACAGCAATTCATTCAACTGACCAGTCCGCCAGGTTTCGAGCATATTCAAATAATACGGGCTGCCGGGATTACCTGATTGCCCACCCGGATAGACGCCGTAGGCTTTAGGGGTCGGCCCTAAGGCGACAACCATCCGCCACGATGGACCGGTTCGTTCGGTGGTCGCATTGACAATATCGCGCCCTCCACCAATCTGTACATTCAAAGCGCTTAGTGCATCTAATCGGGCTAAATGAGCGATTCGGGTACCCTTATGACTCCCCCACTGCCAGGCCGTACCGATGGGTCCATGCTGGCGGGTAAGCGAGTCAACGGCCATTCGAAAGCTTTGGGTCATCACGGTACCGATTGTCTCGCGGGCGGGCGTTGTGACATCGTCGAACCAATGGGCGTTAGGCTCTTTTTCTGAAAGCTGAAGCGTCCGATCAAAGCTTGGGTAGCGGAGTGTGGTCGTATCGTTGCTAGGGAAATCATCTTTCCAGACACTATCCATGAACTGGCGCATCCACTCTGTAAAAATGGTTGGTGCCGTTTCAGCAACGTCGTGATTATACCGCCATGTCTTCATGATGGCCAACGCCTTAGCCTGCTCTCCCGACAATTCTTTCTCCTGCACATAAGGCAGAAAAACCGGCAACGCATGGGCCGCCCGCAAATTCAGGTTATCGTTCTGCAGCATCCGCAAACTGTCGGGGGTGACCTGTTGCATGGCAGCCAACCGCTGGTTAATGCGAGTTCCCCGCTCGGCGGGTGCAAATTGCCAATTGATATAATAAGGATAGGTTGGGTCGGTAGACGATTGGTTGGCCGAACTGACAAACCCTCTGGGCGGATTTTTTACGTGGGGATTCTGACTGGCCGGAATCCAGCCCTGCCAGTCGTGAGTGGGATTGGTACCATCCAGCAAAAATTTACCCTGATCTTTCCATTTGAGTGGAAAACGGCCATTGGGCGATATGGCAATGTCTTTGGCAACATCGGCAAAGACGAAATTCTGAGCCGGGGCACCATAATAGGACAAAGCCTTCCGGTAATCATCGTGGTTTTTGGCGCGATCGAGCAAATAATAGGTCAGGAAATCATTGGACGCTTCGTGGGCGATCCAGCGGGCCGCATAACCAACGGGAACGTTTTTGGCAAAGGGCTTCTGACCAGCCTCGTACATAACCGGTCCATGATGGGTATACAGCACCGTATCGACAACATCTGGTTTGCCTTTTACCTTGATGATCTCCAGGCGACGGCGAACAGGTTTCCAGCGGTTGTCGTGCCAATATTCACGACGGGATGCATCTTTGAATTGAATCTGATAAAAGTCGAGTACATCAGCGCCTACATTCGTGACACCCCAGGCAACCTGCTTGTTGAAGCCGATGATGACGCCCGGCGAGCCAGGCATGGTCGCGCCATAGACATTCATGGTTGGCGTCACTAACTGCATTTGGTACCAGATCGAGGGGAGGCTCAACGACAAGTGTGGATCATTGGCGAGAATGGGATAGCCCGTTGCTGACTTCTGGGGACCAACGGCCCAGTTGTTACTACCAATACCGGGGTCATGCTCCTGCCATTGCATAGCTACGGGCTTTGTATCGGGCAATATACTGGCGGGCATAGCAGGCACTTTAACGGGGGTAAAATCCCATTTTGTACCCACCGGAATAATAGGATCTTCCCGGTATGGATAATCCGGAAAAAGGTCGGCCGTAACAACGGGTCCAACCTTTTTCAAGACATTGCTCATGTTCAGGTCATCGGCACCGAGGGCCAACACACCCGACATGTATTTGAGAAAGTAGGCACATTTAATGGCTTGCCAGGGTTCGGGCGCATATCCCAATAATTTATATTCCAGTGGGTATTGGGCTGGTTTTAATTGGTTGATCCAGGCATTTACACCCGCCGTATACGCTTCGACCGACTCTTTCGAACGCGGGTCTGTCAGCATTTCTTTTACAGCCCGTTCAGCGCCGAAACCCATGCCGAGGTGCCGATTGTATCGATCCAGTTCTAGAGCTTTATCGCCCACCAGCTCGGAAACGCGACCGGCAGCCGCGTGCGTTTGAAATTCCATTTGCCAGAGCCGATCGCGGGCTGTGAGGTATCCCTGCGCGAAGTAAGCATCGTGGTCGTTCTGGGCAAATACGTGGGGAATAGCCAGTTCATCAAAGACAACCGTAACGGGCGATTTAGTCCCATTGAGAATAATCTCTTCATCGACATTGTTGACGGATTCCGCGTTTTGCCAAAAGCCAACAAAGGGACTTAGCAGGGGGGCAAAGGCAGGAATACTTCCCCAGGGGCGATTTAGGGCCCAGACAACGACCACTGTAATTAGCGAAACAATTATCGCCTTCATATAACGCATCATAAAGACAAGTAACGGTGAATAAATGTACGTTCAGGATTGCACACAGCAAATAAAAAGTATTCTTTTCCTAATCAGGTTATTCTTTTTTAAATTTGTCGGTAATGCTGGTTCAAAAACTCATTTTGAATATAGCCACTTGGCAAGTTCTTTCGACGAAACGATATGGAACTGACAGATATGGAGTTAACGCTTCGTTTGAAACAACACGACGAGGTAGCGTTCGAGACATTGTTTCGGCGATATTACCATTATCTATACAGTATTGCTATTCAATATGTGAAAGATCCCAATCTGGCCGAGGATGCACTCCAGGAGGTTTATCTTAAGTTATGGACAAACCGGGCACAGTTAGACGAATCGCAGTGCCTTAAAAACTACCTGGCTATAGCCATGCGGCATCAGGTGCTGAATATCATTCGTAATGAAAAACGGGCGATCCTACGTCACTTAGAGCATCAGACGACCCAGTCTAAGGTAGATACAACTACGGAAGAAACCCTTATTCTCAACGAATACGGCTCGGTTTTTCTGGATGGTCTCCGTCAGCTTCCCGCCCAGCGAAAATTAGTTTTTATGCTTCGCTCCGAGCAAGGACTATCGAATGAAGAAGTAGCGTCTAAACTCCATATTTCCATCAACACGGTTAAGGTTCATTATTACCAGGCCTGCCAGTTTCTCCGGAACTACTTACGTCAACACGCGGGAATTGAAGCCATGCTGCTGTTTGTAGCTACTTTTTGGAATTAACCCAGAAATATTTTTTCCTTTCCAATAATACTTTCTCGTATAGCTGGTGTATAGGTAAGCAATCAGGCTTTCTATACCTATGACCGAACAGCTACTCAATGACTACTTCGCCAACCAGCTTACAGCCCTTGAAGCACAACAGGTACTGGATTGGTTTACTAGCGATGAGGGACAAGCGTACCTGACCCATCGGCTCGATACCCAATTCGGGAAAGCAGACTGGCATGCTCCGCCCAACGTTCCTGCTCCTGATGCGGATCAATTGTTGAACGCAATCCGCCAGCGAATGCCTGCTGCGACATTACCCGTCGTGGAGACACCCATCCGGCAACTAATCTGGTGGCATCAACCCATGCGCTGGGCAGCCGTACTTATCGGGGCTTTGCTGCTGGCAACGGGTGCTTTTTACGGCTACAAGGAACTACATCCGGACGATCTGATTTACCAAACAGCTTTCGGAAAAATGTCGACGCTGACCCTACCCGACGGCTCGGTCGTCACCTTGAATGGCAACAGTCGCCTGCGCTATGCTCCTCGCTGGGTAGGCAACCAGACCCGCGAAGTGTGGCTCAATGGCGAAGGATTTTTTCGGGTAACGCATCAGCGAAATCATGAGCGATTTGTGGTCCACTTACCCAATAAGCTGAATATCGAGGTGTTGGGAACCCAGTTTAATGTAATGGCACGGGAAAATCGGGCGAAGGTCGTGCTGAACAACGGCAAAATTCGACTCGATGTGGGCGAACAGGCAAAAGATAAACTCGTCATGCAACCCGGCGACCTGTTCTACGCGGATGTAAAGGCCAAAGTGTACTACCGCAAACGAGTTGATGCAGCGGCTCAATCGGCCTGGCAAACCGGTAAATTAACTTTTGATGGCACAACGCTACTGGAAGTCGCGCAGATGCTGGAGGACACTTACGGTGTAACCGTCATTATCTCCGACCCCGACTTACGCCAGCAGACCCTATCTGGCACCATTCCAAATCAATCTATGCATACCATTCTGAACGGCCTTTCCACCGTATTCGATCTCCACATTACTCAACACGCAAACCGTATCATTATCCAATGAACCACCCTCCCAAAACTATGACTAAACAACTAGTTGCGTTTGGCTTGCTGCTTCTAATGGGCCGTATACCCGTTCAGGCTCAGCTTCTGGCTTCCAACAATCGGTACACACCCTATCAGAGTCAATCCGCTGACACCCGGTTGATCTCGCTCAAAAGTGCCCTGGGCGAGCTTGAGAAGCATTATGGCGTATCCTTTATTTACCCAACCAATCTGGTCAATACGAAAGTCATTATGGCCAACCGGCATGACCAGAATCTGGAGTCCGAATTGACGAGTCTATTGACCACCACAGGGCTGACTTTCCGAAAAGTCCAGCCAAATTTTTACGCCATCGTGTCAACGAAGGAAAAGAGCAATCGGCTTTTTCGTAAAATCGAGCACATCGAAACAAAGACTAACCCCGATCAGACGAGCGAGACCGTGACGTTGCCAGCCCAGACAATTAACAAACTCGAACGTATTGGCTGGTCCATGACGTCTGCCCAACCGCTGGCTGATATCAATGGGAAGGTACTGGATAAGAACGGACAGGGTATTCCCGGCGTCAGCGTCATTATTAAAGGCACCAACCGGGGCACGACGACCAGCGCCACCGGCGACTACAGCCTGAATGCACCCGACAACGCCACACTGGTTTTCAGCTTCGTGGGTTACGTGTCTCAGGAAGTACCCGTATCCAGCCGCAGTCGCATCAACATCACGTTGCTGGATGATGTAAAAGCCCTCAGCGAAGTCGTTGTTGTCGGCTATGGTACGCAGAAGCGGGCATCGATAACCGGTGCCATTTCGTCCGTATCCGCGCAGGAAGTGACCCAGTTACCAGTGCCCAGTGTCGAGCAGGCCATTCAGGGGCGGGTACCCGGCGTGACCGTCGTGGGCAACGGTTCACCTGGTGAAACGCCGATTGTCCGCATCCGTGGCATTGGCTCGATCAATTATGCGGCCAATCCGCTGTATGTTATCGATGGCTTTCCGACCAGTGATCTGAATAATTTCGACACCCGCGACATCGAGTCGGTCGATGTGTTGAAAGACGCTTCTTCAGCAGCTATTTATGGGTCGCGGGCGGCCAACGGTGTTATCATCGTGACAACGAAAAAGGGGACCGGCGATGGTAAACTGCACGTTAGCTACGACGGATACGTGGGTACGCAAAGTGCCTGGCGTCAACTTGACCTGCTGAATCGGGATGAGTACATTCAGTTTGGAACGGCGTTGCGGACCAATGCCGGCCAGCCCGTGCCTACCCGCTTTGCCAATCTGAATCAGCCCATTTACGCCGGGGCTACGCAAACCTACGCCCAAACGGATACCGACTGGCAGAAGGCTGTATTTAGGAATGCGCCCATTACTCAGCATAGCGTTCAATTATCGGGTGGCAATGAGAAATCCCGTTTTTATTCGTCTGTAGGCTATTTCAATCAACAGGGCATCATGATTGGTACGGGCTACAAGCGTGGTAACTTCCGCATCAACTCCGACCATGCCATCAGCAAGCGTTTTTCGTTCGGCCAGACGCTTACCATCTCGTACGATGACAAACTCAATGAAGTAAGTGCCGGTGGCCGGACGCAGGTGCAAAACATGATCCGGATGACGCCCTACATGCCCGTTGAAGATCCTACGTTGCCTGGTGGCTACCGTGGGCCCGATGGGTCGGACGGTTCCGATCCGCAGAATCCGGTGCGCGCTGCGTTACAAGACCAAAGTAATACGCAACGCATGAAGATTCTGGGTAGCGCGTATGTCGATGTGAAAATCATCGACGGCCTGACGTACCGGTTGCGGGGTGGTATCGACTATGTGTCGGCGCGTACGTTCTCCTTCCAGCCTATCTATAGCGAAAGCTTCAACGCACGTGCCCTAGCCAGTCTATCCGATGACCGATATACCTACGCGTCTCCTCTTATCTCGAATCAGCTGACATACGAAAAAACTTTTGGCAAGCATTCGCTGAATGTTGTGGCAGTGGCTGAACGGCAGGCGGGTAATACCCTGGAAATAATTGGTACGGGCCAGGCGGCCTCAAATACTATTCGCGAATTGAGCGCCGTTATCAGCACGAGTGCCGGTTTGACGGGTACCCGCTCGCAAAACGTGCTACTCTCGTATCTGGGCCGTGTCAATTATGAGTATGCCGGCAAGTATTTACTGGGAGCTTCATTCCGTCGGGATGGCTCTTCGCGGTTTGCACCCGGTAATAAGTGGGGTAACTTCCCATCCGTATCGGCAGGCTGGCGGGTCAGCGAAGAAGCGTTCCTGAAAAATGTTCCGGCTATTTCAGAACTGAAACTTCGGGCAAGTTATGGCACGATGGGCTTCAACGGAATCGGCGATTACTCGTGGCAGGTGGCGGTTTCGCAAAACACCAATGCTATTCTGGGCGACGCCCGGGCACAGGGAACCTATTTCGACCGGTTGGGCAACACCGATTTGAGATGGGAGGTAACCAAAATGAGCAACTTCGGCGTGGATTTGGGCTTATTCAGCAACAGCATTACCCTGTCTGCCGAAGTCTACCAGCGCAACACAGACGGCCTGATTCTGAATCAACCCATCGCGCCTTCCATCGGCTATTCGCAGTCGCCGATTGTGAACGTGGGCAGCATGCGGAACAATGGGGTAGAAATGCAGCTGGGCTACAATAAAACAAAAGGCGCTTTTCGTTTTAATGCATCGGGTAACATTAGTTTTATCAGCAACAAAGTACTGAGCCTAGGACCAACAGTTTCGCCACTGCTCAATGGAGCCAATGCCGATTACGGCGGGGGCGACATCACCCGGACCGAAGCCGGCCAGTCGGTTCAGTATTTCTATGGTTATAGGGTGGCGGGTATCTTCCAGAACGCCGATGAGATTAAAGCAGCGCCTACGCAGGACAATGCCAAGCCAGGTGATCTACGCTTCGTGGATACAAACGGCGATGGTAAAATTGACGCTAATGACCGTGTAAATCTGGGTAGCTTCCTGCCTAAATTTACGTATGGCCTGAACCTGTCTGCCAATTACAGAGGGTTCGATATGTCTCTCTTTTTCCAGGGTGTTCAGGGCAATAAAATTTATAATGGCGTGAAAGTGCTGGAGCAGGGAATGCTGCGGTTGTTCAACGCCGGGACGGATGTACTACGGGCCTGGACACCAACCAATACCAATACGGACGTGCCCCGGGCTGTCGACGGCGACCCTAACGGGAATACCCGTACATCAGACCGGTTTATTGAAGACGGCTCTTACCTGCGACTAAAAAACCTGAGCATCGGTTATTCGGTACCAGCGGGCGTTCTCCAATCGTTCTCCCGCGGAACGCTTAGTCGGGCACGGGTGTACGTAGCCTCAACGAACCTGCTAACCTTCACTAAATACACAGGCTACGACCCTGAAGTCGGCTCACGGACCAGCAATACCAACCCGACGCTGACCAACGGAATTGACTACGGCCAGTTTCCACAGGCCCGCACGTTTATGGTAGGCTTACAACTTGGTTTTTAAGAAATTAGATATAACTAACGTCACAATGAAATCGACATACTGGACAACGGGTATAGTGGCCATGGGACTGTTCTTCGGATGCAGTACCAACAGCCTCGACAAAGTGAATCCGAATCAGGTTATTACGGATAATTATTACAAAACGTCCGACGAACTGCTTAAAGGCGTCAACTCCGTCTACGCCGTCTGGCAAAGTGCCAACCTGACCGGCCGCGAGTGGTTCTTTGTGCAGGACCTCCGTTCGGACGACGTAGCATCGGGTGGTGGCCAGTTGGAAGCCCCTCGCAGCCAAATCCTAATTGGTACTCAAAATCCGACGAATCCCGTAGCCTTTTCCGTCTGGAACGGTCTTTACCGGACCATTCACCGGGCCAACGTGGTAATTGATAACGGCCCGGCGGTTAAAGACAACCCAACGCTGGCCAAACGGGTAGTGGCCGAAGCTAAATTCTTGCGGGCATTAGCTTACTTCGATTTAGTAACGCTTTGGGGTGCGGTGCCCATGTATACAGACTACGTAACCGAAGTCAATGGCACAAAAGCCAAATCTTCGGTAGACGAGATCTACACCATGTTAACCACTGATCTGCTGGCAAGCCAGACCGACCTGCCAGCCAGCTTTAGCGGAGCGGATCTTGGCCGTGCAACCAAAGGAGCCGCCCAGGCGCTACTGGCGCGGGTTTACATGCAAAAGGGTGATTATGCCAGCGCCAAAACTCAACTCCAGTCAATTATCAATTCGGGTCTCTACAAGTTGACGGATCAATATACCGACAACTTCATCGAGGAAGCCGAGTTTAACTCCGAGTCAATTTTCGAAATCGGGTTTTCGCTAATCGGTGGGTTTAACTGGGATGGCGACGGCAACGATAACGGCGCCAACGAAAACATGACTCGTAGTCAGGAATATTCGGCCATTGGCTGGCGGAACCTGATCCCGTCGGAGAGCTTATTGGCCGAGTATGAGAATACGGCCAAAGGCGATGCCAAAACGGACCCCCGCCTGAAGTATAATTTTTACTTCATTGGCGATACGTACAACAACGGACTCAACACGCTGATGGATTCGCAGGTACAGGGCAATACGTCAGTTTTCAATGGTACGGCTCAGAAAATCAGCTGGCGGAAATACACGGCTATGTATAAAAACAATGAAACGTTTTACACATCGGGCATTAACATGCGCCTGATTCGCTACGCCGAAGTCTTGCTGATGATGGCCGAAACGGAGAATGAAACGGGTAACAGTGCCAACGCCATTGCGCTCCTCAACCAAATTCGGGCTCGGAAAAGCGTAGCCATGCCCGCTTACCCAACGGCGAAGTACCCGGTCAATAGCAAAGATGAAGTTCTTCGGGCGGTTATGCACGAAAAGCGGGTCGAACAGGCCGGTGAACAAATTCGCAACCGTGACATTCTGCGCTGGCGGGCACAAAATAAATTCAAAACAGACCCGATTCCCTATTTCATGAAAGGTAAGCAGGAGTTGCTCCCCATTCCTCAGCAGGAACTGGACAATAACAGCAAATTGACCCAAAAAGACCAGAATCCGGGCTACTAATACCCATATCCGGGCCGAGCGGATGCTCCACCCAATCGATTAAATCCCCGGCTGGCCTCGTTGCCAGGCCGGGGATTTTGGCTACATTTCACTCATGCATTACTTCGTCAGGCTAATTGGATTAGGGTTGCTCACGCTGATCGGCTGTACACAAACGCCTACGCGCTTCGAACGAGTAACCGCCAGCCATACTGGTATTGACTTTGCCAATACCATTACCGAAAGCGACTCGCTCAATGTCCTGGAATTCGAATACCTCTACAACGGTGGCGGTGTTGGCGTCGGCGACTTTAACGGCGATGGACTGGCCGATGTGTTTTTTGCCGGGAATCAGGTGTCGAGCCGGATGTATCTGAACAAAGGGGACTTTCGCTTCAGCGATATAACCGATTCGGCGGGTGTGCATACGGCATACTGGTGTACGGGCGTTGCCGTAGCAGATATCAATCAGGATGGCCGACAGGATATTTATGTATCGACGATTCATCCTGATCGCAAAAAGGCCGTCCCGAATCTTCTATTCCTTAATCAGGGAAACGACGCCAATGGTATTCCACACTTTCAGGAGTCGGCCCAGGCAGCCGGTCTGGCCGATTCGAGTTACTCGACTCAGGCCACCTTTCTGGATTATGACCGCGATGGTGATTTAGATGTTTTCTTGCTGACGAATGCCCTGGAGACATTTAACCGAAACAACGTTATCGGCCCACATAACGACGGTTCTGCCCGAAGCCGGGATAAACTTTTTCGGAATGACGCCATCACGTCGGGAGCATCCCCTGATTCCACGTTGCGAACGTCTACTCAGGCCAAATCGCCAAGCCATACCGCCCTCCACTTTACAGACGTTTCCGATCAGGCGGGGCTGGTGCATGAAGGCTGGGGGCTGGGCGTGATCGTAAACGACGTAAACCAGGATGGTTGGCCAGACATTTATGTTGCCAACGACTTTCAGTCCAATGATGTCTGGTTGGTAAATAATCAGAATAAAACGTTCAGTAACCGAATTGCCGAGACCCTCAAGCACCAGAGCCATAATAGCATGGGCATGGATATGGCCGACATGAATAACGACGGGCTGAACGACCTCGCTGTGGTTGACATGCTACCCGAAGATAATCTGCGGCAGAAAACTATGTTTGCGTCAATTCCCTACGACCGCTTCCAGATGGCCCGACGCCTTGGTTATCAACCACAGTATATCCGAAATATGCTACAACTGAACAGAGGTTTCTGGCCGGGCACGAATTCTGCCGCTCTTTCGCCGACACTGCCTTTGTTTTCCGATATTGGTTATCTGGCGGGAACGGCCGCAACCGACTGGAGTTGGAGCGCGCTCTTTTCGGATCTGGATAACGATGGACGTCGGGATTTGCTGATTACAAACGGGTACCGAAAAGACATCACCGATCTGGATTTTACCAGTTATAATCGGGAGTCGGGTACGTTTGGGAATGACGTTGACCGCCGTACGCAGCTCTTGAAACGGATCAGCGATTTAGAGCCTGTTTACAAGCCAAATTTCCTTTTTCATAACATGGGCGATCTGCACTTTACAGATATTGCCCATGACTGGGGCCTCACGGAGTCATCCTTCACGAACGGCACCGCTTACGCTGATTTCGATAACGACGGTGATCTGGATCTGGTCATGAACAACATCAATGACCCCGCGTTCATTTACCGAAACAAAACCATCGATAACACTGATGATTCATCGGCAAATCATTTTCTAAAAATAAACTTACTGGGAATGCCTGGTAATCTAGAAGGACTGGGCGCCAAAGTGGCAGTCTGGGCCGGAGGGCAGCTATATTACAGTGAATACACCCGGCAGCGGGGTTATCAATCGACTATGACTTCGGGTATCCACCTGGGCATGGGCGCGGCCAACCGGATTGATTCACTCAAAATATTATGGCCAACCGGCAAGGGGCAGATGATCCGTCACCTCGCAACGAACCAGACGCTGGTTCTGGAGGAGCGAAAGGCCGTTCGTCAGGCGTCTTCGTTTATGCAAATGCACGTACCCGTCAAGCCTTTACTAACGGAAGTATCAACGTCGAATGGCCTTGACTTCCAGCATCAGGAAGACGATTTCGTTGATTACAAAGCCCAACAAACTCTCCTTGCCCACAAGCATTCGCAGATTGGGCCGGGGCTGGCCATCGGCGATATGGATGGAAATGGCCTGGATGACATATACATTGCGGGAAGTGCTTACAAAGGCGGCACGTTTTTATTACAGCAAACGGATGCAGTAACCGGCAAAGCGACATTTCGACGAAAAGATCGACCAGCCAAAAAGCCCGAAGAAACCGGCGTTCTGCTGTTCGATGCCGATACCGACGGCGATTTAGATCTGTACACGGTTCATGGCAGTACAGAATTTGGTCGGGATGAAGCGAGTTGCCAGGATAGCCTTTACCTGAACGATGGAAAAGGAAATTTTCGGGCATCGCCGAAGGCACTCCCCAACACGATGTCCAGCGGCTCGTGCGTCGTTGCTACCGACTTTGATCACGATGGCGATTTAGACGTGTTTATCGGTGGCCGGATCGTCCCGCAGCGTTATCCCGAAGCAGCCCGCAGTTATCTGTTGCGAAATGATGGCGTAAAAGGCATGGACGTTCACTTCACCGACGTAACCGACCAACTTGCCTCCGGATTAGGCCGGGCTGGGCTTGTATGCGCTGCCCTCTGGACGGACGTGGACAACGATGGCTGGCAAGATCTCATGCTGGCTGGCGAGTTTATGCCCATTAGCGTCTTCAAAAACCAAGCTGGTCGTGGGTTTGTGCCAAAGTCAATGCCTGAACTGGCCAAAGCTACGGGCTTCTGGAACAGTTTGACCAGCGGTGATTTTGACAACGACGGCGACATGGATTACATCGCCGGAAACTTTGGCCTGAATAGCCGGTTACAGGCATCCAGCAGTAAGCCCATTTCGGTGTACGCGGCCGATTACGACAAAAACGGCACAATAGACCCCATTTTGAGTTTTTTCAACGGTGGTGTCGAATATCCCTTTCACCCTCGCGATGTGCTCACCGATCAGATTCCGTCTTTCAAGAAGAAAATGACATCTTATGCCGCCTACGGCAAAACAACCCTGACCACTTTACTGTCGGCTGATGACCAGAAGCAGGCTCTCATTAAGCGGGCTACCTATTTAAAATCCTGCTATATCGAGAACCGGGCGGGTCTGCTAGTGTTGCATAAGTTGCCCGTTGAGGCTCAATTTTCGCCTGTTTTTGGCAGCCTGGCGACGGACATCAACCATGACGGTAATCTGGACGTTCTGCTCGTGGGCAACGATTATGCAACCGAGGTGCTAACTGGCTTACAGGATGCTGGCCTGGGCTTGTGTTTGCTGGGCGACGGACGAGGAAACTTTAAGGCGCTTAGGCCCGCTAATTCTGGCTTTGTTGTCGATAGGGACGCCAAATCACTGGCCTGCCTTATGTTAAGCAACGGACAAGTGTATTACGTAGCTGCGCAGAACAACGGCCCGCTGCGTGTATTCCGGGAAGCAAGCAACCAGGTTGTTTACAAACGCGTAGGATCAGGAACGTTTTCGCTTTCTGAGTCGGTGGGGCCTGGCAAGAAAAGGAAGGTAGAATTCAGTTACGGAAGTGGCTATCTATCCCAGTCTTCGCGGGTCATTCCGTCAGGGAATTTAGAAAAATGACAGGGCTTACTAAAGAAACTGTACTTTTGGTAGCCTTTCCGTTCAGTCTATGCGCTCGCTTGTACTCCTGTTTTTCATGGCTTCTCTTGCTCTTATTCCGTCAGATTCGCCCCCATTCGACCTGGAGGGACACCGCGGGTGCCGGGGATTGATGCCGGAAAATACCATACCTGCTTTTTTGAAAGCCCTTGATCTGGGCGTGACAACCCTGGAGATGGATGTCGTCATCAGCAAAGATCAACAGGTAGTTGTTTCGCACGAACCTTACTTCAACGCAGCCTTCAGCATCGCCCCCAACGGTGTGCCAGTTGATAAGAAAGAGCAAAAAAATCTGACTCTTTATCAGATGAATTACGCCGACATCAAGCAATACGATGTCGGCTCAAACGGTAATCCCGCTTACCCGGAGCAGCAAAAAATCAAGGCCTATAAACCCTTGTTAAGCGAGGTCATCGAACAGGCCGAAGCTTACCGAAAGGCGAAGGCTCTTCCCTCATTTTCGTACAACATCGAAATCAAAAGTGAGCCGTCAGAGTATAACGAGAGCCAGCCGGAACCTGTGGCCTTCTGCGACCTGGTGCAGGCCGTCTTAAAAAAACAACTGTTGGCAGAAAACGTCAATTTGGATCGTATCGTTATCCAAAGCTTCGACTTTGCCATACTAAACCAATGGAAAAAAGGAATGCAGGATGGGAAGTACCCTACCGTTCGACTGTCGGCTTTGGTTGAAAATTTGCGGAGTCCGGAAAAAAATCTGAATAATCTCAGCTTCAAACCTGACATCTACAGTCCCCATTTTCGTTTGATCAGCCAGGATAAAATTGCGCGGTTGCACCAGCAGGGGATCAAGGTAATTCCCTGGACAGTCAACCAGCGCGACGACATGGAACGACTCAAACGGTGGGGGGTCGATGGCTTTATTACTGATTACCCGGACCGGGCAAACGGATTATAAACCCTATCGGTCAGATTTACGTTTTCATCACTAACCTCCTCAATCTGGTTAGTTTATGTTATTTTAGCCCCATGACTGTTCTAAATACCACGCTCAAATGGCTCCTACAACGGCGACTGCCGCGCATTGAAGCCATGATGAAACAACCCGGTGCGGTGCAACAGAAAGTCTTTACGCAACTTATTCGGGCGGGCCGCCGAACAGAATGGGGGCAAAAGCACGCGTATAAATCCATTCAGAGCATCCGCGATTTCCAGCAGCAAGTTCCTGTTTCGAGCTACGAAGACCTGTTCCCTTATATCGAACGGGTCATGAAGGGCGAAAACAAAATACTGTGGCCTTCGCCGGTTCGCTGGTTTGCCAAATCATCGGGCACGACCAATGCCCGAAGCAAGTTTATTCCCGTTACGACCGAGTCGCTGGATGAAAGCCATTTCAAAGGCGGCAAAGACATGATGGCCCTGTATGTGGCCAACAACCCCGATAGCCGGGCCTTCGAGGGAAAAGGATTGTCCATTGGTGGCAGCCTTCATCCAAACACGCTCGGTACGAACAGTGCGGTTGGCGACGTATCGGCAGTGGTGATGGCAAATCTGCCCAGTTGGGCCCAGTATATTCGCACCCCTTCTATTCAGGTTGCCTTAATGGACGAGTGGGAATCCAAACTGGAACGGATGGCCGAGATCACCTCGCAGGAAAACGTGACCAGTTTGCTCGGTACACCCACCTGGGGAATGGTCCTGATCGACAAAATTCTTGCCTTGACGGGCAAGTCCAATATCCTGGAAGTATGGCCAAACTTCGAAGTGATGATGCATGGAGCGGTTAATTTCCAGCCTTACCGGGAGTTATTCCAGCACCATGTTTTCCCATCGAAAGCCGTTCGCTACCAGGAAGTTTATAATGCGTCGGAAGGTTTTTTCGCTATTCAGGACGACTTGACCCGCGTGGGGGAAATGCTCCTGATGCTCGATTATGGGATTTTTTACGAGTTTGTACCGATCCACGAAGCCGATCAGCCATATCCGAAGGCGCTCACAATCGACGAAGTCGAGCTGGATAAAAATTATGCCCTGATCGTATCGACCAATGGCGGCTTGTGGCGTTATAAAGTCGGCGACACCGTCCGGTTTACATCGCTCTACCCACATCGCCTGAAAGTAAGCGGTCGTACCAAGCATTTTATCAATGCCTTTGGCGAAGAAGTTATCGTTGAAAACGCCGAAACGGCCATTACGCAGGCCTGCGAAGCCACAGGAGCCGTTATAGCCGACTACACCGCTGGGCCAAACTATATGAGCAACGGTGCCAATGGCTGCCATGAATGGGTAATCGAGTTTACACAGGAGCCCGACAACCAGCAACGGTTCAACCAGGTTCTGGACGAAACCCTCAGGCAAATCAATTCCGACTACGACGCCAAGCGGTACAATGACATGGTGCTCAAACGACCCCGTATTCATGTCGTACCAGCGGGTACGTTCTATGCCTGGATGAAGCATCGCGGCAAAGTTGGCGGTCAGCATAAAGTGCCCCGGCTGGCCAATTCCCGCGAATATCTGGACGATATCCTGAAAGAGATGATGAATTATGAATGATGAACGGTTCTCATGCAGTCCTGTTTACGCTAGCTCATCCTCGTATTAGCTTTCTGGCTTTTAAAAACGAATTGTTCATCACTTCCTTGTCCGGATTCAGCACGACTTGTTTGATGACCTCGCAGACAAATAATTCATGATCACCGGCATCGGTGCTGTGGCTAACGCAGCACTGCACGTAGCCGACGGCTTCCGTCAGATATGGACAACCCCGTTCATCGAGGGCATGAGGCAGATTTTTGAATTTGTCTTTATCACGCCCCGATTGCTGGCCAAGTTTACGAATCAGCCCCGGCTGATCAACGGCCAGCAAGTTTACGTTCAGGATACCGCTTTCCCGCACTAGCTCAATTGTATAATCGACCTTGTACAGCGCAACGGCCAATACCTTACCGCCCATGTCTGTTTGCATGAGCCAGGTAACAATATTGGCGTTCCGTTTCCCATTGGCTACGGTCGTTACACTGTGAACATCGTAGTCTTTGTATTTTAATAATCGTCGGGGCATATGGGGACATTTTCAGGGCAGCGCAACGTTGTAACCTATTCTAGGCGCTACCGGTTTGCTTCAGACAACCAATGAAATTGCCGCTCTGCCAGTTGAAAATGACGGTTTTGCCGTTTTAGCCCGATAACGACTGAATCCGTTCGAATTTTGCCCCTCAGCAAAATCTGATTGGTATCAGGCATGGTGTAGGCCATGGTGAACAGGGCCGTTGTGTCTGAAGCGAATTTTTTGAACGCTATCGTGTGTGCTGCCGAATCGAGCTTATAACTGAAATAACCCCGGCGATAGCGCTGTCGAAATAATGTGTCTGCCGTTAGAATACTTCCCGAATTATTTGCTTCGAAAACAACGTCCTTCCAGCGTAGACTATCGACGGGAGTGCCCTGAAACTGCTCGACGGTGAAGAATCCGGTAGCCAGTTTTTTAGGAGCAGGCTCCTGGTCGGAAGAAGAAAAAAATTGACTGAGTGGCACTACAAAAAACAGCAGAATAAACGCAACTTTTAGCGCTAACTGGCTTCTTTTCATCCATTCTTTGGACAATACAAACCGAGTAGCGGCTTGCGTCGGTTTGTTGAAAACGAAGAAATTCAACAGGCGCCGGGCATCGCCAATCAGCAGAAAATTGCTGAATAGAAATAG
Source organism: Spirosoma horti (assembly GCF_054776595.1). Taxonomy (NCBI): domain Bacteria; kingdom Pseudomonadati; phylum Bacteroidota; class Cytophagia; order Cytophagales; family Cytophagaceae; genus Spirosoma; species Spirosoma horti. The sequence continues at coordinate 582,666 of NZ_BAAHBQ010000004.1, forward strand.
ATGAATGGAGAATATCTTGACGGGTATATCGTAGCAAAGATTCATCATCATCACGTTCAGAAACACACTGGCCGCAACGAAGGCCCCTAATGTGCTCGTGCGACGGACTATCAGCAGCAGGCCGGCGACTACTTCGACCGCTCCCGAAAAAAACTGATAGGGCGTTGAATACCCAATAAAATACCAGGCAAATCGCATAGGCAGATAATCGCCCAAGGGGGTGGCCAACGCACTTAATGACGGAAAAATCATCTGAAAACCAAACAGTTTGATAACCCCGTAACGTAAGGCGACCATCGCAACGTAATAGCGAACCAACACCAGCAACCAGTAATACGCCGTATCGTAGTTTGTTCGCTTATCAACAATTGTCCAGATGATGGTGCCCAAAAATGCCGTCAGCAGGAAGAAGCACAATTGAGCATAGCCATAGGATGTATCGCCACTGCCGTTGAGCGGCACCAGCACATCCTTAACATGAAAAAGGTGTGTGTTACTTAAATTAACCAGCCAACCCTCCGCTCTGCTGTAGTAGTCACCGAGCAGATTCAGGCCAGGAATATCGCCCAGCCAACCCAGGGGTGATATGTATAGGAGACTATAAATACAGCTAAAGCGAAAGAGGATTTTACGCCATCCGGTCCAGGCGTCAACCAATTGGGTAGACGAATTTATCATTGATGCTCGAAATGGGGTTGAGAATGAGTGTGTCGTGCTTGTCAAATATACTAAAAGCCCGTTGTGACTCAACTAGCGGTCAATGCGGTTCGTCGTTACCTTTGCATCGAACGAAGGCATTTGCTCTGTTGTTCTCACTATAAATGATTCTTACTGAGTTGACAGGCCCCATTTGCTTTTCACTCGCCCTTTGCGTCAATGAAATCGTTCGACATACCCGATTATTACCGCAGCAGCATTATTACTCCTCTGAAAGAATTTCGGCGGAAACGCGATAAGCTGAAGCGGGATTTTACCCCTACCCTACTCGATTTCGGCCCGATCAGATTGCTGATCGCCCGTCATTTCGGCTTTTGCTACGGCGTCGAAAACGCAGTCGAGATTGCGTATAAAGCCATTGCTGAAAATCCAGGCAAGCGTATTTTTCTGCTCAGCGAGATGATTCATAATCCCGACGTCAACGCTGATTTGCAGGATAGAGGGGTTCGATTCATTATGGACACAAGCGGGCGGCAACTCATTCCGTGGTCGGAGCTGGTCCCGGAGGATGTCGTGATTATTCCTGCTTTCGGTACGACGCTGGAAACACAAAGCCAGCTATCGGCCTTAGGGCTCAATATTGAGAAATACGATACGACCTGTCCTTTTGTTGAAAAAGTGTGGAACAAGGCAAGTCAGATTGGTCAGAAAAATTACACCGTTGTTGTCCACGGCAAGCCGAGTCACGAAGAAACACGAGCTACGTTTTCGCACAGCAAAGAAGCGGCCCCCACGGTTGTGGTTAAAGACATGGCCCAAACCCAGCGGCTGGCAAAATACATTACAGGTGAGTTGTCAATTGAGCAGTTCTACGGTGAATTCGAGGGCCAGTTCTCGGTTGGTTTCGATCCATCCCGCGACTTGCAACGCATTGGCGTGGTGAACCAGACGACCATGCTGGCCTCTGATACCCAGAGTATTGCTGATTACCTGAAGCAGGTAATGACGCAAAAATATTCGTTAACGGCCGACACCGTTGATGCCCATTTTGCCAACACCCGCGATACGCTTTGTTACGCCACCAACGATAACCAGGATGCCACTTACGCCCTGCTGGACTATCCGGCTGACTTCGCCATTGTGGCGGGCGGGTATAATTCGTCCAACACATCGCACATCGTCGAACTCTGCGAAGAGAAACTTCCGACCTACTTTATCGAATCGGAGCAGAAAATTCTATCAGATACCTTGATCTGTCACTTTAACGGCCATAGCAAGCAGGAAGTCGTAACCGAAAACTTCATTCCCCGACCGGATGGTCCTCGACCGGATAGCCTATTCTCTAACCCGGTTACGGTGTTGCTGACCTGTGGAGCCTCCTGCCCCGACGCCGTTGTCGAAGGCATCCTGCTCAAACTAGTTAGTTTTTTTCCCAATGCACGAGCAGTGGAAGACGTTGTTGGCGAGTTCACTGCACTTTAATCGCTACCTCCCGGCTTTCATTCTGGAGCCGGTCGAGAGCGGTGATCACGTAGGTGTATTTCTTTTTAGGGTCCGCCGTTTTATCCAGAAAGCGAGTAGACGATTCGCCCGTACATCGTGCCAGTATATAGCGGGGGTCGTTGGTGAGCAAGCGCGGCCGACGTCCTTCAAACCGGTAAATAAGGTACGCACTAGCCTCGTCGCCATCGCTGGCTTCGGCCGATTGTTCCCAATATAATTCAACGCCATCGGCTGTTACGGCCGCTTTCAAATCACGGGGCGGCAAGGGAGGGATGCTATCCAGCCAATTCATGGTTGGCACGAGCGCCGGATGCCGGTAGAAATTTGTTTGCAATGAATCCCGGATGGCAAGCGGGTTGGTCTGTAAATTTTTAGCACTGAAGAATATACTCCCCTTCACGACCTGCTGTTGCCGGTTATAGCGCATCTGATCGGGAAACTCCGTGGGTCGCCACCAGCCAGGGTCTCGCTCAGAGCCCCGCCCGACCCGATAGGCACCATGGCCGATGTAGAGATGACAGTTGCCGGGGCAATTTCGTGTCCACCATTCTACCAGTGTTTTATAGGGGGCTCTATTGAACTCCGAACTAAAATAAACCTGAGGCACAATGTAGTCGATCAGGCCTTCGCGCACCCATTTCCGGGTATCGGCATAAATTTCGTAATACGATTGTCCACCGTTGGTGGCAGACCCATCCGGGTCACTGCTTTGGTTTTTCCATATCCCAAACGGGCTAATGCCAAACTTAACCCAGGGTTTATTGGCCCGAATGGAATCCCGCAGTTCTTTGACGAGCTTTGTCACATTATCGCGTCGCCAGTCGGCTTTAGTCATGCCGTTAAAGTTCGCCTTATACGTACTGTCATCACGCAACACCTGGCCCGGTTCGGCGTACGGGTAAAAGTAATCATCGAAGTGAATGCCGTCTACGTCATATTCCCGAACCACATTCGCCACGATGCCCGCAATGTAGGAACGAACGGCTGGCAGGCCAAGGTTAAAAAGCTTTTTACCACCATAATTCAGCATCCACTCCGGTTTACGGTAAACGATATTCGTTGGCGCGACGCTGGCCGTTTTACCGAACGTGGCCCGGTCGAGATTAAACCAGGCATGAAATTCGAGCCCGCGCTGGTGTGCCTGCTCGATCATGAATTCCAGAGGATCATAGAAGGGCTCGGGAGGTAACCCCTGTTGTCCCGTCAGCCACTCCGACCAAGGCTCTGAACTACGGGCATAAAACGCATCAGCGGCTGATCGAACCTGCACGACAACGGCGTTGAGACCCATTTGCTGATGCTGATCGAACATGGATACTATTTCACGCTGTTGATCAGCAACGGGCAATCCTTTTTTGCTTGGCCAGTCGATATTATTGACCGTGGCAATCCAAACCGCCCGAAATTCGCGTTTGGGGGGCGCGGGCGTCAGATTAGTTACTTCATCGAAAGGAAGCGTATCAGCGGGTGCAACAACGACTTTAGGAACAACAGGCTTGGGCGCGGGTGGTTTGATAGCAACTGGTTTTTCAGGAGCCGGAACAACTACAACCGGGCGTGTGGGCTTAGGAGCAGGCTTCTTTGCCACTACAACAGGCTTGGCATGCCGACAACCATTGACGAAAAGGAAGAAAAACAAGAGACTACTATAAGCAATCAGACGCATTGGGCAGTGTAGGTTAACTGCCAAAATTAACGATAGTCGGGCATACCTTAGCCTATTTCACAGGCAATTCTGCCTTTTTCCCATTTACCCGACATGCATCGCTACAATAGATAACGTTATCCCAGACACGCTCCCATTTTTTACGCCAGCTAAAAGGTCGATTGCATACAGGACATATTTTCGTTGGCAAATCCGACTTTTTACGCATTTTCATAAAAGACTAACATTTATCTTCCGAAACAAGTTTTCTTGCTTCTGCACGTTCTCAATGCTAATACCCATCTCAGAACCACCTTAAATGTTACTTTCCTCAGTATTTTCCTTCTTATGTGCGGATACTAATGATAAGATTGACAATAGGAAACAGTGGTTTACGCTTTAAAACGATTAATGCTGCACACTAACTTACTAGATCACTAGTTGGTGCAAAACCAGTCGTTTCGATCTATTTATAGTTCTACAATTATGAAATCAACAACAACAAGTATATCCCTTGCAGCCGCCGATATTGACCGTATTGTGGAAATGGCCTGGGAAGATCGTACGCCCTTTGAGGCTATTCAGGCGCAGTTTGGTCTGACCGAACAAGACGTTATTGACCTGATGCGTCGGGAGTTGAAACAGGCATCCTGGCATAGATGGCGGGCGCGTGTGCAGGGGCGTTCAACCAAACACGCTACCTTGTCGGCCGTTCCAGATGCCCGGTTTAAATCGGCTCAACAACGCGTCATTTCGCTGAACAAGGTTAGTAAACGGTAATTTTCCTAATTTGGTGTCTGGCTTAATATACTTACTTTTGTGCCGGTTTAAAACATTATTGGCACTATTTGTTCTGTGATTTGAATCAATCCAATAAGTTTTAAGAATTTTCTATTTCAAAAGGTGGTAGCTTTGTGCCATCCTGTAACACAGTATTAATAGACTGCATCATTTATGTCGAGCCAGAAATTAGATCAGATAGATCGAAACGTATTAGAAATTCTCCAGGCTAACGCTAAAATCACCAACGCTCAGCTTTCTAAAGAAATAGGCCTTTCGCCCGCACCAACTCTCGAACGCGTTAAGAAACTCGAAACATCGGGAATTATTCAGAGCTACCATGCTCAATTAAACCGCGAGAAAATAGGTCTTGGCGTCACGACATTCGTTATGGTTACGCTGGTTGGCCATAAGAAAGAGACCACCATGTCGTTTGTCGAGAAAGTTAACGAAATCGCCGAAATCATAGAGTGTCACCACATTACCGGCTCAGGCGACTTTCTGCTTAAAGTGATCGCAAAAGATATTTCGTCTTATCAGGGACTGATGCTCGATGTGATCAACGAAATTGATGAGGTAGCCAGCACTCAAACGATGGTGATCATGTCTACGTTCAAGGAAAGCAAAGTGTTGCCAATTCCTTGACTAATGATGAATGATGAATGATGAATGATGAATGATGAATTAGTCCCAAAGTATCGTTCATCATTCATCATTCATCATTAGTCCTTACGTTTCCTCCGCTCTTCCCGTCTTGATTTCTTGGCATCGTCCAGGGCCTTTTTGGCCTCTTTATACTGGCTTGACTTTCGCTCGGCTTTATCCAGCACTTCCTTGAAATACGTCTGCGCCAGGTCGTAGTTTTTCTCCTCGTTTGCAATCTTGGCCAATCCTATCAGCGACGACAAGTAATAGCCAGCATTGGTGGCATTCGTTTGTTTTGCGTATTCAACCGCCTTCTGATAATTTATCTTTGCCTCCGGTATATTCTTGTAAAACAACTGGTTGATGTAAGCCAGAATATAAGCGGCCGTGCGCCCACTTACTCCTTCATAACCCGCCTGGGTCCGATCAACTTTTGCCAGAATATCTTTAGAGATCCGTTCAGCTTCGGCCAGACGCCCCGTGACAAAGGCCGATCGGGCAAAGTACCGCTCAAAGAATGGATTGTCAGGATATTGCTCAAACATGTACTTCGACATCTCATAAGCCTTATCGTACTGATTCTCCATGCTATAAATCTGAACCAGAAAATACCGGGCTTCTACGCGCGTATAAAAGGCCGTATTGGCCGTTTTTTCCAGCTCTTTAATCCCATTTACCTTATTGCCCTTAGGAAAAAACATCAGGATCGGCTTCAGGAGCGGATAATTTTCCGGAATCCATTGGGCGTAGTAGTTGTACATGCCGTCGCCAAATAGCAACTCGGGACTAAAATCAGCGTTGCCTTTGCACTTCTCGAAATACTTCAGCGCATTCTTACCGGCAAACGTCGCCTTCGTCCACTTTTTACGTTCGGAGTACAGACGTCCTTTGAAGGCGTAAGCCGCAGCCAGGAAGAAGGAAGGTTCCAGCTTATTTTCGCTGTTGTCGTAGAGTTTCTCGGCCAGTGCAATGGTTGTATCCATATAAGCGATACACTGGCTGTCGTAATCCGTTACGTCCGTGTTCGGCACGATTTTCCACCACTCGGCCAGGCCCATCAGAAAGTACGGCATCGGATGTTTGGGATAACGCACCCGCAACCACCGAAACTCTTTATCCGCTTCGTAAAATTTATAATTGTACATCAGGTTGATGGCCTCCGCCGACTCAATCTGAACGCCGGGATGTTTCAGCAACCCATCGTATTTTTTATCAAACGCCGACGGGTCGTAGAGCTGAGCATGCGCCAAAGAGGCCATACCGAATAGCCACACCGTCAACAATATCTTATTCATCCGTTAAATTTAGCGTTAGTAGTATATGAACGTAATCTGCCGTAAGTCCGTTTGCCTGCGCTTATTTTTCAGTAAATTTTTGTCCGCTTTCCTGGCATCGGCGTATCTTTGATACCCCAAGACGCCGATATGATAACGATCAAAGACAAAACATTTGTCCCGTTTATTCCCGCCGATGCCATTCAGGACCGCATTCAGGAATTAGCCAAGCAAATCAACCAGGAATATGCCGATAAGCAACCGCTCATTGTGGTCGTTCTGAACGGTGCTTTTCTTTTCGCAGCCGATCTGGTCAAACACCTCATTATTCCCTGCGAAATTACATTCATTCGGGTGGCTTCTTACCAGGCTACCGAGTCCAGCGGTCAAGTGAAGGAGATTTTGGGATTGAGTGAGTCCATCGAAGGCCGTGATCTGATCGTTGTTGAAGACATTGTGGATACGGGTCTAACCCTACATCAAGTGTGTGCCCAGCTTCGGGAGAAAGCCCCGGCCTCCGTCTCCATCGCCACGCTCTTGTATAAGCCAACCGCACTCAAAGAAGCCCTCGACTTACGATATGTCGGTTTTGAGATCGAAAACCGTTTTGTGCTGGGCTATGGTCTGGACTATGATGGACTGGGCCGGAATACACAGGACATATTTGTTCTTTTTGAGGAGTTGGTAGCGGGGGGCGAGGAATAAGGACTTGCTGACACGAGCGCGATTCAGCGCTCTGGTTTACCCGGATAAATCCTCATTCTTACTACCCCTTACCGGTCCACTTCCCCCATCACCACGTCAATCGACCCAATAATAGCCACCAAATCGGCCAGCATGGCTCCTTTACTGATTTCGCTGATGACCGACAAGTTGTGAAAACAGCACGACCGGGCTTTACAACGCACGGGTATATCTGATTTGCCATCGGTTCGAAAAAAGAAGCCAAGTTCGCCTTTCGAGCTTTCGGCACGGGCATAAAAATCCATCGCCTTCGGCCTGATTTTCTTGGGAACTACAGCCTGCGGATCGTAGTCTCGGGTACGCTTGTAATCGCCCAGCAGTTGATCGAGGCATTGTTCCACAATTCGGATAGACTCGTGACACTCCAGCACGCGAACATTGTTCCGGTCCCAGCAATCGCCGACAGTGCCCATTTTTCCTTCGCCGATGGGAATGTCAAAGTCGAGTTCGGGATAAACGGAATAGGCATCTACTCGGCGGAGGTCGTAGCGCAAACCCGACCCGCGCAGCATAGGACCCGTACAGCCATAATCGATCGCCACCGCCAGGGGTAATACGCCGACATTGGCCGTGCGTTTCACGAAAATTTCATTTTCGATAACCAGTTGCTGCAACTCGACCAGTTTAGGCTTGAGATAAGAAATAAACTCCCGGCAGCGTTCCTCAAAACCAACAGGCAGGTCGTAAAATAGCCCCCCCACCCAGATATAGTTGTAAAGCATCCGTGCACCACTGACCCATTCGAGCAGTCGCTGAATGTGTTCCCGGTCGCGCATGAGCCACAGAAAAGGGGTATAGGCACCAATGTCGAGCGCGTAAGTACCAATACCGACAAAATGAGCAGCAATCCGATTCAATTCCGCCACGAGTACCCGTATGTATTCGGTTCGTTTTGGAATGTCGTTCTGGATACCAAGCATTTTTTCCACACCCATTACAAAAGCGTGCTCGGAATTCATGGCAGCCAGGTAATCGAGCCGGTCAACGAATGGGATTGTCTGATTGAAGGGGAGCGACTGAGCGTGTTTTTCAAAACAACGGTGCAGATAACCCAGATGCGGCACCACATCAACAATGATTTCGCCATCGGTAACGACTTCAAAGCGCAACACACCGTGAGTCGACGGGTGCTGTGGTCCCATGTTCAGAATCATTTCACCCTCGCTGAGCATTTCAGGTTTATAGACCGTGGGTTCCGATGCGTTAAAATGCCCTGGCGCGTATTCGTATTGGATCGTTTGTGTGTTCATGGGTGGCACCAGACAGCCGCTGGCTGTTTGTGTAAATAAATCAAACAGCCAGCGGCTGTCTGGTACAAAGGTAGGTCAAAGGTCGAAAGCAGGTGTCCGAAAGTCAACCACAGATTGACTTTTCTCAAGGTGCTCACAGAAAAACACAGCATTTTTTCTAACAAGCTCTTTGTCAAGTGAAAGACATTGCGTACCTTTGCGCTCCTTATCGAGAAAACGAACTTTAGCAATGGCAAAGAAAGGCGCCAATAGAATCCAGGTTATTCTGGAATGCACCGAGCAGAAAGACAGCGGTGTTCCCGGCATGTCCCGGTACATTACTACGAAAAACCGGAAAAACACGCCGGCTCGTATCGAGCGGAAGAAGTACAATCCGTTCCTTAAGAAAGTAACGCTGCACAAAGAAATTAAATAGGTTTTAGGTTTATCGTTTTCTGTTTACGGTAGGTAGAGTCCATCTGCTGCCGAATCCGAAAACGGAGAGCCGTAAACCGTAAACTAAAAAGACAATGGCAAAAAAGGTAGTTGCAACCCTGAAAACGAAGGATAACGGCAAGGCATTCGCCAAAATTATCAAAGCCGTTAAATCGCCTAAAACTGGCGCTTACACCTTCAAAGAAGAAATGGTCCCGGTTGACGAAGTACAGTCTGCGCTGAAAAGCTAGGCATTGAAAAGTCAGCTTCCCGCACGAAGACATTTGTCCCACAGCCGTAACCGGTTCTGTGGGACTTTTTTTTATTAAAAAATAGTTAGGTCAGGTAGCGGCATAGCCACCTATGAGTTATCAGAAATACGCTATTCTATCTGACTATTAATTGACCAATTCACTGACTCTACCTTATGGCCCTATTTGGTTTATTTTCAAAGGAAAAGAAAGAAACGCTCGACAAAGGCTTAGAGAAAACAAAAGACAGCTTTTTTTCTAAACTCGGCCGGGCCGTTGTTGGAAAATCCACTGTCGACGAAGAGGTTCTGGATGAAGTCGAAAACGTACTTATTTCGTCGGATGTAGGTGTTGAAACAACCGTTAAAATTATCCGAAGAATTGAAGAACGCGTCGCCCGCGATAAATACGTGGGAACTGAAGAACTCGACCGCATTCTTCGTGAAGAAATAGCCGGGTTACTATCAGATAATAATACGATTGATATAGCGGATGATTTTTCGCTACCCGCTGGCATAAAACCCTACGTTATTATGGTTGTGGGCGTTAATGGAGTCGGTAAAACAACAACCATTGGTAAACTGGCCGCTCAGTTTCATAAGCGCGGCAAGAAAGTCGTGCTGGGCGCGGGCGACACGTTCCGGGCTGCTGCCGTCGATCAGCTCAAACTCTGGGGTGATCGGGTGGGCGTTCCGGTTATTTCACACGGCATGAACACCGATCCATCCGCTGTTGCCTTCGACGCCGTAAAGAAAGCCACCGAAATTGGCGCCGATGTCGTGATCATCGACACCGCCGGACGATTGCACACCAAAATTAACCTGATGAACGAGTTGACCAAAATTAAGCGGGTGATGCAAAAGTTCACGTCCGAAGCACCACACGAGGTGCTGTTGGTTCTGGACGGATCTACCGGGCAAAACGCGTTTATTCAGGCAACCGAATTCACGAAAGCAACGGAGGTAACCGCTTTGGCCATTACTAAACTGGATGGTACGGCAAAAGGGGGTGTTGTGATTGGCATTTCGGATCAGTTCAAGATTCCGGTCAAATACATCGGCGTTGGCGAGAAGATCGACGATTTGCAGACCTTCAACAAGATGGAGTTCGTGGATTCGTTCTTCAAGAAATGATAGCTACAAATGACACTGAACGCGCAAATTAGTCAATCTGAAGGCAAACAGAAATTCGCGGTGATTGCTTACGAAGCGTATGAAGCTCTGCAAAAAAGTCTGGCTTCATTCGATAGTCTTGAAGACTTTCTTGACTATGCTCATGCGCTGAAAGCTAGGTGTGAAACCACTTCATGGCACTCGCTCGACGAAGTAAAACGGGAGCTCGAATTATGAGTAATCCTATCCTGCGATTTGTAGGCAACAGATCAATCTTGCTTCTGGTCAGTCTATTAGTATTATCCCTTTCACTGTCCGTTTCAGCCCAGAAAGCCCCCCAGCGCAAAGCAGCTAAAGCCGTGACAAAACAGGGAATTTGTGGCGTGGTTCGGGAAAAACGTGGCAATTACATGCCTAGTCCCGATTCGCCCCGCCAAAACCCCGAAGGCACGCCGGTTGAACGCGACGTGCTGATTTTTCCCATGTTGAACAGGAGTCAGGTTGAAGCAGGTGAAAATGGATTTATCAATTCCGTGGGGGACGCGAAACCCGTAAAAACCGTCAAGTCGGGGAAAGACGGAACGTTTTGCGTGAGCCTCCCGGTGGGGCATTACACCGTGATGGTCCGGGAAGAAAAGGGATTATACGCGAATCTGTCAGATAGTAAAAACAATATTTTTCCGGTCAACGTCCAGAAAAACAAGTCAGTCACAGTAACGGTGGCCATTACTCACCAGGCTGTATTTTGAGTAACGCGGACATCCTGTCCGCAGTATTATGCAAATAAGGGCGGACAGGATGTCCGCGTTACGAAATGAAAACAAAAGGGATACGTACCAATAAAATCAATATCGTCACGCTCGGTTGTTCGAAGAACCTGGTGGACTCGGAGGTGCTTTTTACGCAACTCAAGGGCAACGGGATGAACGTGACGCACGAATCAAAAAAGGACGACGCCAATATCGTTGTCATCAATACGTGTGGCTTTATTGATAATGCCAAAGAAGAATCCATCAATACCATATTGCGCTACGTGGATGCGAAGGACGCCGGTATTGTTGACAAGGTTTACGTTACGGGTTGTCTTTCACACCGTTATAAAGACGAACTCGAAATAGAGATGCCAACTGTAGATGCCTGGTTTGGCACCAACGAGTTACCCAGAATGCTGAAAACGCTTCGTGCCGACTACAAGCACGAACTCGTTGGCGAACGGTTACTCACAACCCCGGCGCACTTTGCTTATCTAAAAATTGCCGAAGGCTGCGACCGGCCCTGTTCATTCTGTGCCATTCCGCTCATGCGGGGTGGTCATGTGTCCCGCCCGTTTGAAGAGTTGTTGACCGAAGCCAAGTCGCTTGCTCGACGCGGCACGAAAGAATTGATCTTGATTGCCCAGGATTTGACCTATTACGGACTCGATCTGTATAAAAAACGTAATCTTGCCGAGCTGGTCGATAAACTGGCCGACGTTGAAGGCATTGACTGGATTAGGTTACAGTACGCTTATCCGTCAGGTTTTCCGCTGGAAGTACTGGACGTTATGCGCGAGCGGTCAAACGTGTGCAATTACCTGGACATGCCGCTGCAAACCGGCTCTACGGAGTTGCTTAAGATTATGCGTCGGGGAATTACCCGGGAGAAAACTGAAAGTTTGATCCATACGATTCGCGAACGTGTTCCCGGCATTACTCTTCGTACAACCCTGATTGCGGGTCACCCCGGCGAAACAGAGGCTATGTTCCAGGAAACATACGACTTTGTTGAACGGATGCGCTTTGATCGGTTGGGTGTATTTGCCTATTCGCACGAAGACGACACGCATTCATTTTCCATGCCCGACGATATTCCGGCCGATATCAAGCAGGAACGGGTGGAGGAACTCATGGAAATTCAGCAGGGTATTTCTCAGGAACTGAACCAGCAGAAAATCGGAAATACATACAAAGTACTATTCGACCGGAAAGAAGGCGGCTATTTCATTGGTCGTACCGAAGCCGATTCGCCCGAAGTTGATAATGAGGTATTGGTTTCCGCTACGCAATATGTAAGGCTGGGTGACTTTGCCAACGTACGTATTGATCGCGCTGAAGAGTTTGACTTATATGGTGAAGTTGTTTAATTACATCTAAAGTTTAACTGCAAAGACGCAAAGGGCAGGCGCAAAGACCGCAATACACATGTTGTATACTTTTGCGGTCTTTGCGCCTTTGTGTTTAGAATTGGTACAACAAAAAAACAAGGATTAAATACAGCAAACTCCCACCGAACCTTGCCGGATTTTTCGTTGTTAAAATCCGGTAAACGCAACTTCCGCCTACCGCATGGACTGTCAGTACCTGCCGCTTGCCTCAACCGGCCTTTTTTCCTCCCTATTCCTTGATTACATTTCGAATAAAGACAGCTTAAAACCTTTTTATGGCCGCTTTCCTGACATAGGGGCCTTCAAGGGCCAAATTGACGAGAAAACGTTTGATGAGGCCAACCGCCGGGTTTTGGTTAATGCTCTTGAGCAACAATACCAGTCATTTGACAAAAAACCGGATTTTTCGATACTGCTCCAGCCTAACACGTTTACCGTCACCACCGGGCACCAGCTCAACATTTTTACTGGACCGCTCTACATTATTTACAAGCTCATTACGACAATAAATCTGGCCAGAAAGCTTAAAGCCGCTTACCCCAGCTATAATTTCGTGCCGGTTTACTGGATGGCTACCGAAGATCACGACTTCGCAGAGATCAACCATTTCTCGTTAATGGGCAAGAATTACGCCTGGCAAACGGAGCAGCGTGGAGCCGTTGGCCGCATGAATCCGAAGGAGTTAAAGGCCCTTTTTGCCCAAATCCCCGAGAAACTATCTCTATTTGAAACGGCTTACCTACAACATGATACCCTGGCCGATGCCGCTCGACATTATGTAAACGAATTGTTTGGAGCCGAAGGACTGATTTGTTTAGATGCCGACGATGCAGCCCTGAAACGGGTTTTTGCTCCCGTTATGCGGGATGAACTTACCCAGCAGAAATCAGGTGAACTGGTACAGGCAAGAACCAGAGAGCTTGAGGAACTAGGGTACAAGACAGTGATAGCGCCCCGCGATATCAACTTATTTTACCTGGACGACCAGATTCGGGAACGCATTGAGCGCAAGGAAGACGGAACGTATCGGGTCCTTCATACGAAAGTAAGCTTTTCGGAAAGCGAGATACTTAACTTGTTAGATGAACATCCCGAAAAGTTTAGCCCAAACGTGGTGTTGCGACCCTTGTACCAGGAAACTATTCTGCCCAACCTGGCCTATATTGGTGGACCATCGGAGGTCCCCTATTGGTTGCAGTTAAAAAGTGTGTTTGAGCACTACAAAACAACCTTCCCGATTTTAATGCCGCGAAATTTTGCCATGTATGTTTCGGCCGTAAGTTCGAAACGCATCTGCAAGCTCGGTCTCACTCCCGAACAACTATTCCAGGATACACTCGCCCTTAAACGGGAATTTATCGAAACCCACACCCGACACATACTTAAGTTCGACAACGAGAATAAAACCATCAATAAAGCGCTTGATGCTATTCTGCACAAAGCGCAAATGGTCGATCCAACGCTCGAAAAGGCAGTTTTAGCCGAAACCAAACGATTTGCCGACGCCGTCACCCGACTCGAAAAGAAAATGCGTCGGGCCGAAGAACGCAATCAGGAAACCGGCATCCGGCAGTTGCTGGCCGTTAAGAATGACCTTTTCCCAAATGGAGGGCTCCAGGAACGCAGCGAAAACTTCCTGACGTTTTACCTGAATGATCGTCAATTTCTGCAAAAAATGCTGTCGGTCTTCGACCCGTTCAATTATCAAATGCAGCTTTGCCTGGAGTAATTAGCTGGTCAGGTAGCACTACATGATTTTATGACCAAAGCTGAATTGCGTCAGGAGTTTTTGGCAAAACGCAAAGCCCTTACAGGTGAAGAAATTACCCGGGATAGCCAACGCATAGCCCGTAATTTCTTCACCTATCTTGAGCAGCATAACCTTGACGGTACTCAGGCTACCATGCATACATTTCTGCCCATCAAACGGCGAAATGAAATAGATACCTGGCCTATCATCCATCAAATCTGGACAAATTTCCCCCATTTCCAGATAAGTGTACCGGTCACGGACGAGTATACGCATCAACTGATCAATTATAAGCTGTTTCCATCTACGGCGCTGGTAGAGAACAGACTAGGCATTCCGGAACCTGCCGTTGGTAGCCGATATGAAACGGACCTCGCTCAAATAAGCATCGTCTTGGTACCTTTGCTCACCTTCGACAAACAGGGCCATCGCGTCGGCTATGGCGGTGGTTATTATGACCGTTTTCTGGCGAGTTGCCGCCCCGATTGCCTCAAAATTGGCCTTTCGCTTTTCGAGCCCATTCAAGTGATTGACGACATCACGTTGACAGATGTTCCACTGAACTGTTTTATAACACCTAAACAACTATATAGCTACAATTAAGACTATTTAATCATACTTTATTTACTTTTTAATATAAGCAATTACTGGTTGTTGTTAACTTTCTAGAAAGCACAGCGACCATGAAAAAACTTCTGCTTCTACTTCTCCTCTGCCCGTTGTCATTGTGGGCACAGCAAGACAGGATTCCAACCCCGGTTCAGGGAGAGACGCTCAAGCTAATTGAAAGCGATCTAGTCCCTTCGTACAATGGACGATATGGACAGCAGGTAAAAACCCAGTACATGTATGATGGTCTCGACGTTCGGCATGCCAAAGAACTGGGGCAGTATATTCTGGCATCGGGCAATCCTGATGCTATTCACGAGTTTAATGCCTACATCGGTAGCCGCAAAGCGGGTGGCTGGCTTATTGCGGGCGGAATTATAACATCAGCAATAGGACTAATCGTTGGAATTTCTAATGACCACTCGGGCGAGGCCAATAAGGGTCCTTATTCTGCAACGGGCGTTGTCAGTAACGGAACAATATGTTATGGCTATTGCAATCCGGTTCCAGACCGTACAAATGAGAGTGCCGTAAAAGCAGGCGTGACCACTTGCGCTTCGGGTCTACTTGTGGCCGCTATTGGCGGCATTATGCTACGTCCCGGTCAGCACTTGCGTCGTTCGGTGCAGTATTATAACCGGGCGTTGAGGCAACGTGGTGTATCCTGGCAACTAACGCCCTACTCGTCTCTTTCCAATTCGGGCGTTGGTCTGGTTGGGCGCTTCTAACTTTTTTAAACGATAATTCCTGTCCGTCAAAGTTTTACCCTATTTTTGCAGGCCAATTATCATGCGGGCGTTGGCTAGTGCAAACAGACCCGTTTTTATTAACCAAATAAAGCGGCTTCCACGGTAAGAACCCGTACGGGCGGCCTCGTGGCATCCGCATCAAAACAATGAAAATCGCAGTCGTTGGGGCTACTGGCTTAGTCGGTAGCGAAATCCTGAAGGTGCTCGCTGAGCGCAACTTCCCCGTGTCAGAACTTATTCCCGTCGCTTCCGAGCGGTCGGTTGGTAAACAGGTTGAGTTCAAGGGTAAATCATACACGGTCGTTAGCTTCGAGGATGCCATTGCTGCCAAACCCGCCATTGCGATTTTTTCGGCGGGTGGTGGCACGTCGCTTTCGCTGGCGCCCAAGTTTGCCGAAGCCGGTATTACGGTTATCGACAACTCGTCGGCCTGGCGGATGGACCCAAGCAAGAAACTGGTTGTTCCCGAAATAAACGCCAATACGCTGACAACCGAAGACAAGATTATTGCTAACCCAAACTGTTCAACCATCCAGATGGTTGTCGCCCTGAAACCGCTTCACGATCGCTTCACCGTTAAGCGGGTGGTGGTATCCACTTATCAGTCGGTAACGGGAACGGGGAAAGCCGCCGTCGACCAACTTTTTGCCGAACGAACAGGCCAGCAAGGCGTTGATAAAGTATACCCGCACCCCATCGATCTGAACGTACTGCCCCATATCGACGTCTTCCTCGACAATGGATATACGAAAGAGGAAATGAAAATGGTCAATGAGACCAAGAAGATTATGGGCGATGACTCGATTCAGGTTACGGCGACTACAGTTCGCATTCCAACCATTGGCGGTCACTCAGAGGCCGTCAACATTGAGTTTGAGAACGAGTTTGACTTAAACGAAGTCGTTGAGATACTAACCAACGCCGAAGGTATTATTGTACAGGATGATCCCGCCAACAAAATTTACCCAATGCCGCTGACGGCTCATGGGAAAGATGAGGTGTTTGTCGGTCGTATTCGTCGTGACGAAAGCCAGCCTAAAACACTGAATATGTGGATTGTGGCTGATAATCTCCGGAAAGGAGCCGCTACCAACGCCGTACAGATTGCCGAATATTTAATGAAGCATAACCTGGTTGAAAGTGAAGCCGTAGCGGTGTAACCAGTCATCCTGTTTTCTTACCGAAAGTCCCGTTCAGCTGATTGTTGAATGGGACTTTTTGCGTAGATTTAATTTAGATCTTCTCAATGAAAATTTATTTCCTATACCTGAAATGTCCGTTATCCAACTCCAGAACATCTATAAATCGTATGAGTCGACGCCCGTTTTAAAAGGCATTGACCTGAACGTATCGGCGGGGCAGATTGTGGGCTACATTGGCCCCAATGGCGCGGGAAAGTCGACAACCATCAAAATTCTGATTGGTATGCTCCCCGATTTTACCGGAGAAGCCACCGTGCTGGGCATGGATGTAAAGACACAATCGCTCGAGATTAAACGCCGGATTGGCTATGTTCCCGAAAATGCGGCTCTGTATGATACGCTGACCCCGCTGGAATACCTTCAGTTTATTGGTCAATTGTATGCACTGGACCCAATTCACATCGAGCGAAAAGCGTTGGAACTACTTCGGCTTTTTCAACTCAGCGACCACGCCAACGCCCGCATGACTACTTTCTCGAAAGGAATGCGCCAGAAAGTTCTGCTCATTTCGGGTCTTCTGCATAACCCGGATGTGATTTTTCTGGATGAGCCGCTCTCCGGGCTGGATGCCAACGCCGTTGTGCTGACCAAGGAAATTATGAGGCAGTTGGTGAACGATGGCAAAACCATTTTCTACAGCTCCCATATTATGGATGTGGTCGAGAAGATTTCGGATCGAATCATTATCATTAACCAGGGCCAGATTATTGCCGATGGCACCTTTGCCGAGCTACAACACCAGCGCCCTGAGTCGCTCGAGCAATTGTTTGCCCAGTTGACAGGCAGCGACGGACAAACGGGTGTTGCTGAAGAGTTTGTTCACGCACTCAAAAATTAATCGGAATGACAAGCCTTATTCTCTGGTTACTTGACCGGATAAAACCCGTGTTTCGGTTGCTGGGAGCTGATTATGGTCAATTGCGGGCTATTGTACAGGTAAAACTGATAATGGATAACCGCCGGAGCTTCGTTAGCTTGGGCCGATATGGCAAGCCATCAGCGGAGAGCAATAGCAACTTTACCCGTATACTCATCATTTACACCATCTTTGGCAGCCTGATTAGTCTGGGTATACTGGGTATACCCGATCGCGACAAGCTCTTCTTTCCGCTTACGCTACAATTTTCCTATATCATGGCCCTATGCGCCATGACGCTCATTACCGATTTCTCATCGGTCATTATGGACTCTTCCGACAACCAGATCATTCTGCCCCGTCCCGTTGATAACCGAACCCTGTGGTTAGCCCGGATTGTCCATATAACCAGCTATTTGTTCGCCATTGCCTTATCCTTGTCGGTAGGGGGCATCTTGTTTCTGGCGTATCGATTCAGCCCAATCGTGGGGCTGGCGTTTCTGGTCATGGGCTTGTTGTCGGCCGTCCTGATGGTCTTTCTGACCAATGTATTTTACCTGGTACTGATGCGGTTCATCAGTGAAGAAAAGCTGCGGGAGGTTATCAACTATTTTCAGATTGTGATGGCTGTGCTGTTCTACGGCGGTTACCAGTTGTTGCCCCGCCTTATCGGCTCACAGGATGTTTTGTCTCAAACCATCGACCATCAGTGGTGGCATTACCTAATTCCATCCATGTGGATGGCAGGCACAGTTGATATGCTTGTTCAACCCATACTGGACACTACTCACCTGATCTATGGAGCATTAGCACTATTGATGCCATTTGGCAGCTTATGGTTTATGAACCGGTTTCTAACGACCGGCTTTACCCAGAAATTAAGTCGAATCGATAACGAAAGCGGGGTAGAAACCTCAATCGCTACAGGCAAAAAAACACAAGCGGCTAAGTTCAACTGGCTGGGCAGACTTTCCGGCTGGTTCACGACGAATCCACTCGAACGAGCCGCTTTCGCTTTTACCTGGCGAATAACTGGCCGGGACCGTAAATTCAAGCTCAAAACCTATCCTCAACTGGGATTTGGCTTTGCCTACGTGGTGGCTATGTCCTTTCAACGAGGTAGCCTTGGGTCGAACGGCTTTTTTTACCTGTTTGCACTCTATTTTTCGGGACTGTATGTTATGGTTGCCCAGTATCAATTGGGTATTTCCGACAATTATCGGGCGGCCTGGGTATACGGGAGCGCCCCTATCAGAACCCCAGGTGACATCCTTTCGGGAGCATTGAAGGCGCTGATCATCAAACTTCTCGTGCCGTTTTATGCACTACTGTCGAGTTACATTTTATACCGTTATGGTCTCGACAAAATCAGCGATGTGTTACTGGCATTTAGTAACTCGCTGGTTATGCTTTTATGTACAGCGTTATTATCGATACGCTTCATGCCATTTTCGGTAGCACCCGATACCCTGAAGCAGAATAATACAGCCCGAGGACTGCTTACCAGCCTTATTCTCGGGCTTGTCGGGCTCTCACATTATGGCCTGACAATTTTACCCTACGGAACCTGGATAGCCTTACCATTTTCCATAGCCCTGTTCTGGATTTTATTTCAGCAGTACAAAAAAACGGCCTGGAGCAGCGTTCAGATGGGCTGATGGCAACCAACCTACTCGTTATGGGGTTAGTTGCCCATTTGCCAGTGCAAACTGCTGCAGCGTAACCTGTTCATAAACCGCTAGGTTAGCATCCCGTACCTGAACCATTAGGGGTCGTATAACGCATGTTTCTTCATCAGAACAATCATCGCAACGCACATAAAAATGCTTCGAGACGCAAGGTGTTGGCGCAATTGGACCGTCAATGATCCGTAACACCTGCGCCAGGTTCACCTGCTGTGGGTCTAGTCGTAGCATGTAGCCGCCCCCCTTCCCTTTCTGGCTTTGCAACAAGCCATGATTACGGAGATCCAACAGAATAGCTTCCAAAAATTTCTGGGGAATGTTTTCCTTAGCCGAGATATGAGCAATCAGAATTGGTCCTCTCCCATACTCCTCGGTGAGAACTTTTAGAGCCTTAAAGGCATATTTCGCTTTCTTAGAAATCATCGTGGTATTCAGTTTTACGAAATTCCAATTCCAGAATGGTGCCCTATACTTGTCTATTGATTTTTACGGGTAATTCACCAGCTGTCTACTAACACAATAAAGTGATCCATGCAGGAATAGACAATGAATGTTTAGTTACCACATATTAACATATCCTATAGAATAAATAGAATAAATACCGATAAAATGCTCATCAATACACAAAGTTGTTAACTGTCCTGAGAATTACCAAAAATGCCAGATCTTTTTGTCATATCACTCACAAGATCGATTGGCTCTTATTATTGAATAGAAGGTTGGCTTTTTACGCCAGCCATCACCTGTTACACGATAAAAAATAGTATGGTTGTACCCTAATAAAAGTTTTCGAGCAACCTTATTAATGACAATTGATTGTTTCTCTATTTATGTTCAGGTAGTAAGCTAGAGCCTTATTGATACACGGCCCGCGTTTGTATGGATAAAAAAAATCGCAATCAACTTCTTCCAGTTGATTGCGATTTATACTTGTGCCGAAGGCGAGACTCGAACTCGCATGTCCGTAAAGACACACGCCCCTGAAACGTGCGTGTCTACCAATTTCACCACTTCGGCAGTGCGTTTCCCCGTGTTGGGATTGCAAAGATAAGGGTCTACAACTCGATTGTACAAGGTTTCCCCTATTTTTTTTCGATTCTAACGGATAAATGATAACCGCTCACCTGGTTGATCAGTAACAAAGCGACCGTTTTCGTATACCAGCTTTCCTGAAACAATCGTATGGGTCACGCTGGCCCCAAACGTATGGCCATCCAATGGCGACCAACCGCACTGATACAGAATGTTTTCTGCAGAAACCGTCATCGGTTTAGATGGATCGACCAACACCAGATCTGCCCAATAGCCTTCCCGAACGTACCCACGCCGATCTATTTGAAAACAGTCGGCGGGTGCATGACACATTTTTCGGACCAGTGTTTCTAATGTTAATTTACCCTGTTTTACAAAATCGAGCATGAGCAAAAGTGGGTGCTGTACCAGCGGCAAACCAGATGGAGCCTGCCAGTAATGCTGTTGCTTTTCAGCCCAGGTATGGGGCGCGTGGTCAGTAGCAATAATGTCCAGCCGGTCGTCCAGAAGGCCAGCTAGCAGAGCTTCTTTATGGTAAGGCGCCTTGATGGCCGGATTGCACTTGATCAGGTTGCCCAATGTCGCATAGTCTTCACTATCGAACCACAGATGATGCACACACACTTCAGCCGTTATGCGCTTTTGCGTAAGCGGTATTGTGTTGTCAAACAGCGCTAGTTCATCAGCCGTAGAAATATGCAGAATGTGCAGGCGGGTATTGTGCCGTTTGGCGAGTTCAACGGCCATATACGAAGAACGCAGGCAAGCTTCTTCGTTCCGAATCAGGGGATGAAGGCCTGCGGTAGCGTGCTCGCCATATTCAGCTTTGTAATGCTCGGTGTTTGCCCGAATTGTGGCTTCATCCTCGCAGTGTGTGGCAATCAACATGGGGCTTTCTCGAAACAATTGATCCAGCACCTTCTCATTATCGACCAGCATGTTGCCGGTTGAGGAACCCATAAACACCTTGATCCCACAAACGTCGTTTATATTTGTCCGCAGGACTTCATCAAGATTGTCGTTCGAGGCACCCATAAAAAATGAGTAATTGGCCAGTGACGTGTTGGCTGCTATAGCGTATTTTTGAGCCAGTAAGTCCTGGGTCAGCGCGTTAGGAACGGTATTGGGCATTTCCATAAAACTGGTAACGCCCCCCGCCACAGCCGCCCGCGCTTCGGACCCAATCGTGGCCTTATGCGTCAGCCCGGGCTCCCGAAAATGCACCTGATCATCAATAACACCAGGCAGTAGATAATTTCCTTTAGCGTCGATAACCGTACTCGAACCATCGTCTGGAATATGTGAATCGATCCTGGTAATTATACCTAGATCTATACAAATATCTGTTTCAATAATGCGGTTTTCGTTTACTAGCCTAGCATTCTGTATTACTATTTTACTCATGCTCTAAGTGCCTATCCAATAATAAATTGGATTTATCTATAATAAAATTCAACAATAAACGTTGTTTCTTACATTGCTCAACTGAGTTTACTACCGTTTATCCTTACAAACATAGCGACAAAAGGTAGTTTCATTTCCAGGATTAGTATGCAAAAAGTTGAAAACATTACTACTCATACGTTATCGAACCCGTCTGTAAATAAACCACACTATCCATTCGTTGATTGGATTCGATTCGTTGCCATGTTCTCGATCGTTTATGAGCATAGTTTAGTTGCACCGGAGGGAAAACCGGATATGGTACACTTCAACTCGTTCACAGCCATGACTCAGCTGCAACAGGAAGCGTTTTTGTGGATATCTCAACCGTTGAAATTTGGCACCATATGCTTTTTTACTATATCAGGTTTTCTACTTGGAAAACAGCTAAAATCAACTCAACAAGCCTTTGCTTATTATAAGAAAAGGTTAGCTGTTGTTGGTATTCCTTTTCTTCTTGCTTTTCTATTATTCTACATAAAATCTATTGGCATATTTGGTATTATGGTGGGGCGTTTTAGTCTATCTATATTGTCTCAGCCAAAATTAGTTGACCAATTATGGCATATCTTATTTGCTACTTCGTACTGGTTTATTTTTATTTTCTTATTGTCTTTAGCCCTTATGTTGCTCGGCTGGCGCTATCTTGGTCTGCGCGTAACAGCTATCCTATCTTTTTTTGCCACTTTATTTTACGCAGCTAATGTATACATGAACTGGATAGAGCCACGTCATACGTTTGCCTTTCCCGCTTTCATCTTCTACATATGCCTAGGCGTCTGGCTTTCTCGAAACGATCACCATATTAAACGGGTACAAAGCTTCTCAATTGGCTGGTTAGGTTTCTTTTTAATGGCTATCTTCCTAATAGCATCAGCAGAAAGCATCCTTCTCTGGAAACTCAATTCCATCGATCCAAAAAACACATTGCGACTATCGAATCAAATCTTTTCGCTTGTCATATTCTTATGTCTCCTTCGTGTCAACCTGTTGAGTAAGCTTCCTATTCTCAATCCACGGACAGAATCATTTGGTATCTACCTGTACCACTTATTCTTCGTTAGCTTTATCACCAAGTTGATAACTCTAACCCCTGCTTTATCATTCCTTAATTATCAGGAACACTATACAGGCTGGGAGCTTGCCTGGGCTTCCGCTCTTCGCTTTCTGCTGGTTTACGTCAGCACGCTTCTATTTGTAAAAGTATTGAACCAAACCCGATTACGCTGGATTTTAGGTAATTGATCAATGTAGCAGATTCAAAATAATTATTTTTTTCATCTCTTCATAAAGCACTTTATGCCCTTTGTCATTGGGGTGAATACCATCTTCAGAGAGTAGCTCCGCTTTAAACAAATTTTCAGCGTCTGCAACAGGATCAAAAAAGTTAACAGCGGCTAAACCATATGCTTTCAAAACCTGGTCGCGTTGAAGCATGTAATTTTTTGTAGTCGTTGCATTTATCTTGCGTGGATGGGAGGTTGTAATGATCACTTGTTGTACACCAGCAGCCAACGCTTTACTTCTAATTAAATTAAGGTTTGCTATAAGTTCATTCACCCCAAACCCATTGGCTACATCATTCGTTGTCATGCTTATTATAAGCATGGTTGGCTTTTGTTTGAGAGCGGCTGTTAAATTTCGAAGGGTATCTACTTTAGGCCTAAAGGATGGACCTGGAGCCTCTGTGGGTAGGATGTTATAACTTGTATAACCTCTTTTGGCAAGATTAATGACACGGCCCAACGAAGAACGGTTTGTTAACAACCCCGCCCACGAATGCTTATAATCTGACGCACCCAGACCTTCTGCAGTGGAAGATCCAAGAATGACGATCGTTCGAGTATATGGCTTTCTAGCCCCTTGTGCTTGAACAGACGCTGTTGTTGGGTCGTTGGGTTCTACTTTAGGATTCGTACAATTTGACAGGAATGCAATAAATAAAACAGCAAGTAAACTTTTTTGCATAATTGATAAGTAAATACGCTTTTTACCTATAAACTTAATCAATTATGCAATTAGTTGAGTATAAATACCCAAAACATTTACTTTAATTTAATAATTATTTAATACCCGGGCGGCCTCCTTCGCAAAATACGTTAGAATAACATTCGCTCCGGCCCGCTTTATGGCCATCAGTGACTCCATCATGGCGCGTTCGCCGTCGAGCCAGCCGTTTTGCGCTGCCGCTTTGATCATGGCGTATTCCCCACTGACGTTGTAGGCTGCAATAGGCAGATGGAAGTTATCATTCAGTAATTTAATAATATCCAGATACGCCAGCGCAGGCTTTACCATCAGAAAATCGGCCCCTTCGTCGTAGTCAAGCTGAGCTTCAATCAACGCTTCACGGCTGTTGGCAGGGTTCATCTGATAGGTTTTCTTGTCGCCAAACTTGGGCGCCGACTCGAGCGCGTCGCGGAAAGGACCGTAAAAGGCACTCGCATATTTGGCGGCATAGGACATAATGGCTACTTCATGGAAACCACCTTCATCCAGCACCTGTCGGAGGTAGCCAACGCGGCCATCCATCATGTCAGAAGGGCCAACAATATTGGCACCAGCCTGAGCCTGGGCAAGAGCCATTTTACCCAGTACGTCCAGTGTAGGATCATTAAGTATCTTTCCATTTTCTACAATACCGTCGTGTCCATCCGAACTGTAAGGGTCCATGGCCACATCGGTCATGATCATTACGTCAGGAAAACGGTCTTTAATCGCCCGAATTGCCTGCATATACAAACCATCGGGATTATAGCTTTCGGTAGCGTACTTATCTTTTTTCGACTCGGCGATATTGGGAAACAGATCGAATGTTTTAACACCCAGATCAACACATTCTTCAATTTCGTTGAGCAACAGATCCAGTGAGTACCGATAGATACCGGGCATGGATGATACCTCCGACCGAACATTCTGACCTTCCGTTATAAAGACCGGTAGAATAAAATCAGTGACCGACAGGCGGGTTTCCTGTACCATGTCGCGGATAACAGCTGATTGGCGGTTCCGGCGTGGACGGCGTATTAGGTTCATTCGTTCTAATTTGTGGTAGTTGATTTACAGTTTTTGGCGGTTACTACATGTGCCTTTCCACTTGATGGCACTGCCATAAACGGTATTCTGCAAACTGAAAACCATTAAACAATCAATTTAAATCCTTCGCCGTGTACATTAACAAGCTGAACCATTGGATCCTCTTTCAGGTATTTACGCAATTTTGTTACGTACACGTCCATGCTTCGGGCGTTGAAATATGAATCATCACCCCAAACCATTTTCAGGGCAAAACTACGGCTAACGGGCTGATTCAGGTTCTGGGCCAACAATTTTAATAATTCAGACTCTTTACTGGTCAGCTTTTGCGGCTGTATGGCCGTAGCACTAGCCGATGGCCCGTCAACTGTTCGTGAAAGAAGTTGGTGTGGATAATCGAAAGAGAATGAACCAATTTTATACGTAGTCGCTTCGACCGACTCTGTGGTGCGTTGATACCGACGAAGAATAGCCTGAATTCTGAGTAGCAGCTCTTCCATACTGAATGGCTTCGTCATGTAATCGTCGGCTCCTACCTTAAATCCCTGAATCGTATCCTCCTGCATGGATTTGGCTGTCAGAAAAATGATAGGCACATCCCGGTGGTCCATTCGAACCTCTTTAGCCAGCGTAAATCCGTCTTTCTTAGGCATCATCACGTCGAAGATACATATGTCGTAGTGGCCTGCCATGAACAGTTGCAGGCCCTGATTTCCATCGATAGCCCGGTCGGTCTGGTATCCTTTCATGGTCAGGTACTCCTGCACCAAAAGACCCAGGTTTGGGTCGTCTTCAACGAGTAAAATGGTTGGCATACTTTAATGAGTGAATGAGTGGTTGAGTGAATGAGTGAATGTTTTGCTAAATACGTCAGCCTTAACTATTGATTCTTTCGCTCATTCACTCATTTGTTTATAGGGAATAATGACCTCGAATGAGCTGCCTTTCCCGGGCTGGCTCTCAACCAGAATTTGACCGTGGTGTTCCTCAACCATTTTCTTTACATAGCTGAGCCCAAGGCCAAAGCCTTTAACATCATGGCGATTGCCGGTGGGTACCCGGTAAAATTTTTCAAAAATGCGGCTGGTCTGCTCCTTGTTCATGCCCAGTCCCTGATCGGTTACGGTAATACTAACACCGGGTACAGACGATCCACTTGTCGCGTTCCCGTCGGGAAGACTACGCGTACTGATGGTAATATGCGGGCTTTCGGGCGAATATTTCAGTGCGTTATCCAGCAGGTTATACACAATATTGGTCAAGTGAAGCTCGTCGGCTTCAACAACTTCCCGGTCGGCATCGAAGTGAAGATCAACTTCGCCCCCACGCTGCTCAATTTGCAGACTCAGGTTATTCAGCACTTTCTCAATAACATCATGTATGTTGACAGGGCTTATGTTAAGTTTGATTTCGCCCTTATCCAACAAAGCCATTTGTAAGACTTTTTCCACGTGCGAACCCAATCGACGGGTTTCATCCCGAATGATACTCATATAGCGCGTCAGTCGAGAATCCGGCATACTCGATTCGGGCACTTCCTCATCTGGCGGTCCATCGGCAGAAAAACCAGATCGAGCGCTAACTCCATCAGTCCCGACGTTCGATAAGGCCGTCGAACGAGGAGCTACCCTATCTGACCGCAGCTGTTCCTGCGCCATTTCAACAGCCAATGATATGGTTGAAATAGGCGTTTTGAACTCATGGGTCATATTATTGATAAAATCGTTCTTGATGTCGGCTAGTTTCTTCTGCCGAACAATCGTACTGATGGCAATATAGAAACAAGCCAGAATGACCAGAATCAACACGACGGAAGCTCCCAGTGTGAAGCCTAAACGGCTCAGGATAAATTCCTGCTGGGTCGGGAAATAAACATATACGTAGTTTCCTGTCTCCATTAGATTATTGGGAAACAGGGCGGCTTTGTAGCCATTTACATCGAACTGCTGCGCTTCAATGCCCTTTGACGTGAACAGAAATCGAGGCTTCTGGCTGGTTCGAACGGCATAAGCAAAGGGAATACTGATGCCCCGTTCTACCAACGATTGCCGAAGCAAGGTGTCGAGCGCTAACCGATTAACACGGTCTTCAATTGGCCGGTCAGACAACAACAAGCCTTTGAGCACATCCTTAATCATGTGCGACTGCTCCTCCGTCCGACCTGAATTCGCTATACCCATATGCTGGTTGACGTTGGCGGCATTTGTCGATGAGCCGGGTTTAGTCGAGGCCAACGCATTATCGACCTGGCTCTTTCGACGTTGCGTTGTTCGCCGGAGCTTATTTTTAATGGCCCGAATGGCCGAATCCTGCCTGACCTGATTATTAATTTTATTCAGTTCAGCATACATCAGATTTTCGGCCCACTGGTTAAATTGCTGTTGCTGTGCCAATTGCGTCTGCCAGTCGCCAACCGCCATCAACTCATCCTGCTGCCGAACAAACTCTTCGACAACCGCCATTTGCTCTGGTGAGAGCGGACGGACAATCGGGTGCAATACATCTGACTGCACAACGATGTTGCCCACAGATGTCATTCCGGAGGGAATGGTCTGCCGGGCGGCCAGTTGATCAAACGGTGGCAGGTGTATCTGCTTCTTCTCCTTGATGCGGGTTGGTTTAGCAGCAACAAGCGGTTGCTCTGCATCGGCTTTCTTAACCGACCGGCCCTCCTTTTTTGCAATGGCCATCAACCGATTCTGATGTTCACGGGCCTGAACACGCTGGTTGGTCAGGTAAAAAATTTCCTGCCGTTCCAACGCCCGCACAACCTCCTGCAGGGCATCGGTTACTTTGTAAGCAAACTGTTCCCGCTGTAACTGCAGGGCGCTACTGATCCAATAGACTTGTAGCCCTACCAGCCCCAACAGTCCAATAGCCATTAGGGCCACAATCCAGCGTATGCGTTGTTTTGACATTTTTTTACTCGCTCATGCAACCTTGGATCAACTTTCCCGTCTATAAAAAACCAGTTGCCAGGGTTAGTAAAAGTACGAACCGAGTTAGCTAGTAATTGGCTCGTTAACAAACTTTAACAACCCCTGTATCAATTGCTTTAGCCCCTTATCGTTCCTTCGTTTGCAACTAATTCAGCACTATGAAAAAAACAGTTTTTACCCGATACCAGTTCGTGACGGCTCTATTGGTGGCTGTCACGTTTAGCGGAGTCGCTCTGGCTCAGAAACAAACCAGCCCTTCGGCAAAAACCGGGAAGGGCGATGTAAACGTACGGATCATTGAGCGCAATGGCGATGAAGTCCGTGAAATTGAACGTACCTACCACATGGATGGCATGACGGATCCGCAGCGTGACAAAATGGTCATGAAGCTGGTAGATTCGCTAAAAGCATCCCGCAAGGATGGCGGTAAACGCCAGATGACTATTATCATTGATGATGTCGATGGGGATCGAACAGTGACCCGAGAACGGGTTATGCCGGGTAAACGACGTGCTCCAGCCGATGCCTACGCCCAACGCGGTAAACTACAAAGGGGTAATTTCGATCAGGATTTCTGGAACAACCAGAACTGGCGCTATGAATTTCGGCGGGGAACCGACTCTTTGACCGATCAACTTAATCGGTTCAAATTCCAGATACCAAGGGATTTTGACCGTCAGCTTGTTCGGCCGTTTGAAGACTGGGCACGCAATGCCAATGGTAAAGCATCGACGATTCGTGGTTTGGATGCATTCCCAAACAACCCGGATCATGATCAGTTGAACGTTCGTTTTACGGCACCCGCTAAAGGTGATGTCACAATTATCGTTACAAACCCTAAGGGCAAAGAGGTGGCCAAACGGGAGATCAAAGACTTCTCAGGTGAATTCGTCGGGCAAATAGATCTGGGCAAAAAAGCACAAGGTGCTTACTTCATTACCGTCACCCAAAATGAAGATGGTGCCGTAAAACGGATTGTGATTGATTAATGCCTAAAAAACAGTTCCTGATTAGCCAATTGTTTGTCCTGATCAGGAACTGCCTGTACAACTTGAAAAATATTTTTTAAAATTTAGTACTATGTATTGCAAGATACCAAACTAAACCCATATCTTTGTATTGTTATTAGACATAAATGGTCATGAAAACTCTTTTGGTTGTCGGCATTTTACTTTTAGGCATCAGTGGACAGGCATTTAGCATGGGGCATCCCCATAACATGTTTGCTGCCCGGAAACAACTGCGGTCGAAAACAGCAACTTCAGTAGCCAAAACAAAAGCAACCGCTTCAGCATGCTGGCAGCAAACTGTTCAGGAAACGAAAGCCGTGATTGGCGAGCGTCTTCTGGCAGCTTTTATGAACGTTCGCCCCGCACGGCCTTACTAAATAGTGCGTTTTCTTTCTGCTTCACCAGTGGTCAGAATCCGCTGCGCTGGTTTCCTATTTGCCCGTTTACGGGCTTTTTTCGTTTTAGCTCAATCTAAAAAACACGCCCAGGTGTAGTATTACGTCCCCACAGGTTAGCTTATTACTAGTCTAGGGCATTGCGTTAACAACCATTTACGGGATATTTCTGCCACAAAATGCGCATGCACATAGAATGAATGGCCTTATTTTTGTAGGTTTTTGAGCTGTACTAAGCTGTTTAACTTATTGATTATCTGAATGAAGGCTGCCCTTACGTTCAATTTAATTTTGTATTAATCCACTAGCCAGAACGATTTCTATAAATTATTTCGTTAAAAACTTAGACAATTCAATGATTTGTTGTGGTTTACGACAGGCTTTGGCTATTTTTATGGTCTGTCCAAATACCGCCGTTAACGGAGTAGTATTTTTTCTTTATTGAGTGCCCATGCGGAATATTGTTGTACGACCTATTTTACTCGTTGGCCTCTTGCTCGCCAGCTTGTTAACCGCTTTTGGCCTAACAAAGCCCGGTCGTAACTTCTGGGCGAAACTTGCGCGCACAACAGCGATCAAGGCAGCGGCCAAACGGACAGCGGCCGCCAATGCCAATCGAATAGCCATTGCTTCTTACAAATTTGGCCCGGCCGCCAGGCCAGTGGAGGTGTTCGCCATGTCTGATAGCGGGGAACATTGGGTCGATAGCGTCTTTCATACGTTGACGCCCGAACAGAAAATCGGACAGTTTTTTATGGTGGCCACGTTTTCCAACCGCCATGATAATCACTATCAATACATCGATCACCTTATCCAGACAAATCACATTGGCGGGTTGATTTTCTTTCAGGGGGGACCCTACCGGCAGGCTATTCTGACGAATCGATACCAGGCAGAATCGAAAGTACCATTGCTGATTGGCATCGATGGCGAATGGGGACTTGGCATGCGCTTAGACAGCACGATGGACTTTCCAAAACAAATGTCGCTCGGCGCCATTCGGGATAATGAAGTCATCTACCGTATGGGAGCTGAAATTGGCCGCCAGTGCCAGCGCCTGGGTATCCATATCAACTTTGCACCTGTATCAGATATCAACAGCAACCCAGCCAATCCAGTTATTGGGGTGCGTTCTTTCGGTGAATCGAAAGAAAACGTAGCCCTGAAGGCTTCGGCTTATATGCGTGGTCTACAGGGTACACATGTCATTGCTACAGCCAAGCACTTTCCGGGTCATGGTGATACAAATGCTGACTCGCACCACACATTGCCAACCGTGAGTCGTTCATCAGAGCAGATGCGGGAAATTGACCTGTATCCTTTCAGGAAACTTATTGCCGACAGTTTAATGGGCGTCGTTACGGGTCACCTCCACGTACCGGTGATGGATAATACCCCCGCATTGGCAGCAACTTTGTCGGAGAAAATAGTTACCGAACTTCTCAAAAAAGAACTGGGATTCCGTGGATTGGTTTTTACCGATGCGTTGAACATGGGCGGAATCAGTCGGTCTCCTAAGGCAATGGACGTTAATTTACGCGCCTTAATGGCCGGAAATGATATTCTCCTGTATCCTGAAAATGTCCGAGAGGCAACGATAAACATTCTGAATGCCGTTCAGCAGGGCGTTATTTCGCAGGAACTGATCGACGAGAAAGTCAAAAAGATTCTTCGGGCCAAGTATTGGGCTGGGCTGGCGCAGTACAAACCCATTAACCTGGCGGGTTTATCAACAGACCTTAATTCGCCCGAAGCCAAGTTATTGAAACAGGAACTTTGCGAGCAATCGGTAACAGTAGCTGACAATAAGAATAGCCTGTTACCGCTCAAGCATCTGGATACGCTTCGTTTGGCATCGGTTGCCATTGGCGCTGAGCCAGGCAACGTTTTTCAGAAAACATTGAATCAGTATGCTCCGTTTCAGACGCTTGCTTATCCCGAAAAACCTGTTTCGGAAGCTGATCTAACCAATATTCTGGCGCAGGTTGGTGATGCCAACACGGTTGTTGTTAGCTATCATCGAATGAGCGAGTCGGCACTCAGGAAGTACGGCATCACAAAACCTTCGCTTGACTTGATTACCCGGTTGAAGCAACGTGGAGCCAAGGTGATCGTAACGGCCTTTGGTTCGCCTTATAGTCTTCAACAATTTACCGGGGCCGATGCGCTCGTTTGTGCTTATCAGGAGTTGGAGGATATGCAGCGTGTAGTACCCCAAATACTCTTTGGCGGGTTAGGCTCACAAGGTATGTTGCCTGTTTCAATAGGGGACATGAAAGTAGGCATGGGCCTGACACTGAGCCCCGAAGGACGTCTCTCGGTAGGCTCACCAGAAAGCGTGGGCATGAAGTCGACGGTGTTGAACCAGATTGATGCCATTGCACAGGGTGCCGTCAAAAATCATGTCGTGCCCGGCTGTGAAATTCTGGTCGCACGGAAAGGCAAGATTGTGTACAGCAAAAACTTTGGCGCCCTGACCTACGCCCCAAACGCCGAAAAAGTAACTGACGAAACGCTGTATGATCTGGCTTCGCTGACAAAAGTGTTGGCGACCCTGCAATCCGTTATGGTATTGTATGACCGGAAACTGATTGACCTCACTCAGAAAGCGTCGTTTTACCTTCCCGAATTAAGGAACACAAACAAGCAGAACATTACCCTTCAGGATTTGCTCTGGCATCAATCGGGCATGGTTTCGTTTTACCCAACCACCTGGGATCGTACCCGGCTACCGGGTGGAGGCCTGAAAGCTGAGTACTATTCCTCTGTACATGACAGTCTGCATACGCTTCAGATTGCCCCAACACTTTGGGGCGTTCCGGCCTTACGGGACTCGGTCTGGAAATGGGTGGTTCAATCGCCAATGTCGAAGAAAAATGATGAAGCTGGCCGACCCGCTTTCGTCTACAGCGACCTTAATTTCCTGACCTTACAAAAAGTTGTTGAACGGGTAAGCAAGCAACCACTGGATAAGTTCGTTACCGACAACGTGTACAAACCGCTTGGTCTTCACCAGCTTGGCTTCACGCCGTTGCAACGGCTTACCAACCCAAAATGCGCACCAACCGAACAGGATACATACTATCGGAATCAGCTTCTGGTTGGCACCGTTCATGATCAGATGGGGGCCGTGCAGGGAGGGGTCTCCGGTCATGCAGGCCTTTTTGGGAATGCACATGACATTGCCACGCTTCTGCAAATGAATCTTCAGAAAGGTCTATATGGCGATGAACGGATTCTCCAGCCAATGACAGTGCCTTATTTTACGCAAACGCTGAGTAACCGTAGCCATCGTGCGCTCGGCTGGGACAAACCCAATCCGGAAAGTACCAGTAGCGTTTATATGGCTCAACAGGTATCACCCCGTTCATTCGGGCACACGGGTTTTACCGGTAACGTTGTCTGGGTTGACCCCGATCAGGAGCTAATTTTTATTTTTCTCTCTAACCGTATCTACCCTACGGCTGGCAATAATTCCATCAACACGACAAAGCTCCGTCGGCGCATTCACGAAGTAATTTATTCGGCCGTTCAGTAATCA
Source organism: Spirosoma horti (assembly GCF_054776595.1). NCBI lineage: Bacteria > Pseudomonadati > Bacteroidota > Cytophagia > Cytophagales > Cytophagaceae > Spirosoma > Spirosoma horti. The sequence goes on from NZ_BAAHBQ010000004.1 coordinate 615,331, forward strand.
TTGTCAGACTGGAAATTTTACGACTGCTGAACGAGTAACTATCCTATTGATCCTTGCCACTTCTGAGTAGAAGTGGCATTTTTATTGCTATGTACGGTTAATTAGACAGACCAATAGAGCAAATTGCTACGTTATTGTTTACTCATTTTAATGATAGTACACAAAACAAGCCATTTTACGCTAAATTTCTCTGAATACAAGACCTGCCACCGACGTCTGCATATCGTTTATAAATGCGCTAACTTTAGGCCTTCAACTGCTTTATTCTCCTATTTTATGAAGGGACGTATTATCTACTCCTGTTTGTTTTTCTGGCTTTTTTGGGTTGGGTCCAGCACGCATACTTTTTCCCAGACACCAACAATCATAACCGGTACAATTTCTCCCATATCCATTTGTCCTGGAGGGAACATCACGGTTACCTTCACAACAAGCGGGACATTTGCCGCGTCAAATACGTTTTCAGCCCAATTATCAGATGCAAATGGAGCCTTTTCATCCAGCCCCTCTGTCATTGGTACACGGTCAGGTGCCATTGCGGGAACAATTAGTGCAACCATTCCGATAACAGCTGCCAATGGATCTGGGTATCGGATTCGTGTTGTTTCCAGCAACTCGGCCAGAACCGGTTCAACCAGTGCACAAGCACTTTCAATAACCACACCGGTTACTCCCGGAGTAACAACACCTGTGCCTTACTGTGTTGGTCAATCAGCAGATCCATTGACAGCAAATACCTCTACTGGTGGCTCGCTCAATTGGTATGGTACGTCGGCAACCGGCGGAACAGCCTCCTCTAAAGCACCTGTTCCTTTAACAACACCATCTTCAGTTGGCCCTACAATTTACTACGTTAGCCAGACGCTAAATGGTTGTGAAAGCCCACGAGCAGAAATAACAGTTATTGTCAACGCCATTCCAGCCGCACCGACAGCTACTGCCCCGGCACCGTATTGCGAGGGTGTAACGGCGCAGCCATTGTCGGCAAACGGGCAAAACCTTAAATGGTACGGTACGAATGCAACCGGGGGATCAGGCTCTAATAGTGCTATCGTTCCGAGAACAGACGCATCAGCCACATATTATGTAACTCAGACTGTAAATGGTTGCGAAAGCCCACGGACTGGTATTCCGGTGCAAGTGAAAGATAGTCCTAATGCTCCAGCTATCACACCTACTCCTGGCTACTGCCAAAATCAACCTGCTTCGGCCTTGAGCGCTACGCCATCTACCGGTGCAACCTTAAATTGGTATGGCACAAATTCCTCAGGCGGTGTAGCCTCCACAACAGCAACTATACCTAATACAAGCAAGGCTGGAAGTGTTGATTATTACGTCAGCCAAACCCTTGCTGGTTGCGAAAGCCCCCGAGCCGCCATTACCGTAACGGTTAAAGCAACGCCCAGCGCACCAGGTGTTACCAGCCCCCTTATCGCCTGCCAAAATAAATCAGGATATGCCCTTACGGCAACACCATCTGCTGGTGGTTCGCTAAACTGGTATGGTACTTCGGCAACCGGCGGAACAGCTACATCTACCCCGGTCGCTCTAACAACTACAGCCTTAGGATCGACTACTTATTATGTCAGTCAGTCGGTTGATGGGTGTGAAAGTGCTCGTGCCGCATTAACCGTTACGGTGAATGCCATACCGGTATCCCCTACAGCTACGTCCCCGGCTGCTTATTGCGAAGGTGTAACGGCACAGCCATTATCGGCTAGTGGTCAAAACCTGAAATGGTATGGCACCAATGCAACGGGCGGTTCGTGGTCTGGTAGTGCCACTGTGCCTAGTACAGCAGCAACCGCTATTGGTAGCACGTCATATTATGTAACGCAAACTGTAAACGGCTGCGAAAGCGAACGAACAGCCATACCGGTGCAGGTGAAAGATACTCCAACGGCCCCCGGCACATCGGCCATTGATTTTTGTCAGGGAACAGGTTCACCTACCTTATCGGCTTCGCTGGTAGCTAACGCGACCGCCAACTGGTACGGAACAAATCCATCTGGCGGTCTGGCATCGCCTACCGCGCCCGTACCCACTAATAACAATGTTGGTACCACTATTTATTACGTCAGCCAAACACTAGCCGGTTGTGAAGGGCCTCGTGCTACGCTCAGCGTTCGGGTGAAGGCTACGCCCGGTGCACCAGGAACAAATCCGATCAGCTTCTGTAATAAAAGCCAGACACAACCGCTGAGCGCTGCGGGTTCGGATTTGAAATGGTATGATTCGTCGGATAACTTACTGAACGGAGGAGCCCCAACACCCAGTTCAGACGCTGTAGGAAGCCAAGAATTCAAGGTGTCGCAAACAATCGAAAGTTGTGAAGGCCCCAAGGCAACGGTTACCGTTACAATCAAACCCCTCCCCGACAAGCCCGGCGTATCAAACCCAACCTATTGCCAGGCTCAACAAGACCAGCCACAACAGAACATTACGTCATTGGCAGCCAACGTCACGGGGCTAGGCTTTAAGTGGTATACGTCGTCCGGCTCGTTCCTTTCCAGTGCACCTATTCCAAGTGTTACACAAGCCGGTACACAAAAATACCTGGTTAGTCAGACCATCAATGAATGCGAAGGCGATAAAGCTGAAATTCAGATAACGATTCTTACGCCATCGGCTCCCGTTACGCCAAAGCCATTGGTTACCTATTGTATCAATGACAAAGCGGTACCGCTGGAAGCTACGGGTGAGACGGGAAGCCAGCTGCGATGGGTTGATCCCTATGGCAATGTAACACCCAACGCCCCTACTCCATCGACGTTGAACACGAACGTGCAGCTTCAGGGCGATCCATTCTATGTCTATCAGATTGCCTCTTACGGTTGTTACAGCGCCCGGTCTACGATTCGGGTGGTTGTCAATACGACGCCGACACTCTCCTTGTTTGCCCCAACAACTACCGTCAATCTGGGCCTGAGAACTCCTTTACAACTCAAGTTTACCGGATCAGGCCCCTATAGCTACAGCCTTACGGGCGGTTATGCCGGTACCGCCCGTAGTGACACAACTATTTCTGTATTGCCGCGTGGCAATACATCGTATCAGGTAACATCTGTTGTCAATGGCTGTGGAACCGGGCTACCCGGAAACCCGGCTACCATTGCAGTTCGTGTACCAACCGTATCGACCAGCAACCTGAACACAACAACGCTGTGTGCAGGCACGTCACTTTCGGTTCCTTTTACTACGACTGGCGAATTTAATCCGGGCAATGCCTTCAGAATTGAACTGGTCAGTGTAGCCGATACGACCAAAAAATATGCGGCTTCGACCAGTGCCAACAATTCGCCGGTTGCCAGCTCATTGCCATCGACCTTGCCGGGAGGGCAGTATTATGTCCGCGTAAAAGCAGACAATCCGGAAATAGGCATTACGGGGAGTAACAGTCCTACCCTTCTAACCATTCGCTCACTGCCAACGGCTACTCTCAGCGGTACACAAAACATTTATGAAGGTGTCCCGGCGAATCTGACGCTTATGTTTGGTGGTGACGGCCCCTGGAATGTAATCTATGCCGACAGCTTGCGCAGCTATCCGCTCACCGTAACCACCAGCCCTTATGTTGTTGAAGCGCGGCCTGCCCGCACAACGATCTACCGGCTAACCAGCGTGAGCAACAGTTGTGGAAATGGTGTTCTTTCCGGTACAGCAGTCGTTTCGGTGTTGCCATTGCTAGGCGTTGATGATAATTCGCTTGCTCCGCTGGTAAAAGCCTATCCGGTTCCGACAGAAACCGTTCTGATTATTGAATTGAATCTACCTTTAACGCATGACCCGGCGATAGTAACGCTGACCGATTTAAGCGGGAAGCCCATTTTACAGCAGACGACGCGGAGCCAGCGGAATGAATTAAATCTTGTTTCGCAGCCGAGCGGTATATACCTCATGCGCATACAGGTCGGGGATAGGCAAACGGTTCGAAAGATAGTGAAGCAGTAAATCCTGGCCGATTGCAAACGCACATGCCCGACGAGTATTTTATGGAGATAGCCCTGGCACTGGCCGAAGAGGCTGCCGACAATGGAGAAATTCCGGTTGGTGCTGTAGTCATTTGCCGTAATCGAATCATTGCCAAATCCCGGAACCAGACGGAACAATTACTTGATGTAACAGCCCATGCCGAGTTGATGGCGATCACGGCCGCTACGCATTATCTGGGTAGCAAATACCTACCCGACTGCACCATGTATGTAACCCTGGAGCCCTGCGTCATGTGTGCGGGGGCTCTTTTCTGGGCGCAGCTTGGTCGTCTGGTTATCGGCGCCAGCGACCCAAAGCGCGGCTACAGTCGGTTTGGGTCTGCGCTATTGCACCCTAAAACCCGACTCGAAACGGGCATTCTCGCTGAAGAAAGTCAGGCGTTGCTGGCGAAGTTTTTTAATCGCTTAAGAACATAATTCACAATAGGGTTGTTAACTCAACCGAATAATCTTCCATCTAACTGATTAGTAAAATGGCTTTTGTACTAGACCCACTTCCTTACCCAAGCGATTCGCTCGAACCGAATATCGATAAGCAGACAATGGAAATTCACCACGACAAGCACCACAATGCCTACGTGACGAATTTGAATAACGCCATCGCCGGCACCGACATGGAGAGTAAATCCATCGAGGACTTATTGGCCAGCGTAAGCAGCGCACCTGTCGCTGTCCGCAACAACGGTGGTGGTCATTATAATCACACACTATTCTGGAACACGATTTCGGGCAGTGGCGGTGGCCAGCCAACGGGTACGCTCGCCGAGGCTATCACGCAGAAATTCGGTTCGTTTGATGCCTTCAAAGAAGAATTCGCAAAGGCTGCTACAACGCGTTTCGGTTCAGGCTGGGCCTGGTTGATCGTTACTCCACAAGGAGAACTGGCTATTACCTCGTCTCCCAACCAAGATAATCCGCTGATGGACATTGCCGAAGTGAAAGGCTTCCCAATTATTGGCCTCGATGTGTGGGAACACGCCTATTACCTGAAGTATCAGAACCGTCGGCCCGATTATATTGCCGCTTATTTTAACGTAATCGATTGGAACGCTGCCGAAAAACGGTATCAGCAAGGCAAGCAAGCTTAATATAGAATGAGTGATGAGTCATAAATGATGTTTTTTGTTGCTAAGGCTGTAAAAAAACCGTCATTTATGACTCATAATTCACAAATCATTGTTACTTTTGCACTCCTAAAACGGTGATTGTAGCTCAGTTGGTTAGAGCGCCGGATTGTGGTTCCGGAGGTCGCGGGTTCGAGCCCCGTCTTTCACCCTTCAGTAAAAAGGCCTTGAACTATCAAGGCCTTTTTTGTTGCCTATTTTTTATAGGCTCACTGTCAGACACTTACTGTTTTTATCCCAATTCAAGTTATTAGCTCACCTATTATAAATTTATTTATTTTAGACTAAATCTATATGTTCTCTGTACTCGTATATTTTGTTTAAAGATTTTAGATTATCATTAAACAAAAAAGAATTTTTCGTAGTTTAGTAGTTGTAATCTGTGGCACCTTATCACCTTCACTTAGAGCCGAAAATTAAGTTGGAACCAGTAAGCGGATCTGAGCGAACGTCCTTGAATTTTTCAATTCATGAGTACATACTCGATTAGAGATTTAGAACAACTATCAGGCATCAAAGCGCATACATTACGCATTTGGGAGCAGCGCTACGCTATTCTCTCGCCTGATCGGACCGATACGAACATTCGTACCTACGGCGACGATGACCTTAAGCGGGTCCTCAATATTTCATTGCTCAAAGACCATGGGTACAAGATCTCTGAAATTGCGAAACTGTCTTCTGAGGACTTGAACCGTGAAGTTGTCAAGATTTCGGAAAGACAGCTAAATTACCCGGACCAAATTCATGCACTAACCATCTCGATGCTGGATTTGAGCGAAGAGCGTTTTGAAAAAATCATCAGTGCCAACATTGCCCAGTCCGGATTTGAGAACACCATGGTTAACATCATTTACCCATTTCTGAGCCGCATTGGCACACTTTGGGTAACGGGTTCCATCGGGCCAGCGCAGGAACACTTTATCACCAACCTGATCCGGCAAAAAATCATTGTGGCCATTAATGGGTTGACAGGAACACCGGAGAAATCTGGCAAAAAGTACATGCTGTTTTTACCAGAGGGCGAATTTCATGAAATTAGCCTTCTATTTGCCCATTATATAATTCGCTCCCGGTCCAATAAAGTAATTTATTTAGGACAGAACCTACCGTTGAACGAATTAGCCTTTGCCCATCAAGTCCACCAACCCGATTACATTTTTACGGTACTGACATCTGTACCGGCCAATCATGAGGTGCAACCTTTTGTGAATCGAATGGCGAAGGCTTTTCCAAACTCGCAAATATTGCTGACGGGCTATCAGGTGGTTGGTCAGGATATCGATACGCCTGATAACACAGCCATCATCAATCAAATCAATGAATTGATGCACATTTCGAGTAACTGATGTTTTACGTCAGGAAGGCTTAAGCCACAATCTACGTTAACGCCCGGGCAAACGAGAGTGCCCGCCGTTCGGCATAGGTATAGGCGTCACGGATTACCTGAAAACCAACGTGGCCACCGGTTTGGGGTGTTTCCAGAAAAATATGGGGATGCGCTTCGGCAAGCCAGGCTGGCGAGCACTCTGGCGACAGCAACGGATCGTTCTGTGCGTTTAACAGCAGTGTTGGCAGGCAAATACCGGACATAAAATTAACAGCTGATGCTTGGGTATAGAAGTCGTTGGCATCGCGATAATTATTGACAGGCGCCGAAAAGAACTCATCGAAATCCCGCCACTGCTTCACTTCCTTCAACCGATTCATATCCAGCCGACCCGGAAATAAAGCTGCTTTCTGGCTAATTTTGACAACCAGCTTCCGCATGAATCGATTTCGATAGAACCGGTTCGACGGGCGATCGAGCAAACCAGCACTGGCACCCAGATCGGTAGGGGCCGAAATAGCCACTCCGCCTTTGATGGTATCAGGAAGCTGGCACCCATGGACACCAAGGTATTTCAATGTGATGTTACCGCCCATGCTATACCCTACCAGTACAACCTCGTCATATCGCTTCAGTCGAAGCGCATGAGTAATTACTTCGCCTAAATCACCAATTTCGCCATGGTTATATAATCGGAACGCCTGGTTCATCTCGCCACTGCACGAACGGCAATTCCAGGCCAGTACATCGTAGTTATTTTCGGCGAACAATTTGGCCGTACCCCGGATATATTGCCGACTGCTGTCGCCCTCCAGGCCATGCGTTAGAACCACCAGTCGATTTTTTCCGTTTTCCAGCCAGTCCAAATCAACAAAGTCCCCATCTTGCAGTATCAACCGTTCACGCTGGTAGACAACGCCCTGTACCTTTCGCATCAGACTCGGCATGATCGTTTGCAAGTGACCGTTATACTGGTAGGTGGGTGGGCCAGGATAAGTAGACGGAATAAGCGGCATATTGGTAAACAACGGATACTTTTATGGCGTTGTTCCAGAACATATCAACGCAATGCAGTTCGCAAAATATCTTTCTGTCATCATTACCAGCACAATCAAATTTGCCGGTGGACCCTTGTCTGGCGCAGCGCTCGGTCTAACCTGGATCGAGACTGCCATCTGCACTATGCTGGGTATGATGATCAGTGTCGTGGTCGTTACTTACGCAGGAGCAGCCATACAAGCTCTGGTCAGGCGGTTCAGGTCGGCCCCGCCCAAGCGGTTTACCAAACGAACACGTATGGCTATCCTAATCTGGAAACGCTTCGGTATGACAGGTATCGCGTTCTTAACGCCCCTGATTTTAACGCCCATTGGTGGCACAATTCTGGCCCTGTCGTTTGGGGTTAACCGAGGAAAGGTGCTCTTGTCAATGTTTATTAGTGCTGTCCCCTGGGCAATTGTTCAGACACTGTTTTTTTATCTGATCCCTGGATTAAAGGGAATCATTGGCTAAGCATGCTTACCGGCTCACAGTCTGTGGAACTGAAGCCGTTTTTTTGCGAAAATCGCCCTGTGAAAAGTATTTCTCGATCAGGCAGTACATTAAAATGAAAAAGTAGCGGCTGCCCATTTCTTTGATTTTCAGCTTCGACTCTCCATACTTTCGATTTGTCCAGCTATTAGGCACAACCGCATACGAATAGCCACGAACGATAGCTTTTAACGGCAGTTCGACTGTCAGATTGAAGTGAGGGGCCAGAAAAGGCTTTACCCCCTCAATCGTTTCCCGTTTGTAGAGTTTGAAAGCATTGGTGGTATCGTTGTATTTGATGCCCATCACTATCCGGACGATGAAATTTGCAATCCGGTTGATGAATTTTTTCAAGGCTGGATAATCAACCACTTTACCGCCTTTCTCCCAACGGGAGCCAAATACGGCGTCTACGTCGGAATCCAGCATTTTATTATAAAATAACACCAAATCCTCAGGATCATCAGAAAGGTCGGCCATAAACACGGCAACGCAATCGCCGGAAAACCGCTCCAAGCCGTAACGCACCGCATAGCCAAAGCCATTAGGCCCAGGATTGGTATAGTACACGAGCGTTGGTATCTCCGTAGCAGCCAGGCGTTCCAAGACGGCCAGCGTGCCATCTTTCGAGTTGTCATTCGTCACACAGATTTCGTGCGGAATCCCGTGTTTGGCCAATGTCTGGTAAAGGATACGGAGCGTTGGCGGTAACGACTCTTCCTCATTGTATGCAGGTATGACGACGCTTAGTTTCATAGACAAAAATAAAAAAGAACTAGGTCAAAATCAGCTTTTTGGTTTCCAGTGATCGGCGACGTCGGGAACAGCCTGCCGAATACGAAGAAGTAGATCGGCGGGTAAAGGACCCAGCTTTTCGGCCTCACGGTTCGCTAGAACCTGTTTTTCGTTGCGCATACCGGGAATAACGACCCCTACAGCATCATTAGACAAACTGAATCGTAGGGCAGACGTGGCAAGACCACCGGGCTGTTCATCCAGAAAAGCTAGCCTACGGGCCGATGTTAAAAGCCAGTCACGGTCTCGCTCGGGTAAATAATGCCGGTATTGGTCCTGCGGAAAAATTGGGTCCTGTGTAAGGTAAGCCGGATTTAAGAAACCCGATGCCAGGGGCACTCGCCCTATGAACAGGTAGCTGCCAGCGTTGGGAGCTGTAAATAACAACTCTTCGGCCCGACGATCCAAGGCGTTATAAATCACTTCCAGTGCGCTACCGAAACCAGCCTCCAGAACGCGCTTGGCGCCGTATACGGAACGGGAGCTAACGCCGTAAGCCCGGATTTTCCCGGCTTTCTTTAAGTCCTCAAATGGCGTAGGGTCATAGTTGGCCCAGTCGAACGCATCAGGGGGACTATGCAGCAAAAGAAGGTCGAGCGTATCGACGCCCAGTCGACTCAGACTTCCCTCAACGGCTTCAATCAAATACTCGGCACTATAATCCTGAATCGGCTGGCCGTCCGGTGACTGGCGATTCCCGAATTTTGTGCAAATGATTTTCGCTGAGTCAGGTTTCTGCGAGAAGGCTTCCTGCAAAATCAATTCAGATTGGCCACGGCCGTAACTATCGGCCGTATCGAAGAAGCTTATCCCCTGCTCTAAAGCGCTGTGCACCGCCCGTATGGCATCGGTTTTATTGACTTCTCCCCAACCGGTTGGATTTCCGTTTACAACATTTGGCCCGCCAAACTGCCAGGTACCAAAGCCCAATCGGGATGTTAGCTGTTCTTTTATGGATATGCTCATAGTAAACGAACAGTCTGGCACTGGTTGAATCCGTCAACAGAGTCGCTTCATTCAACCAATACCAGACTGCATAAGTAAAAACACGCCCAACACCGCAGAGGTACTCCGGACGAATCTTCCTATGTAATTAATAAACGGCGTCGGCAGCCGGGGTGATGATAATTTTTCCTTTAATCAGGCTCCGTTGACCCGGGAATTCGGCAAAGAAGGCGTTACGTCCATGCATAACACGGTCATCGTGAAAGAATACAGCTTCTCCTTTCTTCAGCTGAACGGGTAAGATAACACCCGCATTCATGATCCGGCTTTCCAGAAACTGATGAAAACGCTCGCACATATCCAGTACTTTCGGCGTGTTTTCTTCGCGCGACAAACAAAAGTAATTCCAGTTGGCCAGGTAGCCTTCGCCATCCTTATCAATGATCTTCCGCACTTTGCGGGCGCCCCCTTTGGAGTGAACCACGTCGGTGCTCATCAATTCTTCGAGTAAAGCGTCTTCGCCATCAAGCTTCATGCACTCCACCAGGTTCGGCAAATCAAAAAAAGTGGTCGCCCCACCGACTTTTGCATTGGATGCACAATAGAAGAAATTGACGGCCTCTTCGCCACCCAGTTCAACATACGAATCATCCGTGTGCAATGGCTGACGCGTGTTGCTTGACCGATAACGGTCAGGAATTTGAGGATCGTAGGTAATGTCAATCCAGCGATTGCCAGTCATCTTGCCCGTAGCTAAGTCTTCATCGGCAGCATGAATACGGCCAACTGTTTCGGAGAGCTTGCTGTAGAAATCGTGTACGGGCAGATCTTCACGGAAATCGGACAGGAAAACCAGTTTATTATTCTGAACGGCTTCTTTTACGTTCTGAATCGTTTCTTCCGGCGTTGTATAGGCAACTTGCTGAAAAAAATTCATAGCCTCTTTAGTTTCGTTATTTAGTTCACAAAATAGGGAAAGTGTAACAATTGCCCAAACAAGGGTAACCGAGTTACTCAATTATTTAGAATACGGTGGAGGCCGATAGCCACTACGCCGTAAGCACGCTGTAGAACAGGCGGGGTTAAATGGTCATAAACAATCGTTTTCAAATCGGTCCAGTTTGGTTTCGCCAGCGAATAGTACTGGCTAACCAGTTTAACCTTGCCCAGATAGGAGCCACGAAACTGCCTGCTCTTCAACATCATCCGATAATAACGGGCTATGTTTTTCTTCAGCAGCCGATCATATTGATAGTTCAGTTCGCGGTTAATATTACTGTACATATCAATCCGGTTTTGCAGAAAAACAGCGTCATCATACTTGTCTGTAAAGCTGGTGCCATTGCTGTTTTTCCGGTAGACCGACATGACATCCGGTAGATACCCGATTTTACCCATCTTCGCTTTCAGAATCAACCGGGGGATATCGCCACTGACCGATTCGCTAAACCAGGCGGGATACTCTTTTATGGAGTTCCGGTAGAGGGTACTGGACGTCGCCATAAACCAGATTTCATCTTCCCCAATCAGATCTTCTATCGTGTAGAAGGGCTTCATATCAGGCCCATTGAGCACGTGCGACGGACTTCCATCCTCATACGTGATCAGGGCATTATGAAAAGCCATCGAATAATCGGGGTGAGCGTCCAGCAGATCGACCTGTTTCTGTAATTTAAGGGGATCAGTCAGATAATCGTCGCCGTCGATCAAAGCATAATACTCGCCCGTTGCCCGTTTTAGCGTTTCCAGGAAGTTGATGCCGCCATTTTTACCCATGTTACGGGGGTGAAGCACCCCTTTCACTAAGCTGGGATGCTGGCGCTCATATTCCTGAATAATCTCCCGCGTACCATCGCTCGAAAAATCATCGCCGACTAATATTTCGATTGGAAACGTAGTCTTTTGGGCCAGAACGCTGTCAATGGCCTGACGAATAAAATTTTTCTGATTGTAGGTAATAATCAGGACACTAACTTTTGGCATAACAATCGAGTGATCGGTTTATAGGCAACAGCGATAGCTGCTTTTTTGTCCATAAACCGTAAGCTATAAACTAAATAACGGCCTCTGACGTGGCGTTTTTAGGCGTCTGAATCTGGGCTTTCCAACCCTGTGGTTCATCTTTATCGGCTGGCTTTGCCCAGGGATCATAAAATGGCAGAATGGCCACCCAACGTCCGGCGGGATCATCCCAGCTAAAGCGATCGGCAAAACTTGACGGGCTAACCCAGTGCGGTAAATCGTACCGAAACAGAATTAAATCGCCAATGTCCTGAAAGCCTTCTGTTTCAACGATATGGTCGTTGATAACGTAGCCAGTTCCACCCGATGTGTAATCTTTTCCGTATTGATTCAAGGCCAGAATCGTGCCTACTTTCTGCGGATTGAGCGGGTGCCAGTGCCGACCAAAGAAGCTTCCTCCCAATGGATAATGCGTTACCTGCGGGTGAAAATAAGGTTGTCCTTTGCGAATACCATATTCTTCGTCATTGCCGGTCAGGTCATTCCAGAATCGACGCATTGGTGTAAAAACCTTCATCAGCTGTTGCTGCGTTGGCTCTTCAAGATCCAGAATGGCATCGAAGGTGTGGTCATGAAACAACTGTGGTGCCTGCTGAATCTTGGCAATATGCAGACGCTGCTTGTGCTGATTGTTGTCAAACGGATCAGGCGCTTCAGCCAATGGCGTTTTGGATGCCCATTCGTGGGTTGCCTTGATAACGTTCCGCAGCGTCTCTTCGGGAATACCCGTCTTAATGATAACGATGTTTGGCTCGTTCACCAACCGCATTACTTCTTCGTAGGGAACCTCAGGAACGATTCTGCCGTCCTTCAACTCCGCATCAATTTTTATCAGGTATTTTGCAACTTCTTTCATAACAAAAAACGTGTAAATGCACGGCTGCCCGCGGCTGTTCTTACTTGTTTTAAATTGTGTCACAAAGTAGGGCGGTATCTGGAGAAAATACAACCTTCCCGATACTGATTTTCATCAGCCTGCGGGCTGAGTTGCGTAGCCAAATCCCGATGCACCGAATCCATTTCCATTGTACAACATCACCCACTGGTCTTGCTGTTTGAAAATGTGACAATAGTCCATCATCATTGAATCCCAGCCATCTGCCGACCGTTCGATTCCCGCCAATTTATCTTTGCGCTCCCAGGTGACACCATCTTTGGACTCGGCATAACCAATCCGGTAACTCCGCTGAACATCGGTCCGGTAGTTGGTTGCGTTACGGTACGAAAAATACATTTTATACAAATCGTCCCCATTCGCATCCTTGTCCTTATATACCGTTGGTCGGCCAATGGCATCCGTAAACTGATCGTAGCCGACACAAACATGGCCGGTACGTTCCCAACTGATTCCATCGGTCGATTCAGCGTACTTCACGTCATAAAAAGGCTCGGGATGACCATTGATCACCTCGATCTTTGTACACGACAGGTACCACATCCGCCACCGGATGGAGCCATCAGCCTGTTCCTCCCGCATAACGCAGGGTTGAGCAATCCAGACCTGGTCATAGATCGACCGATCCAGAATCGGTCCCGTATATTTCCGTTCGAACGTTATGCCTCCGTCACGGCTGATGGCCAGACCAATAGCTAACCGATAACTGGCCGTTTCGCTTTTGTTCCAGCCAGTATAATACAACCAGATTTCGTCGCCCACAGGTAAGAACCAGGAAGGCATGGTTCCTGTTTCGTCAAACATGCCAACAGCACCTTTTGATAAGCATGCTTTGTCGTGAATATATGTTACTTCCGACAGGTTATCGGGGTTCAGCTCAACAAACGAAACGGCCGAGGAGCTGTCTTCATCGCGGGTTGAAAAATATACCCGCAGTTTATCCTGCATAGGATAACCAAATGGAACCTGCGCATGCGTGCGGCTAAACGGTTTTGAACCGTCGGGTTTATAAACTAGTCCTTGTTTTTGCCAGGTCATTCAAATCGGATCTTCTATAAAGTTAAGAGCCCAGAAGCTCAGCCCATGTTTAATACTGACATGAACTGAGCCTCTGGGTACATCGATTAAATCGTTGGTGATAAGCGGGAAACCATGCTGCTGTGGATCTGAGACATGGTTTCTTTCAAATCAAATGTCCAGTCCCAACCAGGGTAATGCTGCTTGAATTTGGTTAGGTCGGAGATGTACCAGATATGGTCACCGCTGCGATTGGTTTCCGAGTATTGGTAGTTCATCTTGTTGCCCGAAATCTGCTCACAGAGGGCAATGGCTTCGAGCATGGAACAGTTTGCATACCGGCCACCACCTGCGTTATAAACTTCGCCTGGACGCGGGTTCTGGTAAAAATGCCAGAACATATTCACCAGATCCCAGCTGTGGATGTTATCCCGGACCTGTTTGCCTTTATAGCCAAAAATGGTGTATTGATTTCCGGTAATGGCGCATTTCATCAGGTACGACAGGAATCCATGCAGTTGAGCGCCCGAGTGGTTCGGGCCGGTCAAACAGCCACCCCGGAAAACGCCGGTATTCATCCCAAAATACCGTCCGTATTCCTGCACCATGATGTCAGCGGCTACTTTCGATGCGCCGAAAACCGAGTGCTTGGTATGATCGATGCTCATGTGCTCGTCGATACCGCTTTCGAAGTACGGGTGGTTATGGTCAATTTCCCAGCGCGTCTCGGTTTCGATAAGCGGTAGAAAGTTGGGGTTATCGCCGTACACCTTATTGGTCGAAGTAAAAATAAACACGGCCTCAGGGCAATGCAGGCGGGTCATTTCTAACATATTGAGCGTTCCAACGGCATTGACACCAAAATCCGTAAATGGCTCACGGGCGGCCCAGTCGTGGCTTGGTTGAGCGGCCGTATGCAAGACCAGTTTGATGTCGGTGCCGAATTCCTGGAAAATCGTTTCCAGCTGGGCTACTTCCCGAATATCGGCGGGCCGGTGCTGGTAATTGGCATACGCTTCGGCCAGGCGGTTGCGGTTCCATTCCGTTGAACCATCGGCGCCAAAGAAGTACTGCCGCATATTGTTGTCAATACCAACAACCAGATCAAATTTATCCGCGAAGAAGGCCACCGCTTCGCTACCGATTAAGCCGGCAGATCCCGTAACTAATGCAATTTTCATATCGTTTTCAGGTCGTAATGAAACTTTCCTATTCGAATAATTCTATTTTCAAAGGATTTGACTGAACAAAGTAACGCAAAAATCCAGACTTACATTCTTTTTATTGTCCTATTAAGGCAAACAGGAGATGCAATTTAGCAAGCGGGAAAAAACGACAGCGATGAATCAGCGTCTATTCGCCAATCCATCGCTGTCGTTTTGTCAATCGAGTGATCAGGAAAAATTAAGCACCCTGACCTATTGTACCAGCTCCAAATAATTTTTGACGGATTTTCTGCGTCCGGGCATCCAAATCTGGATTAGGTGTGTATTTGTATTTTGTCTGTACAGCCGCTGAGTCTCTGCCAGCACCATATACTTCTGGGTCACCCGCCCGATAGCCAGCCCGGTAGTCGTCGGCCCGGAAATCCTTCTGGCGGATTGAGTTATATTTTTGATAGTCGCAGGATGTCAGCGATAATGCCGCTACAGCCAACAAACCTATGCTTAGTACGCGTTTCATAGCCACTTGATTACGAATTGATTCGGCAAAAATAGGTTAGACCTCTTAGGTTTCCAAACGAGAATACCCAGTTCTTACTGAGCTGAGCTGGTATACCTTTATTTTTCGACCAGATTAACAAGGCCTGACGAACGGCCACCGCACCAGTCTGGTCGAAAATCAGATACGATCACTCAACGGGTTGGGTTCTTCAGACGTTCAATTTCGGCCCAGACAAAGCCCATTAACTCCTGAATATGCTCGTACGAAAAGTCGAATGGCACATCGGCAGCTGCGTATATCTCCCGGATGGGCGCTTTGTAGCCGAGACTCAATGCATTTTTGTAACCGGCTAACCCCGCCTTTGGGTCACGCCGATAGTTTCGCCATACCCCAATGGCACCCAGTTGGGCAATACCATACTCGATGTAGTAAAATGGTACTTCATACAAGTGCAACTGCCGCTGCCAGATGTATTCCTGGTAAAATGCAAAGCCGTCCCAACTGGTAACCGTATCGGCAAACTGATTATAGATCCGAACCCAGTTTTCCCGTCGTTCAGCGTCCGTATGCGTCGGGTTCTCGTAAATCCAGTGCTGAAACTTGTCAATCGTTGCTACCCAAGGAAGTGTTTCAATAATGGATTCAAGGTGCTGAAGTTTGGCGCGACGTAATTCATCGGGATTGTCAAAAAACACGTCCCAGTGATCCATTGAGAGTAATTCCATACTCATCGACGCCAGTTCAGCCACTTCCATAGGCGGATTACGAAAGGCTTTCAGCGACAGATCACGCGTCAGAAATGAGTGAACGGCATGGCCGCCTTCGTGCACCATGGTAACCAGATCGCGCAGGCTTGACGTGGCATTCATGAAAATGAACGGTACGCCAATTTCTTCGAGCGGGTAGTTGTAGCCGCCCGGCGCTTTGCCCTTCCGTGACTCCAGGTCAAGATGCCCCATGGCACGCATGATACGCAGATCGTCGCCCAGTTCACGATCGAGCCGGTCGAAGCACTCGATTGTTTTTTCGAGGAGTTCGCTTCCGGTCGAGAACGGTTTCAACGGGGCACGACCTTCCACATCGACCTTGGCATCCCACGGCCGAAGCGGGTCAACTGAAGGGTCAGACTCCTGCAACTTTTGTTTGCGTTCTTCGGCAAGTTTGTTCACCAGGGGCACAACGGCCTGTGCTACCGAATCATGAAAATCAAAACAGTCTTGTGGACCATAATCGAATCGCCCCAGGGCGGCAAACGCATAATCACGAAAATTGGCAAAACCGGCGTTAATAGCCATTTGGTTTCGTAAGTCGCGTAGCCGGTCAAAAAGCTGGTCAAGCGTTTCGTGATCCTGATAACGCCGTTCCCAGACTTTGCGCCAGGCTTCTTCACGTACGGACCGGTCGGTCGACTGAAGCCGGTCACTGGCTTCGGGCAGGGTCATTTCTTGGCCGTCGATTTGCACGGTCATTGCCCCAACGATTGCCCCGTATTTACGCTCTTCCGTTTGCAGTTCGGTTTGGAGCGGAACATTTTCGTCCCGGTAAATTTCAATGGCTTTCTTCATTCCCCGCACCATCACATCGTAGCCATCATCGGTTAACTGGCTCAGGAATGGACTGTTCACGGCTTTCAGGTCCAGTTCGTTTCCATAAGTCGTCATGGGAGGCTGAATTTCTGAAATGAAGAAATTAAGTTTATTAACTAACTCCTCATTGGCGGTATCGCAAGTCATTCGAATGTATCGCCACGCAAAATTTTCGGATAAGTACGATTCCAGTTCACTCCGATCAATCAGCCACTGTTTAAGTTCTTCGGCATTGTCGATCGAGCGATCCAGTAATTCTTCGTAAAGAGGTTTTACATCGTCCCAGCTAGTTAGTTCGATCAATTCACCAATAAATGAGCGCGTTGGCCGAGCCGGAAGATTCAGGGTTTGGTTTGCTGTCATACGTGTTGTTACGTAGCGTGGTTGAAAGGCCACGGAGCCAGAGGCTGGTTTACGGTACGATTTATCGTGTTTATGTGGTCAAAAGCTACACTACAGTAAGTCATTATGAAACTTTTTTGTTCATAAACTTGCAACTACGAAAATGTTCGTATATGTTTACTACGAAATTATTCGTAGATAGACATGAAGCCAACCGATTCTGAACTGGAAATACTGCATGTACTCTGGGCCAACGGCCCCAGCACCGTGCGGCAAGTACATGAAAAACTGAGCCAAAGCCGCGATATCGGGTACACAACGGCCTTGAAGCTCATGCAGATTATGCATGAAAAAGGGCTACTGTCGCGCGAAGAAGACGCCCGCTCCCACACTTATACCGCCCTTGTCAGCGAAGAAGATACGCAGCGCGGCCTGGTTGATCGCTTCGTCGAAACGGCCTTTCGGGGATCAGCCTCGAAACTCGTCATGCAAGTTTTGGGTCAGCACAAGGCATCGCGCCAGGAGCTGGACGAGATAAAAAGACTATTGAATGATCTTGATCGGGATTCATAGGAAGCCGCGATCGATCCCTTAAGAAACCACAGGTCGATTTTCTAAACCAACAGATAACTCGTTTATGAACTCGTTCAATTTTCTATCAAGTCCGGTTGCCGATGCGCTTGGCTGGACACTGCTCCACGCGATCTGGCAAGGGTTTGCGCTGGTTCTACCCGCAGCGGTGGCGTTGCATCTGCTACGAAACCGGTCGAGCGATTTGCGCTACCGAATCGGTACGCTTACGCTGCTTGGCCAGTTGCTGATTTCGGCCGCTACGTTTGTCTGGTGCTATTCACCAGTCATGCCAAGTCATGCGTCGACGTCTATGATGGTGACCGCTCAGGCGTTGCCCGTTCGCTGGCAGACCGTTGCTCAGACATTGCCCTGGCCTCAGCAGATGCAACTATTTCTGGCGAATCACCTGGGTCAGTTCGTACTCATGTACCTGGTTGGCGTGGCCCTCTTCGGGCTGCGGCTGGCTGGTGGCTGGTTATACCTGCAACGACTCACCCGAACCGCGACACAACCAGCCGCAGCCCTATGCCAGCAACTCGCAAATCATATCCGGTCGACGCTGGCCATCAAAACCATTGTTCAGGTACGAGAATCAGCGCGCATTGCCGTTCCCATGGTCGTTGGTGTTCTCAAACCTGTTCTATTGCTGCCAATCGGCCTTGTCACCAACCTCACAACGCGCGAAATAGAAGCTGTTCTTGCGCATGAATTAGCCCACGTCAAGCGCCATGATTACGCCGTTAACCTGCTTCAATCGGTGGTAGAGGTACTTTATTTCTTCCATCCGGCTTTGTGGTGGCTATCGGCGCGGGTGCGGGAAGAACGCGAACATTGCTGCGACGACCTGGCGGTGCAGGCTTGCGGTGGCGACGGTCGCATTCTAGCAAGAGCCCTGGCACATGTAGAAGAACTCCGACTAACGCCCGTAGAGTCAACGCCGAGGCTGGCCATGGCACTAACCACTAACCGGCAACAGTTACTACACCGAGTTCAGCGAATGCTGGGCGTTCCCACGCGTCCGCTTGTCTCCAATGGCAGTTTAGCGGGTTTGACTCTGGTAACAATTCTGCTGATGAGTGTTTCGGTCTATGCGGTGCAAAAACAGAATCAGCCCAAGCCCGCAAAAAGTCCGTCGCCATCAACTCGTCGGCACAAGGCCGGAAATGGAAGTGAGTTTACCATAATTGACAATAAAAAAGTCGATTACATTATCTGGAAAGGCCAGAAACTACCAGCCAACCGCATTGCCCGACTACAAAAACAATTCGACCAGGTCATGTCGGGACAACTCTCGCTCGATGCCGTAAAGCAACCCGACCGGGATATTCTGCTCACGATACTTGAAACCAATCAGGGCCATCAGGAGGGAATGGAAGACCTAGCGGAAGGCTTAAGCCACATTGACTACAGCAACATTGTCGCATCAGCTTTGAAAAACGTCCCCCTTAGTCCGGATGGAACTGTGGAAGGATTAGCGAAGGTGAATTATAATGCCATTATGGAGAATGCCTTAGCGTCATTATCTGCCCCGGCTATAGCCTCTCTTTCTGACACGCTTGATAAACGAAGCATGTACAACCAGCGTCAGGTGGATAGTTTGAATCAGCTTATTGCCCAGCGGACAAAGCAAATGCAGGCAATACAGCTACAAATGGAAAAGCTCCGATTCCCAATCGAGGAGATTGAGCGAAATCAGGAAGTGCTGAATTGGCGGAAGGACAAATTGATGGAACAGCGGACTGCGCTCATTGAAAAGCATCAACGCCTGCTCTACAATGACGGCAAGCAAAAGCTCAGTCAGCTTGACATTGAAAAGCAGATAGCAGCCCTTGAGCCGGAAATTAAAAAACTGGAAAGCAACATGGAAGCGCTAAGCCATGAATTTGAAGCGGTCAGCGCTAAAGAAGAAGAGGTAAAACTGCCTTTGGAAAAACTGGAACGTCAATCGGAACAACTGGAAGAACAGCTTGATAAGCTCTCGAGCCAGCTTGACGAGCACAGTGCTGGTTTAGATCGAATAACGCCGGGTGACATTACGGTAAACGTTAATGGTGATGCTCGAGCCTTTCGATCTAACCGCATGCGTACGCCACGAGCAACTACCAGAACGTTGCGTGGCATCATCGCACCGGCGGCCCCCATGCCCCCTGCAATAACCGTTCGCGCATTGCCTGCGCCAAAGCCAACGACTCCCACTTTGGCACCAACACCACCTCTCACCAGAACGCTACGAGGAATTGCTGCCCCGGCTGCGCCAATTCCCCCTGGCGTAAAAGTACGCAAGATCGTTTTTCCAAAGCCAGCCCCTGCTCCCGCCATCCCATCGGTTCCTGCTGCTTCTACTCCCGCAACTCGTATACGGGAGTAGCCTGGGCGAACGATTGCCCAAACCCGCTCTTGTTCCAGTTCAGGAGCGGTTCTAACTACCTTACATAAAAACAATGCGGCAGGAGACTATTCGTTCCCTGCCGCATTGTTCGTTTTAGAATAGGCTTGTAACCGTAAACATTACTCAATTTCAATCACCACATCGCGGCCAACGGGATGGGCTACGCAGGTGAGTACGTATCCGGCTTTCAGTTCTGATTCCGAAAGGCCGTCTTCTTCATCCAGTTTGACTTTCCCCGAAATACATTTACCCAGACAGGCTGTACACATACCTGCCTGACACGAGTAGGGCAGATCAATATCCAGATCCAGGGCAGCTTCCAGAATGGTTTGATGGGGTGCTACGGCAAATTTATATTCACTGCCCTCATACAGTACCGTTACCTCAGGCGAACCGCTATCGGCAGCCGTTACAGGCTCCTCCACTACTTCGCCAACCGCCACGGGTGCCGTCGCGTAGCTTTCCTTATGAACACGCTCGGTCGGCACACCCACCAGCGACAAGGCCGAACGGGCTTCGGCCATCATACCATCGGGGCCGCACAGGTATACGCTCACATTTTGCAGTTCTGCTTTGGGCAGCTGGTCGAATAAGCGGGTAAGCGTATGTTGATTCAACCGCCCTTCGACGCCTGTCCAGCCAGCCGATGGCTGACTCAGCACGTGCGTCACCTGAAAGCGCGACTTGCCATAGGCCTGTTCCATGGCATCCAGATGCGCTTTGTAAATGATCGACTCTTCATTACGGTTTCCGTAAATGAGCCACACCCGACTGTTTGGCTCAACGTGCAGGGCCGACTTCGCCATCGAAAACAGGGGCGTAATGCCACTACCTGCCCCAATCAACACAATGGTCCGGCGACTTTGGGGATCGAGTTTTGGGACAAATGTGCCCATCGGTTCCAGCGTTTCAAGCATATCGCCCGGCTTTATACGGTCGAAGAGGTAATTGGACGCCAGCCCACCCGGCACCCGCTTGACGGATACCGATAAGGACACATCGACATGGGGCGACGAGGCCATGGAATAGGACCGACGAACCTTTTGACCGTTTATGTTGAGCAGAAATGTCAGAAATTGTCCCGGTTGGTAGCGAATTTCCTCGCTGATTGGGTGCCAGAAACTTATGGTTACTGCGTCGCTCGTTTCCCGATCAACGTCTTTTACTTTCAAAAAATACCGATTTGCCATTACTATTCAGGTTGTCTTTCACTACCGGGCGAACTGATTAAGCAGCAATACGCTATGGGCAGATTATGTCCGCTTCGGCGGCTCCGTTTTCGTTGTTTCCCGTGTTGTATTATTGGATTCTTTTCTACAAAGGTACAAGTGAACACTGGGAACTTACCCATTTTTATGAAAATCAACTAACTCATCAGCAGGGGCTTTAAGGATACGACCCATTGTTAAACCGGTTTGTTTCACCGCCTGTTGCAGCAAATTAGAAAAATAGTAGGCAACAGACCCGACAAAGTGAACCGGCCACTGGTCTGCCTCAGGAAAGCGCCTGACGTATGTCGTTAGAAATAAGGCGAACGCGTCGGTGACTAACCGAGCAACGTGCGGGTGATCCGAATGGGTGAACAGAAAGGGCGTAAATGAAGCAAAATAGCGGTTGGGGAACGGCTTCTGATAAGCGTTTTCCAGCAACGTTTGGCGGTCGAGGGCATACTGGTTCTGAAAGGCGTCCTGCAGTTCAGCCGGAAGTCGTTCCTGAAAAAAATCCCGAACCAGTGTTTTACCCAAATACCCTCCGCTCCCTTCGTCACCGAGCCAGAAGCCCAGTGACTGAATCCCGCGAGTAATTTTAGTCCCATCGTAACAGCAGGCATTGGCCCCGGTTCCAAGAATGCAAACGATTCCCGGCTGGTGGCCCATGGCGGCTCTGGCGGCCCCCAGCATGTCGCTGTTGACGTCGACAAATTGCAGGTCCGGCAACACCAGGTGCAGGGCATCGGCGATAATGTAATTGACTGACGGACCCGTGCAGCCGGTTCCGTAGTAAAACACCTTTGTTATGATGGCCTGCTTCAAATCTGGCAGCAATTGCGCCTGCAACGTAGCGGCTATTTGTTGCGCGTTTTGATAATATGGATTGAAGCCATCCGTTTGAATAGCAAGGGAATGACCCGTGTTCGTATCGACAAGCCGCCAGTCGGTTTTTGTCGATCCACTATCAGCAATTAAAAGCATGGAATATTGTACAGATTACGATTCTGGATAGTCCCTTCACCATGGTAACGGGGTTTTCGGTAGCGCTAAACTAAGTTGCCAACGGCAGAAAACCGGGTAAAAACGCTATTGGTATGAGGAGCGTCACGGAGTTCGTCGGTGAGGTCCTGGCCGGCCCAATGCTCATAATGTTTGCCATTCCGCCAGAGCCGGGAAGCCGACAGGTCATAAATGACGCCGTCATAAGCGCACCAGATTTCGTCACGATCCTGGCCATTACGCAAAGCTAATTGTGAGCGGGTGTATACAGGCAGTAATGGGTTATGTACGGGCATCGTATCTGATCAGTCAAACAAGGATAATTATTAAGTATCACGTTTGTTAGTAACGACAAAATTAGCGTAACTTAGCCACTTCTGTTCCTACTGCATTTGTTTAACCATGAGAAAGACTCATTACGTCCCTTTTCTTTCACTTTTAATTTTATTGGGTGCCCTGATGGGCTGTAGTGGCAATAAGCCCGCCCCCGTTTCTGAACGTATCGCCAAAATCTGGACGGCCAGTAAAGTAGACGAAAACAAAATAACGGTCTACACCAAAGGTGGAGCCTCCAATGTACGCAACTACACAGCATTTAAGCTTGATCTGAGTCAGGCCCCAACCGTAAAATTCACAGATTATGACGGCAATACATTTGTTGGGAAATATTCGCTCCCAACTGATAATCGCCTTGTGTTCACTGAACTAAACCCCGCGCCGTCTGGTGTTACTACCGGTACCATTGAGTTTACCATTAACTCAATCGACGACAACAACCTGAGTTTATCGCGGACATCGCCAAGCCAGAAAACCGGCGGCACGCTAAACGATTACACGTTGACGAATCCATAGGGCTTCTGCAAACCAATTCAGCCAAAAAGCCGTTCCGTATGTCAATCGGAGCGGCTTTTTGGTGTTTAGCAGTCCTGAACTTTCGTACCAAACAACTTCAAGCTGTTTGAGAATAGTTTATTAACCAGCCATACACAAACAATTAGAAGCTGTTTGGTACATCAATTTAAATAAACATGACTGACCTTAATAAAATCGGCGAAATTGGCCTGATCGAGCGTATTCGGCAGGCGACATCGGTGCCAACGCATACAGAAACGATACGGGGTATTGGCGACGATGCCGCTGTGTTCGACTGGGGGCCGGACTATGGTTTGCTCTCGACCGATATGCTGGTTGAAGGTATCCATTTTGATCTGACCTATGTTCCCTTGAAACATCTGGGCTACAAAGCTGTCACGTATGGTGTGTCGGATATTGCCGCCATGAACGGGTTGCCCATTCAACTAACGGTCAGCATTGCCCTGAGCAGTCGGTTTCCGGTCGAAGCCATCGATGAATTATACGACGGCATTCGGGCGGCCTGCGAAGCGTATAATGTCGATTTGGTTGGTGGCGATACGACCGCATCCCGGTCAGGTCTGATTATTTCGGTATCCGTAGTTGGCAAGGTTGCCAAAGAGTTGATCACCTATCGCAACACCGCTCAAGCAAACGATGTTGTGTGTGTTACCGGCGATTTGGGCGCGGCTTATCTTGGTCTGCAACTGCTGGAACGCGAGAAACAGGTTTACCTGGCCGATCCTAATATGCAACCTAACCTGTCTGAAGAACGGGCTTATCTGGTTCAGCGGCAACTCCGCCCCGATGCCCGTACCGACATGGTTCACGAGCTTCGTGACCTCGGCATACGCCCGACGGCAATGATCGACATTTCGGACGGGCTGGCTTCAGAACTACTCCATATTTGCTACCAATCCGGTACAGGAGCCGTCATTTTTGACGAAAATATACCCATCGACGATCAGACGCATTTAGCTGCCGACGAGTTCAAGATCAGCCCCATCACGGCGGCTTTGAACGGAGGTGAAGATTACGAACTGCTGTTTACCGTTCGTCCGCAGGAATTCGAAAAACTGGCAACAAATGCCCGCATTACCGCCATTGGCTATCTAACCGATAACCCATCGCAGATCGTGCTCGCGACCAAGGCCGGGCAGCAGACGCCGATCCGAGCCCAGGGTTGGAATACAGTTGCGGATTGACTTACTTGGCAAGACCAAGCCACAGTCCGGCTATTTTTTCCTGTCCCCCTGATCAGACTCCGGTCTGGCTTAATTAAAGATGCAAAAACGGGTACGATTCGATTTTGAAATTCATTTTACAAATGGCGGCAGTTTGACTGGCCAGGATTTCCGGCTCGACATTGACGGCGAAGACATTTCCGATCAGGCATTGGCCAACTATGTCATCGCCGATTTGCGGCTGCTGATGGTTGGCCAAACTCGTATTTTCAATAAGGAGATCATCGCCGAAGCGCACAAACGAAGGCCGGTGGCCTCACCCGGCCAACGAAACCAGCTGATCGATTTGAGCCATACCATCGAAGAGGGCCTCGTTACCTACAAAGGGTTGCCCGCTCCCATTGTCTGCGATTACCTGAGCCGCGAAAACTCCCGCCAGTTTTATGAAGCGGGAACCGAGTTCCAGATTGGCAAAATTGAGATGGTGACCAATACCGGCACCTATCTGGATTGCCCCTTTCATCGGTACGAGCACGGAAAGGATTTGTCGGAAATTGGCCTTGATGCCTTTACCGATCTGGAAGGAACCGTTATTCACGTGCCATACACCAATACGCTGGCCATTACGGCAGATCATCTGCAACAGTACGAAATCAGGAACCGGGCCGTCCTGATCTATACGGGCTGGTCTGACTTCTGGAATACAGAAACTTATTATGAACATCACCCCTTTCTGACTGCCGATGCCGCCTTGTATCTGCGGAACTGCGGGGCTAAACTGGTTGGTATCGATTCGCACAACATCGATGACACAACGGGCAAAAGTCGCCCGGTGCATACCACCTTATTAGGAGCCGAAATACTTATTGTTGAACACCTGTGCAATCTGGCCTCACTGCCCACGACAGGCTTTACCTTTAGTGCAACGCCCCCCAAGTTCAAAGGAGTTGGCACGTTTCCCGTGCGGGCCCTGGCGAAAGTGTATTGAAGAGAAATGTACCTACGGGCTTCATCCCGTAGTTCTTCTTACGTTAAACACGGGCTGAAGCCCGTGGGTACATACATTATCCCTGCTTAACGTACGTATAAATCATTTCCGACACGGTTGCCATCGTGGCTATCGTGGCCTTATCATCTTTGATGTCTTTCGACAAAAGTACCAGAACATATTTTCGGCCATCAGGCAGGAAAACAATACCGGAATCGTGCCGAATACCAGCAATAGCGCCCGTTTTATGGGCTACTTTCACTTCTTTGGGTAGCTTGCCTGGAATAGCATCATTGAATTTCTGATCGAGCAACGTCTTAATCATGGCGTTCGAGGCTTGTGCGTTCACCGCTTTTCCAGTGGCAATTTTCTCAAAAATCACCATCAGATCATAAGCTGTTAGCGTATTATTGAGCCCTTGCGCAAACGCTTTGTTATCTTCGACTCCCCGCCGGACCTGAATGTCTTTGGCTCCCAGCTCGCGCATGGTTTGCGTGACATTCTGTGCCCCCACGCGCTCGATCACTAGGTTGGTCGCCAGATTGCTGCTCACGATGATCATGTCATACACCAGGGCCTCCAGTGTACGTTTCGTCCCAGCTTCTTTGTAAATGTTCGTGTCGCTGTCTTCTGTGGCGTGCAAACTGTACGTACTACCGTCGACAATGCTTTTAAATTCGGTCTTGATCGTTATCGAATCCGACAGCGCCAGTTTGTGCTGAGCAGCCTGCTTGTAGACTTCAATCATAACGGGCGTTTTCATCGTACTGGCCGCATGAAACACCTCCCGCTCCCGAATCAGTAGCTCTTTCCCCGTCGCTAAATCCTTGAAAGCGACCGCGAAAATGCCGGGCTGCTTACTCAATTCACGCGCTACCTGTTCACGTAATTGAGGGATTGTCAATCGGGACTGCGCCGAGGCCGATAGCCAGCCAGCCGATAAACAGAATAAAACTACAAGGAGAAAGCCAGCTTTACTTCGCGCGAAACCCATACTTACAAAAGAGACGTTTGATGATCGTAGGATCAAAAATGCAGTCAAATTCGCAGGTTTCCTCACTTAACCCGTACAAATTTCGAATAACAAGGTTGCGCCTGATTGCAATTGGTCAGTAACATCAGCATATCCTGCTGCACCACCAACCGCTGCTGAAATGGTGTTGTAGCCCGGTTGGTATTGATGAAGAAGCTAATAAAAAGACTATCGGGGTATGTTGCATCGACCCGATAATACTTGATTGGCGCATAATAGGTCATCTCACTGCCATTATGCGCTAGCTGACCATCGGCACCGAAGGTTAGGGTTTGAGCCGGTGTGGGCGTGTACTGTTTCGTGGTATAAAACGATGTATCACGCTTGACAAAGACAGTATCTTTCTCCGTTATGAGTGAGTCCTTCTTAATAACCTGACCGCCCACCGTAACCTGAACGGTATCGTGCCGGCTAACGAGAACTTCGGTAAGGATCGAATTGGCCGAATCTTTGGAAAAGTAACGCTCTACCAGCCGCCAGGTGCCCGTAATGCGGGAATCGCCCGGTCCGGGAGAGAAACTGGCCGTGGTATCCTTACACTCGATAAGAAGGCTTGCCAGCAGCAGAGCCAGACTAAGGTAGACTGTTTTTTTCACGAGGTAGATAGACGTTCATAAAGCTAACGAACGGAGGGCTTTCGCCATTGCTTTACTTAACTCTGTTCAGTTGATTGAGCTGGCCTTTCATAGTGACTCCGGCCACGCAACCCGATGATCGGATTACATGGCCGGAGCCATATAGTTAAACTGACCCATGAGATCTATACAAACTCCATGCCTCTTTCTTTGGCATCGGCCACAAAGCTCTTTACTTTCTGCTCTTCTTCTTTGCGGCAGATCATCAGTACATTATCATACTCGGCCACGATATAGCCATCCAGACCATTTACCACCACCAACCGATCTTTTGGCGTTTTGATGATGCAGTTTTTGGTGTCGTACAACATGATGTGCCCGTCAATCACATTGAGGTCGTCGTTCTTATCGGAGACTTCATAAAGTGATTTCCAGGTGCCAAGATCCGACCAGCCAAAATCACTCAACACAACATAAACGTTGTCGGCTTTTTCCATCACCCCGTTATCGATGGAAATGCTTCCTGTGAGCGAGTAGGCCTTATCGACAAAAGCTTTTTCCCGTTCGGTATAATAAACATCATTTCCCTCCGCAAAAATCTCGGCAACTTCGGGGAGGTATTTTTCAAACGACTTGATTATCGATTGTACATTCCAGACGAAGATACCGGCGTTCCAGACAAATTCACCACTTTCCACAAACTGTTGTGCCAGTTCAAGGTGTGGCTTTTCGGTAAAGGTTTTTACCCGCCGGGGAGCCGGACTTTGGGCCGTATTTCCCGATTCTGTAATGTATTGAATATACCCATATCCCGTGTCGGGACGGCTCGGTTGAATACCCAGCGTTACTAAAATATCCTGATCTTTGGTCGCATCAAGAGCCGACTGAATGGTTCGCTTGAATTCTTCTTCCTTCAGAATGATATGATCGGCGGGAGCAACAACAATGTTTGCTTCCGGATCGCGCTGGGCAATTTTGTAACAAGCGTATGCAATACAGGGGGCTGTGTTGCGGGCAATAGGTTCGCATAACACCTGATCATCCGAAAGCTGCGGAAGCTGCTTCTGACAAAGATCTTTGTAAAGCGAACTGGTAACGATATAAATATTTTCGGGCGGGCAAACGCCATCAAAGCGATCGGCGGTTTGTTGCAGCAGGGTTCGGCCTGTGCCGAGCACATCATGGAATTGCTTCGGGTAACTCGTGCGGCTGAAAGGCCAGAATCGCGTTCCGACGCCCCCTGCCATGATTATTACATAGGTATGATTCATGGATGCTAGACTAATTTATGGCAAAAATGCCACTATAAAGTTGATTTAAGAAGTGCCAGTTTTATTATAGAATTAAAAGTATCTATAAAGTTTATAATTATATTTTATAGTATACAAAAAAAACCAACACATCGATTACACCTTATAAAACCTAATAGTCGCCCCCAATTGTTCGAAGGAGGGCTACCGCATACTGAACTTCCTGGCTACGGAGCTGTACCAGTTGCTGTTCTGTGGTTAAAACAGTCCGTTGCGCATCGAGTACTTCCAGATAAGTAGCCAGTCCCCGGACATATAATTCGCGGTTATATTGCTCCGTCCGGCGCGCCAGAGCCAGCGTTTGCGCCTGTAAATCAAGCTGCTGCCGCAGCAAAGTCAAATTATCGAGTGCCGTTTCAGCATCGCGCTGAGCCAGTTGAAGAGCCTGTAGATAAATTTGCTGATTTGTTTGCGTCTGCTGCTTGGCCAGCGCGATATTCTGCCGGGCCCGATGCCCTTCATAAATCGGCACCGACGCATTGACGCCCACAATGTAGGTACCCGCACTGGGCGTAATCCAGTTCCCAATTTTACCCGACAAAATACCGCCAGAGCCAATGAGCGTAACCCGTGGCTGCGTGCTGGCTTGCTGAAGAATTACCTGGGCCGCAGCCACCTGATTCTGCCGGATGTATTGAACCAGATCGGGTCGGCGCTGGAGTTGATCGGCGGTAACGCTGGCGTAGGGATAAGTCGGCAAGGCAGTCGGCAACGCTCCCGATGGAATTGAAAACGCCGTAGGGTCCTGTCCGCACAGTTGCGCTAACCCATTCACAAGTTCGACACGAGCCCGTTCCAGACCTTTGAGCGTCACCTGCAAACCGGCATAATCGGTTTCGGCCCGTTGCACGTCGATCTGATTAATCAATCCGACCCGGAAACGCTCCCGAAGAATGGATAGCGTGGTATCCCGCGATTGAATATTCCGCCGAAAAACCGCCTGCTCGGCATCATTTCCCCGAATGAGCATGTACGTCCGGGCAATATCAGACGCCAGCGAAAGCCGGAACGAAAGGTAATCGGCATCGCTGGCCTGGGCCTGTAAAGTGGCGACTGTTATGCCACCCCGAATCCGTTTGAACAAATCCAGTTCATAACTGGCATCGATTGGCAATAGTTGAAACGTGTTCAGCTGGAAACGCGGCAGTAAATCCGACTGATTAGCAACAGAGAGCGGCCGACGTTCCGACAAACTCTGGGTCGTAACCAGCGCCGAGCTTCGCAGGGAGGGTGACAAAAACGATTGCGCCACCCGCAGTCGAATCCTGGATTCTTCCAGCCGACTCAGGGCAGCCCGAATGTTAGGACTATTATCCAGTCCCAACTGAATCAACGATTCAAGCATAGGGTCACTGAACCGCCGAAAACCACTAACGGTTAACGTTGGGCTGATGTCGATGGCCGTTACCATTGCTCCTGGTACAGCATTACCGGCCGGACCGGGTCCCTGTGGCTGCACCGTACCCGGTGCATTGGCAGGACCGGCACCGGGTTGAACCGTAACGGAACCACCGGGAGCATTCAGGGGAGTAGTTTGTGCATTGACCTGCACAACGAACAGACTAAAAATTAAAACACTACTAAGACATTTGATCATCGCTGAGCTATTGTTTTGCCGGCTACGGCCTTACGAAATCTTACTTTTTGCCCATCGCGCAACCGGTCGTTGGGGTTTGTAACGACAAGTTCCTGGCCTGTCAAACCGCTCACGGCTTCCAGCGTTGTGCCATAATCGCGGCCCAGCGTAATTGGAACAAAGTGGACACGTTGCCCCGCATCGACAACGACAACCCGCGGCCCTTCGGCAGTTATCTGTAAGGCGTTGGCCGGAATCAGAACGGGGGCCTGGGTACCAATCATATCAAATTTAACCAGGCTATACAGCCCCGAAGGTAACCCTTGCTTTGGGTTAGGAATAACTACTTCGGCCAATAATGTTCGGGAATCGTTCCGCAACGCTCCCGATGTATGCATAACCGTCCCCTTAAAAGTCTGATTTTTCAATTCAGGAATAACGACCGTAGCGGGCATACCAATTTTCATGTACTGATAATACGTTTGCGGTACATCGACAAAGACACGCAGTGAACCTACTTCCGACAAGGTAAACAGTGGCTGCCCGGTGCCCGGCGAAACGATGGTGCCGTTTTCAGCGGTCCGGCTGGTAATGATCCCACTGAAGGGTGCCCGAATCTGTTGTAAATTTTTCAGCGCTTCCAGCCGACCCAGATTGGCCTGTGCCACGGTCACGGCCGACTTACGGGTATCAATGTCCTGCCGCGCAATGGCACCGGGCAGTTGAACGCTCTGCAACCGGTCCAGATTGACCTGTGCCAGTTGCTGATCGGCTTTGGCGCGGGCAATGTCCTGATCGAGTTCGGGTGCATCGATCGTAGCCAGCAGTTGTCCCTGCTTTACTTTTCCGCCAATATCGACATACCAGCGACGCAGGAAACCCTGCGTTCGGGCATAAAGCGGAGTTTGTCGAAAGGGTTGAATCTGGCCCGGTAACGTCAATCCGGTCGTATCCGACGAGTGCTTTAGCGGAACGGCGTTCACGATAGGATCGCGATTCTTTTCTTCCCAGACAGCGGCTTTCAGTTCCTGCGTATTGCGAATGCGCGGCATTACACCGAAAAAGACAAATACTGCCACGAGCAGTAGTACAGGAATGAGTATACGGAGTGCTTTCATAGGTGTTATTGACCGTCTAAAGTTTCTATCTGTACGATGGCCTCTTTGTTAAGCGGCCCGTACAAATGGGGAAATAATTCCTGGTTGGTAGCTCGTTCATAACGCAGATCACTGGTCAGCTTATCGGTATCGACATGCAGAAGCAATAAGTCCGGCACGTGTTGATAATAACGGTTTAATGTTCCAGCTACCTGCTCTTTTGTCGACAGATGGATAAACCCTTCGGTCTGCAAGCTGGCGGCTTCGTAACTGGGCTGGCTTTCCTGCGTCGCCCAGTCGGTGGCTGAAACGATATGATAAATGAGACTCATTAGACAACAGTTGACACTTGATTATCTTCTTTGGGCTTCCGGGCCAGGTAGCTAAAGACGACAGGAACAAACAAAAGTGTGGTAAACGTAGCCAGCAGCAAACCACCAATAACGGCGCGGCCCAATGGAGCATTTTGTTCTCCCCCTTCGCCCAAACCCAGCGACATGGGCAACATGCCGATGATCATGGCAATGGCGGTCATCAGAATTGGCCGCAGCCGCGTCCGGCCCGCTTCAAGTGCCGCTTCGTAGGCATTGCCACCTACTTCGGGCAGATGATCTTTGGCAAAGCTGACCAGCAAAATACTATTTGCAGTGGCGACACCGACGCTCATAATCGCACCCATCAGCGAGGGAATGCTAAAAGTTGTTCCCGTTAGAAACAGCATCCAGACCATGCCGCACAAGGCTCCCGGCAAAGCGGTGATGATAATAAATGGGTACCGGAACGATTGAAAATTTACAACCATCAGCAAATAGACCAGCAAAGCCGCAAAAACAATACCCAGCCCCAGTCGGCTAAAGGCGCTTTCCATGCTTTCGACCTGTCCCCGAATCGAGACGACATTGCCTGGTTTTAGTTGTGTTTTATATTCAGCCGTAATCTCTTCCAGGGCCTTAGCAACGGAGCCTAGGTCCGTTTTCTCGACCGATGCATAGACATCGTATGTCGGTTGGGTATTGACCCGGTTGATGATCACTGGCGCTGTGGTGCGCTTCATGGTCATCACATTGCTGAGTAGCTGCGGAGTAGCTCGTTCGGTTTGTCCCGCAGCGATGGGCGTCTGCAGCAGTTTATCGTAGGAATCCAGTTTATAAGGGGGTGTTTGCACCGCAATGATATACGGAAAGCCACTAACCGGATCAGGCCAGAAATTGGGTCGGGTTTGGCCGGTTCCACTCAGCGAAATGTTCAGGTTAGTGGCCACCCGCTGTTCTGTCAGGCCAAACTGCCCGGCGCGCTCCCGGTCGACATTCAGAAACAATTCGGGCGCATTCAGTACCTGGTGTAAATGGACATCGACAGCGCCTGGTACCTGCGCAATTCTGGCTTCCATCTCACGGGCAACGTTCAAGTTATTCGCCCGGTCAAACCCGGACACCTGCACGTCGATGGCGGCCGTCAGACCAAAGTTCAGGATTTGGCTTACAATGTCGGCGGGCAGAAAGAAGTATGTAACATCGGGCATTTCTTCGCGTAAGCGGGCCCGCAATTCCCGTACGTAATCGATGGTTGGATGCGACCGCTCTTCTGCGAGTGAAATCAACAACTCAGCATCGGCAGAACTGGCGGATGAGTTATCGGAAAAGAAAAAGTTGTAGCGTTCCGACGTCAGGCCAATGTTGCTGATAACCGAGCTTATTTCGGCCTCCGGAATCACCTCACGCACAATCTCGGTGGTTTGGGCGGCTATCAGCTCCGACGATTCGAGCCTTGTTCCGGCGGGTGCCCGCAGGTGCAACCTGATCTGTCCCCCATCGACCTGCGGAAAGAAATCGCGACCGACAAAGGGCAATAATACACCCGTAAAAACAATCACTACCAGAAACGTCCCCAACACAATCCGACGGTTGTTCAGCACCCATTCCAGCGCCCGCATGTAGCGTAGTTGAAACCGTTCGAAACCCGCATTGAACCGGTTATAGAATCGGGCAAAAGCGTTTGGTCGCTTAGTCGTTACCTCATGTCCATGTTGCGACTCGCCTTTCAACATCAGATCAGCCAGTGCCGGAACCAATGTCCGCGAGAGAATGTAGGACGCCAGCATGGCGAACACCACCGCTTCGGCGAGCGGGCCAAACAGGAATCGTGCGGGGCCTTCCAAAAACAGCACCGATGTAAAGACGATACAGATTGTCAGCGTCGATACCAGCGTTGGCGTCGCAATTTGCTGCGCACCTTCCAGAATCGCCTGCCGCAAGGGCATGCCCAACTCTTCGTTCCGGTGAATGTTCTCGATGGTTACCGTGGCATCATCGACCAGAATACCAATGGCGAGGGCCAGCCCGCCCAATGTCTGAATGTTGAGTGTCTCTCCCAGCAGATACAGCACAATCAGCGAGGCCAGAATCGACAGCGGAATAGAAATAGCGACAATCAGCGTGCTGCGCCAGCTTCCCAGAAATAGCAGAATCAATCCCGCCGTCAGCAAAGCCGCAATCATTCCTTCCACTAATACACCTTTGATGGACGCCCGCACAAAAACAGACTGGTCAAACAACGCTTCGATACGAAGATTGGACGGAGCAGCCGCGCGTACGGTTGGTAAAATCTGGTTCTTTATTTTGTCGACGATTTCGGTGGTCGATGCATTCCCCGTTTTCACGATCCGCATCAGCACGCCCTTGCTCCCATCCTGCTTAACGATGTTAGCCTGTACGGCGGCTCCATCATGTACATTGGCGACATCGCGCATGTGTACGGTTGTACCGCCGATTGTTTTGATTGGAATATCGTTGAGCGTCGTAATCACATCCGGCTTGGAATTCAACCGGACGTTATATTCGCGTTCGGCCAGTCGTAATGAACCGCCCGGCAACGTCAGGTTCTGAGCCGCTACGGCATTCGTTACTTCTTCGGGGGTAACATTGTAAGCCAGCAGTTGTTCGGGCTCCAGGTCGACTGCAATCTGCCGGGTTTTCCCGCCAAAAGCCTGCGACAGACGGCTTCCCGGCACGGTTGAAATCTGCGGGCGTACCCTCGTCTGCGCGTAGTCGGTGATCTGGGCTTCGGTTAGGCTATCGGATGAAAGGCCGAGTTGAAGCACAGGCACATCTGTGGCATTATACCGCACAATGAGCGGTGGCTGGGTGCCGGGCGGCATTCGAAGGAGAATCGTTTGCGAGATAGCCGTTACCTGCGCCAGTGCTTCCTCTATTTTAACCGATGGCTGAAAAAAAATCTTTAGGACAGCCGTGCCATTATACGTTTGCGATTCGAGCCGTTGAATATCGCTAACGTTGTTAATCAGGGAGGTTTCAGAGAAATTGGTGATCATTTTCTCCATTTCATTGGTAGACAGACCGCTGTATCCCCAAATCACCGAAACTACCGGAATGTTGATTCGGGGAAAGATATCGGTTGGCATTTGCGTGACCGCCAGACCGCCCATAATCATAATGAGCAGCGCCATTACGGCAATGGTATATTTCTTTTCAAGTGCCAGGCGAACAATCCACATGATGAATCAGGTAAGTAATTAGTAGCTACAGCGTTAAGCATCAAGGCTACCGACGCAACGGGTCAAAATTAGGAATACGCCATGCAGCGCAACAGGTACGTTTTGTAGATTCACTGGTAAAAACTGCAGATAGGAAAACCTGGGATATAAAAATTACCAGCTATCCTTGATCTATGCGGCTAACGTATACTGCTTTTCGCGGTAGGCACGAGGGGTTATACCCGTTATACTCTTGAAGAATTTGGTAAAATTCGACGGGTCATCGAAGTGAAGCTGATAGCCTATTTCGGCTACGGTGAGGTTTGTATTCCGAATTAGGTTTTGAGCCTCAAACGCTGTCCGCTCCCGAATATGTTGAAGCGCCGTTTTGCCCGTATATTTTTTCAATATATCGCTGAGGTAGTGCGGATGTATGTGCAGCCGGTTAGCCGCTTCATGAACAGTCAGCAAGACGGTAGACTCCTGATTAGGATCGGGCAAGTAATACATTTGCAACAGGCTCTGAAACCGTTCGACCAGGGATACGGGCTGCGAATAGTCAATGGCCGAGAGCGTTTGGCGGTAGATCTGGCGACTTTTAATCAGCGACGCCTGAAGTAAATGGTAAATCAAATCCAGCCGATCCGGTTTAGAACGCGTCGGGTGGCTAGATTCAGCCGTAATGAGTTCAAATTGATGCGCCAGTTCACTGGCCTCATCTGACTTGATGTAAATTAGGGGTTGAGCTCCTTTTCTGTAAAAAGGGTACTCCTGCATAGGGTCGGAGAGCATGGACCGTTTGGTCACGAATTCAGCCGTAAACATCAGCACGGAGCCATGCCATTGATCTTCTTTGTGAATTGACCGAACCGTCCAGGGCCGAAGGAAATACAGCGTACCTGGCTGAACGCGGTAAGGCACCCCATCGAGATGAATTGTCCCGCTGCCTTCCGTTACCAGAGCGGCTACGTAGGTGCTGCTGCGAAAAGGCGGGATTATTTCGCCCGGCCCGCCAAACTGTTCGAACGGAAAGATCCCAAAACAGCGGTTCGTGGAGTCAATAGACTTTACGGCCTTCAAAAAATCCGGCAAGTTGTCGTAGTAGGGTATCGATTGAGTTTCCACGCTGGCAAAAGAGATAGGCTAGACAAAGGCATTTATTGCGGCAACACCAGTCGAGCGTACTACTTTCTAAAACGGCAATTCTCTCGACGCTGGTTACAGAAAAATGGGGAGACACTCTTCGTGCGCTACCACAACCCGTTTAACGACAGGCAATTTAGTTGTATTATTCCAGAAATCGAATTGAATAAATTGACTTATTCAAAGAATAAATTACTCTTCTCCGCAGGAATACGGGATGCAGTAAAGAAGTATGGGGAATCGTCTTCGGCAGCAGACTGCCGTCGTGCTGGGATCGATACAACTTTGGTGTTTCAGTCTGACCTGATCGCGCCTTATTCAAGCGATTTTGCTTTTTACTTTATTGTGATGCCGATACGCTAGCGGCTTTTTCATCGACTTTATACTTAGGTCGACTAAAATCACCACATAAACCCCGAAATACGGCCGGAGCAAACTTATCGAGGCTTATCAGGATCATCAGGCAAATGCCTAAGCCAACAAATGGACTAACCCAATAAATGAATCCACCCGTTACCATTGCGTTGGCGAAGATCCGGTAAAAAATAAGGTTGACAACAGGATGATACAGATAAAGCGGCAGGGAATATCGTCTTCCATAGTAGCTAAGCAGTGAATCAGGAGAGATAGACAACCGTAGAGATAACAGAAAAATACCGACCGCAAGCGGTAAGGTTCCTGCCAAAAAATTCACCCTGACGGCGTCGGTCATAAGGCTTGAGAAGAACCACACCTCCACCAGCTGAGCGCCAATGCCAATGATAATCAACAGGTAGGCAGTCAGTTTGGACACACGTTTGTCCAGCGCATGCTTTGAAATTAAAAAACCAAGGGACAAGAAAG
Source organism: Spirosoma horti (assembly GCF_054776595.1). Taxonomy (NCBI): domain Bacteria; kingdom Pseudomonadati; phylum Bacteroidota; class Cytophagia; order Cytophagales; family Cytophagaceae; genus Spirosoma; species Spirosoma horti. Next base: position 651,840 of record NZ_BAAHBQ010000004.1, read on the forward strand.
GAACTGACAAGAAAGAACGGGCATATATTGGATGAGGTCGCAGGCCCAGCAAATAATTGTAGGGGATGAAAATCAAAATTATTAGTAAACTAACGACGACCACCAGCGGCAGTAACTTATCTAACTTAAACTGTAGCAGGAACCAAAGCACAAGATACCCCAGCACCATGGAGGTTAGAAACCAAAGATGAAAATAAACTCCCGTTAGTAAGGTAAAGTAGGTAAGCAACGGCTTAATCGTGCCTTCGGTAAGCAGCGTAAATAGAAGATAAATTACGTTAACGAAGAAGGTGACAAACAACAGATTTTTAACCGTTTTGGGAAAAGCCTGGGCCGGTCGTGCAGCATAGCTTTTCTGAAAATAATAGCCAGCAACAACGAAGAAGAAGGGAACGACCCATCGCCCCGATAAGCCCAACAAGTCTAGTATCGGGGTACAATCCAGGTAAATACTGTGACATAAAAAAACTAAACAAGCTCCCAGAAACCGAAAAACATCTATACTCCCATTGCGTTGATTCATGATCAAGGTACCTGGCGGGTGAGCCAGCATAGTTTAATGAATAATTCTTCTTAAGCTGATATTTATGATTGTATAGCCGTCTGAACGTGATAGACTGGCTCGCTTACCCTATATAGATTTGCTTGAGGTTAAACTCGTGTATCTGTATGAATACAGACGCTGGGAAAAATAGTATAAATTGTAAATAGAGGAAGCATTCGTATAACCCTAACTTTTTAGTGCAGTGTAATCAGTCAACAATTTAATATATTTTACCTTTTCCATAACAAAGTATTTACATAATTAATTATTCGGCAAATTATAGTATTCATTTATACATACTCAAAAACCTACTACTCATTTAGGTTAAAAAGCTTGCGGTACGTGTACAGTGGCAGCATTTAATAGTAAGGTTGAAGCATAAATCGTCGTAATTTTGTGTTAAACAAAATTGATGTCAGTTATGCCAAAGGCACAGATGAATACCGACAAGGGCACAATGCTCATTGAGTTTTTCGAGAAAGATGCTCCTAAAGCGGTCGATAACTTTATTACGTTAGCCAAGAAGGGTTTCTATGACGGGGTTAAATTCCACCGTGTTATTCCCAATTTCATGATTCAGGGGGGCGACCCAACGGGTACTGGCGCAGGCGGACCAGGTTATACCATTGATTGTGAACTTACTGGCGAAAACCAGTACCACGACCGGGGCGTTCTATCCATGGCTCACCGGGGACGGAATACCGGCGGTTCACAATTTTTCATCTGCCATAATCGCCAGAATACCGCCCACCTCGACCGAAATCATACGGTTTTTGGTAAAGTAGTCGACGGTTTGGACATTATCGACCAAATTCAGCAGGGCGATAAAATCAACAGCATCACGGTACTGGAAGAGTAGGATACTCAGTAAGTAGACAGCCTTAAAGTGGCAAAGCCGATATGAATAGAACTATTCATATCGGCTTTGCCACTTTAAGGCCTGTTCGTTTCAACTATAAGCGGGCGTCTTCTTTGAAATAAGTCCCGAAATGGCCAGACCAACTGCAGCAATTGCTCCGGCTCCGGCAATTAGCTGAATCTGGCTATAGCCTTTCTGCTCGGCCGCAATGGCCACATAAGCCCAGGTGAAAACCAGAATGTATGCTACACTCCGATATCGATTGAAAACAATTGCTCCCACAACCAGCCCAACAATGAGCAGTGCCATTGCCCACGCTTGTTCGCTAAGGCCCATCAGACTGAAATCGGTCGATTTTAAATAGACCGTTACGTTGAGGATGGTCGCTACAGTAAGCCAGCCGAAATAAATCGAAAAGGGAATGCGGGCCAGCCACGTTTCCGCTAGTGAAGCTGGCGATTCGGGTAATGTCGCATCCGGGTCCGCATCGATTAGGGGCGTCGTTACTCCGCGTACGCCCCGACGAACGAGCAACTGCTGCTCAATGATCACCAGCGAGAACAGCATCACCAGAATAACCAGTAAAGCAACGCCAATGCGTTCGTTATTAAAAAGCGGACTCCAGGCAGCATTGCCAAATGCGTTAATGACTACCCACCACCCAATGGCCCGAAACCGTGGGTTTTCCCGCTGGGAATTCAGACCCTGGTAGATGGCAAAGGCCAGCAGGCCCAGAAAAATGACTCCCCAGATTGAAAAGGCATAGCCCGCCGGGGTTATCAGCGTATGGTACTTATCGGAAATCACCCTATTTGTTTGCCCCCCAAAGGCTCCAGTGTTGGAGAGGTAGTTCATCACAATTAACGTGATGATACTGAACATGACAAGAAATTGACGTAATCTATCAGATTGCATAAAGAATCAAAATACGGTGATTGATACTGCTATTAACCAATGGGTTAGCATGAATGTTTCTACTCAGCTACCAACCCTTATACCTTCGCTAACGATAGAGAAGGCTAGTTTTCGTAAACAAGTGAATCTCTGTATTCGACTTAAACGAGAATGGGTAAAGATAAGACTAGTTAAGCGCTCGTGAACAGAAATTATATATTTTGATATATCTATAAGTAAGCAAAAATATAATATTTGTATATAAATTATCTTAGTTATTTATAAATTCATCTATTTTTACAATACTTATAAGTAAATATTATTTGTAGGAATAACTAATTCAAAAAGTATGAAGCATTATTTACATCTCATATCATTTGCTAGCCTGTTGCTGTGGCTGCACTTGTGTTCAACTGGCGTTCATGCTCAGGCACCTGCCAACTTAACAACCAACGTAGCCCTGACGGCCTCAGTTGAAACGGATTTTGCACCCTCTGCTTTTTTTTCTACAACTGCTCAGATAGTAGCCGCCTTTAATAAGGGTCGGCGTACGGAGGAAATTCAATTAGGATTACCCGTTAATTCGCTGGGAAATCTTACGCTTCCAGCGAACTATGCCACTTCGTCGGATAATCAACGAGCGTTATATTTAATAAATGCTGAACGCCAGGCAAGATCAGGCATAAATTATGGAGCCGGGGCCGTGTTAGGAAAACCGCTGGAAGGCGTTGAAACGGCGTTAGACAATACAGCCCAAGTACATTCAGATTATCTATTAGCCAATAATTTATTCACTCATACCGGAGCAGGAGGCACCACATCTACCCAGCGCATTGAAGCGACCTACCCAACTAATTGCCTTCAGCGAAACGGTTTGGGACAGTACACAATGGGCCGTTCTGAGAATATTTATTACTCCTGCGGTGGTGGAGCAACGTTTGCAGTCGAACAGGCTATTTTCAACTGGCTATATCGGGACACCGGCGCATCGTGGGGCCATCGGGAAGCTATATTGATTCAAAATGTCGACGCCAGCGGCAACACCGGCTATAATGACGACCGGTCGCCAGTTGGCAATGAGGGCTTCATGGGCATTGGCGTAACCACCGGCGCTCCCGGAAGTTATACAGCCTGCGGAGCAAACGCGCCCCGAATTGTTGTTTTGAATATTGCCGATCCGAGCGCAAATGCCGCTTGTACATTTGCTGTTGAAAATACGCCTTTACCCGTTAGCTTAACATACTGGGCAGGGCGACTTGAACAAAATACCGTTGCACTCGAGTGGAGAACTGCTTGGGAAAAAGATGCCCGTTATTTTTTAATAGAGCGCAGCACAGATGTTAAGAATTTCGAACAGCTTGGCCAAGTGAAATCATTTGGAAATACCTCTGAAAAACAAACCTATACCTTTACTGATGAAACTCCGGTAGTTGGGTATAATTACTATCGTTTAATACAAGTTGACCTGGATGGACGAAGCGAAACATCGCGTATCATCTCCGTTCGTCGTGGTACCAGTGATCAGCTTAATCAACTCATTACTTACCCTAACCCGCTGGCAGCCAATGAACCATTCCGGCTAACGATTCAGGAAGGCGCATCGGCCGACATACGACTTGTTGATTTACTTGGATTCGACGTGCCGACAAAGCAGTGGCGGGTCAATAATAAGGAAGTAGCCGTTCAACCACAAATTGCCTTATCGACAGGCTTATATTCTGTATTAGTAAACCTGAATGGAGAACAGCATTCGGCTAAACTGCTTATCAAATAAATAGACCATTGGTTTTTAATTAAACAGGCCACTCCTTTTGTTAAAGAGTGGCCTGTTTAATTAAAAGGAATAATTTACAATTCCAGGATCTTAATTTCTGTTCGGCGGTTGCGCTGGTGCTCCTCTTCGGTCTTGGCATTTTTAACGACTAACCGCGTTTCGCCATATCCCTTTGCCACCAGCCTATCGGCCGAAATACCCTGCGATACGATGTAATCCACGGCCGCTTTGGCCCGATTCTGTGATAACTTCATGTTGTAGGCATCAGGCGCCCGAACGTCCGTATGAGAGCTAAGTTCAAGTTTGAGCGTCGGGTTATCTTTCAAAATCACAACGATCTTATCAAGTTCCGGCGCAGCATCCGACCGGATATTGTATTTATCCAGATCGTAGTAAATGTTTTCAAGCACAAAGGTCTTGTTCAGCAGCGACCGGTCGAGCAGCAGATCGACGTTGAACGTTGTATCCGTCTGTGGCTTAGTCAGGAAGACGGCAGGAATGCTTTTGCCCTGCATCGTAAACGGCTCCCGACGGGTCAGGTAGCCTTTCCGCTCGGCCAGAAGCGTATAGTCTTTCCCTTCTGTTAATGGATACTTCCCAAACGTTCCGGGCTGCCCCGTTACGACTTCGGCAATGGGCTGGCCCGTTGCATCGTCCAGAATCCGAACCCGTGCCGAATCGAGGGGGGCAGCGGGAGTCTCGTTTGCCAATACCGTTCCGGCAATAAAGTAGCGCACGATTTTAGGCGCGTTGGCCGGTGGTGGCGTTTGCACGATAATGGTCGTGGTATCGGTTGGCGGTCCCTCCTGGAAGAAGTAAATGTCATCATCCCCTTTTCCCCCACCCCGGTTTGAGGCCATATACCCTTTGGTGGCTTCGGTATAAATCAGGCCGAAGTCATCGGCAGGGGAGTTGATGGGCTGGCCCATGTTCTCGACCCGCGTAACACCCCCCGAACGCGTTGCCACAAACACATCCAGTTTTCCCAAACCCGGATGGCCGTCTGAGGCAAAGTACAATTTGGCGTTGGCCCCAACATACGGAAACATCTCATCGCCGGGCGTATTGATATCACGCCCCATGTTGACGGGTCGACTAAAACGACCGGATGCATCAATGCTGGTGCGATACAGGTCAATGCCACCGGCACCACCGGCCCGGTTCGAAGCAAAGTAAAGTGTTTTACCATCAGCCGAAAACGCGGGCGAACCATCCCAGGCCAGCGAATCACTGATTGGCAAACGCAGTGGCTGGCTCCAGGCATTGTTATCGCCCAGGCGGCTGATGTATAAGTCGACGTCGAGGCCCCCTTTCCGTTTGCCGTTGTTGCCCCGCGCCAGAATCATGGTTTTTCCATCTTTCGAGAAAGCCGGTGTTCCTTCGTTCACATCGCCCTGAAAGACATTGGTGCTGAATACTTCAGGAGCACCCGATGCGCCACCCGGATTTCCGGTTTCATCGGGCTTTTGATTCAGTTTGGTTTTATACAAACCCAGCATCGGCTGACCATTGTTCTTATACACGGTTTCCTTGCGGGAGGCCGTAAACACAAGCTCCTCACCCCGAACGACTGGCGCGAATTCAGCACCCGGCGAGTTCAGGTTACCCATATTGCGGAGCGTAATGAGCGATTTATTCTGGGCAATGGCATCAATTGCCTTCAGCGTTTCTACTTCCCGTTTGGCCTTGTCGAGCGTAGCTTTTGCGGTTGTTTTAGGCGCATTCGCTACGTACTGCTGTAATTGCTCCAGGGCCCCAGCATAGTTCCCCTGCGATTTCAGGGCGTAAGCGTAATTGAAGTGGGCATCGGGCTCTTTGGTGCCGGCTTCAATGGCTTTCTGATAAAAGGGAACAGCCTCCCCAAATCGGTTCGATAAGCGGTATGATTCGGCGGTGTAATAATTCAGGCGGGCCGGGTCGATAGTACCCTTTGCTGCTTTCTGGAACTGGTTCAGTGCCAGATTATATTCGCCAGCATCGTAATGACGCACACCTTTTTTATACGCCTGCATGGCCGAATTGCAGCCCGTTAGTCCGCTGGCCAGACCTAACACCACGAGCAGTACAGATAACGTATTGGTTTTCATAGGGCTAAAAAAGCAAATCGCTGATTCTCGCCCAAGATAATGCAAATTTGGGCGGGTCTTACTTTTAACGATTACAATCGGTTTTTATTGAGGATTGTTTCATAGTAAAAACGGGTGAAAATCCGCGCTTTGTATGCATCTGTTTCGATGATTACAAAGCACGGGTTTTCACCCGCGTTATATAAACAATTTCCTTATGCCTGTTGGGCTACACCCGCTTCCTCAGCCACTTCCGTTGCGTAGGCATCCGTTGGAATGCAGGAACAAACCAGGTTCCGGTCACCATAGGCCGAATCGATTCGGCTCACACTTGGCCAGAACTTACGCGCCCGTACCTGTGGCAATGGATAAACTGCTTTTTCGCGGCTATAAGGACGCGTCCAGTTATCGCTCAGGGCAACTGTAGCTGTGTGTGGCGCGTGTTTCAGCACGTTGCTGGTCCGGTCTACTTCGCCCGCTTCAATTTCACGAATTTCGTTCCGGATGGCGATCATAGCCTCGCAGAACCGATCCAGTTCGGCTTTCGACTCGGATTCGGTTGGCTCGATCATCAGCGTACCCGCTACCGGGAACGAGACCGTTGGCGCATGGAAACCATAATCCATCAATCGCTTGGCGATGTCTTCAACTTCAACGCCGGACGTCGCTTTGAACGGACGGCAGTCGAGGATCATTTCGTGAGCGCAACGACCATTGGTGCCTGTATACAAGGTATCGTAATGACCTTCCAGACGAGCTTTAATGTAATTGGCGTTCAGAATAGCCCGTTTTGTGGCGTTCGTTAGACCTTCGCCCCCCATCATCGCAATGTAGGCATACGAAATGGTGAGTATACTGGCCGAGCCATAAGGTGCTGCCGAAACAGCATGAATGGCCTGATCACTCCCAATATGCACCATGGCATGACCGGGCAGGAACGGCACTAACTGCGGAGCGACACCGATTGGCCCCATGCCTGGCCCGCCCCCGCCGTGCGGAATACAGAATGTTTTATGGAGGTTCAGGTGGCAAACATCGGCACCAATCGTAGCTGGTGACGTCAGGCCAACCTGTGCGTTCATGTTCGCACCATCCATGTATACCTGCCCACCGTGTTCGTGAATGATGGAGCAAATTTCCTTGATACTTTCTTCAAATACACCGTGTGTCGATGGATACGTTACCATCAAACACGACAGGTCATTGCTGTATTGCTCGGCTTTCGCCTTTAGGTCGGCTACGTCGATATTGCCGCGCTCATCGCATTTGACGATAACGACTTTCATACCGGCCATGACGGCACTGGCGGGGTTGGTCCCGTGCGCCGACTGTGGGATGAGCGAAATAGTCCGGTGAAAATCGCCCCGGCTTTCGTGGTAGGCCCGAATGACCATCAACCCGGCATATTCGCCCTGGGCACCCGAGTTCGGTTGCAGTGACATGGCAGCAAAACCTGTAATCTCGCAAAGCCAGGCGTTCAGGTCGGCAAACATTTGCTGATAGCCCGTGGTCTGGTCTTTTGGCGCAAACGGGTGTAGTTTACCCAGTTCAGGCCAGGTAACCGGAATCATTTCAGCCGTCGCGTTCAATTTCATGGTGCAGCTACCAAGCGAAATCATGGAATGAACCAGCGAGAGGTCTTTCTCTTCCAGCGATTTTAGATAACGCAGCATTTCGTGCTCCGTATGATGGGTATTAAATACTGGATGCGTCAGGTAGTCCGATTGCCGGATAAGTTGGTCGGGCCAGGTAATTTCCAACGTTTCCAGAATAGCATCCATATCGGCTTTGATACCGAAAACGGTCAGCAATTCGGTTACGTCATGCAAGGATTTCGCTTCATCGAAGGAAACGCCTACGTGCTCCTCATCGTCAAAATAACGCAGGTTGATCTGAGCGGCCTTCGCCGATTTTTTCAGCGATTCGGTATCTGATACGGTTACGGTAACCGTGTCGAAATAGTTTTCGGTGTTCACCTCGTACCCATTCCAGCGCAGTGCTGTGGCGAATATTTTGGTGAGTGTATGCACCTGTTCGGCAATGGCGCGAAGCCGTTGCGGGCCATGATAAACCGCATAACTTCCGGCCATAACGGCCAACAGCACCTGGGCTGTGCAAATATTTGACGTCGCTTTTTCGCGACGAATGTGTTGCTCGCGCGTCTGAAGGGCCATGCGTAATGCTGGTTTGCCTTCCGCATCCTGCGAGACACCGATAATCCGGCCTGGAATCTGCCGTTTGAACGCATCGCGGGTAGCAAAGAAAGCCGCGTGCGGTCCGCCATAGCCCATGGGCACACCAAACCGCTGCGACGAGCCAATCACAACATCGGCACCCATTTCACCGGGTGCTGTTAGCAACGTCAGCGCCAGCAAGTCGGCGGCAACAGCCACCGTAATGCCCAGTTCATGCGCGGAGGCAATCAGATCCGTATAGTCGAACACTTCCCCATCCGAGGCCGGGTATTGCAGTAGCATACCGAAGATCTGACCACTGGTCAGGTCGACCGTGCGGTGGTCGCCAATCAGGACGGTAACACCAATGGGCGTAGCCCGCGTCAGCAAAACGTCGATGGTTTGCGGATGGCAGCGGTCTGAAACAAAAAATGTCGTCGCTGATTTTTTTTGCGCCGGATGCATGGCAAACAGCATGTGCATGGCTTCGGCAGCCGCCGTAGCTTCGTCGAGCAGAGAGGCATTGGCCAGATCCATACCCGTCAGGTCCGATACCACCGTCTGGAAATTGAGCAGTGCTTCGAGCCGTCCCTGGGCAATTTCAGCCTGATAAGGCGTATAGGCCGTGTACCAGGCTGGATTTTCGAGGATATTGCGAAGAATAACGTTTGGCGTCAGGGTATCGTAATAACCCGTACCGATGTATGATTTAAAGATTTTGTTCTGCCCGGCCACCTTTTTAAAATCCGTCAGAAAGGCTGTTTCCGACTTGGGTGCGGGGAGGTTCAGTGGCCTTGCCAGTCGAATGGCATCGGGTACTGTCTGGCTAATCAATTCGTCGATTGATTCCACGCCAACTGTCTGGAGTATCTCGGCCAGGGCCGCGTCGGTTTGACCGTGATGTCGGTCTTCAAATAGGTCTGTCTGTTGAAGCTTTAGTTTCATGCCGGGATCACCCACCTTTTCGTTTGAATGGAAACTCAAATTTACGTCAAAACGTGCGAATATTGTGGTCTGATAATTGCTAAACCTGCCGTAACAATCACTTCTGATACTTTTCTTATATCATCTGATTATACTGCTTACTTGTATCGGTCAATCAGCCCAGGAGAACCCTCATCAGTTTTCCCGAAGCGCATGATCCTGCAAGAGGTGTCCTGCATAAAATCCCTTACCTGTTTAGTACAAAATGGAACAAAAGCCTTTCACCATTATTGTCCCGACCCGTGAACGAGCGGATATCCTGATTCATACGCTGCGGACCTGCACCATGCAGGACTACGACCGGCTGTCGATCCTCGTTTCGGATAACTACAGTCAGGACGATACCAGGGCGGTGGTCGATTCGCTTCAGGACCCGCGTATCAGGTACATAAATCCGGGAAAGCGGCTAAGTATGGCGCACCATTACGAGTTTGCCTTGTCGAACGTTCAGGAAGGGTTCGCGACTATTCTGGGTGATGATGATGGCTTTTTGCCAGGTGCCGTTGAGACCTCCAATCAATTACTGAACGAGACCGGGCTGGAGGCCATTAATATGAATTATTACCACGATTTTTATTTTTGGCCCAACCATCCCGTCAAGCGGCAGGCCAATATGCTTAAAGTAAGTTTCGAAAAAGGGTATGAAATTCTGGAAACCAGGCGGGAAATCGGCAAAGCCCTGAACTGTGACGTAGATTACCTGCGTTTGCCAATGATTTACAGTTCATTTGTCAGCATAAATGCCATCAATAAAATAAAGGCAATCACGAATCAATTCTTTCGGTCCCAGTGTCCCGATGTGTATTCCGGCATTGCAATTACCCATGTGCTGGACAAATACGTAAAATCGAATAAACGGCTTCGGCTGGCGGGCATTTCGGCAAAGAGTACCGGTACCTCGGGTTTATTCAACCACGACAATGCAGGCCCTATGGCTCAGTTTAACAGCGAGTCGAACATTCCCTTTCACGAGAAGATCAAACCAACAGAGTCGACAGCGTCTATCAGTTACATTATAGCCGAGAGCTTCTTACAATCGTTCGATGCGGGGTTAAACGCCGACAAACAAAAGTCATTTAACTTCATTCCGTTCATAAAAACGGCGATCAAGGAAGCAAACTCGAAGTTCAGGGCGAAACATGATGAGATCATTGCCACCACCCGGTATATAGCAGAGAAAAATAATCTGGATCGGGAAGCCGTCGAGAGACTGATAAAGCAGGGCGAAGAGCGAAAAATTAACATCATTGGCTACGACCTCAAACGATACGCGCATCCATTCCTGTTACTGGACGGGTCGGTTTATGGCGTCGAAAACATCTACGATGCCTGCCTGCTTCATGAAGACGTATATAAAAGTCCGGCAAACTATTTCTTTGCCAAGTCGACCTGGGCGTTTATGGGACAATTACTATTCGGTGAATTGGGTGCGAGGTATAAGTGACATAGCCACCTTTTACCACCAAAATCCAATCACTCAACAACTCAAGACGTTTACGCTGCTGTTGCTTGTGTAAACGTCTTAAGTATTACCGTTGCGAAATGGCGATGGGGCCAATTCCGGGGTAGTGAATCGATTTTGCAATCAGAATGCCATCAATGGAATAGCTGTGCGCCACATCGGCAGAAGCGATTATCTCAAAATCGTGTTCCAGCAAAAACGCTTCACAGTCCCGGTGCAATTGCCCTGAGTGCGTCGAGATAAAGAAATAGCCTACTTTTCTGGCATTGATGAGCGTTTGTGCGCCCTTTAGCATCTCCAGTTCAAACCCCTGAATATCGCTATGGAGTATATCAACGAACTCAATGGATTTCCGGGCGATAAAATCGTCAATATTTGTTGTCGGGGTTGGCTGGCCATTCTGAGATTGGCTGCCGATGAAATAGTTGGAGAAATCTCCCGTCATGTTATTCAGCGCGAAATTATTTTTCCCTAGTTCCAGTAACTCTTTTTCCGGCTCGATCATGAAGCAGGTGGGCTCTGCTACTTTTGAATAGAACCACATGGAGTAGAAAGCCCAGTTGGAACCGAGTTCGATCATCGTCGCTTTTTTCGGCATATGTTTCAGCACTTCCTGAAACACCCGTTCCTCTTGCGGCTCGTGTATCCCTTTATTTTTCGTTAAGGTCTTCAGGCCACCACCCAGCCCGGACGTGAGCACTTTGAGCCCATTGTGCATGACCAGCAGACCGTCTTCAATCGTCCCCGCGTTGGGTACTTTATTGATAAAGGCATTGTCGGTGGACGACGCCGTTATGGCTGCCCGGCTGTCCCAGTTGACCAGCCTATGCTCGTAGAATTTAAAAAAGCTAGCCGGAATAGCCTTTAAAATAGGATCGTACACCCATTTTTTTGTAATAGGATTGGACTTGACAACGTCGATGATATCAGTGACAGTAGGCATGGATTCAGTAGTTTAGGCGAGAATGAATTCGGCTTAGTAAGGCAGGGCTGTTGCGGTTATACATGCGTTTCTTGCGATTTCTCGCGTATGAATCCGGCAAAATCAGGCAGGTGCGTTTTGTAATCGGAAGCCATTATATAGTCAAACTCTTCTTTCATTTTTCCCGAGAAACCACAGGCAATCACGCGTCGGCCAGAGGCCAGGCTATTCCAGATTTTGGAGGGAAAACTGGATTCATCCGTGCCTACTGTTCCTGTAATCAGGTGAATCTCGTGGTTATGCAAGGCCTGTATCAATGACGGTGTATCTTTAAAGACACCTTTCGAAAACTTTTTCAGGGAATCGGACAGTTTTTCCATACCGGGCCCGTCGGCATGAAAGTTAATTTGATACCCGGATTTTTGCAGCTGCTCACATTCGTTTACTAATGCATTTACATCGTGCGTTATGCCTAAATTACCGGTGTACAGTGCCGCTTTATCAGGAACAATAGCCGGGTTCGGCGCGATATCGATCATCGGCCATAACCGTTTAATAACCGCATTGGGACCAGAATAACCTACGTTGGATGATACCTTTATAACATGGTCGAACTTTCGTAACTCATTGTCCCACCATTTTTTTATTAGCTTATGGATAAAACCCGGAATGTTGAGCGAGATAATAGAGGCCGGAAAATAATCGAATAGAATAAAAAATGTTTTTACCTTCCGCTTTGCCACGGCATACCGCAGCAGAATATTGAGAAAAGGAGAATTGGTGATAACTAATGTATCCCCGTCGTTTACGTTTTTCCTGACGTACTGCCAGACTGATTTAAAAACAACAAAATACTCCGCTATTATTTGCAGGTATGTATTGCGTTCGAATCCTTTGGTTTGCAGATTCAGCAGATTTACAGCCGGTTTTGGTCGGGTTGATGGGCGATATTCACCTCCTCCGCCAACGAGAACAATATCGACTTTTTGTTGCGTCAGGTACTCCGCCAGCTGTTCGCAGATGAGGCAAATTGGCGACCCGTCAGGCCATATATACTGATTGATCAGGTGTATTTTAGGCATTCGGTTGGCGTTCTTTTTTCTGGGCTTCTATCTCATGTTTTAGAAAGGCAACTTCGTGCGTCAGGCTTTTTATCTGATTCTGCAATTTTGAGTTGACTAACGATAAATGGACCAGAAAGACGGTGATGGCAAAAATAGCAGCTAAAAATATTAACGAAGGCGCATAATACACGCCCAGCATCAATGAAATCTTTTCCAGTCCGCTTCTCCATAAAGAAAAAATAATTAGCAGGACTGTGCAAAAAATCCAAATGATGGAATACTCTTCCCGCAATTTTCCTTTCGCAATAAACCGGAAGATAATCAGCATAAATAAGGCAGCTCCAATGGCACTGATTAGCTGAATCGTAATTGGCAAATTACCCATGGTTATTTCCGGTTAATGAGCTCGTTTTCTACTAAGTCTGATGTAAATAAATAAGATACCGAGCGTTACTTTTAACATATAATAAAGGGCACGGCTTGTATCGATTGACGACACGCCACCCTGCCGTTCCTGCATTGTGACGGCCACTTCCTTAATTCGCAGATTGGATAACCCAAACTGCACAATGGATTCAGGTTCCGGGTACTCGTCGGGATAATAATCATTAGCCAGTTGCAGCGCCCGGGCATTAAAGGCTCGAAAGCCTGATGTGCTATCATGAACTGTTACGCCAATAAGAAACTGATTCAGCCAACGAAAGTACTTGATACCAATCCGGCGGACGACCGACGACTGAAAGCCCTCCTTCACCAGAAACCGGGAGCCAATCACAACGTCTGCTTCATCCGCAAAAATGGGTGCCAGAATTTTGTGTAGTTCACGCGCCGGGTGCTGGCCATCGCCATCCATCTGCACGGCTACCGTGTACCCGTGCTGGTAGGCATACTTATAACCAGCCTGCATGGCTCCACCAATACCCAAATTGACCGGTAGATCGAGGTATTGACAATTTAACTCTTTAAGAATAGTGAGTGTATTATCGGTCGAACAGTCATTTACTACCAACACATCAACTGGCGCATTGCCCGGTATGGCAACACCGTTAATCGACTCAACCACCGCTCTGATGGACTCCTTTTCGTTATAGCAGGGAATAACGACCAGAACACGTGGAGGAGGGTTACTCATTGATGCGGTAAATTTGAATGGTACCCAGCGTGGCGACCTGTTTCATGCACCTCGTTTCTACTGGCTGCGGTTGCTTGTCGAAGATGATATACCTGACGTTTAGTTGTTTAAACCGGGGAGAACAGGGGTCCATATACACCTGATAGCCGTCTTCGTAGTTGTTCTGGATAACGACCGAATCGCGGCCGTTGATAAATGAGCCATACACCGTATGGGCATATCGGTTGTAAGCCGAATCCCGCTTCATACCGGGATCAAGTACATTCATAATCTTGCGAACCGGCACATATTTGACACCACTCATCAGGTCAACACCCGTTGCCGTAACCAGGTAGGATAGGTACTGGCTGCCGAATACAACCCAACGCCCATTTGGTTCCTGCCGGTGTAAATCCTGAACCGTTCGGTAAAGTGGGTGCTCAAGGATAGGCGATAACCCTTTGGAAACAGGGTTCAGTTTCAGATTCGGGAGTAAAAACAGGCATATGGCCAACCCAAAAATACCGTTCCGATAAGGCGGAGACCATGTAAACAGAAGCAGAGACGATATGGCAGCAAAGAAAATGATTGGCCCAATGAGCTGCGACATTCTAAAGAAACCGCCAGCATCGTCTACGTTGACATTGGCCGCATAAATTACATACGCCAGCGCGGCAACGACACCAATAACCGTATAAAGAGTATTCTGCTGCCTGGGTAAGGTGGTCAGGTAATTCAGGTAGACGATTGTAAGGAGCACATTGCCAATACCAAACGGAATCTGGGTTCGGCGGGTGGGGCTCATGTCCCAAAGCGTTGCCTTTGCGAGCGGTGTCGAGAAGCCGACTTCAATCCATATGTAGCCGATGACAACAAAGATAATGAGCAGCAAAACGCCCCAGTCGATACGCTTCTGGAGAGCGAAACTAATGAGTGCCAGCGGAATGATCAGGGGGGCAAAGGTGATGTAATGCGAGAGTTCGCAATGGTTGAGCCAGCTTTTAGGAATGTTGGTGTCCGTGTATTGCCAGCTGAAATATTCCGAAAACCAGTTGGCGATGAAGCCCGTCCCCCCCGACTCACTCCGTCGGCCCGGATACACGGTGTTCAAAACGGCATCGAGTGTTGGCTTGAGATCTTTGTAAAAGAAATAAACCGATACACCCAGGATCGCGGCCAGCAGAACGGCTCCGCCAACCTTAAACAGCCATTGATCGAACAGGATCTTTCGGTCGAAATTATTGACAATGTACCCGATCAGCAAGGCCAGTAATAGGTATCCCAGTGGCACCTGATAGGGCGGGTAGAGTAGTAAAATATACCCCATCAGCAGCCAGGCAACAAGGGCTGAACTCACCAGAATCGTTTTCCAGTTCGTGCTGAAGAGCATATATACCGTTCCCACAAAGAGCAAACTGAAGTAAGCGATCAGCAGTACCGGGAGCGACACCCAGGATTGCGTTCCTGATGATAAAAACAGCCAGACAGCGCCAAACAGCGAAAGCCAGAAATTATTTTTTGTAATCAGCAGGAGCATAAGCGTAACGCCTATCAACGCCATGATGTCTCGATAAGCATATTGCCAGGCGTAACCACGCTCCACATCCAGCACGAAGAACCCCCAGTTATAGGGTTTAAATATCTCGATGAAGTCTTTACTGGGCAACATGAGCGCCGGGCTTTTGTACCCGCCGATCACCTCATTTTCAACCGGGTAGCCTTTATTGGCCTGCGAGAGCAGCCAGGGTGTACCCACCGCATAGTCGTCCATGCGTATACCCCTCGGCTGACCCGAGATCAGCCCGCGCCGTTGATCACCTCCATCGGGCAGGAGCTGATTCCAGATAGCGATCGAAACCGGGTGAATCTTACTTAAGGTGAGTAAAATCAATACGCCTACACAAATTCCTAGAAACCATTTTACTCGCTTGTCGAACCGAATTAGTTCAAACGGCCTTTTGGTTGGCTCGATTTCAGCAGGCTTTGGTGTACTGATAGATGAGTACTGATCATTTTTAGGCGGCAAATTGGTGGGCCTTACAACCTGGTTGGTGGCAGGAAGTGAGGACGAGCCTTTTCTTTTTTTTGACATGAGGTCGATTACGGAGATCGATAGTATGGGCTTGGACTGGCATTTGTCAATACCTAATCAAACTTACTAATACCATGCCAAATTTACCACAGCTCTGTGTTGTCTTTCGCATAATACCTAATTTCCCTACATGAATAGGGCAATTATACGCAGGCTTTGGTAATTAGATTATTCACGTATGTTCTCGTTAGCGCAACCAGGAGTTCAGTCTCGTCAGGCTGATTACCAGCGAAAGCCCGTCTCCCAACCAGAACACACGTCATCGTGATAGGCCATTTGCCGTTAATTCTTACCGCTTGACACTTTCCCGGCTCGGGCCGGGACGCCCGGTTGGGTAATCTCAAAGTTCTCTTTCTGCTTGGCATCGGCCACCATTTTCCGAACGTCGGCTAGTAGTTTCTTTGCGTCATAGATAACGCCGTCTTTCACCGTATATGTAACGCCACCAACGCGTTCTACTTCATTTTTCTCCGTCAGGTGGATGGCCCCTGTTCCATAAAGAACTTTCAGGTTGGCAAGTGGATTCTGATCGACAATGACGAAATCAGCAAGTTTACCAACCTCCACGGATCCAATCTGGTCAGACATACCCAGGGCCTCGGCCCCTTTCAGCGTGGCGGCCCGGATTACTTCGAGTGGGTGAAAACCAGCTTCGCGCAAGAGTTCGAGCTCCCGGATATAGGCGAATCCGTAAAGCTGATAGATGAACCCGGAATCAGACCCCGCCGTGACGCGACCACCCCGATTTTTGTATTCATTGATGAAGGCCATCCAAAGCTGGTAATTCTTCTTCCAGGCCACTTCCTGCTCCGTTCCCCACGAATGCCAGTACGACCCGTGCGAAATCCGGCTCGGGCCATAAAAACGCCATAAGCTCGGCATCGTATACTCCTCGTGCCATTCGGCGCGCCGGGCCAGCATTAGTTCGCGGTTCGCTTCGTAGATGTTAAAGGTAGGATCGAGGGTGAAATCAAGAGCGATCAGCTCGTCCATCACCTTATTCCAGCGATCGGTGCCGGGTTTAGCTGCCTGCTGCCAAAGATTTCCCGCTTCCTCGAATCGGTTTTGTTCATTATTGTAATTATAATCGGCGGGGTAGTTCTGAACGGTTTTATCATCGAAAAGGGCTTCGGGAAGACCGTACCAGTGTTCGAGCGAGGTCAGGCCCGCTTTAGCCGTTGCCAGTGCGTTCATACGGGCCACTTCCAGTTGGGCGTGGTGGCAGGCCGACCGCAGACCAAGCTTCTTGTTTTCTTCCAGAGCTGCTTTGAATATGGACGGTTCAGCGCCAAAAAACTTGATTCCGTCAGCGCCACGTTTGGCGTTCTGTTGCACCCAGGCGCGCGCCTGTTCGGGCGTACTAATAGGTTCTTTGGCTCCCTGCCCAAACACGGTATAGGCTTTAATGCGTGGGGCCGTGATTTCGTTGCGGTCGCTCTTGGCCCGATGCTCCAGTACCCAATCGAGGCCGTTGCCACAAGATGGGTCGCGGATGGTGGTGATTCCATGACTGAGCCAGAGCTTAAATACATATTCGGCATTGGCACCCTGCGCCTGACCACCAATGTGGCCGTGCATATCCACAAAGCCGGGCAGCAAGTACATTCCTTCGCAATGCAGTTCTTTATCGCCGGGGGCAGCTTGCGGGCGACCTTTTGGGTCGATGGGAACACCCGGATAGCCAACTTGCTTAATCTGTACGATGCGGTTTTTCTCCACCACAATATCGACGGGGCCGTAGGGCGGAGCACCCGTACTGTTGACCAGCGTGACGTCCCGAATGATGAGCTTTCCGAACGGGCCGTCGCCCTCATGACGGGCAGGTGACTTTTCGACCTGGGCGAATGAAGTGTAAACGATGAAGAATACAGCGCTAACTGAAAGGAGCAGCCGGGTATAAATTTTGGCCATATTGAGGAAGATCGTTCGGGTAAACAGTTGTAAGATAAGCGAAACTGCCGAACTTTTGCCCCGCTAACCACACTTTACCATACGGAATCAATAATTAACGTATCGACGGGTTAGGCCCCGAAACGCTCATGACTAAATACATTGCCCTTTTTCTATTGTTCCTTTTATCAGCCTGTTCCAGCGATGGAGATAAGGCCAAAACCAGTGCCACCGAGCCAATTTATACGCTCATCTTTTTAGATAAAACTCGCAGTGTCAACGTCAATAATGCCTTCGTTGCCCGAAAATACCAGCAGGCACTGAATGACATCATTGAGCAGAATATCCGGCAGAAGGGCGACAAACTCGAGGTCTATTTCATTCATGAAAATACCTCGAAAGCGCGAGCCCTGGCCCTAACAACCCGCACAGAGATGGAGGACGTATCAGCGGCCAGCGCCACTGATCGCGAAGCAGCCGAAACGGAATTCGATCTCGCTCTCAGTCGCGAAAAAGCCCAGATTCGCCAGCGGGTTTTTCAACAATTAGGCGCGCAGAATGCGGGCGCGTCCAATCAGGAAACCGATATCTGGGCTAGCCTGCCCGTTATTGCCAAAGCAAACGAATCAGGAGCTACGGTAAATGTATATTACCTGAGCGACATGATCGAAAGCGTAAAAGGCCCCACCCGACGCGATTTTCAGGTGAAACCTCCTAAGGACAACGCCCAAGCTGATGAATGGGCCAAAGCCGACGCGGGCCAGTTGAAACGCTACACGATCGGCAGCCCCACCATTACGATGATTCTGCCATTTGAACCGAATGCATCTGTTAAGCAGAACAACCCGGCCGTAACCCAGTACTGGCAAACACTGTTTTCGAACTTAGGCGCGGGTACAGTAGAGGAGCAATAACGTTATTCCGTAACCAGTGCCGTAGCCGGAATCTCGAACTGATACCCTACTGAAAAGCCAGAAAAATCGTTTTTCAAACAATGCGAGGTTAATGACAAGCCCGCCCCATCTCGCCGAACAGACAGGTAATGGAACAGCGGTTTATAATCTGTCGCCAGATCAGGCAATCGACTGGGTGATACGTCCAGGGGTTGTTTCAGCCCTCCGCCCCCACCAATAACCAGAAACGTTTTCCCCTCAAACTCATAGCGCTCAAACGCGTGGGAATGTCCCGTGATGAACAACCGCCCTTTCTGCGACTTTATATAGGCCGGAACAAACCGTTGCTGTACCAACTTGGACGAGCCAACCAGTTTACTATTTGAATAAGGCGCGTGGTGGCAGGTTACGATAACGACCTTCACTGACGGGTCTTGATCCAGGTCTTTCAGCGTTTGCTCATACCAGGTTTGCTGTTTAACTAAATCAGCGACGGAGAGGATGCTGAAATTAGAATTCAGCATAACGACCGCAATCGAGTCGGTTATTTTTACATACCCCGTGGGGCTATGTTCCGGAAAACGGAGCTGAAAATTTTTAGCGCCTTTGCGCGGTCGACCCATCACATCATGATTGCCCATGATGGCATAAACGGCGGTTCCTACGGCAGTGCAGTTCGCCAGAAACTGATCGATAATCCGCCATTTATTCGACCGGTAACCCAGCGAAACAATATCGCCCAGCCAATAGAGTACGGCCGGTTTCAGACGCACAATCTCATTAAAAATGGTGGTTGTTGCTTTGGTATTCTGGTGCGTACGCAGCACGAGTCGTTCCACCCACATGGGCGCCTGCGTATCGCTTAAAAATAATATCTCTCGTTGATTAACTTCCTGTTCCATAACGTTCTACTTACAACTTACCACGAAAACGCACGCCAAACGAGCTGAACTTCGGCCGTAAATGCCGCATTTTCGGCGGCTACGGCGTCAAACCATTTCAATTCACCGGCTACTCTAAAACGACGACCAATGGGATATGTATATGAAGCGGCCGCCATCCAGCCCAAACTGGTTGTGTTGGCCGTAGCTGTACCGACATAATCCAGCCGGGAATAGTTAAAGTAAGCGCCTGTTCCAGCCGTTACCGCCAGTCGCCGGGTTAATGTCCGATCTGTCCCCTTCAGCCAGGCCAGCGGCATTGAAAACACCAGCAAAACCGGAACTGCCGACACGTAAACATGCACCGGATCGTTGGCCACGTGCCCCCGATAACTGTACATCGTTGTCCAGCCCGTTTCCAGACCCACTCGCAAACGGTGATCCGGATACCACATAACCCGCAATGATCCAGGTGCCCCGAACCGACTTAAGTGCTTCTGCTCGATCGTATTGGGAACACCCAGGTGCGTTGCATAATAAGACAAGCCGCCCCCTGCGGTCACCACAATGGTGTACGGCCCACGTTGGGTAGCCATTGAGTCGGGCATGTAAACCGGCTGACCATTGGTCGATAGGGAACCAACATACAGATAGACAACTAGCGTAATGATTGGTAGATAAACTCGCATGGGTTTACTGCTGTTCAACATAGTGATAGTAAGCAACGACTGGCGAGTAGTTGGACAGGATGCCATCGAAATTATTCTGGCTGATAAATTCACGAATAAACTCGGTTTCGTCGAGTGTCCAGACGAATACAGTTCGCCCTTCGGCTTTCATGGCGGCCACTTCGTCCGTTTGTGGCCCAAGGGTCCAGCGGGGCGCCCAGATTCGAGCCCCCAAACTGCGTGTGATGGCCGTGTCTAATTCGCACAGGATCGGTGTATTTTCTTTATCGGCCAGAGCCTCATAGGATTTTACCGCATCGGTGCTTGGCAGCCCAATCACAATGCGCAGGTTTCGACCGGCCATTAACGCTTTTTGCCGATACTTTTGTTGAATAACCTGCACCTTGTCCATGGGCCCAATGTATTTGGTATCGAGCCAGACAAAACTCAAAGACGTATTACTGACAACTGTTTCCAAGGCTTCTTCCAGAGTTGGGATTTTCTCTCCATTGACCAGACGGACGAGGGTGCTCAACTGCTGGTAAGTATAGTTTTCCACGGGACCGGTTAAGCCACTTTTTTGAATAAGTCGCAGGTTGAGCGTATTATCGTGATACAAAATCGGAACGCCGTCTTTCGTATAACGCACATCAATTTCGATTCCGGTTGCTCCCAGACGCGATGCCAGCTTTATAATCTCAACTGAATTTTCTGAGGCTGGTAGCAGATCTGACGTGCGCCCGCCACTCCGGTGGGCCATAATGGAAAAAGGGCGCTGGTTTAGAGGCCGCTTATAGGTAAGGGTCAGGGGCGTGGCAGGCTGAGCTGTTTTTTCGCCGTAGACACCCGTCAATACCAGCGTATCGCCCGCAGCTAACTGGCCCGTATAGGGCTTTAACTGCCCATTGTGCCTGGCTTTAACTGTCAGGCTGGTCAGTCCGGTAGCTGTATTGACCAGCTTACGCCAATAGCCATTTACCACTAAGCTATCTTTCTGAGAACCAGCTTCCAAATTAAAGAATCCGGCATCGAGACCCGTAAAAATGGATAAGTAATGGGTTGTGTCAGAGCCATTAAGAAGATACGTCCACTTCAGCGCAACCTGATCACCAAACTGGGTGGATCCGGCCGTAACGGTATATACGCCTTCCATGGCCTGCCTGACCGAAGGCACAAACTGGCCAGAGCCCGGTGTATTGCTGAAGGTATACGGAACGGGCGATTCGTAATCTTTTCTACAGCTATTGAAGCCTATGAGGACTAAGGCCAGGCCAATAAAATGGGGCAGTTTCATAGGATAAAGCCAAAAATAAGTTGAGGATAGAACAGGTCTCGATCAAACGTGTCATAGAGCGACCACAACTGCCAGTTAAAATTGGAGTAAGCGGCCCGTATGCCAACCGAAACGTGAGTTTTGTTATAAAAAGGCTGTTCTAAAACGGCCGTAAAGGCGACTCCGTTAATTTGTCTTTTGTTGTATTCAACCGCCAGTGAACCTACCTGCGATTTGTAATACAGGTCGATAATCGCTTCCGATCGAACCGTCAGTTGCAGGTCTCTGGTTAGTCGATAACCCACTGAGAGGTTCGGAAACGTCTCGATACCATACGCCTGACTGTTAAATACATCCTTGATAAGCAGCGCCCCGAACCAGCCGTGTATATCGTAACCTACGGATGCCGACAGCCGATTGGTGATGGGCGTAGCCCAGCGCAGGCCTACGCCCAGATTACTTTGTACGAGTTGCGTTTGTATTCGGCCCACGGCGTACAAGTGTCGGCCCAGGGCTCGCTGAATATTAAAATCAACAGCGGGTACGCTGACACGCACCTCTTCGGTTAATTCGGGTGGTGTGGTCGTAAAAACGGCCCCAATAGATCGTCGCCATTTGGCGGCCGGCGGTGATTGTGGAAAGTAAATACTCGGTTGTGCGGGCCAGGGGTTTGTTGCCTGTGCCATTGCAGTCGATGCTGCGAACATCATCAAACAACCTATCTGGCAATGTCTCGTAATTATTTTATCGATGGTGGCCACTTGACAACTACTGTGAAAGTCAAATGGAATAAACTACAGTGATACGAAATATGTTATAAACACATACGAATATACGTTACACAGGGTTCGGCGCTCTGCTTGTGTAGTTTGTAAAGTCGTCCTAAATCGCCATGAGTGAACCCATGATTGGCTACCTATTTCGCGTCAGAACTTATTGCTGGAAAAATACGGAACAGCTCAATTAGCTGATTTTCCACTGCTGAACTAACTGACCAAACAGCATTAATAATTTTCCGGATGAGCCAGGCTTGGTTAAAAATGCATTGGCGCCTAACTCCATTGCCTTTGCTTCATCTTCAGAATGATTTGACGTCGTTAAAACTACTACAGGAAGACTTTTATAGGCTGGCTCGGCTCGTAACTGTTGCAGGACTTCAAATCCATTTAGATAAGGCATATTTAAATCCAGTAGAATAAGACTGGGCTTAATATCACTTTCACGAAGGGCAGGCAACAATTCCTCACCGTCATTCAATCGCCTGACATTGACTGGTGGCTTTAAGGTTTTGAAGGCGATCTCAAAAAGATATTGATCGTCTTCATCGTCGTCTACAATCCAAACAACAGGCGAAGAGTGAACAGGCATAAACTAAAGTAAAAGGACAGTATCTGCTATTAATGCATAAAAGGAGCAACTGTAAACATACCCAATAAAACGCTTCACTTATTAGTTTCTCTGTTAAATGGAGCGTTTACCTTATCCAGTGGGCCTACCTATTAGTATGCAGTTATGCCTTTATTGATTATGTAAATAAATAATCCAAAATAGAGTATTAATAAACCTGTGGTTAACATATACACAAAATAGGTAACCATAGAACTAACTTTACTTGTTTTGAGTGCTCTAAAAAGCAAAAACCCTTGATTAACTTCATAAAGTTAATCAAGGGTTTGCTTAGTAGCGGGAGCTGGACTCGAACCAGCGACCTTTGGGTTATGAGCCCAACGAGCTACCAACTGCTCCATCCCGCGGTGTTTGGTCTGCAAAAGTACAACAACTCTCTAAAAATCCAACTACCTTTGTAAAAAAAGTTTTTAGCACAACCGAAACGTTTTCTTTCCGGAGAGAGTTGTTTCCTAAAGCCACTGGTAATCAGCCAGCGGGATCACCTAAGAATGAATACAGAAATTATTGCCAATTTTCCAGCCGATCATAAGGCTGGCTTCGTCAGTATAGTCGGTAAGCCAAACGTAGGCAAATCAACCCTGATGAATCAACTTGTCGGGGAGCGGTTGTCGATTATCACCGCCAAGGCACAGACCACCCGCCACCGCATCATGGGTATCCTCAACGGAACCCACAACGGCCAGGAATTCCAACTCGTTTATTCGGACACCCCCGGTATCATTAAACCGTTATACAAACTTCATGAATCCATGATGAGTTTTGTTCGCGGTTCTATTGAAGACGCCGACGTGGTTTTGTTTGTAACCGACATTTTTGAGCAGCACGATGAAAATGATGTCATCGAACGGCTTCAGAAATCAGAAGTTCCTGTCGTGCTGATCATCAATAAAATCGACCAGGCTACGCAGGCACAGGTCAATGAGAAGATCGATTACTGGCAGGAGCACTTTAATGCTCAGGAAATCATTCCGATTTCGGCCCTCAATGCGTTCAATACCGACCGCGTCTTTGAAGCCGTTATGAGTCGACTGCCCCAGCATCCTCCCTATTTCCCCAAAGACGAACTGACCGACAAACCTGAGCGGTTCTTTGCTTCAGAAATTATTCGGGAGAAAATTTTTCTGAATTACAAGAAGGAAGTACCCTATAGTAGTGAAGTTGTTGTCACAGGATTTAACGAGAAAGACGATATTATCGTCATTCAGGCCGAAATCCTGGTTGAACGGGCTACCCAGCGGGCAATTTTGCTTGGCGAAGGTGGTCGAATGATAAAGAAGACGGGCATTATGGCTCGCGAAGAACTCGAACGCTTCTTTGGTAAAAAAGTATATCTGGAACAATTCGTTAAGGTAGAACCCGATTGGCGGCAAAAAGAGCGTATGCTCAAGCGCCTGGGGTATGACGAATAGTGGCTGGTAATCACTAGCTGGTGTTGGCACGAACGCTTCACCAGCCGCTAACCGCAAGGGCGGTCTGGCACGAATCAGTAACCACTAAAAACAATCATGGCAAACATCGTTGCAATCGTTGGCCGCCCAAACGTGGGCAAGTCCACGCTGTTTAACCGCTTGACGGAACAGCGACAGGCCATCATGGACAACCAAAGTGGCGTTACACGCGACCGACATTATGGTACGGCCGAGTGGAATGACAAGTATTTTACCGTCATCGATACCGGTGGCTATGTCGTTGGCTCAGAAGATGTCTTCGAAGAATCTATCCGGGAACAGGTCGAAATGGCGATTCAGGAATCCACTGTTTTGCTGTTTGTTGTAGATACGCAGACGGGCATCACGGGCCTGGACGAAGACTTCGCCGACGTGTTACGACGGTCCAAAAAACCGGTCTATGTCGTAGCCAATAAGGCTGAAACCGCCGAACGAGCGCATGCTTCTGCTGAGTTTTACGGCCTGGGCCTGGGTGACCCCTACGCGATTTCGTCGCAAACCGGAACCGGCACGGGCGACTTGCTGGATGAAGTCGTTAAACACTTTCAAAGCGACGGGGTCGAAGATCCCGATGCTGGTATTCCACGCATTGCGATTCTGGGGCGGCCAAACGTTGGGAAATCGTCTTTCCTCAACGTCCTGACCGGACAGGAGCGCAGTATCGTCACGGACATTGCCGGAACCACCCGCGATGCGATCAATACCCGCTACAAAGCTTACGGAAAAGACTTCATTCTGACCGATACGGCCGGTATTCGGCGTAAAGCCAGAATTGACTCCAACATTGAGTTCTACTCGGTTCTGCGTTCCATCAAGGCCATGGAAGACTCGGACGTTTGTATCATTATGCTCGATGCTACAAGGGGTCTGGAAGCTCAGGACCTGAATATCATTGGCCAGGCCGTAAAAGCCAAAAAAGGCGTGGTGATCATGGTCAATAAGTGGGATGCTGTTGAAAAGGATCACCGCACGGCCGATGTGCTACGCAAAGAGATGATCCAGCGGATGATGCCAATCGATTACGTGCCCATCATCTTTGCCTCGGTTCATGAGAAACAGCGGATTTTCCAGGTCATGGAAAAGGCGATGGAAGTGTATGAAAACAAGACCAAGAAAATTGCTACCTCAAAATTAAATGAGGCTATGCAGGCCGAAATTGAGAAATTTCCTCCGCCAAGCATGAAAGGCAAGTTTGTGAAGATCAAGTACATGGTACAGGTTCCTACGCCTTCACCAACGTTCATATTTTTCTGTAACCTGCCCCAGTACGTTCAGGAATCATACCAGCGGTTTCTGGAAAACAGGCTTCGGGACCACTTCGATTTTACAGGTGTGCCGATCACCGTCTTTTTCCGGCAGAAGTAAGGTTAGATTCTGACGAGTCTACAGCCTGTTGGCTTCTGTCAACAGAAAAGGTCAGGGAGTTGGCGCATGCATAACCATACGTCAATTACTTCCTGACCTTTTTCTATATCCAACCAATCCCTGATTCTTTATGGTCTTGCCACCTGCCCGCTCCCGCTATTGGCTTGGCGCCGGTCTGGTCTTTTTAGCGGCTTTCTGTTTCGCTTTGAAGGGCATTTTGATCAAGCTCGCCTATCAGTATCCCATTGATGCCATTTCGCTACTGACGTTGCGGATGCTTTTCGCCCTGCCATTTTATATCGCGATTTCCATTTATCTGGCGCGTAAGTACCCGCCTGTCAACCTAACCGTTAAGCAATGGGTAACACTATGTATGCTGGGGATAACGGGCTATTATTTTGCCAGTTTTTTCAATTTTTTGGGATTGGTGTATATCACCGCCAGCCTGGAGCGAATTCTACTGTTTGTTTACCCAACGTTTGTGTTGTTGATGAATGCCGTCGGCTTTGGTCGACGGGTAACGCGTTTGCAGCTTCTGGCGCTGGCGCTAACCTATATCGGCATTTTATTGGCCTTCTGGGGAAACGTTGAAAGCTCTGTTCAAAAAAATGTTGTCTTAGGTGCATTCTGGGTTGTTTTGAGTGGGCTGGTATATGCTGTTTATTTAGTTGGCAGCGACCGGGTAATCAGTTGGGTCGGCTCGCAGCGATACACTTGTTATGCCATGATGGCGGCCACGGTTCCAACCGTTCTACACTGCGCCTTACAGAATGGCTTACAATTAACAGGCTACCCCGCACCCGTTTATTTTCTGGGACTTGGGATGGCTATTTTTGTGACCGTGATCCCAACGTTCATGATCGCCGAAGGCATTAAACGAGTCGGTTCCGGCAACGCATCAATCATTGCCAGCGTTGGTCCCATCTTTACCATTATCCTGTCCACAACGGTTCTCCACGAGACAATCAGCTATGCCCAGATAGCCGGCACATTTCTGGTGTTAGCGGGTGTCTTTCTCATTGGCTGGCGTGGAAAATAAGCGCTAAACAGCTGTCTATTAAATGAGTATAAACACTTAAAACAATTTATCTATTTCTTACCAAAAAGTTACCAATCGGACACATAAAAACATTATCATTGTACTATAGGATTAAAAAAACAACCACTAAATAAATTACACCTCACGTTCAGCGTCTTAGTGAGTATTATACCTTACCTTTCATTCACTATACCTATTAAAAGAAACAACGTTCTTATGGCAACTGACAAAGTAGTTGATGATGAAAAGCGGATTGATAAAGCCGCGTATGTACTCAAAGCGGTAGCGCATCCTTTACGTATCAGGATCATTCAAATGCTGAATGAAAACACAGAATTGAATGTATCCGCGATTTACAAAAACCTGAACGCAGAGCAGTCGCTTATCTCCCATCACCTGATCAATATGCGCGATAAAGGCATACTCGATATTCGACGGAGCGGGAAGAACATTTACTATTTTCTGGTGGATTCGGCCGTGGCTGAAGTAATCGAATGTATCTATAAGAGCAAGATTCTGAATTAATTTGCGCCTTATACGTCCATAAAAAAAGGGTACTAAAGGAGCTATTCTCAATAGCCACTTCGTACCCTTTTTACAGAATTGTATCAGTCAATTACGTAAATAATTCGCCCGGTCTGTAAGGTGGTGTCAGGCCGAGATGAATGTAAGCTCGTTCCGTTGTTTCGCGGCCACGCGAGGTCCGCTTCAAAAAGCCTTCCTGAATTAAAAAAGGCTCGTACACTTCTTCAATTGTTTCAGACTCTTCTCCACAAGCGGTAGCAATGGTGGAAAGGCCAACCGGGCCACCTTTAAACTTCTCGATGATAGTCGTCAGAATACGGATATCCATATCGTCGAGCCCGTTCTGGTCGACCTCCAGCGCGCTGAGAGCTATTTCAGCTATTTCTACATTGATGTATCCATTGCCCTTCACCTGCGCAAAGTCGCGGGTCCGGCGGAGCAGATTATTGGCAATACGGGGTGTTCCCCGGCTCCGGCGTGCTATTTCATAAGCCCCTGTTTCATCGATTGGCGTTCCTAAAATAGCCGCCGAACGCTGCACAATGCTGGTTAACAGTTTAGCATCATAATACTCCAGCCGGGCACTGATGCCAAACCGAGCCCGCAACGGCGAGGTGAGCATACCAGCCCGAGTGGTTGCGCCGATCAACGTGAACGGATTCAGCTTAATCTGGACGGTTCGGGCGTTTGGCCCGGAGTCGAGCATAATGTCGATCTTGTAATCCTCCATTGCCGAGTACAGATACTCTTCCACAATGGGATTGAGCCGGTGGATCTCGTCGATGAAGAGAACATCATTAGGCTGTAGATTCGTTAGCAGGCCAGCCAGATCACTAGGCTTGTCGAGCACCGGACCAGAGGTCATTTTGATACCCGCATTAAGTTCGTTCGCAATAATGTGCGATAGCGTCGTTTTACCCAAACCTGGCGGGCCATGGAGCAGCACATGGTCGAGCGCATCACCCCGTTGCATAGCCGCTTTCACAAACACTTCCAGGTTATCGAGAATTTTAGCCTGCCCCGTAAAGTCCTCGAACGAAAGCGGCCGGAGCGCCCGTTCGATCTCTTTGTCGGTAGTGGTCATCCCGTCTCCTGAACCTTTCAAAAAGTCGTTTCGCATGGTTTTGATTGGTGCAAACCCGCTTTAGATACACCCGAAAAACAGGCGATTTCGGCGAAGTCGTTTACCTCAAATTTACGCAAAAAAGAGGACAAATACTACCGAATCAGGAGTACAGATCCGCGTTTTACAACCCGTTCACGCTCGGGAAAATACTCGCTTTTGAAGATCACCACATAGGGATAGATCATGGCCGGATAGATCGATCCTTTGTAGGTACCGTCCCATTTCTGCTCGGGATTATTACTGGCAAAAATGACCTCTCCCCAGCGATTATAGATCCGGAATTCGTAATCGGTTATATAAGCCGTAAACACTTGCAACAGGTCATTAGTACCGTCGCCATTGGGCGTGAACGCGTCCGGCACATTGACCCGTGGTTCGCACAGATTCAATACGCGGGCCACACCCGTTGCCGTGCAGCCCAATGGATCTGTCACCTGAATGGGGTAATCGCCAGCGCGCTGAACCGTTATGGTTTTGGTCGTATCGTTTCGATTCACCCACAGGTATTTTAAGCCGGTAGCGCCGTTGGCCGATAGTATCGTTGTCCCCTGATCTCCTTCGCAAAGGGCGGCCTGTTGGGTATAGGAGAAAGCTGGTGGTGGCCGGTCGCCGACCCGGATACTACTACGCCCCACACATCCCGATTGCGTATTGCGTAATACAAGGCTGTATGTTCCCGGCTGTGTCACGTTGATTGTGGGTGTACTGGCTCCCGTACTCCATTGATATACATTACCAGGAACGTTGCCCACCAAGGGTTGTAAAGCTACGGCAAGGCCATTGCACTTGAGGGTATCCGGCCCAAGTCGGGCGAATCCAGTGCTATCGAGCCCTACTTTGATACTATCCGACAGGGCTTTGCAACCATTAATATCGACAACCTGAACCGTGTATAGTCCCGGTGCAGCCTGTCCGAATACGGCCGTTGTCGAAACGACATTATTGTTCTGATCCAGCCATGAATACGTCGCGGCTGTTCCTCCCGAAACAGTCAAGGTGATGGTACCACTGTTGGGTATACTACATAAAGCATCCTTCACGTTGGGCGTTAAACGAAGTTGGTTGGCCGGTGATTTCAGAATGAAAGCACTATCGACTTTACATTCATGAAGTGTATCAGTCACAGCGACTTTATACCCTCCTTCGACAAGGCCCGTCTGCTGATTCGAGCTATCCTTCAATGGCGTCCCATCAGTGCCTGTCCATACGTACTGATAAGTACCGGCAGGGCGGGCCGTCAGGACGATGGAGCCATCAGCCGACGTACACGCCTTGGGACCGGTTAGGGCGGCCTGTAGGCTAATTTTGGGTAGTTCGCTTACCCGAATGGTGTCTGAATTGACACAGCTAGTGCCATCAATAACGGCTGACTGTGCTGTTACGGAATACACTCCGGCCGTTGCTACAGTAATTGTTTTTGTCGTTTCCCCATTGCTCCACTGGAATTGCGTCCAAGTTCGTTGAGGCACCGTCAGATCGACTTTTGATCGGTAACAGAACAAGGTATCAGGCCCCAGGTCAAGTGATGGCACGGGCTTGATTTGGACCTGAATTGTGTCACTTTTAAAACACTCGCCATTAGCGGCTAAGGCCACAGCGATGTAATAGCCCGGCCTGGTCAGTGTTAACGTTCGTTGCCTACTGACCAGGGCTCCATTTACCAGCCAGACGTACATTTTGGCCTGCACTTTTATATCGAGTGTAATGCCCCGCTTATTACAAATGGCCGTATCAGCACCCAGCTTTATATCGGGTGGAAGTTCGACAATCGTCAGCGTGTCTTTGATCAACGTGTCTTTACAAATGCCCCCGGCACTGGTTTTTGTAATGATTCGAAGACTCACAAAGTATTGGCCGGGCGTTTTATAAGCGTGCGTAATAGGCGTGGTTGCAGTGGTTGACGCAGGCCTACTTCCATCGCCGAAGTCCAGTGTATAGGCTTCTTTTAGCTTAGGACAATTCGGACTTATCTGGAATACCGTTGGTGCATTCACGCAGGTATCGCCGTACGTTAATCCTGGGCCACTCGAATTATCATTAAAGTTGGCGACCAGGTTCGGCAAGCCCAACTGGCTCGTCTGTCCGCCAAGCGATTGCCCTGCCGGATTGTAGATCAGGCTATCTAGTAAGCCACCATTTGGGTTTTCGATGGTTCCGAGTGAGTTGCTACCTTTGATGGCAACGTAAAGGCGACCATCGGGCCCAATCTGGATTGAGCCATATTGCCTGGTTGTACTACTGTCAACCACCGTCTTCGACAGTGTGAGAAGGGAGTCTCGTTGATTCAGATCGTACTTTAAAATGTAGGATGATCCTTTCTGACTTCCATCGGCATTAGTATCGGCCAGCATCGTCACGTACAAACTCTTACCATCGGGCGAAAATTCGACACCGTATGCTTTGGGGGGCGCTGGTCCCAGATCGAGGGTTCGATCAAATTTCAGGACTCCAGTCGAGTCATTGAAGGTATATAGGTCGACCGAATTTTTGGGCGGGCCGGGAATCACAACGGCCATTGGACGATTGCCTTCGTTTCCTCCTGTAGTATCCGCCGGACCAATTTTAATATAGCCTTCTGCGTTTGTCAGCGAATCAATTACCTGACCACCTGTGTAAGTAACAGGATCGACGTTCTCACTGCGCGTTAAGTGACGAACTTCAAATTCATTCGTTCCATATTTTCTGGTAATAACCCAATACGTAGAGTCGCGGGTATTGGCCACCGACGCCGACTGCTCCGTACCCTGCCCGGACAATGGAATGTTTTTTTCAACAACGGCCCCTTTACCCCCATTCTGGCGCATGTCCACTACGCTATACGTCAGTGTCTTCTGCCCACGTATTTCGGACGTCGTATAGACATAATACAGGTATTCGCATCCCCGACAAGTGGGTTTCGGCACGATCAGCGCCGATTGCGTTGAGTTTTTGCTTCCTTCCAGCGGTTTCTGCGTCGCCAGGGTGTCGCCTGGCACGAGCGACTTCATGGGTTTACCATCTTTATCGTAAATGGTAATCCCGTCGGAATAAAAGAGCAGAATCCCTTTTGTATTCGCAATGGAAGAGGAGCCCTCAATAGTATTCAGCTTACCGTCTGTAATGGGTTTTGGTGTACCTCCACCACTAAAATCCAGGCCCGCATTTTGTCCGAAATACCATTTTACCCCCTGCGACTCTTTCTTTTCACCACACACATCGACATTGATGCGATCCTGATACGAGCAACCGTTTGGACTAATGGCTTCGACAGAATAACAACCCGAACTGTCGACCTGTATACTTTGTGTCGTATCTCCCTTAGGATACCACAGATACCTGTATCCTGATTGCGTATTACCAGCATACGGGTCAAGCGTGATTTTCTCCCCCTTACAGATGGTCGTGTCTGTCCGCCAGTTCGAAAAAGACTGGGGACGATTACCAATATTTATTTTCCGTTCTGACGTCAACGATACGCCATTGATCGTTCGAGTGAGCGTAACGGTATAAGCCCCCGCTTGCTGGTACACATGCTTGGCTGTCGAGTCACGTTGTTTGGTGACCGTAGTACCGTCGCCAAAATTCCAGACGCGGCTCGTTACGCCGGTCATTACGCTGTCTGTGAATGTAAGCGAGTCGGCTTTACATTCCTGGTCGGGAACACAGGCTTTTCCACTGATCTTAATGCCCGCGCTTGTTTGCGCCCAGGCTGTAATTGGCCCGGCCAGCAGGAACAGCATGGCCAAAAGTCCAACTACCCGAATATGCTTATTAAAAGTTAACATGAAGAAACGCTGAATAAAGCCCACCTACGCAAATTCGATTCTCAACATAACAACAACCGGGGCATTACGTTAGTATAAACGATGGTGTTCAATTAAAATTTTATCGTCTTACAGCCACAAAAGCCCTTAAAATCCAACTAATTTTAGAGGTTGTTGTCCTCCTAAATACTTCGTTTGACCTACCAGCGTTGCAACAATAATATTGGCCCAGTCTTTGCCTTGTTTTGCTATTATGCTCAATAAATACATACTACTAATTTTGACACTGACACTGGGCCGAACTGCATTCGCTCAGGACCCTCAGTTCACTCAATTTTACGCGGCCCCTATGTACCTGAACCCAGCCTTTGCGGGATCGGCTCTGGCTCCACGCGTTACGGCCAACTACCGGAACCAGTGGCCTGCCATTACCAACTATGTAACAACGATGGTAGCGGTCGACCACTTCATTGAAAAATACAATAGTGGTATTGGCCTGATGATCCAGAGTGACAATCAGGGTCAGGGAAGGATTCAATCAACAGACATAGGGTTGCAATATGCATACCAATTTCAGGTAAGTGAATCTTCCTTCGTACGATTAGGATTGCAGGGGTCTTACGTAAACCGAAGTATTAACTATTTTGGTTTGACAACGGGCGATCAGTTTACCGACCGGGGCTTTATTACCGGCAGCGTTTCCGGCGACCCTACCCTGCAAGGTGGCTTGCCAGCAGTAAAATACGCAGATTTTTCAACAGGAGGTCTGTTCTACTCTGACTGGTTCTGGGTTGGCGCATCAGCGCACCATATTAACAGGCCTGATCAGGGATTCTTTGCCGGCAACCGGGAGCGACTACCCATGAAAACCAGTATTCAGGCGGGCCTTCGTATTCCACTGGGGGGCTTCACCGGCCTGGCCGATGAAGAAGATCGTGAAATTAGTCTCTCGCCAGTGATCATGTATAAACACCAGGGCAAATATGACCAGTTAGACATAGGGGCTTACCTGACGTATTCCCCGTTGACGATTGGCGCTTATTACCGGGGAATTCCGTTCAAAAAATACAATCAGACATTGAATAACCACGATGCCGTTGCGGCACTGGTTGGCTGGCGTATGGAGAAATTCTCGATCGGCTACAGTTACGACGTTACCGTTTCGACCCTCGGAAACAGCGGTGGCTCACATGAATTGTCGTTATCTTACATTTTCGAGAAACCCGAAGGCCGACGAGCAGGCGTAAAACGACGGGATAAGAAATTACCCTGCCCCAAGTTTTAGTATGGGTTTTAACAAAAACGGGACAGATGTAGCATCTGTCCCGTTTTTGTTTGTCTATGCCAGCTTCTTGTACTTAATCCGGGTTGGCGTGGCGTCGGTACCTAACCGCTTACGCCTGTTTTCTTCATATTCCGAGAAGTTACCTTCAAACCAATAGGCTTGTGAGTCGCCTTCAAAGGCCAGAATGTGGGTGGCAATTCGGTCCAGGAACCAGCGATCGTGACTGATGACGACGGCACAGCCCGCGAAATTTTCCAGTCCTTCCTCCAGGGCCCGTAATGTGTTCACGTCAAGATCGTTGGTGGGCTCATCGAGCAGCAACAGGTTTGCGCCTTCTTTAAGGATCATGGCTAAATGAACCCGATTGCGTTCCCCACCTGATAATGTTCCGATTTTCTTTTCCTGATCGGCTCCGGCAAAGTTGAAACGACTCACATAGGCACGGGCATTCGACTGTTTGCCGCCCATCATGATCCACTCACTTCCGCCTGAGATCGTTTCAAATACGGTCTTGTTCGGATCGAGTCCATCGTGTTCCTGGTCAACATAAGCGACTTTAACCGTCTCGCCTACGTCAAACGTACCAGCATCGGGCTTTTCGCGTCCCGTAATGAGTTTAAACAGGGTTGTTTTACCGGCGCCATTTGGCCCGATAATACCAACAATACCGCCCTGTGGCAGCCGGAAACCCAAATGCTCGAACAGTAGCCGATCGCCAAAGGCTTTGGCAACATCCTCCGCTTCAATCACTTTTGAGCCCAGACGCGGCCCGGCGGGTATAAATATTTCGAGCTTATCGTCCCGCTGTTTGGCATCTTCGTTCAGGAGTTTTTCATAAGCACCCAAACGCGCTTTCGATTTAGCCTGACG
This sequence comes from Spirosoma horti, assembly GCF_054776595.1. NCBI lineage: Bacteria > Pseudomonadati > Bacteroidota > Cytophagia > Cytophagales > Cytophagaceae > Spirosoma > Spirosoma horti. The sequence goes on from NZ_BAAHBQ010000004.1 coordinate 686,202, forward strand.
GGCTTTAGGAGCCATTTTTACCCATTCCAGTTCACGCTGAAGGGTTTTCTGACGCTTCGATTCCGTTTTTTCTTCTTTCGCTAAACGGTTTTGCTTTTGCTCCAGCCAGGACGAATAATTTCCTTTCCAGGGAATTCCTTCTCCGCGATCCAGTTCGAGAATCCAGCCCGCTACGTTGTCCAGGAAGTAACGATCGTGGGTTACAGCAATGACGGTGCCCGTATACTGGCGTAAATGTTCTTCGAGCCACAAAACTGATTCGGCATCCAGGTGGTTGGTTGGCTCGTCGAGCAGCAGCACATCGGGTTGCTGAAGCAGCAAACGACACAGCGCCACCCGGCGCTTTTCGCCCCCGGAGAGGGTATCGATCAGGGCATCGGAAGGTGGGCAACGCAGGGCATCCATCGCCCGTTCGAGCTTTTGGTCAAGTTCCCAGCCATTGAAATGGTCGATCTTTTCCTGAACTTCTCCCTGTCGGGCAATCAGCTTATCGAAGTCGGCATCGGGGTCGCCGAAGGCTTCATTGATTTCCTCAAACTCCTTCAGCAGATTGACAACTTCCTGGGCTCCTTCCTCAACAATTTCCCGAACAGTACGGCCCGGCGTGAACTGCGGCTCCTGCTCAAGCATACCCACCGAGTAGCCCGGCGAGAAGACTACTTCGCCCGTGTAATTTTTGTCGATACCAGCAATGATGCGTAATAAAGTAGATTTACCGGAACCGTTCAACCCTAAAACGCCAATTTTAGCGCCGTAAAAGAAGGAAAGGTATATGTTCTTTAGGATTTGTCGGTTAGGCGGAATATTTTTACTCACGCCCGCCATTGAGAAAATTATGGTTTCCTGACTCATTAATTTCTGATAGATTTGTGTTGGCAATTACCCTCAAATTTAACCCACAGCGCAGCCTTAACCAAGCACAGTAATGGAAAACGCTTCACTGGTAGATGAATACGGTTACGTCAAAGACGGAAAGGTATTTTTAAAAGGCTACCTGAATTACGAAGACCGCCAGATCGGCGAAGTCAAACGAACCGAGCAGGAAGCGCTCGATTATTTCAAAAACCGCTTCATTATCGCCGAAAACAAAGTAAGCCAGTTAGAGAAAGATATCGAAGAAGCCCAGAACAAAGGCTCCTATCTGACCAAATTGGTACAACTTCGCAAGAAGCTGCTTGGCTTCGATGCACTTGGCGATTTCCCGCCCTTACTCGACCGTTTGGATGCTCAGGAGAAATTACTAGCCGATTTGATTACGGTCAATCAGCTGAAAAATCTTGAGATCAAACGGGCACTGATTGCCGAAGCCGAAGCCGTTGTCGATAGCACCGAGTGGCGCGAAACGGCGGATGTGCTGCAGGAAATAAAAACAAAATGGATCAAAACGGGACCAGTCGATAAAGCGGCTGAAACGGAAGTTGAAGGGCGCTTCCAGGCGCTTCTGGACGGCTTCTTTACCCGCCGACGCGAGTTTTTCAACGAGCAGAACAAAGTTATTCAGGAGCGGCTCGATAAATACGATGAGCTTATCCGTCTGGCCTTCCGCGCGAATCGCCTGGGTGATCTGGATGCGGCCTTTCAGGAAGTACGGAAACTCAATAATGCCTGGAAAGTGGTTGGGGAAGTACCGATCAAGAAGAGCGGTAAACTGTATAAACAGTTTAAGAAAGCGACCACCATGTTCTACGCCAAGTACAACGACGCGAAGGGCATTGTTATCGTTCCAAAAATCGACCCACGCATTGAGGCCCAGATGAAAATGGCCGATGAAGTGGAAAAGCTCTCGAAACAGCAGGATATTTTCGCGGCTGCCGAACGGGCCAAAGTATTGCTTAATAGCTGGAAAGAGATTCGTGTGCCATTCAAGCTTCAGGATAAAGTAGTCAATGAACGGTTCCGGGCCGCCTGCGATAAGATTTTTGAATTGAGCTACCTCGGTCGTGTACTGACCCGGAAATACCCGGCATTTGAGCTTAAGAGTAAGTCGGAGCAGATCCGGACGAAAATTCGGGAGATGGAGTATCTCGTTAAGCGCGAAAAGAACGATCTACAGTTCGCTTTGCAGGACGCCGACGGACTCGACCCCAACAAGGATGAAGACAAACAGATTCTGAATAAGATCAACACCCAGAAACGGAAGATCGCCATGAAGGAAACGATCCTGCGCGAACTACAAAAGGAGCTGGAAACAGCGGGTTATTGATTTTCCTTTCGCTATGCTTCCTATCGTTAGCAGGACAAAAACGTGCCTCGGTTTTAACCGGGGCACGTTTCATTTAGTGGGTTTGTTCTACCAATATGGAAACAAATCTGAATAACCCCGATCTTATTGTTGACGAAGCCGCCTTCCGATCAGCTATTATTCCCGGCAAATTTGTGCGGCTCGAATACCTGACCGATCTCAATGAGTTTATAAAAGCTGACGTAGCCATTAAGCAGCTTCTCCGTCAGGATGGTGCCGATGTGCTGGAACTAGCCACGGGCGACCTCGTCCCCCTCGACCGTGTAGTTAGTGTTTCGGGTAAATTGTCGCCCCGCTACCCTGGTTATGGTAATTACTCCTGCGATTGTTAATTTGGCGGAGATTTGCTACTTAACCAGTTTTTATGAAAGTTCGTCCGTCTGCGCTGATCTGGCGTCAATCTGAGGGTCAGACCCAAGTATTGCTCATGCGTTACTGCTACGGTGGGCAGGACGTTTTTGCACTTCCTGGTGGTAACCCTGACCGGGGCGAAATTCTGACAGAAACCGTTATCCGCGAAATTCGGGAAGAGTTGGGCGTATCCGTTGAGCTTGGTGAGATGGTTCTGGCCGGTGAAATGCTCCTGTCGCAACGCAACGACGATGTATTGCATGTGGTTTTTGCGGCTCGTAACCTCCAGGGTGAACCCGCTCTAAACTCTGTCGAGACAACCGCTCTCAATTTGGTCTGGATACCCGTTACGGACTTAGACAAACTCAATCTCTATCCAAATATCGGCGCTAAACTTCAACCCTGGTTTAGCAGCGCGACTTACCTGGGTTATGTTGGCCGAATTGAACAACAGTATTTTGGTTAATACCAGCCAGAACCAGGGCGTAGAAACCGTCATCATCAGATATGCTTATTGAGACGCTAAAAATGCTGTTCCATCGAGATCTCGAAAAATTAAAACGAGAGATTGACCAGTACAAAAACGAGGAAGTGATCTGGCATACGGAGCGGGGGATTGCCAACTCAGCAGGAAATCTCTGTCTGCATCTGGTTGGCAATCTGAATACGTACCTGGGTGCGGAGATTGGCAAAACCGGCTACGTGCGGAACCGAGAACTTGAATTTTCACTCAAGGGCATTCCCAAAGTAGAGCTTCTAACGAAAATCGACGATACAATGGCCGTCGTCGATGATGCGCTAAACGTGCTGACTGACGCCCAGCTTGACGAGGAATATCCGATGCTGGTTTTTGACGAGAAAACCTCGACCGGCTATTTGCTGGTCCATTTAACTACACACTTGACGTATCACCTTGGCCAGATCAATTACCACCGGCGGTTGCTGGATGTGTAATTGGAGTAGAACGGCTTAGTAAGCTGCCCCCAATCATGCCTACCGTGCTAGCCAGTAAACCCCACAGCATTGGCGAATAAGCAGTATCCAGCCATAGACAGATAAGCCAAACGCCAAAGCCAATCAGCATGGACCATAGGCACCCTGTCAGGTTAGCACGTTTCCAGTAAATACCCGCCGTCAACGGAATAAATAACGACACCAGACTAAAGGCAGAGGATTCACCAACGAGGTCAAAAATGTTAGCGTCGCGTGTGATGCTCATCCCCACGCAAATGATGGTAATGATTACGACCACCCATCGGATGGTTTTCAGTAACCCCTGATCACTAATGTCAGGTCGGAAAAACTTCATCACATTCTCCCCAAAAACAGTTGCCGGTGCCAGTATCGCCCCACTCGACACGCTTAAAATGGCTGAGGTGACCGCGCCGAAAAATAAGACTTGCAACGGCAGACTTCCGTGCCGCATAACCATATTTGGAATGATCAACTGATTGTCTTTCGGCAAGTCGGGATGAAGTATCTTGGCGCTGAGCGCAATAAACAAGGGTAACATCGCTATGGTCAAATACATACCCGATGCCAGGAACGAAGCCCGAACAGCCGTCTTCTCGGTTTTGGCAGCCATGACTCGCTGAAAAACATCCTGCTGGGGAATGGAACCGAGTCCGATGGTTATCCAGGCGGCTATGTAAGACAGCCAGTCTTTAGTCGTTGATTGAGGTACGAATCGAAAAAAGCCCTCGGGCGTTCGTTTTTGAATGGTTTCCAGTCCGCCAACCTCGCGCCAGAGCATTACACCCAATACCGCTAGGGCCAGAATGATAATGAGGTTGTGGAAAAAATCGGTAACCGAAATAGACCACATCCCCCCCAGCAGCGTGTAAATCATAACCACTGCCGCGCTGGCAATAATGCAATATTCCCGGGGAACATCCGTAACGACACTTAATACAATGCCAATGGCCACGAGTTGGGCAGCTATCCAACTAAAGTACGATGGGATAACCATAAGGGCCGATAGCAATTCCGCTGACCGACCAAAGCGTATCCGAAAATAATCGGAGAAGGTCGTGATGTTAAGCCGATAGAGCGGCCGGGCGAAGAATGCGCCCACCAGAAACAGGCACAGAGACGACCCAAACGGCTCCTCGATAACGGCCAGGAAACCACCCTCAACGAACATAGCGGGCGCTCCCATGATTGTCTCAGAGCCAAACCAGGTAGCAAACGTCACCGATGCGGCCAGCATCAGCGGCAACCGACGCCCTGCCAGCACGAAATCCTGTGAGGTTGTTACACGTCGGGCAGCCCATGCGCCAACTGCAACGTTTGATAGTAAGTATAGGGAGATGAGGAGCAGAAGCATGGGCAGAGGGTTACACACAAAGGCACAAAATATACAAATGGTATCTGTATATTTTGTGCCTTCATTCAGGTCGCTATGGCTACTTAAGGTAGCTTCTCATGTAAATAGGCAAGAACGAGTTGTAGAGTTTGTTTAATTGTACCTACGTCTTGTTTCAATTCACTCACATCTTGCTTTAGCTCACTTACGTCTTGCTTCAGTTCAGTAACGTCTTGCTTTAGCCCGCTTACATCTTGCTTGAGTTCAGTAACGTCTTGCTTTAACCCGCTCACGTCTTGTTTCAGCTCAATGACATCTTGCTTTAGCCCGCTTACGTCCGTTTCCAGTCTACTCAGACGCGAATTGACTTGCTTAAATCCTTCCGTTTGGTCACGGCGAATAGCACGTACATCAACTGTTAAATCAGCAACGGCCCGGGTAGTCGTTGCATTCTGTCGTTCAACTTGCTCAATGCGTTCTTCCAGATACATACTAAGTTACTTATGGTGGAAAATTTTTGAGCAGCAATTATACTAATTCTAGTTACAACCGCAGTGTGGCTGGTAAATATTTAGCGATCAAATCCTCATAATAAGGTTTTAACTCACTGACAACCGGCGGTTTCGGGCTTTTTGAGTACAAGTCATATGGGTTAAATTTATTGACCCATTTGAACATCTCATGATCATGCGCATCCATGAGGTGGTCATAGGCGCCCTCCCGATGCTGCGAGTAAAACGAGTGATACCGCATCATGTATAAGGCCGGTTCGGGCATATAATTTTTCATGATCTGGTACAGATATTCATCGTGCCCCCACGACATATGCACATTACGCAGCCCGCAGTTAGGCTCATAAACACCATATTTGGTATTATAGCGTTCATCGTGCGCATCCGGATTGTTCACAAAATATTCAGAATAAACAATCTTATCTGAATGCTTGCACCCTACGGGGAACGTATCGCCAACGACGGCCCACTGAGGCTCGCCGAACAGGCATAACACCTTACCCATATCATGCAAAAACCCGGTCAGCACAAACCAGTCCGGGTGACCATCGGCCCGGATGGCTTCCGCTGTTTGAAGAAGGTGCTGCAGTTGGTCAAGATCAGTATCTGGGTCAGAATCGTCTACGAGCGTATTCAAAAACTCCATTGCCCCCCAAACGGGTAGTTCTTTTTTATCGAAAGCCAGGAACTCGCGCTCTTTCTCCCGAACAAAATCATACGTTTGATAGGTATGATTCAGTCGGTAGAACTCCCGAACGGTATCGCGCTCTGGTGAGTCGTAGTTTCGGTAATCTTCTTTCGACTTATGCTCAGGTTCAGGGTAGCGACTCAGCACGTCATCTTCCCACTGATCGAGACTGGCAAGGGGGGCAGTTTCACTCATCATAGCCAAATAAATTTAGGAGGCAAATTTATAAATTTCTTGCTGTTAACCAGCGGTATAGAACAAAAGTTATCGGGCAGTCTACTCACTACGTCAGGGAATCCAGGACAAGTCTATATGCCCGTTCAAATGGATCCGGATTGATATTACCAGAACATGGTGTATAGGACAGCCAGAACAGCAAAAATCCCTACCGACCCAGCCACGAAGGAAGGGGTAACCCGGAACATGCGTTGATCCACCTCAATGCTCTTTCCAGTTGCATACCCCGCCGGATCGGTGAGCGACACGACCACCATGAGCACCATGTCGATGCAAAAAACCAGGGTTGTTCGGTGTAAAAACGGAATAGAGTCAACCTGAATATCGAACAAGCCCATCACCTCAGGCCAGAATTTCAGCAGGGTTGAGAAAGGAATTGTCAGGATAGCCACGGTCATGGCGGCCCGGTTCGTTGCCCGCTTCCAGAAAAAGCCGAGCAGGAAAATGGCGAATACGCCAGGTGTGATAAAATTGGTGTATTCCTGTATATACTGGTATACCTGATCGAGCGAGCGAAGCATGGGCGCCAGCAGAATAGCCACCCCAAACGACACAATAATGGCCCAGCGACCAACATTCACCAGTTTCTGCTCGGACGCCGATTTGTCGACGTATTTCTTGTACAGATCGAGCGTAAAAATGGTTGAAATGGAGTTACATTTCCCGGCCAGTGAAGCAACCACTGCTGCCGTCAGCGCAGCAAAGGCCAGCCCTTTCATACCAATGGGCAACAGATTCATTAAAACAGGATAAGCATGATCGGGTTTGACCACGCCTGCGGCATCCGTCATGGCATCACGAAAAGGCCCACTCTGGTACAGCACAAAGGCTGCAATACCGGGGATAACCACAATGACCGGAATCAATAATTTCAGGAAGGCGGCAAACAGAATACCCGAGCGAGCAGTCTTCAAATCGGCGCCCAACGCCCGCTGAACGATGTACTGATTACAGCCCCAGTACGACAGGTTATTGATCCACATGCCGCCCGTTACCAGCGCCATTCCCGGCAACACGTCGTAATGCGGATGGCCTTTGGGGAAAAACATGTGAAAATGGCTATCGGCCTGTTTATGAATAGCCAGCAGTCCGTTCCAGACGCCCGCCGTACCCGTTTCCTGCGCAACCAGTTGTAAAGCTAAATACGTCACGACCAACCCGCCAAAAATCAGGACAACTACCTGAATAACATCGGTATACCCAATTACTTTCATACCACCGAGCGTAATAAAAATGGCAAATAAAGCCAGCCCAATGGTGCAGGTCGTGAAGGAGATACCGACCAGCGACTCAATGGCAATGGCGCCCAGATACAGAATTGATGTCAGGTTGACCAACACATAAACGACCAGCCAGAATACCGCCAGAATGGTACTTACGGTGTCGCTATACCGCTGCGCCAGAAATTGGGGCATGGTGTAAATGTGATTTCGCAGGTAAATAGGAATGAAAAATACGGCCACAATAATCAGCGTAGCCGCAGCAAACCATTCATAAGACGATATAGCCAGCCCCATGGCAAAGCCCGAACCCGCCATCCCAATAAAATGCTCTGCCGAAATGTTAGATGCAATCAACGAAGCACCAATGGCCCACCAGGTTAGCGACCCTTCCGCCAGAAAAAAGTCGGTTGTGTTCATTTGGGCCTGGCGTTTCCGCCGGTAAACCCAGTAACCATACCCAACAACGATGATGAAGTAAACGAAAAAAACAATGTAATCGGCTGTAGCGAGGTGATTCATGCGGTAAGTATAAGAAAACGGGGTGTCTTGTCACTAAAGCAAGACACCCCGTTTTTTTAATGTAACACAGACATCTTGTCCGCGCTACACTACAATTTACTAAAATCAAATGTATCCAGGAAAGCCGTCGTAAACTGGCCGGAGCGAAACTTAGCATCGTCCATTAATCTGATATGGAAAGGAATCGTCGTTTTGATACCTTCGATCACAAATTCCTGGAGTGCCCGCTTCATCCGTGTAATAACCTCTTCCCGTGATTGACCCGACACGATCAGTTTAGCGATCATCGAGTCATAGTTGGGCGGAATGGTATACCCACTATACACGTGACTGTCGATCCGGACGCCATGTCCACCGGGGAAATGCAAATTGGTAATTTTGCCCGGCGATGGACGAAACCCGTTTGCCGGGTCTTCGGCATTGATCCGGCACTCCATGGCGTAGAGTTTAGGTGTATAATTCCGGCCCGAAATTTCGGCTCCGGCGGCCACCTTTATCTGTTCTTTGATCAGATCGAAATCCGTTACTTCTTCCGTTATCGGGTGTTCTACCTGAATCCGGGTGTTCATTTCCATGAAGTAGAAATCGCCATGTTTATCGACGAGAAACTCAACCGTTCCGGCCCCTTCGTAGCCGATGGCCTGAGCGCCTTTGATGGCTGCCTCGCCCATTCGTTCCCGCAGCTCGGGCGAAACGACCGGCGACGGTGTTTCTTCGATCAGCTTTTGGTGCCGGCGCTGGATTGAACAATCTCGCTCCGACAGGTGGCAAACTTTACCATACTGATCGCCTACAATCTGAATTTCAATGTGGCGCGGTTCTTCAACGAATTTTTCCAGATAAAGGCCATCGTTGCCAAAGGCAGCTCCGGCTTCGGTACGGGCGTCATTCCAGGCTTTTTCAAATTCATCTTCCGTCCGAATAATGCGCATGCCACGGCCACCACCACCAGCGGTTGCTTTCACAATCACCGGATAGCCCATGCCTGCCGATAGTTTCTTGCCTTGTTCAACAGACTCCAGCAGTCCTTCTGAGCCCGGAATAACGGGAACGCCAGCCGCTCGCATGGTTGCTTTAGCGGTCGCTTTATCGCCCATACCGTTGATCTGCTCGGCAGTGGCACCAATAAATTTAATTCCGTAATCGGCGCAGATCTGCGAGAATTCGGCATTCTCTGACAGAAACCCGTAGCCGGGGTGAATGGCATCGGCCCCCGTTACTTCGGCAGCCGAAATGATGCTTGGAATACTTAAATACGATTGTTTGCTGATGGGTGGGCCAATGCAAACGGCCTCATCGGCGAAACGCACATGCAGGCTATCGCGATCGGCGGTCGAATAAACGGCTACCGTTTTGATACCCATTTCGCGACATGTCCGAATGATACGCAGAGCGATTTCTCCCCGATTGGCGATTAAGATTTTTTTGAACATGGTATAAATGGTGAATGAGTGATTGAGTGATTGAGTGATTGAATAAATAAACTTGCGTCAGCTATTCAATCACTCAATCACTCATTCACTCATTCACTAATTAAATTAAATGGGTTCTACCAAAAACAGCGGTTGGTCGTATTCAACGGGTGTAGCGTTCTCAACGAGAACCTTCACGATACGGCCCGATACTTCCGACTCGATTTCGTTGAACAGTTTCATGGCTTCGATAATACAAACCACTTTACCTTCGGTTATGCTATCACCTACTTCAACGAACATTGGTGCGTCGGGATTGGCCGTCCGGTAGAACGTGCCGATCATCGGCGATTTGATAGTAATGTACTTTGACGTATCGGCCTGTGGGGCGGCTGCCGGTACCGCGACCGGAGCTGCTGGTACAGCAACGGCCTGTGGCTGGGCAACAGGGGCCTGGACTACAGGAGCAGCGGCTACAGGGGCAGCCGCTGCGGCTGGCACACCGGTTCCATAGCGCTTAACGCTGATTTTCAGGTCAGTCGTTTCGATGTTGACTTCGTCTAAACCCGATTGCGAGATGAAGTCGATGAGTTGCTGTATGTCTTTTGTATTCATAGCTTTTGATGATAACAGGCGCCGGAGCAATGATGACTTGTGAATGATAAATGATTAATTCGAAACCATTCTTCCTCTACACTCCATCAGTCAACATTTATTTCACTCGTTCTACATAATCACGGGTACGCGTATCGACCCGAATCTTTTGACCTGATTCGATAAAGAGAGGTACCATAATTTTTGCTCCCGACTCCACTTCCACCCGCTTTTTGGGGCTGTTAGCCGTATCACCTTTAATGCCTGGTTCGGCATAGGTCACTTCCAGTTCAACGAAAGGCGGCAATTCGCACGATAGGGGCGTATCGCTGTCGGCGTTGATCAGGATTTCGACTTCCTGTCCCTCTTTCATCAGATCGGCTCCTTCGACAAGTTTATCATCCAGGTTAATCTGATCGAACGATTCCTGGTCCATAAAGTTATAGCCCGATTCGTCTTTGTACAGGTATTGAAATTTCCGACGCTCAACCCGTACCGGGTAAATGGTTGCGCCCGAGTTGAATGTATTATCAATTACCCGGCCCGTTGTCAGGCTTTTCAACTTTGTTCGTACAAAAGCCGCGCCTTTTCCCGGCTTCACATGTTGAAATTCAGTAATTTGAAAAAGATCGTTGTTGTAATTAAGAACCAATCCATTACGGATATCTGCGGTCGTTGCCATGTATTGATTTTATAGTTTGTGGTTTATGGTTTACGGTTTATAGGTAGCTGACACGCTGGTATTCTTGCGTTAGCTACCCATAAGCCGTAAACCATAAACCTAATAACTCATTTTAATACGCCCATTTTACGTAAGCGGCTCCCCATGTAAAGCCACCGCCAAAGGCAGCCAATACCAGATTATCCCCTTTTTTCAACTGCGATTCATAGTCGAACAGGCAAAGTGGGATTGTAGCCGCTGTTGTATTTCCATATCGGTGGATATTCATCATGACTTTATCAGTCTGAATGCCCATTCGATGGGCTGTAGCGTCAATAATGCGTTTATTTGCCTGATGGGGCACTAACCAGGCAACATCACTGCCAGACAGCTGATTTCGCTCCATAATCTCAGCCGACACGTCGGCCATATTCTTTACCGCAAATTTGAACACCGATGGCCCATCCTGATAGACATAATGCCAGCGTTTTTCAACGGTTTCGTGTGTGGGCGGATAGCGGCTACCCCCTGCTTTTTGGAAAAGGTGGTTTTGCCCTACCCCATCCGACTTGATTATGGAATCCAGAATACCAAGACCCTCCGTATTGGGTTCAAGCATAACAGCCCCGGCTCCATCACCAAATAAAACACAGGTTGTTCGGTCGGTATAATCGGTAATTGCCGACATCTTGTCGGCCCCCACGACAACTACTTTTTTGTACTTACCCGTTTCGATGAATTGCGAACCCACTGTTATGGCATACAGAAAACCAGAACAAGCTGCCTGAATATCGAAACTTCCTACATTCCGGATGCCCACCATATCGCAAATCAGATTGGCGGTACAGGGGAAAACGAAATCGGGTGTAGTCGTCGCACAAATCAGCAGATCGACTTCTTCAGGTTTAATCTTTAATTTTTCGAGCAAACCTGCCACGGCTTTTGCCCCCATGTGCGACGAGCCCATGCCCTCGCCTTTTAAAATGTGCCGTTCTTTGATACCCGTACGGCTCGTAATCCATTCATCGTTCGTATCCACCATGCGCTCCAATTCGGCATTGGTGAGCACATAATCGGGAACATAACCATGAACTCCAGTTATGGCAGCTTTACTCATAGGATGATAGTACAGTTATCAGTAAACAGTAGCTGGTGAACAAGTATCAGTGAATTCAGATGGATAAAAAGTGCTTACTGTTCACTGATACAAGTACCTGCTTAACTGAGTGCCTGTGCAATTTTAGTGTATGCGTCGGACTCAACCTGCCGAATGGCCAGATTAATCATATTTTTGATCGCTAAGGGCGATGAAATACCGTGGGCAATAATCACGTTTCCGTTAACCCCCAGAATTGGACTTCCGCCAACCGATTCGTAGTTGGTTTTATCCAGAAATTCATCACTCAGGCCTCGCTGTGCGGCCACCGTATAAAATGACTCCCCTAATTTAAACATGGCGTTGCCGGTAAACCCATCGGTTATAATGACATCGGCCAGGCCGGCAAAGAAGTCTCCCCCCTCCATGTTACCCACAAAGTTAATCCGATTATTGTCTTTCAGGAGTTGATGGGCAGCTTGGGCAACCAATGACCCTTTTTGCTCTTCCGAGCCAATATTCATCAGAGCGACACGCGGTTTGGCAATATTAAACGTCGATTGGGCATAAATGGAGCCGATATGTCCGAACTGAGCCAGCATTTCGGGCTTGCAATCGGCATTGGCTCCAATATCGAGCATAACGGCATAGCCGCCCGTGAGTTGTGGTACAAAGCCCGCGATACAAGGGCGCAAAACGCCCTCGATCGCTTTTATGCTAAACAAGGCCCCCACGTGCATAGCACCGGTATTACCGGCACTACAAAACGCCTGAACCTTACCATCCTTCAAAAGTTTAAACCCAACCCCGATACTGGAATTGGGTTTCTGCGAGAGCGCCTTGGTGGGATGCTCACTCATTTCGATAACGTCATCGGCGTTTACCAATTCAATATTGGCAACTGGATGAGCCCTGTGCTTCTGGATTAACTCCTGCACAACACCCTGTCTGCCAATCAGCACAACCGTTACATCTTCCGGCAATTCAGCAGCAGCCATCAATACTCCTTCCACGATAGCGTCGGGAGCAAAATCGCCACCCATTGCGTCCACTGCAATTTTCATTGACTCCGTTTGTTCAATATCTCCCCAGTTAAGCTGGTTTTCAAACTAAATACGCGTAAAAATAGGGAGGTGGCTGGCAATAAAAAAGTATTTCGCGTTCATCTTCGGAAAGACGGCAACGAAATACTTTTCAAAAATGGACGAAATTTAGGCTGTTTTCGCGTAATTCTCAATGATCATTTGCCCTTTGTAGAACAGATTGCCTTCAAAAACGTGGGCGTGATGCCGCTCGTGTACTTCGCCAGTCTGGGCGTCGGTTGAAAGCGCCACAGGCGTAGCCTTATAGTGCGTTCTGCGCTTATCGCGCCGGGTGCTGGAGTGGCGTCGTTTGGGGTGTGCCATGATTCAGTCTTATAGTTATAAAGTTATATAGTCACCTAGTTTTCGAGTTGGCAGATTGCGTATCAGTCATTCGTTGAATAACCACCACGGCGAACCGTTTTACAATCTTGTAACTCTACAACTAAAATTAGTTGTCACTTAATTTTCGCAAAGCGGCCCAGCGAGGATCTACTTCCGGCTGGTCGTTTGCTTCGTCATCATTCGTTTCAGCACTAGTGCCGGAGCTGTAAATGAGCTTTACCTCCTGCTCGTCGTCCTGATCCTCCTCGTCCCGGAAGCGGGGATGAAGCCGCTTCATCGGCAGTGACAGGCTCAGGAACTCAAAAATGTAACGGGCTACGTTTATCGTCGCCGTGTTCCGTTCAATGAGTTCGATCTCGTCACTTAACTCTTCATTGTGGTCGCCAAATTTCAGCAGCATTGTCTGCTGCGTATCGACCGGTTCATCATATTCGTCGAGGCTACGGTCACAGGTTTGCTCAACCGTACCGACGATGTGCAAGTCCAGACGAATCATCGTCTCCGACTTTTCGAGCACCACATGTGTCTTAACGTTTCCCGCTTTGATCAAGTCCTGCTCAAGCGCGGCAAAAAATGAACTGTCCGATGTGAAATCGTACTCGTAGCGTTTGTTGTCAAGACCAACGATATGGATGTCGTATGCGCGTAATGTGTTCACCTCGTATCTCCTCCACTCCGGTGGCCCGGTTCAAAAAATAAGACCGCAAAGGTACGAAACGTTTGTTAATCAGGAAAGTGATGCGCAAAAAAAAGCTTTCTACGAATTGGCAGGCATACCAAATCCGGTACTATGCTCGGTATATTTCCGCCAGGCTGACCTTTTGGCAAGAGAGCCGACCGGGTTAGATACGTTTTTACTTATGCTTTCATCTAGTCTACCCTTCCTCTCGCTGGCTGTTCTGGTCCGTATTGTGGCCAATCCACTCGCAAACGTATTCCAGAAGCAACTGACCCAACGGGCGGCTGACCCTTTATTCGTAACATCGGCAACCTACGGATTATTGCTACTGATTTGCCTCGTCTTTTGGCCGCAGCTCCGGTTTACAAGTCTACCCTCTGAATTCTGGACGAGTATGCTGATGGCCAGCCTGTTTGCCATGTTCGGCAATGTATTTCTGGTAAAAGCCATGCACCTGGGCGACTTATCGGTGCTGGGACCGATCAACGCCTATAAATCCGTTGTTGGCATGCTGGTCAGTATTTTTCTGCTGAATGAGATTCCGGGCTGGTGGGGTCTGACTGGACTACTACTCATTATAGCAGGCAGTTATATTGTTCTGAACGACCGCCGGCAGCCTGGGGCCTTATCCGTAAAGACATCCCCAATTCGCTTATTTCAGCGCCCCGAAGTCAAACTACGGCTGGCAGCCCTGGTATTTTCGGCCGTCGATGGAGTCTTTCTTAAGAAAGCCATTCTTTTGTCGACACCCACCATCGTGTTCTTTTACTGGTGCATGCTGGGCTTTGGGTTTACCTTCATTTGGATTATAGGCACCTTGCAGAGTACATGGCGTGTCCAGACAAGGCTACTGTTGGCGCAGAAAAACACGTACATGGCCCTTTGTCTACTGGTTGGCCTTACGCAAATAGCCAGTACTGTTGTCTTAGCCAATATGCCCGTGGGCTATGCGCTGGCCTTATTTCAGACATCGGCGCTGGTCAGTGTGCTCTTCGGTTATCACTTTTTCCGCGAAAGAGATATTCTGCGAAAGTTGATCGGAGCAGGTGTTATGGTTGCAGGAGCCATATTAATTACGGTTCTTGGCTAACCATCTTTTCAAATTAGGAGTTATCGTTACCAAACCAGTTTACTACTATGGCACAATACCAACTTGTCGAGAAACACGCAATCGAACACCACAACGAGTATTATGAGGTGCGGACAACCGAGACCGACGATCAACCTAAAAGCTTGTTTTTCAGCACAAATGAAGAAAATTTAGAAGAAGTTGCTGCGGCAATTGCGGCCGAGCATTTACCCGGTGCAAAGCATTGGACGGTGATTCCGCATCGGAAAGACGATTAGAAATCAGCCGCCAAAGCCACCTCTTACAAAATTTTAATAAAGTATTAAACATTTTTTATTGATTATAGTTGCCTTAAACTTTATATTCACGGAACGAATTAATGGAAACCCTATAGGGGTAATTCCTACCGTAACGTGAAACGATGAAGATTAAGGCAACACTGCGTCTAGTAAGTTTATTTATTAGCTTAAGTTACCAGATTTCGTTGGCTCAGGTGCTCACACCTGCTCAAACCCGAGCTGATTTGAGCTACCTCAAGCGGAAACTCGACTTGCTCCATCCAGGCATGGGTTATTATACACCCCAGGCCCGGATGGAGCAGTTATACGATTCGTTGTATAACCACCTCAACTCCCCAACCGACTACCTGTCGTTTTATCACCACGTCAGCCCATTAGTGGCTGCCATCAAGGACGGACACACCAACCTGAACCATCGTAAGAACTACATCGGCAAGTACACCCGGTTCCTGCCGTTTTATATTCGGCTGGTCGAATCCCAGTATTTTATCAGTCATAACGTATCATCGGACAGTACACTTCAGCGAGGCACCGAACTACTGACCATCAACGGTCGGCCAGTGGCCGATGTACACCGTGAACTGATGAATGCTGATCACTCCGGCTCCGATGGCGACAACCTTACCGGGCGCAGGCAGTGGAGCATGGTGCAATTTGCCGACTATTACGCAGCCTGGTTTGGTTCAGCCGATTCCGTTCGGATTACGTATCGGCTTACGGGCGACTCTCTCGTTCGGCAAACGCGCTTACGCTGCCTGACGCTGGACAGCTTTCGGGCCAGAATACAGCGCCGGTATGGTGTTGAGCTTGATAGACGCCCAAATCTGTCGGTACGCACGGTGGATACGCTCACGCACACCGCCGTACTGCGGGTATCCACTTTCATGGGAACCAAGCGAAAAGACCCGTTTCAATGGGGCTTCAACCGCCGACTAAAGCGGGCATTCAAACAAATACGCCAGGAGAATGTACAAAATCTGGTCATAGACATGCAGGGAAATGGCGGAGGAATTGTGGTCAACTCCGCCCGTTTACTACGCTACTGGATGCCGAAACCCTTCCGCATCATGGACCACGAAGAAATGAAACGGGCTGCCCGCACCGAACTCGTTACCCGTTGGAATCCTTTTTCAGCGCTCAATTTCAGCCTGCAATACCGAACAGACAACAGTGGTGGATTTGCCAGCCGTTCGGCTAACCGGCGCTATCGCCCCAGGCATCGGGATTCCTTTTCCGGCAATCTCTATTTTTTAGTGAATGGCGCGTCATTTTCGGCCACCACAACCGTGCTGGCCAAAACGCTCGATGCTGGCCTGGGAACCTACGTCGGAGAAGCGAGTGGCAGTGCCTATTGGGGCGACTTTGCGGGACACTTCAAAACGATAACCCTACCCAATTCGCGGCTCCAGGTGCGCATTCCGCTCAAGAAACTGACGCATGCCGTTGAAACCGAACGGGCAAATGGCTTTACCGTCGAGCCAGATTTTATCGTTACCCGCAATTTCGATGACCTGATGAACAACCGGGATTATATACTGGACTATACCCTTCGGCTCATTCGGGAGGGCGTTGTGATTCGTCCGGGCGTTGACAAACAGTCAATTCGAAACCCGGCGTTGCAGGCTTCGCGGTAAAACCGTACCTTTATAGTGTATTCGGTTCCTTGTTTACAACGTTCAGTACTGCATGAACTGCAAGCCACGGCCTGTTGAGGCATTGGCGAACCAGGTACTGAAGCCGTCAAGCCAAGACCGTAAACTTTCTCTATGTGTATTGCATCGTTGACGTTGAAACTACTGGGGGCGTAAAAGGCCCTACCCGGCTTACTGAGATTGCCATTTTCCGCCACGACGGACAGCAGGTGGTTGATTCCTTCCACTCCCTGTTGAACCCGGAATGTCCCATTCCCCCGTTCATCCGGCATCTAACGGGCATCTCTAATGAGATGGTCGAGAACGAGCCTACGTTTGCCGAGGTTGCCAATGATGTGCTGAACATCACAAAAGATGCTATTTTCGTAGCCCATAATGTTGGTTTCGACTTCGGGTTTATTCAAAAAGAGTTAAATTGGCTGGGGCACGATTATTTACGGCGCACCCTCTGCACGGTTCGCACGAGCCGCAAGTTGCTGCCGGGTCACCCTTCCTATAGCCTGGGCAAACTTTGCCGCTCCCTCGAAATCCCATTGAACGGTCGACACCGTGCTCAGGGTGATGCAGCGGCCACTGTTCTGCTGTTTGAAATGCTGCTGCGCCATGATTCGCAAGGGTTGATTCCCCGGATTAATCCTCGTATCGAATATACCCGCTAGTCGGATAACGGGCTAGCGGTGTGGAATGCCTGCGCAATGCGCTTCCTGATGGGCTTGAGTGGCCCATTGCTGGTTATTTGGTTTTTCAGGCTGTCCGCCGTAACTAGTCTTACATTTCGTCTTCGCCTTAATCACCGCCAACGTATGCGCGTTTCTACCTTCATCCGCTTATCGTTTATGTTGAGTTCGTCTGTTGCATTGGGCCAGTCAGCAAGCCCCTTAACGTACCCTTCGGCCCGAAAAACCGATCAGGCCGATAATTACCATGGCACGCAGGTCGCCGATCCTTACCGCTGGCTGGAAGATGATCGCTCCGCTGAAACCGCCGATTGGGTAAAAGCCGAAAATAAAGTCACGTTCGACTACCTAGCCCAAATTCCCTACCGGAAACAGTTTCAGGATCGGCTCGAACAGGTTTACAACTACCCGAAATATTCGGCACCGAGCCGAAAAGGCGATTGGTTTTACTTCTCGAAAAATGATGGTCTACAGAACCAAGCCGTGTTGTACCGCCAAAAAGGGCTCGATGGCAAACCTGAGTTAGTGATCGATCCAAATAAATTATCGGCCGATGGTACCACGCGTCTGGGGGCTTTTTCGCTCTCAAAAGATGGCAAATACGCTGTTGTCGGCTTGTCGAAAGGCGGGTCCGACTGGCAGGAGTACCAGGTTATGGACCTGGCGACCAAGACGTATTTATCCGATAAAATCGAATGGGTAAAAGTCTCGGGGGCGGCCTGGCAGGGCGACGGTTTCTATTATAGCCGGTACCCGAAACCCGAAGGCAGCGCACTGGCGGCAAAAAATGAAAACCATCAGGTCTTTTTCCACAAACTGAATACACCCCAATCGGCCGACCGGTTGGTTTATGAAGACGCTAAACATCCGCAACGGTTTCACATTGTCAGTACGACCGATGATGAGCGCTTCGCCTTATTATCCATCAGCGACCGGGGCCAGGGGAAAGACGGTAATTCTCTATTGTTCATAGATGCCACCTCTCCTCAAAAAACGTTTGTTCCGGTTGTGTCCGAAATTACCAATTTTAGTTATGGCGTGATCGATAATGACGGCGACCGGCTCCTGATTTTGACCAACGAAAAAGCACCCAATAGCAAGGTCGTTGCTTATGATACGAAAAAGAAGGCTTTTTCGACCCTGATTCCCGAAAAGCCGGAGCCCATTGCCGAAGGAAGTGTTAGCGCTGCCGGGGGTAAATTGTTCGTTGAATACGCCAAAGACGTAACGTCGAAAATTGACGTTTTCAACTATGCCGGAAAATCAGAAGGCGATGTCAAATTGCCCGCTATTGGCTCGGCAGGTGGCTTTGGGGGCGAAAAAGATGACAAATTTGTGTTCTACACGTTTACGTCCTTCACCTTTCCGCCCACCATTTATCGCTATGACATTGCGACGCACAAAAGCACCGTTTTCCGCGCGCCCGAAGTAGATTTTAACCCGTCGGACTACGAAACGAAGCAGGTATTCTATACCAGCAAGGACGGCACGAAAGTACCCATGTTTCTGACCTACCGCAAAGGCTTAAAACTTGACGGCACCAATCCAACACTTCTGTATGGCTACGGCGGGTTTAACGTTAGCCTCCCTCCGTCGTTCAGCCCGTTCCGGATTCCATTTCTGGAGCAGGGTGGAATCTATGCCCAGGCTAATTTACGGGGTGGCAGCGAATACGGCGAAAAATGGCATGAGCAGGGTATGAAGCTCAAAAAACAGAATGTCTTCGATGACTTCATTGCTGCTGCTGAGTACCTGATCGCCCAGAAATACACGAGTCCAGCCAAACTGGCGGTTCAGGGCGGATCGAACGGCGGCTTGCTGGTTGGGGCGGTGATGAACCAGCGTCCCGACTTATTCCGGGTGGCAATTCCGCAGGTGGGCGTTATGGACATGCTGCGGTTCCACAAATTTACTATCGGCTGGAACTGGATCGCCGACTACGGTAGCAGCGATAATGCCGACGAATTCAAGGCGCTCTACGCCTATTCGCCCCTGCATAACATCAAGCCAGGCATTAACTACCCCGCCACGCTGATCACCACCGCCGACCACGACGACCGGGTCGTTCCGGCTCACTCGTTCAAATACGCGGCTACGTTACAGGAACTATATAAAGGAGCCAATCCAGTGCTGATCCGAATCGACACCAACTCCGGCCACGGTGCCAGTAATACCAAAAAGAACATCGAAACAGCCGCCGATATCTACTCCTTCATTCTCTGGAATATGGGCATCAAGAGTTTGAAAGAAGTAGCGAGTAAATAATTTATTGCTTACACACAAAAAGGGCCGTCTGAAGTTCAGACGGCCCTTTTTGTGTGCTCTTGGTCAATTAAAACTTGAATGTTACGCCCAGTAAGAGCGGAGCAATACCCGTTCCTAATTCAGCAAAACCGCCTACTTTTTCGCTAAAGAAATAACGGCCACCTAAATGGATAGGGACAAAAATACCGCTACCAAACGTGTTAAAGCCATTGCCAAAGCTACTTGAATACGAAACGCTTTCGTAACCTAAGCCAATGCCTGCATACAAATCAGCTTTGTCAGTGCTCAAGTTCAAAATTTCATTGAAGTGATAAGAACCACGAGCGGCAAAATACAGATAATTGACTTTATCATTAAACCCTAAGTAGCCATAGTTGAAGCTACGATAGGCGACCTGGCCACCTACAGTGATATTTGGTGCTACACCAAAATCGGCTGAACCACCAAAGGCAATACCACCTGCACTGGAATAGCCCCCTACGCCAATACCCAGGTTTATGAATTTAGTGCCCTTATCAATGGCAAGCTGTGCAAATGACTGTGTTCCGGCCAGTAATCCAAGAACAAGTAAAATAGAAAAGTGAAATTTTTTCATGCGACGAAATTGATTTATGTTAAAATTTGAGACAAAGTAAATGCGAATATGTTGGGCCACCAAGCAAAAAGAATACCCACTTATTATTCGGTCATATAATCTCACAGGCGACAAACATAACCAACTGTAGACTTCGTGCTTACACCAAAGTAACGAATCAGCCATAAAAGATTGACTTTTAGGCAATCATTCCTTGTTTGTTCAATAGCCCTGTAAACAGAAAGAGACAACCCCACAGGAGTTGTCTCTTTCTGTTTACCGCCTTAAGTGACAATTCTATTAATTGGCCATCGTTGGTTTCAATTTCTCTTTGAACACCTTCCTGAACTTGTCGAGCTTGGGCGCAATGACAAAAGCGCAATAGCCCTGATTAGGGTTGTTGGCGAAATAACTCTGGTGATAGGCTTCCGCTTCGTAGAAGGTTTCGGCAGGGCTGATCTCCGTCACAATTGGGCGATCATAAGCGCCAGATTTGTCTAACTCAGCTTTTGCTGTTTCAGCCAGTTGCTTTTGCTCGTCGTTGTGGTAAAAAATCACCGACCGATACTGCGTTCCTACATCTTCGCCCTGGCGGTTGAGCGACGTTGGGTCATGCCCACGGAAGAAAGCCTCCAGTAATTCCTGGTAAGTAATCGTTGACGGGTCGTAGGTAACCTCTACACACTCCGCATGGCCCGTAGTGCCGGTACATACTTCTTTGTATGTTGGGTTTGGTTTTTGGCCACCCTCGTAGCCGGAGACAGCGCCAATGACACCGTCGAGCGATTCATACAAGGCTTCTGTACACCAGAAACAACCCGTTCCAAAAGTCGCTTTGGCCAAATTGGCCGATTGATTTGTGGTCATAAATCGTGTTTCTATAAACCTGCAAGCCGGGCTACCCGATGGGTTTCTCAAACCTTATAGGTTTAATTAGGTTAATTTTCCTGATTGTTTAACATAACTGTCATGCGTAAAGTTTGCGCCCCCTGCCTGTGAAAGACTTCAATACCGACCGTTTCCGCTACGATGGCGACAAGCCATTCAAATTAAAAAAAGCACCCACCAAAGTAGATGATCTCTACGAAGATGCTGACCACTACGAAGCTCTACTTCGGCAACAGGCGGCCGAGATCGACAAATGGCAGGAGCGTATGTATGCTCACAACCGTTTTGGATTATTAACGGTCTTTCAGGCTCTCGATGCCGCCGGCAAAGACGGTACCATCCAGCACGTATTTACAGGAACCAATCCGGCAGGTGTACGGGTCTATTCCTTCAAACGGCCAACCGATCAGGAGCTTGACCACGATTTCCTGTGGCGCAGCTGGCGCGAATTACCTGAACGCGGCACCATTGGAATTTTCAACCGCTCGTATTACGAAGAAGTGCTGGTCACTAAAGTTCATCCCGAGATTTTGACGGAGAGCCAGCGGTTACCCGAGAAAGCAACGGAGGATCTGGATAAGCTGTTCAAGCACCGCTATGAGGCTATTCGGGACATGGAAACTTTTCTATATCGCAATGGCTTTCCAACGGTCAAGTTCTACCTGCACGTATCCAAGAAAGAACAGGGCGAGCGGCTTATTGCCCGAATCGAGGAGGCAGAGAAGAACTGGAAGTTTGAGGAAGGCGATGTAAAGGAACGTGATTTCTGGGATGACTATCAGGATGCCTATGAAACCTGCATCAGCGAAACCGCCACCGATAAAGCGCCCTGGTACGTGATTCCCGCCGACGATAAGAAAAATATGCGGCTGCTGGTAGGCCGGATCATTATTGATGAACTCAAAAAATTACCAATTGCCGAGCCGGAACCCGACAATGACCGTTTCAAGGCCTTACAGAAATTGATTCCGGTTATTCAAGCTCAATAATAGCGCGGCCGATCTGTCTTCTACACAGCGAAGCCGCCATTTTAGTCTAAACTGCGGCTTCTCTTCGATGGGTCGGTTACATTATGAAAAAAATAAACACCAAAGATTTTCGATACGATGAGAAGCGGCCGTTTTCGAGTAAGGAGACCGCCACTCATATTGATCCATTTTATACGGACGAAGCTGACCAGAGTCGGCAACTGGACGCTCTGGCCGAGCGCATGGACCAAGCGCAAAATAAAATGCATGCCGACGAGCATTATGGGCTGCTGGTTGTCTTTCAGGCCATGGATGCCGCCGGCAAAGACAGTAGCATCCGTCGGATATTTAAGGGTGTCAACCCGTCCCGTTTTCAGATAGCGCCCTTCAAGAAGCCCGATAAGAGCGACTTAAAGCATGATTTCTTATGGCGTTTCTGGCAGGAGCTGCCTGAGCGCGGCAACATTGGGGTTTTCAACCGCTCGTATTACGAAGAAGTCCTCGCCCTGCGCGTGCATCCGGAGCGGCTCAAGGAGCAGTCTATTCCCGAAAACCTCTTGCCAACGAATGAAGCAACACTCTGGAAGCAACGGTTTGGAGACATAGTCCATTTTGAAGACTATCTGTTTCGGAATGGCTTCCCTATTGTGAAATTTTACCTGCATGTCGACAAACATGAGCAGGGCAAACGGCTCATTGCCCGGCTGGAAGATACTGAAAAGCAATGGAAGCTAAGTCCAACGGACCTGGAAGAGCGAAAATTCTGGCCCCAGTACATGCAGGCGTACGAAGATACGGTCAACGCGACGGCTACCCGGCAAAATCCCTGGTATGTAATTCCAAGCGACGACCGGGTTAATCAACAGTTGATCATCGCGTCTATTCTGACCGAGATTCTGGAATCGCTACCCGTGCATTTTCCAGAAACAGACGATAAAGAAGCGAAGAAGCTAATCAACCAAATCAAGAAACAGGATAGCTAACAAGGTGAATTCCTTGCGGCTCGGTGTATCCATTATTAGTTTTATCCTATACAGGCAGCCGTTCACCCTTATATTTAGTTGCTTCATCTATTTTTTACCCAAGCTTACTAGACCTAAACGTACTTTTGCGTTAGCAACCTGAACCACCATCATTCGTATGTGTGGCTTATTGATAACGCCATGAAACACACGATACCACTTTGGCTATGCGGCCTTTTTATATACATACTACCCTTACAAGCCGCCAAAGCCCAGGAATCACTTAACACTCGACTCAACGTACCCGAGAAAGGAACTCGATCAGCGGGCCTAACCATCAGCGGGTATATTAAGGATGCAGGCAATGGCGAAGGGCTAATTGGCGTCTCTGTCTACGTTAAAGAAACGGGTACGGGAGCCGTAACCAATAGCTATGGCTTTTACGCGGTTACCCTACAGCCAGGAACTTACAACCTGGTTATCAGTTACGTTGGCTACGAAAAACAGAACAAAACCGTTAATCTGGCCAACCAGAACGTCCGTCTTGATCTTGAACTGGGCCAGGAAGGCAAACAGCTTCAGGAAGTTGTCGTGTCGACGACGCGTGAGGACGACAATGTGAAGAATATTGAAATGAGCGTCAATCGGATCGATGTAAAAACGTTGCAACGAATTCCGGCGCTGCTTGGCGAAGTCGATGTGATCCGGAGCATTCAATTGCTCCCTGGCGTCTCGACCGTAGGCGAAGGCGCGACGGGCTTCAACGTGCGCGGAGGTAGTATCGACCAAAATCTGGTCTTGCTCGATGAAGCGCCGGTTTACAATTCGTCTCACCTGTTTGGCTTCTTTTCGGTATTTAATCCCGACGCGGTGAAGGACGTAAAGCTGATCAAAGGCGGCATTCCATCAAATTACGGTGGCCGGATTTCGTCCATTCTCGATGTGCGCCTAAAGGAGGGCAACGCCAAGAAACCCGAACTGAATGGCGGCATCGGCCTTATTTTCAGTCGTTTGTCTTATGAGCGGCCTTTATTTAAAGGAAAAGGCTCATTTATTGTCGCTGCCCGGCGCTCCTATGCCGATATTCTGGCGCAGCCCTTTCTGACGGGCGATCTGAAAGGGGCAAAATTCTATTTCTACGACCTTACGGCGAAAGCTAATTACCACATCAATGACAAGAATACCGTATTTATATCAGGCTACCTCGGCCGCGATGTATTCGGGTCTGACTTTGGCTTCAACTGGGGGAACACAACGCTGTCGGCCCGCTGGAATCACGTGTTCAGCGACCGGCTGTTCCTGAACACCACGGCCTATTACAGTAATTATGATTACTCCCTGAATTCCGACCTGAAGCAGAAACGGCCAAACGACTTTTTCCGCACGGATTCCCGTATTGTCGACTACAGTCTGAAGCCTGATTTTTCGTTGTTTCTTGGCAAGAACACGATATCCTTTGGTGGTCAGGCTATTATCCATGATTTCCAGCCGGGTATGGCCACAGCCGCCAGTTCGGGCAGTGTGCGCACGTTTGGTATTGCTAATAAACACGCGCTCGAAGCCGCTTTATACATTGGCAACGAACAGCAGCTGACATCGAAACTGCAACTCCAGTATGGGCTGCGTTATTCATTGTTCAATTACACAGGACCGGGCGAAGCCTATACATTCCAGACAGATGTACCGCTAGGAACCCGGCGCGAAGTGATCACAACAGTGGACTACCGGGGCGGAGAAGTCATTAAAACCTACGGCAACTGGGAGCCCCGCTTTTCGGCCAAGTATGACCTGACCAGCAATAGCTCGCTCAAATTCAGTTATAACCGACTGGCCCAGTATATCCACCTGGTTTCCAACACAACGGCGTCGACTCCGCTGGACATCTGGACGCCGTCGACCAACAACATCAAACCGCAGATCGGTGATCAGCTGGCGGGGGGCTATTTCAAAAATTTCGGTCGCTCAAAGGGCGCTGGCAGCGAGTTCGAAGCCTCGGTCGAGGTTTACTACAAATGGCTCCAGAACCAGATCGATTACATCGATGGGGCCAGCCTGATCCTGAACAAATATCTGGAGGGCGATCTGCTGAGTGGCAAAGGACGTGCCTACGGAGCTGAATTCTTCATCAAACGAAACACGGGCGTTGTCAACGGCTGGATCAGTTATACGCTGGCTAAAACCGAGCGGCAGGTCAACGGCATCAATAACAATAACTGGTATCCAACGCGATTCGACAAACGGCACACACTGACGTCGGTACTGCTCTTCGATCCGCTACAAGCCAAGCGCTGGAATTTTTCGGCTACGTTTACACTGGCCAGTGGTACACCCGGCACTTTCCCCACAAATCGCTTTGAATATGAAGGGTTTGTGGTGCCCCAAAACACCGACAATTCCCGGAATAATTACCGCATTCCGGCCTATCACCGGCTCGATCTGGCAGCCACCCTACAAGGCCGCAAACGGCCGGGC
Source organism: Spirosoma horti (assembly GCF_054776595.1). NCBI lineage: Bacteria > Pseudomonadati > Bacteroidota > Cytophagia > Cytophagales > Cytophagaceae > Spirosoma > Spirosoma horti. The sequence continues at coordinate 711,974 of NZ_BAAHBQ010000004.1, forward strand.
AAACGGAAAGAAGATAACTGGGTATTTTCGGTATACAATGTCTACGCCCGGAAAAACGCGTTTTCCGTGTACTTCCAGCCCAATACCGACAATCCCCGCCTAACAGAAGCGATCCGCTACTCTGTTTTTGCAACCCTGATTCCGTCGGTGACGTACAACTTTAAATTTTAGTGATAGCAACCTCCGGGTTGGTCAACTCATAGATTAATAGCCAGTCCGGAAGGGTGGCACCACCAGCATGAAATCAACGCTTTTTGTTTTCTTTATCGCTGTAGCGGTTCAGTTTCTGACCAGTTGCACAACGGTGATCGATGCCAAACTCAATACGGGGCCAATTCAGTTATCGGTCGACGGAACCTTGACCGATCAGCCCGGCCAGCAAACCATTCGGCTCACCCAAACAGCAGCCTACTTCGATAATAGTCAGCCTACACCTGCCACCAGCGCAACGGTTACGGTTTCGGATGATGCCGGTAAGACGTACGCGTTTTCGGATTCAGACAATGACGGCTATTATGTTTGGCAACCAACGGGTAAAGACACGCTGGGGCATATCGGACGGACGTACCAGCTCACGGTTGCCTATCAGGGCGATACGTACCGGGCCAGTTCGAAGATGAATCGGTTGCCACCAATCGACTCGATCATTTTCATAAAACGAAAGATTAACCCAATCTCGAAAACGGAAGGATACCGGGCTGAATTTTATGCGGTCGATATTGCCGGTGGCGTTGATTACTACCGCATCCGTTTTTTCCGAAATGGCGAGTTGCAGAATAAACCAGAGAACATCATCACCTCGCAGGACGGCGGGTTTCGAGGGGTGAATAATGTTACCGATGGCCTGACGTTTATTGCGCCTATCCGACGATCGGTCAACCCGGATAGTTTATACGCCATGAATGATGTCGTGAAAGTAGAGCTTCAGTCGCTCACGGCCGATGCCTTTGATTTCTGGCAGGCGTTGCGCACCCAGATCACAAACGGGGGGCTGTTTGCCACTCCCTCCGTCAATGTACCCACCAATATCATCAACACCAACGTTACCGGACGAAAGGCGACGGGCTTTTTTATCACCTCCGCCGTTCGAAGTAAAACGGCGGCCGTTGTTCAGGCCAATATTCGCGTACGGGAAGATTGAGAAAAGATCGTTCGTTAGTTTTCGTGTTGGCTATCGCTTCAAGTCGCCCCGCTTCAACGCTTTTACGGCATAATCGGCAGCGCGGGCTGATAAGGCCATGTAGGTAAGCGAAGGGTTTTGGCAGGGCGACGAGGTCATGGCTGCGCCATCGGTACAGAATACGTTTTTTACAATATGGTGCTGGTTGAACTTGTTGAAGACTGAGTTTTTGGGCGATGTACCCATGCGAGCTGTGCCCATTTCATGAATGCTTAAGCCAGGATGTGCCTGAGCGTCGAAGCCGTTAATATTCGAGAAACCGGCTTTTTCCAACATCTGTACGGCCTGCTCCTGGGCGTCTTTTCGCATCAGGGTTTCGTTGTCCCGATAGTGCACATCCATTTTCAGAACTGGCTGTCCCCACTTATCCGTTACATCGCGGGTCAGGTACACCCGGTTATCTTCATAAGGCATGCATTCGCCGAACGCATCCAGCGTAATTTTCCAGGTGCCAAACTGGGTGGCTTTTTCCTTAAAATCAGCCCCAAACCCATCTTCATGATGGGCATGCTCCCAATTCTCCCGGCTTGTGTAGACTTCAAACCCATATCCTCGTTTGAATGCCTGTTTCTCCTGCCCCGGCACATTTCGAAAACGCGGGATATATAAACCCGCCGGATGCCGCCCGTAGTAATACTTATCCAGATCATGCTCATAATCGGCCGTAGCACCGACGTGGAAGTGATGATCCATCAGGTTACGCCCCAGTTGCCCACTGTCGTCCATACCGTCCGGAAACCGCTTCGAGGTAGAATTCAGCAGGATATAGGTAGATCCCAGTGCCGACGCGTTCAGGAAAATAATACTGGCGTAAAACTCGTGCCATTGGTGCGTTTGCTCATCAATTACCCGAACGCCCGTTGCCCTACCCGTCTTTTCATCATAGATTATCGAGTTGACAATCGAGTGCGGCCGAACCGTGAGTCGCTTGGTTCGGCGGGCCGCGGGTAAGGTGGCCGACTGGGTACTAAAATACGCTCCGTAAGGGCAACCGCGCATACATAGGTTTCGGTACTGACACTTAGCGCGGCCCAGGTTCATTTGCTCCTGCGTAGGCGCAGTCAGGTGCGCAGCCCGCGCCGAAATCACGTTGCGATCGGGAAAGCCCGCGTTCACCGTTTGCCGAAAATGCGCTTCTACGCAGTTATCGGGCATAGCGGGTTGAAATTGACCATCGGGCAGATGGGGTAGCCCATCACGATCTCCGGCTATACCCGCAAACTTTTCGACATAGTCGTACCAGGGCGCAATGTCTTTATACCGAATGGGCCAATCGGTAGCAATGCCTTCTTTAGCATTCGCGTCAAAATCGAGGTCTGAAAAACGAAATGAATACCGACCCCACATCAACGACTTACCCCCAACGTGATACCCGCGAATCCAGTCAAATGGTTTTTCTTCGATGTATGGATTCTCCAGGTCATTAACAAAGTGCTGGTGAGTCGCTTCGGTAATGGTAAAGCCCGTTCGGTTCTGCACGGGATACTGCTTCATAACCTCGCGTGGTACGGCCTGATTATGGTGCGAAAAATCCCATGGATTCATGGTTGCCGTATGGTAATCGGAGACGTGTTCAATCATCCGACCACGCTCCAGCATTAGTACATTCAGGCCTTTTTCGCATAACTCCTTTGCCGACCAGCCACCGCTAATCCCCGAACCAACAACAATGGCATCAAATTTTTTACCGGGTGGAATGACGGGCGGAGCGGAGGTCTTTCTGGAATTCATGGTTCAATAGTTTAAGGGATAGTCTCACCGACTTGTACCCTGCAGAAATGCCGCAATTTCCATACCCCAGGCAATGCCAATATGAATGAGAAGCCCGCCCCAGATGCTACGGGTACTTAAGGCAAGAACGCCCAGTAAATACCCACCAAACAGCGAAGAAACGGCTTCGCCTAACGGGCGACCGAAATGAACGGTGCAGTACCAGACAACCATTGGCAGCACGGCCCCACGGCCCAATACCTGACTCATACCGATCACGAGAAAGCCCCGGAAGAGCAATTCTGTAGGCACAAAATCCCAGCCGTAACACAGTTCGTAAGCGAGCGCCGTTACCCATTCCGGCACACCAAAAAACTCGTTGGCGTTTGTATCACGGTAGGTTGGGTATGCCTGGAGAAAGTCAGCCTGAAACGACGCCAGCGTGATTAGCGGGATCATTAGTCCCAGCAGAATGGCATAGAGCACCAATCCTTTTCGCTTCGGAGTCATACCGTAGAAAGCGCTTGGATAGGGGTCCAGGAATTTATAGAATAAAAAAAGCGGCAAGACAATGGTCAGTACCGACTGTAAATTATGCAGACAGTAGTAGGCAAATACATAGATCTGCCCATCAAACAACTGTCGGCTCCAGTAGCTATGGGCATAAAAACCGGCGTAGACAGCGTAACAAACCAAGGCCGTTCCACTCCGGAGCCAGAACGCCCGGTTGCGCCAGATGTCGGGCCGGTGGTGAAAATGTGTCCAGAGCCAAACGCTACCATAATAGGCCGTAGCATATAGGCAAAAGTACAGAAATGGCCAGATGGGTTTCCCTTGATGCGAGTCGATATACGCATCTTCGAGATCAACGTAATAATTGACTGCGAGAAGAAAGGCCACCCAAAGAGCCGTGGCTGCGTAAAGGTCAGGTCGGAAGTCGGTGCGAAGATGGGTGCGCAAATCGCGCCATAGGGCTCTCACGTAAACGGTTAGTCGTACTGGTTATGGTCCGTTGACAAATAAACAGAGAATCTGCTAAAAAAAGAGCCTTTTCCGAGTCCCGTGTGTATTATTACGACGCCAGGAGGCATCTTCGGGTAATATAAATCACCCCATTTGAAGATTCCCTCTGGCTTCGGAATAACAGAATAAACCTTCCAATCTGACCGAAAAGGGGTCAACCTGATTTAACCGTTAAAACCCTTCTTTCTCGGCTTCTTTGTCTTTTTTCTTCTCGTCTTTCTTTTTCTCCTCCTTCACCACTTTTTGGCCCGGCTGTGGCTTAGGCTTGGGAGCCGCTTTGGCTTTCGTCTTATACTGGTCCAGATAACGATCCACAAAAAGAGCTTTCTCATCCGCCGTGGCCGCAACGACGTCAAGCGTGGCTTTTGACGAGTTCTTTGAACCAGCCAACAACCGGTCATTGATCTCCTGCTCTGAAGTTACAATGGCTAATTGCCCAAGCGCCGTTGGCGTGCTGCCCGGTTTGTAATCATAGAATACCCACACATCCGGCGATGCTTCCAGGTAAATGCTCGCTTCATCGCCGTTGGCCCCTTTCCGAATTTCGATAAAACCATCCATCTGAGCGTTTATGTCCGTCGCCATCATGTTCGAGACGCCTAACCGACCCGTGCTGTAGAACGCATTGTATTTCGTAGACCAGCGCAGGTTGGCATTTGCCAGCACCAGCATGGCGTTCAGTTTCGGGGATGCCTGATTGAGCGGTGCGTGCTGATTTTGAGCCTTGACCCGGTAGGCATCCACCGCCTGCTGCCCAATTAGCGGCAGTAGTTTATCCGATAATCGGTTCAGGTCATCGTCGGCAGCTTCGTCATTTTTCTCTTCCAGATTCGCTTTGACTAGTTTATCCGAAATGAGCCCATTAATTGGATCCGGTACGGGAAAAGCAAACGCCAGCAACGTATTGAACCGATACTGGCTACTATCTATGTTCACCCGCGCTGATCCGGATGCCAGCAAGTACTCATGTGGAGCAGCATTCAGCAGGTTTAACTTACCCTTAAACGTCATAAGACCACGAGCATCGTTGAACGTGAACGCGTTTTCAACCTCTTCCTCAACAACCGCAACGGCGATATCGGTTTTTGTACTGTCGGCTTTCGTGCTATCCGTTTTGACCGGGCTAGTCTTAACGCTATCCACCGTAGTAGTAGCCGCAGCCACGGGTTCTCCAGCAGCGAGATCACTGCCTTTCGACGCGATCCGGTACACCTTATCCTTTTCGTCATACCGCATAATGCCCGTTGCCGTAAACAGGTCGTCGTCTTTCGAATCTTCTTTTGGCGACAAGAACGTTGGATAAAGACCCGCGCCACCCAGCCGGAAATGGATACCCGCCACCAACGGTTGCCCACCTTCGTTCTTTAAGTTCTTATCAACTTTTACTTCCAGCCGTTCCTCCACCTTTTCCTTGAACGGAATCCAGCCACCCACCAGATCCTGCCGCTTTTTCAAGGCTGGTTTAATGAAGCCGTCCATAGCCAGGTCGGGGGCGGGAGCCTGCATGGTAATGGCCCCTTTAAAGAGCATTTTCGGCGCCAGTTGCAGGTTATCGTCCTCATCCACCTCGGCACGGGCAACGGTAAAATACGTCGTAGTTGCTGCCGTTTTGCTACTACTCCGGCGGCTTTTAGGGGTTTTCTTTGTATCGGCCGTCAGGGTTGCCGGTGCCACAGCGGGGGCTTCTTTTAGCTCGAAACTGCCCATTTTAATACTGGCCGTGTCACCTTTAGCCGTTGCAAACTGATACGTTGCATCACCCGCAAAACGCGTGCGGGACAGAATCTGAATGTTTCCGTTTTTCAGACGGTGAAACAGACTGATCGTATCCAGTTCCAGCCGGGCGTTTTTCAGCGGTAACATCTCCCCATTTCGACGGATCGTTAACTGGCCTTTCTCGGGGTAAATTCGGGCATCGGCGGAGGTAACATAGGGCACACCGCTGATGTTGAGCACGCGTTTTTCCACATCGTACAAGGCAGCCGATCCGTTGAAGGTCAGCTTTTCCTGTTCATCGGCCGTAGCGGTGAACGTTGATGTTTTTACGTCGCCCTTCATGGCAATCGTCTTCGCATTTATGTTCCATACCGCCCGGTTAATACTGGTTTTGTAGGCCGCAAACGGAAACTCCATGCTGGCGCTTATTGTATCGTCCAGGCTTTCCTTTTTATTGATAACCAAGCCGACAATTCCTTTCGTCTGGTTGAAATCGACGTCGATGCCATTGCCCAGCAGAATGGGTTTGCCGATTTGGGTGCCTGGCGTTTCTTTATCCGAGATTATTTTGAACTGGGCATTTGTGGCAATAAACCCTTCCTTGTTGAACTTGATACTACCCGAAATAGCTTCGGAATCTTTCCGTCGTAAGGTTCCGTTGCCAAACAAGCCCGATGAGCGGAGCGCCAATCCACCTTCGAGGTTGGTCGTAGCATTATAAAAATTGAAGTTGTTTTTCTGCGTCGTGATGACCATGCTATCCGCTTTGGGCCACCATTTTAAACTGTAGTTATTCAGCTGAACCTGCGGGAAATAGCCTTTCCCGATCACACCTTCTTTAATTTCGCCTTTCTCTCCCGAAGCCAGCAGCGAATCAGTCATGAACAGAATACCCTTGGTGTTGAGGCTGGCGGTCAGGTGATTCAGAATGCCCTCCGCCCGAAGTCCACTCTTATCCATGGTCAACTCGCCGGTGAATTTAACCGTCGAGGGCGCAGCGCCTTTTTTACTACTGTACACCGGGTAGCCCGTTGCCGGTGCTTTGTGCACGAAACCAAGGGTATTGTCGGGCATTGTTTTTAGCTCGGCTTTGAAAGGCGGGAAAATACCATCGGAGTAGAACGTGCCGATGAACGAGATATCCCCTTTTCCCAGACTGTCGTTGTCAATGGCCGGAATCTTGAAGTAGACTTTCTGATTGTAAAGAATATTTCCCCGAACAGGTTGGTTAAAATAAACCGTCATTCCCTCGGGCATCACCAGGCGCTGGGTGGTTTTCTTACCCGCAATCCGCCCCGACTTGTTGTCGGCACTACCCAGGTAAACCGTTCCAGGATTCTCGTATTTAATGTCGCCCCCAATTTCACCTTCTTTGCCCTGGGCCGCCAGTTTCGGCGACGAGAAAGTGATCGAGTCAATTTTGTTCATGGTCATGCCAAACTTGTCGTAATCGAATTTAAGATCACGGCCTGCGTAGCGGAGGTTTCCCGCTTTCAGTTGACCATTTAGCGTAAAGGCCCGGCCTTTCCCCACCCGCAGGGTTTTGTCGGATGGGAAACCGACTATTTTTAATGAATCAGACAAAACAAATCGCTCAACGCCCCGAATCGTCAGTAGTTTATCGTCGAGGTTGATGGTCGCATTTTTGATGCTGTCGTTTGAGGCAAACAGCGACTGTACCTGGAAGTTGTCGTAATCCCGTTTTTGGGTGTAGGCTAAAACGTAGAGGTACCCTTTCCGGCTCAATCGCATCAGAGAGGTATTTGGGTCTCGGTCAATATACCCTTCCAGCACCATGCGGTTGAGCGCTCCCCGTAACGATTTTGAATTGACATTTTTCGCGAACTGGACAATATCGTCGTCCAGGAAGGTCTGCTGTTTTTTGGTCGAGATGTAGTTCGCGACGATTTGCAGCGGGTGGAACCCATAATCAACCGTCAGGTCGGCATAGCGTTGGGGTTGAAAGTAGTCGTATGATTCGAAACGAACAGGTACTTCACGCTTGGCACCCACCTGATAGAAATCGACTTTCCGACGGGGCAAATCCCAGCGCACCACTTCGGGCATAATGTAAAACTTGTGATACGAATCGGCATAGGGCACCCGGGCATAATCCGTTCGTTGTTCGCGGTCGAGCCAGGCAATCCGCTGGTTCTTGTCATAGCGAAACATCACTGATGGATGCGAAATCGAATCCGTATCGACATAACCCACAAAGGCAGCAGACGCAGCCGAAATCATGGATCGCGCACTGGCCCCGGTCGTTTTGATGGGTTCAGGTGTCGTATTAAAACCCGACTGCGCCAACCCGGCCTGGGTCGAGTCAGGGCGAACCGCCCCCGAACTGGTGCTGACAAACTTTGTTGTGTCACTCAAGCCAAACTCAAACCGGCGACTGCTCGCCTTAAAGGCCGGTTTGCCGTTGTATTTCACAATGATTTGAGCAGGTTGCCCGCTAGCTGACGCACCCACCATCTGCGTGCCCGACAAAGCCAAACCACCCCGATACTCCAGATCAGGGCCCAGATCGGGCAGTTTCACATCGTTTTGCCACGACATGAAGCGCGGATAGGTTACAGGCCCGCCTTTCTTCTTACTGACATATTCGAAAACGCCTTTTACGGGCTTGCTTGTGCCATACGCCAGGGTCACATCGTCGGCCTGAAGCCGGGGAGTCATAACCGGCATCGCGTAGTCGCTTAAGGTAACGAAAATATCGGGTCGGCCGGCCGTCTCCCAGGTAAACTTCCCTCCCTGTCCAACTAAAATGCCCTCTTTAAGCATCAGATTACCGCTAGTATTAGCCAGAACGGCAGAATCGCCATTGGCCCTGATGGCCAGCGAAACGTCTTTCAGGCTGAGTACCACCCCGACGACGGCGGGCATTGGCCGACGCTGCGGAATGTATTGAGGGCCAAGCTGACGGGGCTGTGTCGAGTCGGTTGAAGCAGGTGTATCCCAACCATCAAACCGAGAGCGCTCAATGGCTGCTTTAACGGCTGCGATTGAGTCGGCGGGTGTTTGAACAGCTCCCGGCTGCACGGGTTGCAGGCCGTCTACATACCGAAACTGGTAGGTACCGCCCAGTGCGTAGAGCTTATTGTAGGTACTGGCATACAGTTCGCGCCGTTCCATAAACCGCCGGGCCGTTTCCAGACTGCGAGCAAACACCTTAGGATCATTGGCGTCAAAGAGCTTTTCGGCGATTGTTAAAATACCGTCAACGGTAGCCGGTCCGGCCTGCGGGGCATTGGCGGCCTGGTAAAGTGCTTCATAAAACGGCACAAAATGAGTAGCCGCCGGAAGCCGCTTCTGGTTCATTTTCCGGCTGAGTGCCATCACACGCTCCTGTTGCGGTGCCGACAACTTACTTTCCGACCAGAGCGACTGTAGATCTGTCCCGGCCCGAACGGCTGCGGGTCCACCCGTAGCCATCAACTTTTGCACCTCGGCCATAAACTGATCCGGTTTATCGGAAAGCCGCACCGCCTGACCCAAGGCGGTGGTTAAGGTGAGGAGCGTTATGATCAGGCTGTACTGTATGCGATTCATATCTAGTCGATAGCGGGCAGGAAATACGTTCGTTTGCTCCGTGTTCCTGTCAGAGTTTGTAAAATGATAAAGACGTCCATTGGTTTGTTGTCAGCCGATTAGCCATGACCAATCCAGCCGCAACAGCTTTCTGTTCAATATCAGCGGCATCGTGGTCATAGAAGCCACTGACTACCAGATGCCCGTTTTCGGTTAGCAACTTGGTATAGGTAGCAATTTCGGCCAGCAATACGTTTCGGTTAATGTTGGCTAGTATAATCTCATACCGGCTGGTCGGATCAACATCGGCAATTGTACCCATGAATACCCCAACTTGCGGACAGTCGTTCAGTTCGGCATTTTCGCGGGCGTTTTCAACGGCCCATTCCTCAATATCGAACGCCAGCACTTTTTCAGCCCCCATCTTCGCGGCCAAAACCGCCAGAATACCGGTTCCGCTGCCCACGTCGAGAACTGTTTTACCCGAAAAATCCAGACTAAGCTGCTGCTCCATCATCATGGCTGTCGTTTCGTGGTGGCCCGTTCCGAACGACATCTTCGGGTTAATAACAATGTCGTAACGAAACCGGGCATCCGACTCATGGAAGGACGCCCGGACTCGGACCTGGTCGGCAACTTCTATCGGCTCATAATCCCTCTCCCATTCGGCATTCCAGTTCCGTTTTTCTAACGAATTGACTTCATAGGCTATTGCTGTCTGCGCAGCGTATTTAGCAATCAATTCCTGTAGGGCCTGCTCATTGAAATCAGGCTCGATAATATAAGCGTTCAGTCCCTCATCGGTTTCTACAAATGACTCATAACCAAGCTCAGCCAGCTCGGCCGTCAGGATGTCGGTGTAATCAGGCGACAGGCGCAATTGAAGTTCATTATAGTTCATACATCAAAGTAACGAAAAAGGGGCAAGCGCGGGTTAATTGACTGAGAAAGCCGACCGGAGTTTCGCTTATTTCTAACTATTCCCCTTTACTTTCACCGGTGGATTTGCAATTTTGGCACCGAATAACCTACCCACGTTTCTTGTTGGGTAAAACTGAGCAGCGGAGTTTATGAAGAATGCTTTTCTGATAATCGATACACAATTTGATTTCTGCCATCCAGACGGCGCCTTGTTTGTGCCGGGGGCCGAGCAGGATGTTGAGCGTATGGCGGGGCTGATTCGGAAACACGCTCACCTGATTGACCATATCGTGGTTACGCTGGATACGCATCATGTGCTGGACATTGCCCACCCACTCTTCTGGCATGATGCTGATGGGAAACACCCGGCCCCATTTACTCCGATTACGGCCGCCGATGTGGATACTGGACACTGGAAACCCCGTTTTTCGGCAGATAAAGCTCGTGAATACATCCATGCCCTTGAAGCTGATGGTCAGTTTACGCATTTTATCTGGCCCGAACATTGTTTGATTGGCTCTCGCGGTGCATCCCTGCACGATACCCTGCTTGATGCGCTAAAGGGCTGGTCCCGGCAACGGGATCTCGATTATTTGGCCGTACAAAAAGGGTTGTATCCGCTGACCGAACATTTTGGCATTTTTAGGGCCCAGGTACCCGATCCGGCCGTTCCCGAAACGCAACTCAACACAGATCTTATTGCCGATTTAGCCCGTTTCGATAGCGTTTACCTGATGGGCGAGGCCAAGTCGCACTGCGTAGCCAACAGCCTTAAGCAACTTCTGGATGTGGCCCCCGAACTGGTGGCGAAAATCGTTGTTGTGACCGACTGCATGTCGGATGTGACAGGTCTAGGTCATCTGGCCGAGCCAATTTATGCCGATGCACGAGCCAGACAGGTGCGTTTTGTGGAGTCTGACCGTATTTTTTCGGATCACCTATCGCTTTAGAGATTGCAAAAGAGACTATTTTTCGCAAAAACCTGTATCTTTTCAGCTCTATGGAAAAGACGCTTTCGCTGTTCCCGCTTAATCTGATCGTTTATCCCGGCGAGGATTTGAATCTGCATATTTTCGAACCACGCTACCGCCAGCTCATCGACGAATGTCTGGAGGAAGAAAAGACCTTTGGCATACCCGCTTTTTTGAATAACAAATTACCCGGCTATGGTACTGAAATGCATGTGACAACGCTGCATAAACGCTATCCAGATGGCCGGATGGATATTAAATCGAAAGGACTGGGGGTTTTCAGACTGGTGAATTTCGAAAATCCCTTGTCTGGCAAGCTCTATGCAGGTGGCGAAGTCGAATTAATCGAGTCAGGAGATAGTTTCAGTGCCCATTCTTCGGCCCTGATCGAGCGGTTGGAGCGCCTTTATGAACTGCTGCAGATTGAAACCGATTACGGCCCTTCGACCGAAAACCTCTCCTATCGGGTAGCCCACAAAGTTGGCCTATCCATTGAACAGGAGTATGAGCTTTTGACTCTCGAAACCGAAGCCGAACGCCAGCTTTTCCTGATTCAGCACCTTAACAAGGTATTGCCGGTGGTATCGGATATGGAACGGACTAAACAACGCATTCGGATGAACGGGCATTTTAAAAATCTTGATCCGCTGAATTTTTAAAGAGCGATAGAGTGAATGAGTGAAAGAGCGGTTCAACAGGAGGCTCATTCACTCTTTAATTCTTCTCTTCGACTTTACCGACTTTTTTGGCTCGTTTGGGTAGTTGTTCGGCAAGTTCCTGGAAGTTTTTAATGGGTGGACGTGGTTTCTCAGCTTCGCCGATAAGAAACCCGTAGGGTTTAAGCGCTTCGACCGAGTCGAATACAACCTTTATAATTGCCGTCATGGGTAAGGCTAACACAAGCCCAGGCAGGCCCCAAACGTTTTCCCATAAGATCAGGACAACGATGGCCGCCAGTGGGTTGATACTGACTTTCGAACCGACGATATATGGGGTGATAAAATTTCCTTCGAGGGTCTGCACAAACAAAAAAACCCCAATAACACCCAACGCTTTAATTGGGTTGTCCTGCGTGACGAGCGTATAGGCGGCTGGCAGCAATGACCCCATCGAGATACCAAAATAAGGAATAAGCACCAGACAGGCCCCGAAGAAACCAAAAAACACCGCGTAATCAACGCCAAGAATAAGTAACCCGACCGTCATGAGGGTACCAATAATAAGAATGACCAGCACCAGACCCGCCAGGTAATCTTTCACTACCTCATAAATCCGACTCATTACGTCATCAATTTTCGACCGGCGGGTATCTTCGAATACTTTGTAGAAAAAAGACCGAAAGAAGTCGCGGTAAAGCAGGAAAAAGAAAGCAAATAGTAGAATCAGGAAAAGATTCGTGATAATGCTGGTAGTAGCCAGTAAGGTTGTTGTGAGAATAGTGCCTCCCTCAGCCAGGGCCTGATTCAGATACTTTTGAATCTCCGACACCTGCCGTTGCCGATCAATATTGAGCTTTTCATCCGCAAAAGTTCGCAAGCTGTTTATATAGGCGGTACCCTTTTCAATAAACTTTGGAACCACTTCCGAAAAGTTACTGATCTGAACCGAAATACCCCAGAACAAGGCGGTCAAAACGCCCAGCGTCAACACCAGACACAAAACAATGGCCAGTACTCTGGGCACACGCCAGTTTTCGAGCCGGTTAGCCAGCGGAAATAGTAAAACAGCAAATAAAATGGCAAAAACCAATGGAATCAACAACCCTTGCAATACATGCAGACCGTAAACAATAACGACAAGAGAGAGCAGCACGCAGATTAATTTTGCGTAGGCAGGGAGTTCAATTTCCCGAGAGCGAATATTCATAATATAAGTAGAGACAAGCGCAAATTATAGACGTTATTTTTGGTAATTTTGGTTTGTGGGCTGATGTAACCAACCCACAAATTTCGTATTTATTCACGACAATAGCCGTCTCATACCAGGAATAACAAACTCATTTTCACGTAGTGATCGGCAAAAATATACCGTTCGGAGGTGTTAAGTTTTTGTTAAGTATGCATTCCTGATTCGTAACGTTGTAGATAAGCCACGTAACTTCGGGCTACCGATCATTCGGTAACCTTTTACCAAGGTAAACCATTCTTATCAAACCAGTTCCGTATGAGTGCTGCCAAGGCTGCTCAACCTCTGCACCGCGTTTTAGTCGTTGACGACGACGCCGATATTGTGGAGATGCTCGAATACAATCTAGACAAGGAGGGCTATGACGTCCGTACCGCAACTGACGGCCGAAAAGCCGTTGAAATTGCCAAGACGTATATGCCCGAATTAGTTCTGCTCGATATTATGATGCCTCATATGGACGGCATCGAAGCCGGACGGCAGCTGCGTAATATACCCGAATTGCGCCAGACGTTCATCCTTTATTTGACCGCCCGCTCGGAAGAATACTCCGAAGTGGCAGCTTTCGACGTGGGTGCCGACGACTACATTACCAAGCCCATCAAGCCCCGCGCCCTGATGAGCCGTATTAACGCCCTATTCCGGCGCGAAGCGCAGAAAGCAGACCCCGGCGAACAGATTGCCATTGCCGATCTGCTGATCAACCGTAAAAACTATTCTGTAAGTCAGAATGACAAGTCGGTGATTTTACCGAAGAAGGAGTTTGAACTACTATTCTTTCTGGCTCAGCACCCGAACAAAGTTTGCAGTCGGGAGGAGTTGCTCCAAAAAATCTGGGGTGCCGACATTTATGTTCTCGAACGCACGGTAGATGTTCACATCCGTAAGCTCCGCGAAAAAATCGGCGATACCCACATTCGTACCCTGAAGGGCGTTGGGTATATGTTTACCGACCAGCCCGAATAAATGAAGTTTATGGTTTCCGGTTTGTCGTTTATGGTTGGCTAGCGCACGAGTAATTACGTCTTGGCCAACCGTAAACGACAAACCGGAAACTACTTAACTTTACCCTATGTCCCTAAGTCCCCGCTTAATTGCGCTTTTACTGGCCTGCCTGATTTCGGCGTTAACACTGGCGTTTCTGACGTTTGTGGAAGGCGTTACCAGCACCATGCTCTTTGTGGTGGGTATCTCATCGTTTGTTATCTCTTTTTTTCTGGTTTTCTACGCGATTGAACTTCTCGTCTTTCGGGAGGTAAATAAGATGTATAAAACCATTCATAAACTGAAAATTCGCGACTTTAATATCTCTCGAAAGTCAATTATCAAGAATACGAATCCATTCAAGAAGCTGAACGATGAGATTTTTGTCTATGTCGCCCGGAAGCAAAAGGAAATTGACGAACTAAAGCGGTTGGAACTCTTCCGGCGGGAGTTTCTGGCTGATGTGTCGCACGAGCTGAAGACGCCGATCTTTGCCGCTCAGGGTTTTATTCATACCCTGATCGACGGGGCCGTGGATGATGAGAAGGTGCGGGACAAATTCCTGGCGAAAGCTGCCAGAAGCCTCGACGGCCTCGATGCGCTGGTTAAAGACCTGGTCGCTCTTTCGCAGCTGGAAACGGGAGAAGTGCGCATGAACTTCGAACGGGTTGACCTGACGCATGTTACGCAGGATATCTTTGAACAACTAGAGAAAATTGCGCATGCAAAAAATACGTCGCTCCAGCTAAAAAGCTCTCATGCCGGACCCGTTTGGGTAAAAGCCGATGCGCAACGTATCACACAGGTGATGACGAACCTGATTGAAAACGCAGTAAAATACGGCAATGAAAATGGCCGCGTGCAGGTCAATTTCGAAGATGATAAAAAATCTATACTCGTATCCATTCGCGATGATGGGCCCGGTATTCCACCTGAACATTTGAGCCGCATCTTTGAACGCTTTTACCGGGTTGAAAAAAGCCGCTCCAAAGATCGGGGTGGAACAGGCCTTGGTCTGGCGATCGTCAAACATATTCTGAACGCCCACAAAGCCAAGATTTCAGTGATGAGCAAAGTAGATCGGGGCACTACGTTCCGATTTAAACTAGAACGCATGGATTGACTTAGTGTAATGCAATGGTGCGGCCTTCCGACATCCTGTCCGCATTCCGTCAAATCAATCGTTTAAGCACAAAACTCGTGATAATAATCTGGCCATTACGCCGAACCAGAATCGACACTTCTTTTCCTTCCCCCTTCTGAAGTATTTTATAGATATCACTAACGGTCAATTCATTAGCCGAGTTACTATTGACAAACAACACTTCGTCGCCCTCTACTAAACCAGCCAGATCGGCGGGGGAACCAGCCACGACTTTATCGACGTAATAATTACGAAATTGTTCACCTTTGGCTCGTAGTTCCATGCCACTCATGTCATGCTCAAACGTTTCTTTCAGGAGCCGTTTAATGGGCTTCATGACGATATAACGATCCGGATAATTGAACGTGACATTAAAACGGCGGAGCAACTCACAGCCTACGTTTCCCTGCCGCTCGGGCATATCGACCAATTTCATGCCAAATCCGAGACTATCCGGAAACGACGCCAGGATGTTATCCAGCTCGTAGCGCCCAAACCGGACTTTCTGAATACGCCCCATCACTCCATTGATGACGCCGTTAAGCCCCCGTCCCAACTGGGCCCGAATACTTTTGACGGGCATTGGCATTGAGGCCGAACTCCGCGATCGATCAAGTAGCAGCGCATGCCCGGCACCTGTATCCAGCACAACCCGAAGCGGCAGACTCTTTTCCCCATCAAATACGGATAGCGCATCCGTATAGGCTTTTGTATCCTGAATGGTAATCGGATACCGGTCGCCTTTACGCTTCTTATAACTGTATTTTTCGGGTTTCATCAACGTAATTTCGCGCCGTTGGAAATCTACGTTTACAACGAAGTTCGCAAAGACTTCATAGCCAAAAATGCCATGAACGGGTGTCCCTACATACTCCGATAACCGTAAAATGTCTTCATCCAGAATAACCAGATTATGGTGTGCTGCCCGTAGGCCGCCCATCATCAATGTGTTGTCGATAGCGATAGACGCAGTCAGGCTTCCCCCCTCTCCCGCCCCACTGATTTTAACCTTGCGTGTCAGGGTAAGCGGTTTTTTACGAAAAGCGCTGGGATCGGTAATAATGGTATTGCTAACGCCCGTATCCAGAATAAACTTAAGGGTATCCGATCCATTGATACTAACCGGCACAATGATCAGGTTCGAATGGAGCTGAAACGGAATCCGCGTCCAGGAACGATTATCAGCAATAAAAAAGCCATAACGCTCCTTATCAGGTGTACGATCCTTTGCCTTGGCGGCTCGGCGCTCTTGATCATCTCCCCAGGCAACGGCACAGATGCCTAATAGCCCGATTATCAATGCCAGCGTTTTCATACAGTAGATTTGTTACATTAAAATTACTCATTTTTTTATCCGAATAACACAATAACCATAAAGTTAGTTTATGCTTTCTTCAGATAGCGGTTTATACTTATTGATAGGTAATCAAAATTTAGTGTCTGTTGGGCAAGGTGTTCGACTGAAAAGCCCTAATTTCGCCCAAAAATACCTGTGAAGTAATAGTACACTTGGGTTTAAGAATCTGATTTTGACCTCATTATTAATTATCTATGCGTAAGAAAATCGTTGCCGGCAACTGGAAAATGAATAAGACATCCGAAGAAGCGAAAGCATTGCTATCGGAAGTAATCAACATGGTGAAAGATGAGGTCACGGGCGATGTGGAAGTCGTTTTATGTCCTCCGTCTTTATACCTGGCTACTGCACGGCAATACGTACCAGTTGGCGGCAAAATTGCACTGGGTGCACAAAACTGCCACGAGAAAGCATCCGGAGCCTACACTGGCGAGATTTCGGCGCCTATGCTTCAATCCATTGGTGTTGAGTATGTTATCATCGGCCACAGCGAACGCCGGCAATATTTCAACGAAACGAACGCACAACTGGCTGAGAAAGTAAACGTAGCTCTTGAGAATGGCCTGAAGCCTATCTTCTGCTGCGGTGAATCTCGCGATCTGCGCGAAAACGGCGATTTCATCGGTTTCGTAAAAGACCAGATCACCGAAAGTCTGTTTCACCTTTCGGCCGATTCGTTTGCCAACATTGTTATTGCCTACGAACCGATCTGGGCGATTGGCACTGGCCTGACGGCTTCATCGGCGCAGGCGCAGGATATGCACTTCGAATTGCGCCAGCACATCGCCAGCCAATATGGTGATTCTGTAGCCCAGGACACAACAATTTTGTACGGTGGCAGCGCCAACGCGCAGAATGCCGAAGAACTCTTCGCGCGGCCCGACGTAGATGGCGGGCTCATTGGCGGAGCTTCCCTCAAATCCCGCGATTTCCTGACCGTAGTGAAAGCTGCGCAGTAAACTATAATGTTGAATGATCGAGTGATTGAATAAAGACCCTTATTTATTCAATCACTCGATCATTCAAAACTAATCATGACCGCTGCTTATTACGTCGACAAGTTTGCCATGCAGCCGCACCCTGAGGGTGGTTACTTTGCCGAAACATACCGAGCTGCCGAGCTGATTCCGAAAATAGGGTTGCCGGATCGGTTCGATGGGGCACGTTCGTTTGGCACCGCGATTTATTTCCTGCTCGAAAGTCATCACATTTCAGCCCTTCACCGGATTGCGTCCGACGAAATCTGGCATTTCTACGCTGGCGGTGCGCTCGAGATTTTTGTCATCACGCCAGCCGGTGAATTAACCATTATTCGGCTGGGTAACAACCCGGAACAGGGCGAGGTATTTCAGGCGGTTGTGCCAGCGGGCTGCTGGTTTGGCTCAAAGCCAGCGCTGGGCACCGACTTTTCGTTGGTCGGCTGCACCGTAGCACCCGGCTTCGACTTTACGGATTTCGAGATAGCTAGTCAGGCGAAGCTCCTGCGCGCGTATCCACAACATAAAGCGGTAATCGAGAAGTTATCTGAACCGGAACTCAGGTGATTTTTTGATCAACTACGATTTTACCAGTCAGTTTTCAGCTAAAGCAAAATCAGAAGAATCACCTAAATACGGGTTGAGAAATTACCTGAAACTCACATTCCCGAATTTCGATACGACGCGTACTTTGGTGCCGGAGCCGCTTCCGACTTTGCCAATATATTGCTTGGTGAGTCGTGGGCCGCGGTGATTATCATTGTCACTCGGCTGCGAAGTAAAGTGCATGGTTGAGCCTGATCCGTAGTTAAAATTGCCATAACTTACGGTTACGTCGAAGTCGCAGTCGTTATCGTTGTCGAGCGGTAAGCCAATAGACGAATAAGCGGCCTGAATGCTCAAATTTTCGGCTGTTTTGGGCAATTGATCTATTCGGAATCCACTCGAAAACTCGATTTTGATCTTTCCGGATTCGCGTAGTGTACCAATTTTGGCCCCCGAATAATTGATATCGGCGTCCAGTTTTCCTACGTTACCAATGCTCATTTTACCAAATTTATTGGTCAATACCAGCACATTGGCCCGGGAAAGTTCGAGATCGCCATACGCCATGTCCACCTTTCCTTGCCCAAAGTTGCCGATATCGGCTTTGCCATAGGCTACATCAATATCGTTCTGACGACTGGTCAGGTCATCGGCACTGAAGTTACCGTATCGGCTATAGACCGTTAAGGGAGCCTGAAACGCCGGGATGTTCGTGTTGCCAAACTTGTTTCGCACGCTTAACGCATTCTGTCGGGGCATCATTACTTCGTAATTGATTTTAACAAAATTGCGCTCCCCACCGTCTTTCCACTTCCCAAAGCTCCAGTTGGAGACGGTGTTCTGGCTAAAGTTCGTACGAACCATGATTTGATTGCCCGTACGTTTTTCTTCAATTGAGACCGCATCCAGGAATTTCTGAACACGTTCGTCGGAATCAGAATTGGCAATGATCGTAATCTGAACACGGATTTCACTTTTGTCCCACAAGCCAACCGATACTTGGCCGAACTGGTTGTCGATCAATAAATTATCGCTACTGTTCACATCGAACAATTTGATAATGGTCTTCTTTTTTTCAATTGTGCTAAGTCCTACTTGCTCTTCGGCCCAGGTAAGCATTGGTAGCAGGCACAACAATAGACTACACAGGATTTTCATGAGTTTGTTGTTTAATGCGCTGAATAACGCGCAGCTGTTCATTGAGCAGGTTAATCTGGAGTTGCAAATTCTGTATCATGGCCTGAATGAGCATTTCCTGATTCGGGTTTTGAGGCAAATCGGCTTTTAACGATTTATATGACTTTTCGAGCCGCACAAGGTCGGTCGCAAATTCCTGATAGAGCGCCGGATTATCTTCCGTCATCTGTTTCAGTTCAGCCCGCTTATCATCAATCAATCGAGTGTATTGTACGACTTCTTTGGCGTACATGGGGCTGGCGGCTACCACATCGGGTTGGTGCGTAACGCCATACTGTTGATTCATGTACATAAAAGCACCAGCCAGCAGAAGTACAGCAATGGATGCCGCCACGCGCCAATCGAGCGAAGGCCAGCCAATCTGCCGCCCGCCTGCCCGCGATCCTTTCCCATCGGCTGATAGAGTCTGGTCGGAGGTTTTATGAATCTGGGTAAACGGCGATTCCCGGTTCGTTTGCTGTTTATCCAGCCCATTTTCTAGTCGTTGCCACAAATTGTTGGGTGGCTCCTTGTCGTCAAAGGCTTCGCGGTTATCACGGACGAAGCGTTCAAGATTATCTTTTTTCATCTTTATGGTGTCGAATCTGTTGATTCGTCGTTCGTATTTGTTAGTTGTACTCTTCTTTTGCTGTCCTTCACACAGAACTTACAACAATTCCAGTAATCGTTTTTTGCCCCGTAAATATTGTGTCCGCGATGTGGTTTCACTTATGTTGAGGACATTACCGATTTCTTCATGATCATAGCCTTCAAATAAGTATAATGACAATACTACTCGGTAGCCCTCTGGTAGTTGCTGCATGGCCTGCTTAACGCGCTCAACCTCCAGTTGGGTAGTTTCTTCGTCATAAGGCTCCGTATCGGCATAGTCGAGGCCGTCATCTTCACCCAGCCGGTGCGACTCAATATCCACCAGCTCTAATCGTCTACTACGCAGGTGGTTGATGGCCCGGTGCACAACAATCTGTTTTAACCACGCGCCAAAGGTACTTTGCCCCCG
This sequence comes from Spirosoma horti, assembly GCF_054776595.1. NCBI lineage: Bacteria > Pseudomonadati > Bacteroidota > Cytophagia > Cytophagales > Cytophagaceae > Spirosoma > Spirosoma horti. The sequence continues at coordinate 732,136 of NZ_BAAHBQ010000004.1, forward strand.
AAACGAATTAATATGACTGAAGGCATCCACGAAAGCCTCCTGTAGCACATCTTCGGCCTCAGCTTCGTGGTTTACAATTCGCAGACAAACGTTATACATTGCCTTAACGTATTGTTGATACAAGTCATACTGCGCTCGTCGCTCACCCTGTTGGCAGCGTTTGACGAGGTCGGCATGACGGTCCGGGTATGACGGCCCCACGTTTCGGTTCGATTCCAACAGGTTCAGCGTCTTCGGTAATTTAGTTTGTTAACGACAGAAAGAAACGGGAAAATTGAGAACGTTGCACAATAATTGAGAAATTTTAAACGTTTTCGCCAGTTCTCTGCTTACGCGCTGTTTTTCTGTAACTTAGAGAGACAAATTCGTCTAATGGCCATGTATGAGCAAAACTATAATTCGCCTTTTCTGGTGCAGGAAGACGATGGCACCAATTCACCTCTCGACCACCAGCGGGTAATCAGTAAATTGACGGTCGGCTTAGGCATTTTATTCTACCGTGAGAGGGCTATTTTGCTGGAACCGTTGCCAGAAACTCCCTTGGGTGAGGGACCCGGCCATCAAGTACCCGACGTACTATTGTTCGATAATGAAGCGCAGTTAACCCGAATTATTATAGAAGTAGCACAACCCAGAACGTCTGGTCATGACTTAAAGAAAATTATCCGATTAATTGAAGAGGATGATTACGGCATTCTTGAAGGCTTTGTTTACAATTATAAGAGCCGCGAGTGGTTCCGTTACCGCAAAGGCGATGGTGGAGTCGCCACGCCTTCGTCGGTATCCGATCTGATGGGCGTTGATATGGGGCCGATGGTCTGAGTATTGGTCGTCTTCCTGACGGCCCCGACAAAATTTTTTCTTACTTTTACTTGTTATAGAAGGAAGAGAAATGAGCGGAATGGTTGATTATATTTCTGGATTAAATGACCCTCAGCGGGAGGCCGTTATGCACGGCAGCGGCCCGCTAATGATTATAGCCGGGGCCGGTTCGGGGAAAACCCGCGTACTGACTTACCGGATTGCCCACCTGATTGAAACCGGAGTTGACCCGTTCCGTATTCTGTCGCTGACGTTTACCAACAAAGCGGCTGGCGAAATGCGGAGTCGTATCGAGAAAGTTGTCGGTACGGAAGCCCGTAACATCTGGATGGGTACCTTTCACTCGGTGTTTGCCAAGATTTTACGGATCGAAGCCAAGGCTATTGGCTATACAAGCAACTTTTCGATCTACGACACCGACGACTCCAAGTCGCTGCTGCGTAGTATCGTTAAAGAAATGGGGCTCGATGATAAAGTATATCGTGTTAACAGTGTTTTTAGCCGTATTTCCGGTGCGAAAAACCGGCTCATCGGCCCGGAAGATTACCTGAACAATGCGGTTATTCTGGCGGATGACGAGGCAGCCCGAATGCCCCATATTGGCCGGATTTACAAACAGTATGCGGTACGTTGCTTTGCAGCCAATGCCATGGACTTCGATGATCTGCTGTTCAATACGAACGTGCTGTTCCGCGATCATCTGGATATTCTGAACAAATACCAGCACAAGTTTCAGCACGTAATGGTCGATGAGTTTCAGGATACGAACGTCTCTCAGTACCTCATCACCCGCAAACTGGCCGCTGTTCACCAGAACATCTGTATCGTGGGCGACGATGCGCAAAGCATTTACGCGTTCCGGGGGGCTAACATCGAAAACATCCTCAACTTCCAGCGTGATTACGGCAAAGAAAACGTCAAGATCGTTAAGCTGGAGCAGAATTACCGGTCTACCAAAACGATTGTTCAGGCAGCTAACTCCATTATTTCCCGGAACAAAAATCAGCTAGAAAAACACGTTTTCACCGACAATGAAGACGGTACGCTGATTGATGTTATTAAAGCCTCATCCGACAATGAAGAAGGTCGGCTGGTAGCTTCGTCCATCTTTGAAGCGAAAATGAACGGTTCGCTGGTCAATAACGACTTTGCCATTCTCTACCGAACCAACGCACAGTCGCGGGCTTTTGAAGAAGCCTTACGCAAGGTGAGCATCAAGTATCGCATCATTGGCGGCCTGTCGTTCTACCAGCGGAAAGAAATCAAGGATTTGATCGCGTACCTGCGCTTTACGGTCAACCAACAGGACGAAGAAGCGTTCAAGCGGATCATTAACTTACCCAAACGAGGCATTGGCGATACGACCATTGCCAAGCTTAGCGTGATTGCGGCCGAAAAACAGGACTCGATCTGGGAGATTGTTGCCGAGATATCAAAGCATGTGGCCGGTCGGTCGGCGATTGCCATTGAAGCGTTTGCCGATCTGATCAAGAGCTTCAAACTCCTGCTCGATCAGAAAGATGCGTTCGAAGTAGCTTCGCACATTGCCAAAGCGTCGGGCCTACTCAAAGAGCTGTACGACGATAAGACCGTTGAAGGTCTGGCTCGTTACGAGAACGTACAGGAATTGCTGAACGCGATCAAGGAATTTGTCGATAACCCCGACAATGAAGAAAAGAGCCTGAGCGCGTTCCTACAGTCGGTATCGCTGCTTACCACAGCCGACGAAAAAGAAGACGACGGCGACAACGACAAGGTGACTCTGATGACCATCCACGCAGCAAAGGGCCTGGAATTCAAGAATGTACACATTGTTGGCCTGGAGGAAGACCTGTTTCCAAGTCAGATGATGCTCGAAAGCCGCAACGACCTGGAAGAAGAACGGCGCCTTTTTTACGTAGCCGTCACGCGTGCCGAAAAGCGCCTGACGATGTCGTATGCCGAAACGCGCTACCATTATGGTCGTCTGAAGATGTGCGAACCCAGCCGCTTTTTGATGGAAATGGACCAGCAATACCTGAAGATGGCCAAACAGCGATCGGCCCCCAGCCGGATGGATTTTGACCGTCCGGAACGGGATCGGAGCGAAAGCACATCAACCGGCTCGATGAGCTTCGTTCGGTCGCTGGCGCAGAAAACAGCTCGTTCGCAAGCGCCACAGCCGCTGGTATCGCATACACCTTCGGCCGATTTTGCGCCAAGCAGCACAGCCGAGCTGGCGGCTGGCCAGCGCGTTGAGCACGCCAAGTTTGGTTTTGGCACGGTTAAAGCTGTAGATGTAAATGGAACTGAACGAAAAGCGACGATTGCTTTTGAGAACGCAGGCGAAAAAGTCCTGCTCCTCAGCTTTGCAAAGTTGCGGGTGGTGTAACAAAATCGGTTTCATACAAAACCCACTCACACCAACGTTCTTTCTATAAGCACCTTACTGTTCCTTGTTAGATCCATGAATGTTTCCGGCACTTTTGTAGCCTGTTTTTTACTGCATATCTCGTTGCTTACAAACGGGCAACCCAAGGGAGACTCGACCCAGACGGCTAGTGCAAACCCAGGGGTTGAAAACCTGGGTAATCAGGTCAACTCGGAATATAACGAGATTAATCCGATGATTTCACCGGATGGGAAGACGCTCTACTTTGCCCGGATCAGCCACCCTAATAATACACACGGTACAAAAGGCAGTCAGGATATCTGGTATTCGGAATTCGATCCTGCCAGTGGTAGGTGGGGCCCCGCCCGACGGATGGGTTTCCCTCTCAACAAAGACGAATACAATTGCGCGTATAGCATCACGCCTGATGGCAACAGTATGCTCATAAAAGGGCAATACAACAACGGAACCTACGAAACCAGGGGTTTTTCGCTGAGTAAGAAAACCCCTGGCGGCTGGTCGCCACCGCAGAAAATAGACATTCCTAACTATGTCAACATGAGTAAAGGCCAGTTTGACTGTGGCTTTATGTCAGCGGATGGGAAGGTGCTACTGATGGCATTCAGCGAGAAGAAAAACAGCAAGGAAGACGACATCTATGTTAGTTTCCGGCAGAAAGATGGGTCATGGACCAAGCCAATGGACCTTGGCGATGAGGTCAATACGAAATTTACCGAAACAACGCCTTTTTTGGCCCCTGATGGTGCTACGCTGTATTTCTCCAGCAATCGGGAGGGCGGATTGGGTAGCAACGACATCTATGTCTGCAAACGCGTAGACAAAACATGGAAACACTGGTCGAAGCCGGTTAACCTCGGGCCAAAGGTCAATACCGATGGGTACGATGCGTATTACACGCTTAGTGCCTCGGGCGATTATGCGTATCTGACCACGTTCAAAAACACGCTGGGGAAGGGCGACATTGTTCGGGTGAAGCTCAGCGATAGTCAGCCCGATAACCAACCCGGCAAATTGGGTGGCGGTGGCGATGATGTGGCTGGTAAAACGGAAGCTCCTCGCCCAGACCCTGTTGCACTTATTAGTGGCAAGGTTATCAATCAAACCACGGGGAAACCGGTGGAGGCTCGCATTATCTATCAAACCTTGCCTGATGGTGCCGAAGTGGGCGAAGCTACCTCCGACCCCATTACGGGTGAGTATAAAATCGTGTTGCCATATGGGCAGAAATATTCCATGCGGGCTATCGCGAAAGATTTCATTGCCGAAGGTGATAACATTGACCTGACACAAGCCAAAGGGTTTCAGGAGATTACGGGTAAACAACTGAACATGATCCCTTTGGTAAGCGGAAGCGTTGTGCGATTGAACAACATCTTTTTCGACACGGGTAAATCTGAACTTCGGCCGGAGTCAGGACCCGAACTCGACCGGCTTGTCACGACCCTGAATGAGAGCCCGAAAATGGTTATTGAAGTGCGTGGGCATACGGATAACACGGGTTCCAACGAAATAAACGCCAAACTTTCGCAGGATCGGGCCGATTCTGTCCGTGAGTATTTCATCAGCAAAGGTATTGAACCCGACCGGATAGCCAGTAAAGGCTTTGGCGAATCAAAACCCATTGCCCCCAATGACACAGACGATGGACGCCAGAAAAATAGGCGTGTGGAGTTTGTGATTGTCAGGAAGTGAGTAAATAAAGAGTCTCAATTTACTAACTATCAGCGTTAACGTGTGTTAATCTATATGTTAAACGAACTCCCCATTATTCTTACTGCTATTAGAGATGCAACTCAATGCTGGCTGTGAATTATCCTTTTTTGCCGAAACGCCAACTCCACTTATCTTAATGCTTCGCCCCCGATCCGGTGCGGGTCAGTGGATCATGCGGGAGGAATACCAAATCACCCCCGCTGTCAATATCACTGAGTTTACCGACATGTATGGGAACCTCTGCCAACGGGTAGTAGCTCCAGAAGGCCCATTTTCGATTCATTTCTCGGCCACTGTACAAACAGCCGACCTCATCGACACGGCTCCCGGTGCGCCCTATACGCCAGTGGAAGAACTCCCCGACGATGTGCTGCATTATACGCTTCCAAGTCGGTATTGCCAGTCGGATCAGTTAGGCGATCTGGCCGCCCAGATAACAGAAAACGTGGAATCAGGCTACGACCAGGCGGAAGCAATCCGTAAATGGATCAATGAAACGATAACGTACCAGTATGGAACCAGTAATGCCAGTACATCGGCAGTTGATACGGCCGCCAGCCGGATTGGCGTTTGTCGGGACTTTACGCATCTGGGCATATCACTTTGCCGGGCGCTGAATATTCCGGCCCGCATGGTTGTTGGTTATTTATATCAGCTCGATCCGATGGATCTTCATGCCTGGTTCGAAGCGTATGTAGACGGGCGCTGGTTTACGTTCGATGCCACCCAAGCAAAACCCATGGGCAATCGTATTACGGTAGCCTATGGCCGCGATGCGGCTGATGTAGCCTTCACAACTCAATTTGGTCAAATGACATTGAATGAGATGAAAGTCTGGGTTGAGGCTGTTAATTTAGAGCCAGCGGAGACCGAAAAAAAAGTGAGTGAGACTCCAACCCTTTCAAACTCAGTTGGGTCTCCCAATTAAATAGGTAATAACTATGAAAAAACGACTGCTTTTCTGCGCTTTGCTAGGAACGCTGACTGCCTGCCAGCACGAGGGTGATATTCAACCCAATGCAACCTCGTTGGCCAGTGAAGTAGTCGGCACCTACCGGACTAACTTCTATCTTGATCCTTCCTGTGTTGCCATTTCGGCCGGGCAAATGCCCTATGCTGAATTAAAAGCTCAATCTGACAGCACTGTTACATTGGTTTACACCAAGCTTTCTCCGGTTAAAACCAGCCGTTTAATTGAGAATGTCAGCCTGAGCCGTCAGGCTAACGGTGTTCAATTACGGATTGCCAATTCGAACATTGGTACTTTACAGACAGATCGGGTTTTTACCGACAACGGCATGGAAAAGCAAGGCAAGCTGCTGCGGATCAATTTACAGAGCGACCCACAGGAGACTCTCTACTTCGCTGGTGTAAGGCAATAGATACACCTTGTTATTTTCGGCTCAAAATGCCCATCTGTTATAGAGTTAAGCAAATAAAAAAGCGCGATACCGTTGGGTACCGCGCTTTTTTATTGAGATCGATGCTTGTTCTAACGAACCGCAAACTCGCCCGAACCAATCCGGAAACCTTCCGAATAGAGCTCTACTGTGTATTTGCCGGGTTTATAGGGAATACCACGGGTATACAGCAGCTCAACATTTTGGCCATTGCTGGTGTAGTTCACCGTTTGCTTTGTGGTATAAATGGTTTCGTTACCGTCTACAGAGAACGTACCCGATCCATTCGCCATGTCAGATACAACAGCGCCCGATGGGTCAAGTACCCGAACGAATACGTCTTTAGGCTCTTCTTTGGTCAGCGGGTTGTCAAGCAGTGTATAAACCAGTTTAATTTTGTCTAACCGTTTAGCTTTATAAGAGTCGTCTTCCTTTACTTTGCCCTTGGCGTTCACAGCAAACACTTTCACGTTTTGTGCTTTCAAGGCAGCAGCCCGTGTAACTTTAGTAGAAAGCTCCTGATTTTGAGAAACAACTGTCGTTACTGAATCCGTCAGGCGTTGCCGCTCTGTTTTCAGACCTGTATTCTCTTCATCCAGTACTTTAACATTCGACGCCAGGGTTACGTTTTCACGCTGTAGATTAGCAATGAGCGTGTCTTTTTCGACCAGAAACGCTTCGTATTGCTTGATTTTAGCGTCGTATTTAGCGATAGAGATTCGGTTTCCTTTCCGCAAAGAAGCTTTATCCTGCTCCAGTTGCACTTTCATTTTTTCCAGCTCCGAAACGTCGCCACCCAACTTTTGTACTTCAGCAATCTTAGCATCCAAAGCGGTCGAAATCGAATCCAGTTTGACGCGGGTTGTCGACAATTCTTCTACCCGCTCAGAGATGGTCACCTCTTGATTTTCAGAGACTTTCTTCTGATCGAAGTACAGGTAACTCGACACGCCAGCCAGGCCAGTCATAATAATGAGAGCTGCCAGAAGGGCCCCGTTTGTTTTGGACTTTTGCGAATTATTTTCCATTGAAAATTTTCAGTTTAACAATTGAACATGCACAAACTTGTAAAAAAAGCCGCTTTCGCGGTTGTGTAGAGGTTGTTACATCTGAGGTTTTTTAGTGAATGCGCAAATAACAATCGGTACTAAAAGCAAGGGCTAAGCCTGAATAGGTTTGTAATGGAACGTCGCCCTGGTCAACCTATTGCCTTCCTACAACGTATAGCCCTCTAAAAATGTTTTTAATCTAACTCCTAATTATGCCAAAAATGACTTCTGACTGTCAGACAAATACACCGCAAAATAAATACTTTTTTTTAACAATGCTAAACTCTCCACTTGGATTGGCGAATAAATAGTGAAAAACAACTTCTGTGAACCAATGGTTGTTTCGCAAACTCACAACCAATGCCGGAGCTGCCAGAAGTTGAAATCAGACGCCAGTACCTCGAAACATCATCACTTTTTCAGCCGATAAGCCATATTGATGTTGAAGACAAAAAGCTGTTAACAACTGATTTATCAATACTACAAAACGCACTGATCGGCAGGCAGTTTACGGCTACACAACGTGTGGGCAAGAACCTGTTTGTTTTGACCGATGCACCCGACACAATCGTACACATGCATTTCGGTATGACGGGTGATCTGGAATATTACCACGCTTCGCTGGAACGACCCCGCTTTGCCCGCATCGTTTTTGAGTTTACCAATGGCTTCAATCTTGGCTTTCTCTGTCCTCGTAAATTTGAGCGTATCGGCTTGATAGACGACATACCTACGTTTTTAATGCGCAAAAAGATTGGAGAAGACGGTCTTGCTATCTCCCCAGAAACCCTGGCCAATCGGGTACGACGTAAAAAAGCCCTTATTAAACCCGTTCTACTTGATCAAAGTGTAGTAGCCGGATTAGGCAACTGGATTGTCGACGAAGTGCTTTTTCAAGCCTTTATACACCCCGAACAACGGGCGGATACTCTCACGGATGCGCAAATGAGCGCGCTTCACGCAGCCATCCTGCTTGTTCTTGAAACGGCAATCCGCTACGAAGCTACTTACCGGGATTTTCCGAATAGCTTTCTGATCCACGTTCGGGAATGGGACAATTCCCCCTACGACGATGTAGAAGCGCACAAGTTCTGTCCCCGCTGCCATACCCGTATAGAACGCTCCGTCGTGGGCGGTCGAACAACCTTTTTCTGTCCGAACGAACAACGCCTTATACAGCATTAAGCTGGTTGGCGGTTCTTGTCGGCTAACCAAAATCAAATGAACTAGTCGGAAAATAAGTTGGTTTTCAAATTACATGTATCTACACGTATTATGACAACGCAACGTACAATTTCTGATATACACACAGCCACGCCCAATAGTGTTGGTGATGGCTTCATTGGTTTAAATGCTTTTCATCCGCAGGGATCCCGGCCGTTCAATCCCTTTTTGTTGTTGGATCATCACGGACCTATGCAGGTGCAGCCGTCCGATCGGCCGAAAGGCGTTGATGAGCACCCGCACCGGGGGTTCGAGACGGTAACTATTGTGTACGATGGGGCACTGGAGCATCGTGATTCGGCGGGTAACCACGGAAAGCTGTTTGCAGGTGATGTGCAGTGGATGACCGCAGCTTCGGGCATTATTCACGAAGAAAAACACGAACAGGCGTTTTCCCGGCAAGGCGGCAAGCTCGACTTTGTTCAATTGTGGGTAAACTTACGAGCCAAAGACAAAATGAGTCCACCGCGTTATCAGGACATTGCATCATCGCGCATTCCGAAGGGTACGTTACCCAATGGCGGCCAACTACGCGTCATCGCGGGCGAGCTGGCCGGTTTACAAGGTCCGGCGAATACGTTCAGCCCCATTATCGTTGCTGATTTAACGCTGACCAGTGGCCAATCTGAACCGATTACGGTTCCGGCCGAACATAGCCTTATGGTTTATGTATTGAGTGGTCAGGGAACCATAAATGGTAAACCAATTGAGCGTGGTCAGGTCGCGCTTACATCCATTGATGGCGACACCGTTGATCTGGCGACTACGTCAGGAGTGAAGGTACTTATTCTGGCCGGAGAGCCTATTCGGGAGCCATTAGCGGTGTATGGCCCATTTGTGATGAACACACGGGAGGAAATCATGGAAGCCTTCAGCGATTTTCAGGCCGGTAAAATGGGGGCACTTCATTGATTTCTGAGTCAGGGCTAAACGCTGTGTTTGGCCCTGACTTTAGAGATCTTTTATGTTTCCGAAGCCAATTACATCCCTATAGGCCGGATTGTCGCGCAGTTCGGTGGCCCGCAGCAGTTTATCGGGGCCGAATTTTGTTTTCACATCATAAAGCGTCTGGCGGAATTTGTTTTTACGCGTATCGTTGCCAAACAGGCTTAGCGGCACAACTTCCGTTGGTATAAATCGATACACCGCTACGGCCACGCTACGCAGGTGTTCGTTCAGAACAGGTTCGCACCGATGTGCCTGTTGAAACTTCGCCAACCGCTCCATAATCAGGGTAAAGAGTTCGGGGCCGTCCTGCTTCGGTTCTGAAAAATGTACTTCGTAATTATAGGTTTTTCCATTCTGGTAGCGGCAGGAAAAGGACATATCCTGACAAAAAACGCCCTGCCGCACCATCCGTCGTTCGAGTGTCAGACAGAGCGATTGCACTAATTCCTCCAGACGTTCAGGGGTGTTGCGCTGATCGGCCGAAACGGTGCGCATAGCCGACATACTTTTGTTATCGGTATTGGTATCCAGATCCACCTCGCCACCAAAGTTAAGCCGCAGGTGCCAGTGCCAGCCAATAATACTTTTACATACGGCCCGGAGGTGCTCCGGCGAAGCATATCTGAGATCGAGTGGCGTATGTACACCACCTGCCTGAAGCCGCTCGGCCATTCGGTGCCCAATGCCCGGCAAGTCAGTCAGTCGAAGCGTTTGTAACACCTGATCAATCGTTTCTGGCGTGATCACCGTGAGCCCATCCGGCTTCTGAATATCAGATGCCAGTTTGGCCAGAAAGACATTCGGGGCAATGCCAATTGAACAACGCAGCCAATCGCCCACTTTTTGCCGGATGGCCTGTTTAATCGCCAGGGCAGTCTGCGGCATGTCTTTATACACCAACTGGTAATTCGTTAAATCGACAACAGCTTCGTCAATACTTTTGGGTACAACATCGTCCGAGAATGTGCGCAGAACATCAATAATCTTGACATGGTACTCCCGATACCGAGCTGGATGAGTTTCTATGGGAACGAGTTCGGGGCATAGCGTCATGGCTTCGTCCAGCCGCATACCCGTTTTTATACCTCGTATTTTGGCTTCTACCGAAGGCGCAATAACACAGCCTTTCCGCCCTGTATAAACGCATACCCCAACGGGCCGCCCGCGCAGCCAGTAATTGTCCTGCTGTTCGCAGGAAGCAAAGAAGCTGTTCATATCCACAAACAATACGGTTGGCAGCGTATGAGTAGAGAGTCGGTTATGGTTCATTAATTTTTAGGTAAGAAAGTCTCTTTAGGTACATGAACTCGTCTATATTTTGACTATGTTTGCTGTAATACAAGCGCAATATATTTTACTTGTATTATATATACTACTTATCCAGACGACAATGGTTAAAAATTGTCTAAATGAAAATCTAACCTCCGTGACCGTCCAAGATCGACTAAAGCAGGTTTTTGATGCCCTGGGCATAACCATTTATCAGATTGCCAAGGAGTTAGGCGAAAACCCATCAAAATTTTATAATATTTTGAATGGTCGGGCCAAACCTTCTTACGATACCATTATGAGTTTACTGGCCTGCTATCCTCAGATCAGTGCCGATTATCTGATTCGGGGAATTACGCCTATCCTCAACGCCCCACAGGCCAACGCCCGCATTATGCCTTCAGACGATGATACGATTGAAGTGCCCTTCGTGCCGGTTAAATTCTATGCCAGTTTCGTCGAGAGCTTCAGTGATGGTATCAGCATGAATGATGTAGAGTCGTTTCGTGTTCGGAAACCCATTATGAAGGGGCATAAGAATGGCGTTGTTCTCGAGATTTCGGGGAGTAGTATGAGTCCCCAGCTAACCCACGGTGCCAAAGTGCTGGCCATACCGGTTAGTGAAAATAACTGGGAATACCAGTCAGGGGGCGTGTATGCCATTATGTATCGGGATTATTTTGTTGTCAAACGCATTCGGGACAACGAACTCCTGACCCGTAAATACCTGACGCTCCATTCCGACAATCCTAATGGCGGCAATGTAACCGTTCCATTACAGGACATACGGGCACTCTGGAAAATTGTCGCCATCGTTGAGGCTCCCGTTGAATAATAGAAAAAGCACTTACCTTATATAAAATGGCCGGGCTACTCACGTGAGTAGCCCGGCCATTTTCGTTAAATATGACTTATACGACAACTAAGTCTTCCTGATGCATCACTTCCTGCTGGTGCGCCCACATCTCCTGGAAAATGACGCTCCGATGACGCAGTTCTGAAAAACTCCCCTCATCCACTATGCTACCTTTTTCCATAATGTAGATGTAGTCGAACATGGGCAGCAGATGAAGCCGGTGCAGCGTCGAAACAACTGCTTTATCGGAAAACTCATGCAGTAACTCCCGATAAATGGCTAGTTCTGTCTTCGGATCTACGCTGCTGGTTGGTTCGTCCAGCAATACAATATCGCTGGTGCGGGCAGCCAGAACACCCCGTGCCAGCGCCAACCGTTGCCGTTGCCCACCCGACAGGTTCACTCCTTTTTCCTGGATATTCGTTTCCAGACCGTTTGGCAGATGCTGCACGACATCGTTGAAACGGGCTACCCGGCAAACCTCATCGATGGCTTCGTCACTGAATGGCAGGCCAAGCGTAATATTATACGCAATCGTATTTTCAAAAATTTCCGGTTCCTGTGGAAAAAGAGTTACCGTGTTCGTCACGGCATTCAAGTCGTGCATTTCCTGGCCATCAACCCATACCGTCAGGCCCGGTTCTGGCGGATACAATCCTCGTAGAAGCGTCAGCAACGTGCTTTTACCCGAACCGCTTTCGCCAATAAAGGCTACCCGTTTACCCCGGCTCAGACAAATTCGCAAATTGCTCAGATTAGGAATTTTATGCCGTGAATGCTGAAGTCGACCATGCGAGAAATTAAGCCCGGCAATATCAATGGTTTGCCAGTTGGCAGGCATTGATTCATTGTCTGGGCGTTCGTGCTGCGCATACGCTTCACTGATACTGCGCACGGTCTGTACATCGGTATTGAACTGCACAATCTGGGTATATTGATAGGCCACATCATGAAATACACTCGTAAACTGATTGACATAGCCCAGTAGCGTCACTAATCCGCCAATCAGGAAAACCTGTCCGGGAATGTAGTGCTGATAAATATAGCCCGTTGCCAGAACGATGTAAATGAGCGCGACCAGTATAGAGGCCACAAACCATTTCCACTCATTAATCCGAACCTGCCGCATGAACGGCGGAAAAACGGTCGCTACTTTCTGCGCAAAACTGGCCTGAACCCGTTGCTCTAACCGCAAGGTAATCACCGTAATGATGTTCGATAGGCTATCGAAAAGAGTCGATGAAACGACATGCTCGCGCTCGTTGGTTTCATCGAGCGCTTTAATAAATGGACGATCGAAGCGCAGAATAACCCAAACGGTCAGCGCACCCAGCGCCAGGCCAATACAGCCAAATAAAGGAGAAAAGTACAGCATCGCCCCGAAGGAAAATATCAGTTTCGAGAACGCATGCAAATACACAAATCCACCCTGAAAAAATGTTTTCAGCGCATCGTAGGCCTTCCGAATCCGGTTGATGGTCGCGCCACTATGATGATCCTTGTGCCAGCCCACTGGCAAGTGCAGGGTTTGGTGAAAGAGTTCATCCAGAAAATTACGACTCAGATTGAACGCCAGCCGACGTTCCATAACGCGCGCCGGACCATGAAAAGCCCACTCCAGCAACATTAGCCCCATATAGCCTCCGGCATACGTCCAGATGAGCTGGGGAATATCGGTCCGTTGCTGTTGTAGTTCGCCAACAAACCAACCGAACAGAAGCGGATTTGCGGCACTCGCCACGTTGGCCAGAACAAAGAGAAAATAAACAAAAACGTACTGACGTTTTTCTTGCCGGGCATATGTCCAGGCAGTACGCAGCAGAGCTACATACGGATTTTTCATAATTTTCAAGTTACGGTATACTTTTAGTTAACGAAATTAGTACCATATATGGATATTACAAGGACTAGCTTCGACTATATTCTTTGTGTTTCAATTTGATTTGTGGTTGACTTTCAGTAATTTTGCGTCCTGATTCGCAAAGGAGCCTTCTACAAACTGGAATGGCTTCTTCCTTCGATTTTAGAAAAACATAACTCTCAGTATAACAAGCTAATGGCTCGCGATTTAAATTTCACGAGAAACATCGGTATCGCTGCCCACATTGATGCGGGTAAGACGACCACAACCGAACGAATTCTCTATTACGCAGGGGTAAGCCACAAGATCGGAGAGGTACACGATGGTGCCGCTACGATGGACTGGATGGAGCAGGAGCAGGAGCGGGGTATTACCATTACCTCAGCCGCTACAACTGTTGACTGGACCTACCGCGAGAATAAGTACCACATCAACATCATTGACACGCCGGGCCACGTTGACTTCACCGTTGAAGTGAACCGTTCGCTGCGTGTACTGGATGGTCTGGTGTTCCTGTTCAGCGCCGTTGACGGCGTTGAGCCTCAGTCAGAAACCAACTGGCGTCTGGCCAACAACTACAACGTCGCTCGTCTGGGCTTCGTCAACAAAATGGACCGCTCCGGTGCCGATTTTCTGAACGTGTGTAAGCAGGTGAAGGAAATGCTGGGTAGCTACGCTGTTCCTCTTCAGTTGCCCATCGGCGAAGAAGAAAACTTCAAAGGTGTAGTTGATCTGGTAAACTTCCGTGGTATTCAGTGGAACGAAGACGATAAAGGAATGACATTCCAGGAAGTTCCAATTCCAGCCGATATGCTGGACGAGGCAACGGAATGGCGGGAGAAACTTCTTGAAGCAGTTGCCGAATTCGACGATTCGCTGATGGAGAAGTATTTCGAAGATCCAGAATCGATCTCGGAAGATGAAATCCTGGCGGCTTTGCGCAAAGCAACCATCGCGATGAAAGTTGTTCCGATGCTTTGCGGTTCGTCCTTCAAAAACAAGGGTGTTCAAACCATGCTCGATTACGTGATGGCTCTGTTGCCATCGCCGTTGGACAAAGAGAGCATCAAAGGAACGAACCCGGATACAGGTGAAGAGATCTCCCGGAAACCTTCGTCGACCGAGCCCTTCTCTGCGCTTGCGTTCAAAATTGCAACCGATCCTTATGTAGGTCGTCTTTGCTTTGTACGTTCATACTCGGGTGTTCTCGAATCAGGTTCTTACGTTCTGAACAACCGTTCGGGCAACAAAGAGCGGATTTCGCGGATTTTCCAGATGCACGCCAACAAGCAAAACCAGATTGATCGTCTGGAAGCCGGTGACATCGGTGCCGTTGTTGGGTTCAAAGACATCAAGACGGGCGATACACTGTCTGACGAAAAGAACCCAATCGTTCTGGAGTCGATGGTATTCCCCGAGCCCGTTATTGGTTACGCTATCGAGCCGAAGAAATCAGCCGATCAGGACAACTTCTCGAAAGCAATTGGTAAACTGATTGAAGAAGATCCGACCCTCAAAGTCGAATCGAACGAAGAAACCGGCCAAACCATTATCCGTGGTATGGGCGAGCTTCACCTCGAGATCATCATTGACCGGATGCGTCGTGAATTTAAGGTCGAAGTAAACCAGGGCGCGCCACAGGTAGCTTACAAAGAGAAGCTGACCAAAAACGTCGAGCACCGGGAAGTGTACAAGAAGCAAACGGGTGGTCGCGGTAAATTCGCCGACATCGTGTTTGAACTTGGACCACGGAGCGAAGACGAAACGGGTGTTGTTCAGTCAGGTCTGGAGTTTGTGAATGGCATTGTGGGTGGTGTTATCCCCCGCGAATTCATCCCAGCCGTTCAGAAAGGCTTTGACGAGTCGCTGAAAAACGGACCGCTGGCAGGCTTCCCACTCGAAAGCATGAAAGTTCGGTTGTTCCACGGCTCGTATCACGATGTTGACTCCGACGCCCTTTCGTTCGAAATGGCAGCTCGTTTAGGCTTCCGTGAAGCAGCCCGTCAGGCTGGTCCGAAACTGCTCGAACCAATCATGGCCGTTGAAGTGCTGACACCAGAAGAATACACGGGTCCAATTACGGGTGACCTGAACCGTCGTCGGGGTGTGATGAAAGGCATGGATACGAAAGCAGGTTCGCAGGTAATCAAAGCCGACGTTCCACTGTCTGAACTGTTTGGTTACGTAACGGACCTACGCACCATGTCGTCGGGTCGTGCTACGGCTAACTTAACATTTGCTCACTACGAAGTGGTACCGCAGAACATCTCGGACACGGTTGTAGCGAAAGAAAAAGGTAGCAAGTAATACGTCTTTATAGATCCAGGGTAGTCGGTCAGAACCGGTCGACTACCTTTTTTTTGTGTCGTCGGAGTAAATGGTTCTTTCGGCGGCCCTGTTCACATAACGAACCACAACACAATGAGTCAAAAAATTCGCATTAAGCTAAAGTCGTTCGACCACATGCTGGTTGACAAGTCGGCGGAGAAAATCGTGAAAGCGGTTAAATCAACGGGTGCTATCGTAAGTGGTCCCATCCCTTTGCCAACGAACAAAGAAATCTACACCGTTCTGCGGTCGCCCCACGTCAACAAAAAAGCTCGGGAGCAGTTCCAGCTTTGCACGTACAAGCGGTTAGTAGATATCTACAGCAGCAGTGCTAAAACGGTAGACGCGCTGATGAAGCTCGAACTGCCAAGTGGTGTTGATGTAGAAATCAAAGTCTAACGATTTCCGGCTGAAAGCCTTTAATGCCGCCAGTACGAGACCTAATCCGTTTCGCGCTGGCGGCATTTTGTATCTGGTAAATTTCCCTCAGATTCTGTTGAATTATAAGGGCTTTTAACGGGTTATTTTGTATATTGTCTAGTACGGCAACCAGCCGTTCAAGGAGATTTTATCCGTTATGTTAAACGTCATTCAGCTACTACCCGATTCGATTGCTAACCAGATAGCCGCTGGCGAAGTTGTTCAGCGACCGGCCTCGGTGGTGAAAGAATTGCTCGAAAATTCGGTAGATGCTAAAGCGAAGTCCGTACAGGTCATTATTCGGGAAGCTGGTCGTAATTTGATTCAAATTGTCGACGATGGTCTCGGCATGACTGAAACTGACGCACGCATGAGTTTTGAACGGCATGCAACGTCTAAAATCCGCACATCCGACGACTTGTTCCGTATCCGAACGATGGGCTTTCGGGGAGAAGCCTTGGCCTCGATTGCTGCGGTGGCCCAAATCGAGATGCGAACAAGGCGGGCAGAGGAAGAACTGGGTACGTTGATTCGGATCGAGGGTTCAGACATCAAAGCGCAGGAATCCATTTCATGCCTGCCCGGCACCAACCTGCTGATCAAAAACCTGTTCTTCAACGTACCGGCCCGTCGAAATTTCCTGAAGTCGAATTCCGTCGAAATGCGGCATATCATTGACGAGTTTCAGCGGGTAGCGCTGGCCAATCCGGAAGTCGCGTTTTCTCTTTTTCATAACGATCAGGAAATTTATAACCTTCCCGCCGGGAAGCTGAGCCGCCGGATTGTTGACATGTTTGGCAAAAGCTACCGCGAGCAGCTTAACTTCTGCGAAGAGCAAACGCCTTACGTAACCGTCCATGGCTATATTGGGAAGCCCGAGTCGGCCAAGAAGGCCCGGAACGAGCAGTTCTTTTTTGTCAACAATCGATTTATCAGACATAATTACCTGCACCATGCAGTCGTTGGCGCCTACGAAGGTACCTTGCCCGAAGGCAGCCACCCCTTCTACGTATTGTTTATTGACATCGACCCATCACACATCGACATCAATATTCACCCGACCAAAACAGAAATAAAGTTTGACGACGAGCGGTCTGTCTATGCGATTATGATGGCCGCCGTTCGGAAAGCGGTAGGCCTCTATAACCTTTTTCCTTCGCTTGATTTTGACTCAGACGTAAACTTTCTGGCTGGTGTTCGTCCAGGACCGGCAAAATCTGAGACTTCGGAAATGAGAACAGATAGCCCTGTTTCGCCCATCACGCCATCGACACCATCGAATACAAATGCCCGCCCTATGAGCCCTTCCTGGGCATCTGGGGGAACCCAGCCTGTTAATGACCGAAGCTCATCGCGAAATGATTCGCTGGACAAAGCAGCAGGTAGCAGTTTTGATATTCCTAAAAAGCCCTCTGTCAACAATTGGCAGGCTTTATACGACGGCATTGCCGCACCTACCCCAAATGACCGCTCAGTAACCTCAACCGATACGCCTGAAACA
Organism: Spirosoma horti; assembly: GCF_054776595.1. Lineage (NCBI taxonomy): Bacteria > Pseudomonadati > Bacteroidota > Cytophagia > Cytophagales > Cytophagaceae > Spirosoma > Spirosoma horti. Next base: position 749,919 of record NZ_BAAHBQ010000004.1, read on the forward strand.
GGGGGCGACTGGTTAGGTGGTGCGGCCCAGCCTCTGCCATCGCCCGAACAGGGATCGACCGATGGTGAACCGATTACGCTGGGAAGCCGGGCCAATCAGCTAAAGGTTAGTTTAGAAGTGCCGGAACAAGACGTACCCGTATTGGTTGATGATGATACCATTGTTCAGATCCAGAATCGGTACCTATTGGCACCCATCAAGTCTGGCATGTTGCTGATCGATCAACGGCGTGCGCATGAACGCATTTTGTATGATCAGTTTCAGGCAGCCCTCACCAAGCGGAACGGAGCGTCTCAGCAGCTATTGTTTCCGAAGACGATTACGTTGATGCCTGTCGATTTTCAATTAGCGCTCGATCTACGTGATGATTTGACGAATCTGGGATTTGAGTTCGATGAACTAGGGGCCAACACCTTTGTTATTCGGGGTGTACCGGCGCTGATTATGGGAGAAAATGAAGAGGAGCTATTTGCCAATCTGCTGGCCCAACTGCGGGCAGACACTGGCCGACTTAAGCTGGACCGAGTTGAGTCGATGGCGCGTTCGCTGGCGCGTCGATCGGCTATGCGTTATGGGAATCGACTGAGTACAACGGAACGGAAAGCTTTAGTCAATCAATTATTTGCGTCTGCAAACCCAAGTTACACACCAACGGGTGAACCCGTTACGGTGGTGTTATCGTTGGATAAAATTGCGGGCCTTTTTCGCTGATAATTGAGTTAATCAGCCTAACTTGTCAATACAACATGTTTTCACTTTCTCCAGTAGTTCGCGTTCTGTTAATACTAAACGTATTGGTTTTTTTCATTACAAACGAGTCTATAATTCAGCAATTTGGATTACATTCGTTTTTATCGGATAAGTTCAACCCGATTCAGTTATTAACCCATATGTTTCTGCATGGTGGCTTCAACCACATTTTCAGTAACATGATTGGTTTGGTCGTGTTCGGGCCTATGCTGGAAAGATATTGGGGACCCAAACGCTTTACGTTCTTTTATTTTTTTACGGGTTTAGGCGCAGCATTATTATTTTCTGGTGTAAACTATTTTGAGATGCACGACGTATATGAAACAGTTCAGACCTACCGGGCGAATCCCGGTTATGAAAGTTTCCTGTCGTTTGTGGATCAACATGCGGGATCCTATTATGATGGGCTAGCGCCCTTTATTGAAAAATTCAAAGTCTATCCAACTGATAGCAACAATATCCAGGATAGCGTAACCATTATCAACCGGATCTTCACAAATCAGGTCGATGAACCAATGGTCGGCGCATCCGGGGCAATTTTTGGTGTGATTATGGGTTTTGGATTATTGTTTCCGAACACTCAACTGTTTTTATTGTTTCCACCTATACCGGTGAAGGCCAAGTATCTCGTTATCTTTTACGGAGCCCTTGAAATTTACTCGGGAGTTTATCGGGCACAAGCTGACAACGTTGCTCATTTCGCCCATATCGGTGGCATGTTGTTTGCATTTATATTGGTGAAATACTGGGGTTCACAACGAAAAACGTTTTATTAGGGATGAGCGGGTTGTTCGATGATTTTCGGAGCGAATTCAATAAGCCCAACAACACGTTGGTGCAATTGATATTAGTCAATGTCGTCATATTTCTGGTTCTGTTGATTACCAAAGTCAGCTTGACAATGGCTCAGAATTCAGGATATGGCTTCATCATGTCGCAGTTGTTGATTCCAGGTGATGTAAATGCGTTTTTGCACAAACCCTGGACGCTATTTACGTATTTTTTCACGCATGAAGAGATTTTCCACATTCTCTACAACATGCTGTTCTTATACTGGTTTGGCCGGTTGATTGACGAATACCTGGGTAATCGTCGGCTGATGGGCCTGTATATCATGGGTGGAGTGGCCGGTGGCTTACTGTATTTGGCCATGTATAACCTGGTGCCTTACTTTCAGAGTCAGGCAGATACCGCCCGGATGCTGGGCGCTTCCGCTGCTGCCTTCTCGGTAGCCGTTGGCGCTGCTACATTACTGCCTAACTATACATTCCATCTGTTATTCTTTGGACCGGTACGTATCAAGTATATCGTTTTCTTTTTCATCATTTTGTCTGTTGCCCAATCGGCCGGATTGAATGCCGGTGGTAATCTGGCCCACCTTGGTGGCGCATTGATGGGGTTTGCTTACGTTAAATTGTTACAGAATGGCACCGACCTCGGGCGGCCGATCTACTGGCTCGCTGATGGCTGGAGTAATTTACTAAGACCTAAACCCGCCATAAAGGTCTCGTACCGGCAACGAAGCAATGCCAATACCCAGGCCAGTACGTATGCCTCTCCCGCAGGATCTGCTTCTTCGTCGGCTTCTACGCCCGATCAGGACGAAGTAGACACTATTCTGGATAAAATTTCCCGCTCCGGATACGAAAGCCTTACCCGGGAAGAGAAACAGAAGCTTTTTCGGGCTAGCCAACGGAATTGACATGAGAATAGCGCTGATCGATAGTTACTTATACTGTTGACCCAACCAGGAAGACTCTGAGAAAAGTACTTACCCTTCCATTAAAAATCTAAGCCTTTGGTGCCTGCGTATGTATACAGGCAACCAAAGGCTTAGATTTTTTATAATTAGTGAAATTTGTAGTAGCTTCGCTTTACAAACGCTGTTGGTAAGCCGCCAACAGAACAAAGGTTTATATACGTGTGTTGTTGTAAGACAGACGCTTATCTGCTATCACCATGCTGATTACCCCCGGCAGTCTCCTTGCCACAATTAATACTCCCGAAGATCTTCGTAAACTCGATAAATCCCGCTTGCCTCAGGTCGCCGATGAATTACGTCAGTTTATCATTGACGATGTATCTGTTTTCGGTGGCCATTTTGGTGCCAGCCTGGGGGTAGTAGAACTAACCGTTGCCCTTCATTATGTTTTTAATACTCCCGACGACCAGTTGGTTTGGGATGTAGGCCACCAGGCCTATGGCCATAAGATTTTGACAGGTCGGCGGGAAAAATTCCACACAAATCGTTTCTATAAAGGACTTTCCGGCTTTCCAAAACGGAAAGAAAGCGAGTACGATTCCTTTGGCGTCGGTCATTCCTCTACGTCTATTTCGGCGGCATTAGGCATGGCTGTCGCTTCACAGTTACAGGGCAACACGCAACGAAATCACATTGCCGTTATTGGCGATGGGGCCTTGACCGCAGGTGAAGCTTTCGAAGGAATGAATCATGCCGGTGCTACGGATAGCAATCTGCTCATTGTCCTCAACGATAATTGCATGAGCATCGACCCTAATGTGGGGGCTCTGCGCGAATACCTGACCGACATCACGACTTCACAAACCTATAACCGGGTGAAAGATGAAGTCTGGAACTTGCTTGGAAAAATGGACAAGCTCGGCAAAACGGCCCAGGAGTTGGTATCGCAGGTGCAGTCGGGGATTAAGAGCTCGTTACTTGAGCAGAGCAATTTATTTGAGTCGCTTAACCTCCGCTATTTCGGCCCAATCGACGGTCATGACATTGATCATCTGGTTAGTGTTCTGGACGATATGAAGCACATTCCGGGGCCGAAACTGTTGCATGTTCTTACCGTGAAAGGCAAAGGGTATGCACCCGCCGAAAAAGATCAGACCAAATGGCACGCGCCGGGCCTGTTCGACAAGGTAACGGGGGTTATTCAGAAGAAAATTTACGATACGCCCCAGGCACCCAAATATCAGGACGTTTTTGGCAACACGCTCGTTGAGCTGGCCGAAAAAAATCCGCGTATCGTTGGCGTTACACCGGCAATGCCCTCCGGCTCTTCGATGAACATCATGATGAAGGCCATGCCAAAGCGGGCCTTTGATGTGGGTATCGCCGAGCAACACGCCGTTACGTTTTCGGCGGGTATGGCCACGCAGGGTGAAGTCGTTTTCTGCAACATTTACTCAACGTTCATGCAACGGGCCTACGATCAGGTCATTCACGACGTCTGTATCCAGGAACTACCGGTTGTATTCTGTCTCGACCGGGCCGGTTTTGCCGGTGCCGACGGACCTACACACCACGGTGCCTATGACCTGGCTTATATGCGCTGTATACCCAATATGATTGTGGCTGCTCCCATGAATGAACAGGAGCTTCGCAACATGATGTTTACCGCACAATCAGATACGATTCAGCAGGGCAAACAGGCCTTCACCATTCGTTACCCCCGTGGCGAAGGCGTAATGCCAAACTGGCGCACCCCACTCGAAGAACAGACCGTCGGTAAAGGGCGACTGATTTCTGATGGCGAAGACGTAGCTATCCTGACGATCGGTCATATCGGTAACTACGCTGTTGACGCTGTACGCCTGCTGGCCAAAGAAGGAATCAAACCAGCTCACTTCGACATGCGGTACGTCAAACCGCTTGACGAGGCCTTATTACACCAGATTTTTAGTCGATTCGACCGCGTATTGACGGTTGAGGACGGTTGCGTAATGGGCGGCTTCGGTAGCGCCGTACTCGAGTTTATGGCCGACAATGGCTATATGGCTCGTGTGAAACGACTGGGTATTCCAGATGCCGTCATCGAGCATGGCGAACAGATTGAGTTACAGCACGAATGTGGATTTGATCCACAGGGAATTGCCGATTCCGTACGTGAGTTACTCTTTACAGGCCGAACGATAAGCGTTTAAGTAATTTCATTTCGACAGGATTAACGGGATTGACAGGGTGGCAAAAACCTATCGATCCCGTTAATCCTGTCTTTTTTTTACCGGTATGAAAGTTTTCAAATTTGGTGGTGCTTCCGTTAAAGATGCTGCCGGAGTGCGTAATTTAGCCGACATCGTCAGCTCACAAGGACAGAATACCGTAGTTGTCGTGTCGGCGATGGGAAAGACAACCAACGCACTGGAAAGCATTGTTCGGGCTTATGTTGATAAGCGGTCAGGTGCCCTCCAGGCTCAACTGGCGGACTTAATGACTTACCACACGGACATCATGAATGACCTGACCGGCAACTTCACCCAAGTCCATCATACGTTCGCTCAACTTGAAAATTACCTAAAAAGCCCGGCCAGTGTTCTCTATGATGAGGTGTATGACCAGATCGTTTCGGTGGGCGAACTCTTGTCCACTCAGATTATCGCGGCTTACCTGATCAAGACAGGCCTTTCGACCCGCTGGATTGATGCTCGCCAGGTCGTTCGAACCGATACAACGTTTAGGGAAGGCCGGGTTGATTGGGAGGTAACAAGCCGGCAAATCAAAAGCGCGGTAAAAAAAACGGGCGTTAATATAACACAGGGGTTCATTGGGCAAACGGACGACGGTCGAACCACTACCCTCGGTCGTGAAGGGTCGGATTATACAGCTGCCATTTTTGCGTATTGCCTGCAGGCAGACAGCGTTACCATCTGGAAAGATGTGCCCGGTGTGTTGAACGCCGACCCGAAGTGGTTCGACGAAACAGTGTTGCTTGACAAACTAACCTACCAGGACGCGATCGAACTGGCGTATTATGGCGCTACCGTCATTCATCCGAAAACAATTAAGCCGTTACAGAATAAGGGAATTCCGCTCTATGTGAAGTCATTTCTGAAGCCCGATGCACCCGGCACCGTTATTGGCAATTACGAACGTCACCTGACCGTTCCGTCGTTTATCTTCAAAGTCAATCAGGTACTGATCTCGCTTCATCCAAATGACTTTTCATTCATAGCCGAAGATAATTTGAGCCGGATCTTCGGGCGATTTGCTCAGGCCGGCGTCAAAATAAATCTGATGCAAAATACAGCCATCAGTTTTTCGGTCGTTGTCGATAACAATCCGGATCGGGTGCCCGCTTTACTGGATCTGCTGAAACAGGATTTTCGGGTCAGCTACAACGATGGTCTCGAGCTGATTACCATTCGTTATTACGATCAGGGGACCATTGAGCGTGTGTTGCCAAATAAACGATTATTATTGGAGCAAAAGAGCCGCTACACGGTGCAGCTGGTTGTTAAAGACTTAGGCTAAAAATAGCCAATGAAGCCTGCCACCGGCACCGTTAGCTCCTTTCACGTATATTTGACCATGAGTTTACCCAACCCATCGCCCATGCATTACGGCTATTTCAACGGCACGATTGCCCCTACCGACCAGCTTGCAGTTGGCATTACAGACCTCAGCCTGCTTCGGGGATATGGGCTGTTTGACTATTTTCTGACCTACAATGGCCGCCCATTTCAGTGGGACTGGTACTGGGAACGATTTCAGAATTCTGCTTCGCGAATGCATTTGCCACTGCCGTTGAGCAAGGATGAAACATACGCGATCGTTATGAACCTGCTGGAGAAAAGCAATGAAGCGGGCCTGAAAACCGGGCTAACCGCACCCAGTGACCTGGCATTTCGGTTCATTCTGACCGGCGGTTACTCGGCCGACAGCATCAGCGTGGTACGACCTAACCTGCTTATTCTCACCGAGATGATCCACCCAACGCCCACTATTCAGTATGAGCAGGGCATAAAGGTGATTCTGGATGAGTATGTTCGGGAGATGGCCGAAGTAAAAAGCACCGATTATAAACGGGTTATTCTCATGGCCGAAGCCATTCGGGCGGCCCGTGCCTCCGACCTGCTCTACCAGAAAGGAGGAGAAATAAGTGAACTGAGCCGAAGTAATTTTTTTATCGTGAAAGGGGATCGACTCATCACGCCAGACCGGCATATTCTGCACGGTATTACTCGAAAAACGATCATTCAACTGGCTCAGGGCGACTTTCAGGTCGATGAACGACCCGTATTATTATCTGAACTGTACGACGCCGATGAGGCATTTACAACCAGTTCGACCAAGAAAGTACTACCCATCACCCAAATTGGTGAGTTGACTATTGGTGACGGACATGTGGGGCCAAAAGCCAAATTTTTGCTGGAGCGCTTCGATGAATTAATCAAAACCTGGTAGTGCTGCAGCAAGAAGACCTGTAAGGTTTCCAAAACCTTACAGGTCTAGTGTTAACGAACCAGCGTATTTTTTAATGACTTCCTTTGTTATAGTCTCCTCCTGCCCTATTCTCCCCAGGCAGGGCAAATCTGTGTAGTTTAAAATAAACGTCTCTGAAGTAGGTACAGTCGGGCCATTAAACAGAATACCGAGCAGCGGTATGTTGCGGCTTCGACACGCATCAACCGATAGAAGTGTATGGTTAATGCTACCCAGATAATTCCGCGATACCAGCACGACCGGGAAGCCTAATTTCTGCACCAGATCAATCGTCAGGTCATGGTTATTAAGTGGCACCATCAGGCCACCAGCTAACTCAATAATGAGCCTGTTCTGCGTTTTAGGCGGAGTGAGCGTATCCAGCTCAATGGTGATCCCGTCAATTTCGGCGGCTGCATGGGGCGACAACGGTTGGGTTAGCCGATATGCTTCGGGATAGAAATAAGACGTTGAATTACTGATTAACCGGCGCACCGTATCGGTATCAGAATCATCCAGCCCACCAGATTGAATTGGTTTCCAATAATCTGCCTGTAGTGCTTCAACCAGCACTGCCGAAGCCACCGTTTTCCCAATCTCCGTGCCAATTCCGGCAACAATCAGTGTCTGCTTATTCATTAGTTAAGTTATCCGCCAGGGCCGTTTGTAGGCTAGCCAGCAGTTTATCTATTTCGTTCGTTGTATTAAACGCGTGAACACAAAGGCGCAACCGCTCCTGCCCTGCCGGAACCGTAGGGCTCAGAATAGCCCGTACATCCAGCCCAATTCGTTGCGCTTCAGCCGCGACCGCCCGAGCCCGGTCATTTCCCGGAATAAGCAGGCACTGAATAGGCGACTGGCTATCGGTCCAGGTTGTACTGGGTAACACCTCGCCTACCCGTTGGCGGAAGTAAGCAAGTTGTTTGTGAAGTTGGTCGGAAGCGCCCGGATTCTGGCTTATATGCGCATGTGCACAGCGAATGGCCAGCAGGCTGTGAGGAGGCAGCGCAGTGGTATAAATAAAGGGACGGGCAAAATTGATCAGGTATTGCCGGAGTATAGCCGGTCCGACGATAGCCGCCCCATGAACGCCCAGCGCTTTTCCGAAGGTATGTACCCGGGCAAACACACGGTCCTGCAAACCCAGCGCCACGACTAACCCTTCTCCTTGCTGGCCATTGAGCCCGGACCCATACACGCCCGTTGCATGAGCTTCGTCTACGAGTAAAGCCGCCCCATATTGATCGCAAAGGTTAGCTAACTCAGTTAGCGGAGCCATGTCGCCGTCCATCGAATAAACGGACTCTACGGCCACGAAAATCTGGCCATCCTGCCGGGCTGCCTGTTGAAGCTTCATGGTCAAATCGGCCAGATCGTTGTGCTTGAATCGATCACGTGTGGCATAACTAAGCCGTGCTCCGTCGATCATACTGGCGTGGATCAGTTCATCTGTCAGCAGCGTATCACCCGCTTTCGGTAGGCAGGCCAGCAGGCCAATATTAGCGTCGTAACCGGAATTAAAAAGCAGGGCGGCTTCTGTTTGGTAGAATTGGGCCAGCTCCTGTTCTACCTCGTCGGCTAACCTTGTTTGACCCGCCAGTAAGCGCGAACCCGTAGCCCCCGTGCGCACATTGTCGCTTTGACGATCCGCTTGCTGAATAGCTTGTCGAAGAGACGCAGACCGGGCAAAACCCAGATAATCGTTGGAACAAAAGTCAACAAACTCATCGGCCGTTCGGAGTTGCCGTAGCAAGCCCGCCTGTTGATAAGCCACCAATCGTTCCGATAACGTTTGATTTATGGAGTGCGTTACTGTAAGCATAGTCACAAAGGTAAAACGCGCAACAGGAAGGGTTGACTACAATTTACCATCAATCGCGAAAATGTGCGTAAGTACCTAGTTATCCACAATCGAGTTGTGGATAACTATGAATTAAAGGCCTGTTTCTCAGAAAATATAGATGAATTAGGGCTAAAACCTACGTATAGATTAACTTACTAAGTCGTTACCCATTTACTTTAAGAATTATTTTCCCAAACTGTCGGCCTGAATCCATCTTTTTCATGGCTTCGTCAATCTCATCGAGCGGCAAAACCTCATCCACAACAGGCACAATTTTTTGTGCATCGACAAACGAGAGCATGTCCGCAAACTCGCGTTCGGTACCCATCGTTGACCCGAAAATAGATAGTTGTTTGAAAAATACTTTTGGCGGAATAATATCGGTAATGTTTCCGGTTGTTCCCCCAAAGAAGGCAATTCGTCCGCCCGGCGCTGCCATGTCAATCAACTTAGCAAAACCGGGGCCACCCGCACTGTCAATAATAACATTGAAATAGCCATTGCGGCCTCCACCCGTCTGGCTCATGAGCGTTTTAGCCCAGTCTGGGTCACGGTAATTGATTCCGCCGGTAGCACCCAATGCCTTTGCTTTTGCCAGTTTTTCGTCAGAGCCCGATGTTACCCAAACTTCGGCGCCGACTCCTACGGCAAATTGTAACGCAAACAGAGCGGCTCCGCCACCAATACCCGTAATAAGCACCTTTTCGGGTGTGCCGGATGTATGCAGGGCCGCCCGCGTCATCAGCGCCCGCCAGGCAGTCAGGCCCGCCAATGGAAGAGCAGCTGCCTGCTCGAATGATAAATGTGCAGGCTTGGGATGAATATAGGCCTTATTGACCACCAGGTATTCGGCGAAAGTGCCATGGGTAGGCATACCCAGGATTTGGAAATCAGGCCCGTAAAATCCCGGATTATCACCCCAGTACATAGCCGGGTTAATAATAACGGCCTGCCCGCGCCAGGCTGCATCTACGCCCTCACCAACGTCCATCACAACCCCCGCACCGTCGGAACCCAGAATAGCGGGCAACTTGATACCCGGATATAACCCCTGCTGAATGAAGACATCTCGGTGGTTCAAAGCCGCAGAATCTATGTTAATAAGAACTTCGCCGGGCCCGGCAGTCGGCATGGGGGCATCAATACGTTGTACCGGCTGGTTCTTTTCGGCAAGCAAAATTGCTTTCATGAGCTAAAACGTAAACTGGGAGATGAATTTAGAACGAAATACCTGACTTTTGTGCAGATTAAACAACGCTAGCCAGGAATGATAACGTATCGAAAGGCAGGTATTGATGATATGGAGTCTATTGCTCAACTCCATAGCCTTAGCTGGCAGCAAAACTACAGAGGTATTTGGAAAGATGAATTTCTGGACGGTGGTGTACTCGAAAACCGGCGCTCGGTTTGGCAGCATCGTCTGAGTCAGCCAGCAGCGAATCAGCATGTTATTGTTGCAGAATATAACCAGTCAATTTGTGGGTTTGCTTGTGTATACGTGGATCACGATGCCATTTGGGGAACATTACTCGATAACCTGCACGTTCTTAAAAGCCAGAAAGGGCAGGGAGTCGGTACGCATCTTATCAAATCGGCCGCTCGTTGGGCGGCCTCTATAAATCCAGATTCGGGTTTTTATTTGTGGGTACTGCCGCAGAATGCCAGTGCCCGAAAATTTTACGAACGCTTAGGCGCCATCAACCATGAACTGGTTTCTCTGGAGAGCCCGGACGGCAGTCGATCAGACGCTTGCCGGTATGTATGGCCCACTATAAATGCATTACTTTAATAGACGACCATCACTTATGATTCGTTTTTTTAACGAGGACGTTCCCTACAAACTTCTTCAGAAGCGGGTAATTTCCCAATGGCTGAAACAACAGGCCGCCCTGGAAGGCTATACCATTGGCGACTTAAACTACGTTTTTTGCTCCGACGAGCACGTGCTACAGGTCAATCGGGATTATTTGCAGCATGATTACTACACCGACATTATCACCTTTGATCAAAGCGAAGAGGAAGACATTCTGGAGGGTGATATCTTCATTAGCGTTGATCGGGTAGCCGATAATGCCCGGCAATTAGCCATCGCCCCCGAGCAGGAAATGCGTCGGGTACTGGCCCACGGCATGCTACATCTGTGTGGTTACGGCGACAAAACAGATGAAGAAGAAGCCCAAATGCGTGCTAAAGAGGATGAATGGCTAAAGCAATTCCAGCAGATGTCAGCCAAGAAGGAATAACATCTGATTTGGGCTAACAAATTGTCTAACAAGCATTTACCCTGCCGTCATACCTCCATCTAACTGAATCGCCTGGCCTGTACAAAAGGTGTTTTCAGTAGAACAAAGCCACAGAATTGTCTGAGCAATTTCTTCCGGTTGTCCGAAACGGCCCATAGGAATCATCCGGCGCATGCGTTCCTCCATGCCGGGCGCTGTTGTGATAAGCTCGTCGACCATAGTAGAATGAGTATAAACCGGGCAAACGGCGTTAATACGAATATTTTGCCGTACATATTCCAGCGCAGCTGTTTTCGTCAAGCCAATGACAGCGTGTTTGGCAGCACTGTAGGGAGCTCCCATTGGCATGCCCCGAACCCCGGCAATACTGGATACATTCACGATTCGCCCGCCCGTTACAGACCCATCGGCATTCGATTTATCGGCGACCTGCTGAGCGAGCATTTGCCGTATCTGCGCCTGCATACCATAAAACACACCCCCAACATTAATGGCCATCATCTGGTCGAAATCGCTCGGCGTCTGCTCGATTAACCGCCCATATTTCCCACCGATACCCGCGTTATTTACGGCGATATCCAATCGGTTGAAGGCTTTAACGGTCTGCCTGATGGCAAATTCAATCTGTTCAGGATCAGCCACATCGCACCGGACAAACAGCGCTTCCGCGCCCAGCTGTTGAATTTGTTCAACCGTTTCCTGGCCATTCGTTTCGTTTATTTCGGCAACCACTACCCGAGCCTTAGCTCCAGCAAAAGCTCGCGCTGTGGCCCGCCCAATACCTGACCCGGCCCCCGTAATGAAGGCAACCTGATTCGTAAAATCCGCCATCTTACTATTCTGCTATTGACTATAGTTTAAACCCAAATTAACGGTATTTATAACTAACTCGTATTCTTCTAAAAACGTATACTATTCACGATTGCGACTATAAGCTTGAAACAACCATTTGTGAAGCGCCATTATAAGTATCCATATGTCCTTACTTTATTAATTTACATTTTGTCTTTTTCTATGAACATTTAAAATTATTATATCATAATTAGCTGAATATCAACAATATGACATAACAGTCATTATCATTTAAAATCGTTTAGCAATTATTAAAAATCTCTATTTTCATGGTTCGCGTAGATATGAGCGTCTTGGTTGACAAATAGCCAGGCTTACACTTAACTAGTTATACTCAATGGAAAACGTTACAAATCGGCCTGAGACGACAACTTCGGAGGCCGCTGCCAGCCGTCGGTCGTTTCTGCGAGTAGCAGGAGCAGCAGCCGTAACAGGTGGCTTGCTAACAGCTTGCTCCAATGCGGATCAAACTTCTGTAGTACCTGCTAGTGGCGCTCGTGCCGCTGGTCCAATGGTTTCATTACCAACAGGAGACAATGGTATCCTTGGCTTTGCTTATGTACTGGAACAGCTTGAAGCTGCTTTCTACGAAATGGTGCTTGCCAAACCTTACCCAAACATGTCATCGGCGGATCAAATGTTGTGGATGGATATCCGTGGCCACGAAATTATCCACCGCGCCCTTTTCAAAGCTGCGGTTGGTGCTTTGGTACCACAATTGACATTCGACTTCTCGAGCATCGACTTTAACAGCCGTGCCTCTGTATTAGGTGCTGCCGAAGCGTTCGAGAAAGTAGGCGTAGGTGCTTATAACGGCGCTGGTAAGTACATCAAAAATGCAGATTATCTGACACTGGCCGGTAAAATTGTCTCGGTTGAGACTCGCCACCATTCGATCCTGCGTGAATTGCAATACCCTCATTCAGATGCGTTTGCTGGCCCAACGATCGTCACGAGCGATACCGGTCTGCACCTTGCTTACGAGCCAACGTTCGTATTGCCAATCGCACAGAAATACATCTTTGAAACAATCGACGCAAGCGCATTAGTAAGCAGCCTCGCATAAACCACTCAACTCCAATGAACTTACAGAACATACTTAGCGAAATTGAGAAAGTGGATGGCGAGATTTTTGATCGCTTAGCCCACGTCTCGCGTCGGGGTCTATTTAGCTCCCTAACAAAGAAAACTATTGCCGCAGCTGCTCCAGCTATTATGGCTTCTGCACTGACGACGGCTTATGGCCAGTCGAGCTCGCTGCCACAGGGTGTAAAAGATGTGCTTAACTTCGCGCTCACGTTAGAGTATCTGGAGTACCGCTTTTATGACGCAGGCCGTAACCTGTCGATGATCCCAAACAACTACAAAGCTGCGTTTGAACTGATCCGTCAGCACGAACAGGTGCACGTACGTTTGTTAAAATCAGTTCTTGGCGCTGAAGCTGTAGCTGAACCTAAGTTTGACTTCTCGGCGAAAGGTACCTTCACCGATACGTTCAGCAACTTCGCTACATTCTCGGCCATTGCTCAGACATTGGAAGACACAGGCGTTCGCGCTTACAAAGGTCAGGCCCCTAACTTGATGCCAGCACCCGCCATTCTGCAGGTTGCGCTTCAAATTCACGCTACCGAAGCCGCTCACGCAGCAAACGTACGGTATATGCGGGGTCAGAAAGGATGGATCACGGGTGGCACTGCCGCTTTGCAAGGTCTTCCTTTAGTTGTAGAAGGCAACTATAAAGGTGAGGAAAACCTGACGCAGGCTGGTGTAAACCTGGCAACAGCACTGGCTGGCGATTCGCGCGTCACGGCTGAAATGGTTAGCCAGGCGTTTGATGAACCACTCAGCAAATCTGACGTTCTGGCGCTTGTTACGCCTTTCCTGGCCTAATTGAGCCAACTAGTATCATTAACAAACGAAGAAGCCGCAGGTCAGATGACCTGCGGCTTCTTCGTTATAGTGACAGACTTTATAAACCAAAAGCAGATAGCGTTACGAACTCGTTTACGCGCTCTTTGATTTCCTCCTGTGTTAGATTCATGATTCGTTCGGCGCCAAACTTCTCGACACAAAACGATGCCATGGCTGAGCCATAAATGATTGCCCGCTTCATGTTATCGAAGGAAATATCATCCGTTTGTGCCAGATAGCCAATAAAACCACCCGCAAACGTATCGCCCGCTCCGGTTGGGTCGAATACTTCCTCGAGTGGAAGCGCCGGCGCAAAGAATGTTTTCTCCTCGCTGAACAACAGAGCTCCATGCTCACCTTTTTTGATGATGACGGTTTTAGGCCCCATCGTCTTGATTTTTGCCGCAGCCTTTACCAACGAATATTCTCGTGTTAACTGGCGGGCTTCTTCGTCGTTAACGACCAGCACATCGACCAGCTTAAGCAGGCTCATCAGGTCGGGGTTGGCGATTTCGATCCAGAGATTCATGGTGTCCAGCACGATCAGTTTAGGCCGTTCGTTTAAGCGCTCAATGACCATTTGCTGAATAGAGGGTGCCGTGTTTCCCAGCATCAGGTACGTACAATCCTGATACGATGCGGGAATTTTCGGGTCGAAATCTTCCATTACGTTCAGTTGTACTTCCACCGTATCGCGGGTGTTCATGTCGTTATGGTACTTACCCGACCAGAAGAACGTTTTCTCCCCCACCCGAATTTCTAATCCATCGGTATTGATGCCGTGCTGATTGAGACCATCGATCATTGTCTGAGGGAAATCGTCGCCGACAACAGCCACCAGATTATTTTCCTTCGTGAAGTACGAAGCCGACAGGGTGATATAAGTAGCGGCTCCACCAATAATTTTGTCGGTTTTGCCAAATGGGGTTTCCAGGGCATCGAATGCGACGGAACCAACGGTAAGTAAGCTCATTTTTGCAGTTTGTGGTTTGTGGTTTGTGGGTATTTGCTCAGGCTGCGAACAATGAACCACAAACCGGTTAACTTCACTTCTTTCGCCCTATCACGGGGCAACGTTTGAAGGGTTTTGTTTCGTCGAATAATTTGCGGTAGGTAATGTGCGTCTTCACAATCTTCGAGCCTAACTGACTCACAAACCGCACCATAATCGGGTTGAAATCACCTACCCAGTTCATTTCCAACTCCGTATACTGGAAGTTAGGGTTGTTGTCGGCTTCATGGGGCATGCGCAAGGCAATGGCGGCCTCGACGCCCTTTCCCTGATGCTCGGGGGCCACGCCAAACACGACACCAAAGGCCTTATGATTAGTCTTCAGTAAAATATGCCACAGAAACTTCAGCTTACCCAATAAGTCCAACTTACCGTTTACGTGTTTGAATACCTGATTGAGTTCGGGCAAACAAACAAAGAAAGCAACGGGCTCGCCCTGATAGTAAGCAAAATAGATAATTTTTTCGTCGATCACGGGCTTTAGCTTCTGCATGAGCAACTGCGCCTGTGCGGCCGACATTTCCTTTACGCCACTGTGCCCACCCCAGGCGGCATTATAAATATGCCTGAACTGTTCAGCGGCTGCGGGCAACTGCTTTTTATCAATCGTGCGAAAGGTATAATCCGGATTTTGAAAGATGCGTTGAGCCCGGTCTTTCACGGCCTGCGACATGTCTACCAGTTTCGACCAGGTGGTCGGAATGCCAAATGTATATTGCTTAAAATAGTCCTTAAACCCGTAATTCTCGAAGAAAGGAATGTAATACGCTTTGGTATACGGCATACAGTAGTTGGGTTCTCTGTCGAATCCATCCACCAGCAGCCCCCACCAGCGGTCGCGGTCGCCAAAATTAATAGGCCCGTCCATCGCTTCCATTCCCCGGCTTTGTAGCCAGGCTTTTCCGGCATCGAATAGCTTGAAAGCAGCCGTCTGGTCATCGATGCACTCAAAAAAACCTACTCCGCCCGTGGGCTGGTCATTGTCCAGATTGGCAATTTCATGGTCGATAAAAGCGGCCAGGCGACCAATGGTTTCCCCTTTGTCGTTTAGCAGCAGATACCGAACACACTCGCCATGCTCAAACCGCTTGTTGCGTACGGGATCGAACACTTCTTCGACATCGGCATCCAGTGGCCTGATCCAGCAGGAGTCAGCACGATAGAGACGTACGGGAAACTGAATGAATTCTTTCTTATATCGGGCGTTTTCGCCTACCTCAACTACCTGCATTTCAGAACCGGAACGGGTCTATTATCAAAACAAAATGCGAATATAGCCAAAACCATCCGGGCTACCGTTTTCCGACGAACAATCCCTAACTTTGGGCGCTTGTTTTTACCTGTCCCGGGGCAAGCCGCCACCCGAAGGAATCCCCTTCGAAAGTAGACAGGTAAATGCAGAAAGACTCCTCCTTCGTCGAATCAGGCGAATGGAACATGACTAAAAATAGAATGCAGCCACTTCAGGTATATAATACCCTATCGCGCAAAAAAGAACCGTTTGAGGCACTTAATTCCCCCTATGTGGGTATGTATGTCTGCGGCCCTACAGTCTATAACTATGTTCACCTGGGCAATGTCCGTACATTCTTGACCTTCGACACGCTGTATCGCTACCTGACATTCATCGGGTACAAGGTGCGCTACGTCCGTAACCTTACCGACGTAGGACACCTGGTGGGCGATGGTGATGAGGGAGAAGATAAAATTGGCCGGATGGCTAAGTTGGAAAAGGTAGAGCCCATGGAAATTGTGCAGCGCTTCACGAATGATTTTCATACCGTGATGGCGCAGTTCAATACCATCCCGCCCAGTATCGAACCAACGGCAACGGGCCATATGGTCGAGCAGATCGAAGCCGTTCAGGCATTGCTGGAAAATGGACTGGCGTATGAATCAAACGGCTCGGTTTATTTTAACATTGAAGAATATAACAAGCGGGGTGGCAACTATGGCAAACTGTCTGGCCGAATTTTGGACGATTTACTCAATGAAACCCGTGAGTTGGACGGGCAGTCAGAAAAGCGCAGCCCGCTTGATTTTGCCATCTGGAAAAATGCTTCTCCCGAACACCTAATGCGCTGGAACTCGCCCTGGGGCGAAGGTTTCCCCGGCTGGCACCTGGAGTGTACCTGCATGAGTACAAAGTACTTAGGCAAACAGTTTGATATTCACGGGGGCGGTATGGACCTAAAGTTTCCCCATCATGAATGCGAAATTGCGCAGGGCGATGGTCTGACGGGCATTGATCCGGTTCGGTACTGGATGCACTCCAACATGCTGACCGTGAATGGGCAGAAAATGTCGAAGTCATTGGGAAATTCGTTTCTACCGTCAGAACTTTTTGCAGGTAGTCATTATCTGCTCGAACAGGCTTATAGCCCCATGACGGTACGCTTCTTTATGCTCCAATCGCACTACCGCAGCACGCTCGACTTCTCGAACGATGCGCTCAAAGCAGCTCAAAAAGGCTACCGGCGGCTGGCCAATGGCTTGCGGGTTGTGAAATCGATGACCTATTCAGCTGATGAAGGAGCCGTTAACGCAGCCAAACAGCAAGAGATTCAGCAGGCCGTTCAACAGTTTTATGACGCCATGAATGACGACCTCAACACGGCCGTTGGCATTGCGCAGTTGTTTACCCTGCTGAAGTACATCAATATGCTTTACCTCAACCAGCTCCAGGCGTCGGCACTGGGCGAAGAGGTCTTTACGTTACTAAAGGAGTCGTTCATCACGTTCATGCAGGACGTGCTTGGCTTGCTCGAAGAAGGAACCGACAATCAACCTGTACTGGAAGGCTTGCTAACCCTCTATCGTGAGTATAAGGAACAGCGGCAATACGACAAGGTAGACCAGATCCGGTCGTATTTTAAAGCACAGGGACTGGCCATTAAAGATATGAAACATCAGATCGACTGGGCCTACGAAGAGTAGTGTTCAGCATCTGGGCCAAGCTCCAGCTTGGCCTGAGTGTAAAAATGACGGGCAAATCTGGAGATTGGCCCAGACTTACCTGAATGAATAAATCGTATTATTTTCTTATTCCAGCCCTGTTACTGCTGTCAGCGGGGGCCTGTCGAACCAAGCAATCGCAAAACGAGGCTACTCAGACGACTGAGCAACCGGCTACGGCTACTGTTTCGGCCCCAGCGTTTAACGCTGATTCCGCCTATAGCTATGTCGATCGTCAGGTGTCCTTTGGACCACGAGTACCCAATACCCCCGCTCACGTGCAAACGGGAAATTATCTGGCTGCCAAGTTGAAGCAGTTTGGTTGTGAGGTAACCGAGCAGTCCTTTGTGGCAACCACCTGGGATGGCAAGAAACTGAACGCCCGTAACATTATTGGCAGTATAAATCCCAAGGCAACCAAGCGTATTGTACTGGCCTCGCATTGGGACTCGCGCCCGCACGCCGATCAGGATGCGGATGTGGCCGATCAAAAGAAACCAGTCACGGCGGCTAATGACGGGGCCAGTGGTGTCGGGGTTTTACTCGAACTGGCGCGTACCATCCAGCAAAGCCAAACAAAACCAACCGTGGGTATCGACATTGTTTTCTTCGACGCCGAAGATTGGGGAAATGGGGAAAAAGCCAGCAACGATTTTGAGAAAGAAAGCGGCAACCAGTTCGACTACATTGGTTTCTGTCTGGGATCACGCTATTGGGCCAAAAACCTTCATAAGCCGGGCTACTCAGCCTATTACGGTATTTTGCTGGACATGGTTGGTGCCAAGGGGGCTACTTTTGCCAAAGAAGGGCTTTCCATGCAATTTGCGCCGACGGTTGTTAACAACGTTTGGCAAACGGCCAGCCGAGCAGGCTATAGCCAGTATTTTGTCGATACGCCCGGTGGCCAGATCACTGACGACCATGTAGCACCCAATACAATTGCCAAGATTCCGATGATTGACATCATTCACACGAACATCGGCACGGGCGGCTTCTTCCCTGCCTGGCACACCGCAGAAGACAATATGAGCAACATTGATCGGGGAACGCTTAAGGCAGTCGGCCAAACGCTGCTTCAGGTTCTCTATAACGAGCAGTAATGAATAACCAAAGGCCCCGATTACTTGGGGCTTTTTTGGTCAATCAACAGACTATGAAACGTTTATACGCATTACTTGCGGCTGTGCTGGTTAGTAGTTGTACGCCAGTACCTGACCAGTTTGGCAAGCTGAATCTAAAGAAATGGCGCGGAGATCGGGGCGGGTGCAATGGCGTTCGGGGAACCCTCGAACCCGATTTTAGAGCCGAGATTCAAAACCTGAAAGGCAAAACCGCGAATACGATTGGCGAATTACTCGGCCGCCCTGATGTCAATCAGATTGCCGACCGGAACCAAAAATTCTACATTTATTTCCTTGAAAAAGGCCCCCATTGCGATCAACCCGGTGGCAAGTCAATGAGCCGGTCGGTGGCTATCCGGATGAGTGCCATTGGTCTGGCCACCGAGATTACATTCCAGAACGGGATTCCATGAAACGAATTCATGTACTTTATATACCCACGGGCTTTAGCCCGTGCTTGCACCGATAAAAATACGGGCTAAAGCTCGTAGGTACATTATATATAAAACTTTTTCCGCTCGATCATTTCCTCGACTACATCCGGAACCATGTATCGAATAGAGCGGTTGGCCCGAATACTATCCCGAATAAACGTCGCTGAAATATCCAGCAAAGGCGCTTCCACCAACCGAACATTTGGGTGCGTTTTAAACGCACTTTCTTTACTTTTCGGTCGCGGATATACGTACAGACCGTAGTATTCCAGGATTTTATCGTAGTTTTTCCAATTGGCAAACTGCTCCAGATTATCTTCCCCCATAATCAACCGAAACGTATGCTGCGGGTATTTTTCGCTAAGCCGCGTCAATGTATCGATGGTATAGCTGGGCTTAGGCATCGAAAATTCAATATTTGTCGCTTTTAAACGGCTATTGTCAGCGATGGCCCGTTCAACCATGTCCATCCGGTCGAACTCATGCAGCAGGCTTTTGGTCTTCTTGAAGGGATTTTGGGGAGACACCACAAACCATACCTGTTCAAGATCGGTTGTGGTGGCCATCGTGTTGGCAATGATCAGGTGACCAACATGAATAGGGTTAAAGGAGCCAAAAAATAAGCCGATTTTCATAGGCGTGAGGAGCAGCGAGTCATGAACAAGAGTGGATTACCGTTTAGGGCTGACGCCCGTCGTATACACGCTTACTTATTCACTCCCAATACGGTTAGATTATTGTCCCTTTTGACGGCACCTTATTTTCATTCACAAAATCATCGACCAGCTTCTGGGCTTTCTTCAATGATGTTTCCAGATCGTCATTCACCAGAATGACGTCGAAACGATCCTGAAAACTCATTTCAAAGTGGACCTTAAAGAGTCGCTTAGATAAGCTTTCTTCGGTTTCCGAGCCTCGGCCAATCAGGCGCTGGCGAAGCGTTTCTTCATCCGGCACTTTCACGAAAACGGCCAGTGCTTTATCGCCATAGTATTCTTTCAATTTTAAGCCGCCCTGCACATCCACATCGAACAACACATGCTTTCCACTGTCCCAAAGCCGCTGAATTTCAGATTTCAATGTGCCATAGAAAGCGCCTACATACACTTCTTCCCATTCGACAAACTCGTCCAGGTCAATCTTGTGCTTAAATTCTTCTGGCGTCAGGAAGTAGTAATCTTTACCATTTTCTTCGGCCCGGCCCCGGCGATCGCGCGTGCAGGCCGAAATAGAAAAGCCAAGATTTGCCTTTTCGGCTAGTAAATGTTTGACAATGGTCGTCTTGCCCGAGCCGGAAGGGGCAGAAAAAATAATGAGTTTACCGTCCACGGTCGTGTTGGATTGGGTGGGTATATAAAAAATTGGGGTAATTAAGGGTGCCATGAGCATTACCCTAATTACCCCAACTGAACGCGTTTGCTACTTAACTGAACGTCAGAATTTTGGTTTTGATCCTTTCCACGAGTTGGTCGGGGCAGCACTTCTTTTCTATTCGTTTTGTCAATAACTCTTTGACCTCTTTTTCGAGGTGATACATTTGGATACACGGTTGGCAGGATACCAGATTTGCTTTCAATCGGGCGAGTTGCTGTTCTGTGGCTTCCCCATCCAAAATCAATTGGATCATCTTCAGGCAGTCAGCCTGGTGGCTGCAATGTTCTTTCATCTCGGGCTTCGCATCTGATGAAGATGAGGGTGACAATGACGTTTGCATTGGAAAAATTTAATTTATTCCAAGAATAATAATACCGTTAAGTTATTAGCAGAACCAATATAGAGTTATAAAAAGTTCGGTTTATTCTTCACTTTCTTCTTTATAACCCATTGAAGATGCGTAATCACGCAATTTTTCTTTTAAGAGGTTACGAGCCCGGTGCAAACGTGACCGTACGGTTCCTATTGGAATATCCAGAATCTTAGCCATTTCTTCATACGTGAATCCTTCGATGTCACACAGAATAATAACCGTCCGGAAATCAACCGGCAACGAGTTCAGCGCTGTTGCCACTTCATCGCCAATTAAATCGGAAACAGACTCAGCCCGTAGGTCGACTGTATGTTCAGATTCAGCATCTTCAGAGTTATAGGTCGTCTCAACGTCCTGATAATCTACTTTAGCTGGCTCTTTACTTTTTTTCCGGTAATCATTAATGAAGCTGTTCTTCAGAATTCGAAACAGCCATGCTTTGGCGTTAGTTCCTTGTTCAAATGACGAAATAAACCTGAATGCCTTTAAATAAGTATCCTGCACCAAATCATTGGCATCGTCCTCATCGGTCGTCAGCCGAAAGGCAAAGTTGTACATGGAGTCGATGTGAGGCATGAACTCCTTATTGAAAACCTGATATTTCTGCTCGTCCGTGTACCGGCGAGCGGGTGTATCAGCCGAGGGCTGTTCAACGGGATCTCCGTCTGGTAACAATTGGTCCGAGCCAGCGTCCTGGTCGTCGCGAGTTGGCGTATCTGACATAACTTCGGGTATAGTCGCCATAAAAGTAAGAGTAAATTGCCGTTTACCGTCGGCAGAACCTAACGAATTCAATAATTATGAAAACCTATTCGCTAAGCCTTATCTGAAGTTGACTGCAAAAATCAATCCTTTGTTCAAAAAAAAGGTTTAAAATCAGGCTACTATGACGATTTGGCAGTGAACGTTTCAACAGGTACCAACGTTAAAGCCGATCAATCGCCCCAACCAAGGAAGCAATTGACCGGCTTTACTTACTTAAATTCTTATTCTAAGCAGGTATAAATTTAAAATAGCGCTTTAACCACGAATCAGCAGCCCGAATCCGCCAATCTGACAAAAGCTCAGCTTTCGTTTTGACTAATGTATTGAATACGGGTGTATCGGGTGTCAGTGTGCCATCGGCGACAGCCGCTTTAAGCGTCGGTAAAGCGAACGTCAGTACTGATCCATCCGTCGCCTGTATAGCTACGCTGCGATCAAAAAAGTCAGCGGCTATTTGCCGGCCAATTTCCTGTACGGTTCGCACCGAAGCATCGATCGAGCAACCACTCGGAGAGGAATAATCTTCATCGACACCAACAATCACAAACCGGTTCTCGACCACATGCGCCGAAGCCAGCAATGGCTGGCCGTGGGCTGCCCACTGGCCTAAGGCCGACCGTAGTGATTCGTCAATCGTCTTCACCTCGCCCTCGGACAAAGGGCGGTCTGCCTGATACACCCAGATGCGGGCCGTGTCAGGCAATTTGTCAAAATCAATGTACATCGGTCAATGATGAATTAGTAATGATACCGTATGAATGATGTTTCGCTTGAAATAATTCATCGCTCAGAAGGCATCATTAAATTAAAGTCCCTGGCCCTGGGCAATGAGTTCCGAAATATCATACACCCGGACAGAGTCTTCCTTGTTTTTGTTCTTGACACCGTCAGACATCATGGTCATACAGAACGGGCAGGCAACGGCAATGGTATCGGCACCCGTGCTGAGCGCTTCCTCTACCCGTTCGACGTTCACGTCTTTCTTACCCGGTTCTGGCTCTTTAAAGTACTGCCCTCCACCGGCACCACAGCAGAGCCCATTTGCCCGTACGCGCTTCATCTCTACTAAGTCGGCATCCAGGGCCGCCAGGACCTCGCGGGGCGCTTCATACACCTTATTGGCTCGGCCCAGGTAGCAGGAGTCATGAAACGTGATCCGACGGCCTTTGAACGACTCACCGTCCTTAACCCGAACGCGCCCTTCGTTGATAAGACCCTGCAAAAACTGGGAATGGTGAATCACTTCGTAATTACCGCCCAGTTTAGGATACTCGTTTTTGAGCGTATTGAAACAGTGCGGACAGGCTGTTACGATTTTCTTCACGTTGTAGCCGTTCAGAATCTGAATATTGGACATTGCCTGCATCTGAAACAGAAACTCGTTTCCAGCCCGACGAGCCGGATCGCCCGTACAGCCCTCTTCCGGCCCTAATACGGCAAACTTAATGCCTACATGGTTCAGGATGCGAACGAAGGCAATGGTTACCCGTTTGTAGCGATCATCGAACGAGCCAGCACAGCCGACCCAAAACAGAATCTCTGGTTCTTCGCCCGAGGCAGTTATATCGGCCATGGTGGGCACTTTATATGTTTTTTCCGTTGTAGACATTGATAGTATGTTTTCGGTATTGGGTTTATGGTTTATGGTGGGCTGATATATGAGCAACCGATGCGTCGGGCCACCGTAAACCATAAACCCTAACTCTGTTAATCATTTACCTGATCAGCCCAATTGAACCGGTCACTTGGTGAGAATTTCCAGGGAGCCATGTTGTTTTCTATATTGCTGAACATGGCATTCCAGGAGGCTGGCGCTTCAGACTCCTCCATGACCCGATACCGGCGCAATTGAAGAATGATGTCCAGCGGATTGATGTTAATCGGGCAGGCCATTACACAAGCCTGGCAGGTGGTACAGGCATTCAGCTCTTCAGCCGTAATGTAATCGTTCAACAGTGATTTATCATCCCGATAGTCATTCCCCTTTTCTTTCCAGCCCCGTTGAATGTCTTCAAGCCGATCACGCGTATCCATCATGATTTTACGGGGCGACAATTTTTTACCCGTAATATTGGCTGGACAGGCCGACGTACAACGTCCGCACTCCGTGCAACTATAGGCATTCATCAGGTTTATCCATTTCAGGTCCTGCACGTCTTTGGCGCCGAATCGTCCAATTTCAGCCGGCTGCTGGCCATTGTCATTCGGCTGCGAACCATCGGCCTCGGTAGTAACCGGCAAGCCAAGCGCAAGCTGAACTTCTTTAGTAATTTCGGGCATGTTCTGCATTTTCCCTTTCGGTTGGAGATCCGAGAAGTAGACGTTCGGGAAGCCCAGGGCGATGTGCAGGTGCTTGGAATAGGTCACGTAGATGGCAAACGCCAGAATGCCCAGAATGTGAAACCACCAGGCAATGCGTTCATAAACGACCAAAGCCGTGTCGCTGAAATTTGTGAAAAGTGGTTTCAGGTATTGGCTAATGATAAAATCAGGCACAATGCCTTTCAATTCGCCATAATGGCCAACGCCACGATCGCGCAGAACGCTGTCCGATGCATTCCAGGTCAGAAAGGCAATCATCAGCAGAATTTCAGCGATTAGAATGATGGCGGCATCAACCTGGGGCCAACGAGCCATTTCGCGGTGGCGTTCGGGTTGAAGGCGGGCCACTTTAACAACAAATCGACGGCACAAAAAAACGACGCATACAGCCAGTACGCCAAAAGCCAGTACCTCAAATACGTCAATCAGAATTGGGTAAATGGGTGTGATGTAAGGCGCAAACAGACGGTGCGTACCCAAAACGCCATCCAGAATAATTTCCAGTATCTCAAGATTGATGATGATAAACCCGGCATAAATGACGAAGTGCATAACCCCAACCAATAAGTTGGTAAACATCTTCTTCTGACCGAACGCCACGAGCAGCATTGTTTTCAACCGTTCGCCGGCATGATCAGACCGATTTTCGGGTCGACCGAGGTTAATAGCCCGGGAAATGAGTCGGATTCGCTGCGTAATGTACCAGGCTACGGCGACTAAAGCTGCGACAAACAAAATTTGCTGAAAAATTTCCATTCGATTAAAGTGACTTACTGCCCCTGAAAATCAACCGATTGACAAAGGCGCTATAACTTTATTAAAAATATTTTAGTAAATGTGTTGCAAAAAGCCGGGGAACGCCTACTTTTGCACCCACGTTTCAGGGTGATGTAGCTCAGTTGGTAGAGCAAAGGACTGAAAATCCTTGTGTCGGCGGTTCGATTCCGTCCATCACCACCACCCTAACGCAAGCCTTCTCAATTGAGAAGGCTTTTTTTATGCACCATGTTATCAAAAGCTTATGTCTGTCAGTCATTTACTTCACTTAGCTATTAACAGTATGCATGCATACTATTTTCCTGACAGCAAATATACTGTTTTCACTATAGCTAACAAGGGGTTCTTGGGGTTGTTTTGGATTTAGCCCAGATATATCTGCGTAATTACAGTATATGATCCGTATGAATAGAGCGGTCCTTTTACACGCACACAGACTCTATTTTTGAACGGCATCCATTTCAATACCGATTGCCCGCATAAGTTGGCTGGCATTGAAACTCTTACAAATGCCATCGCGGAGTTTATAATCAAACACCAACTCGCCGTTGTTGAGATCAGACTGAAAATGATAATTACGGACGAATCCATCCGCGTCGGATAGCTGGCCTAACTCGAGATCATGCGTCGAGACGAAGCCAGAAGCTGTCGTTCGATGTAATTGACGAATGAGGGCTTCTGCCCCGCGGTGACGATCAGCCGAATTTGTTCCTTTTAAAATCTCGTCAAGAAAATAAAGGACAGGCAGCTCTTTGATGCCAGACGAGGCCTTTACCTGGTTAGACCCCGTCAAACCAATGAGTGTTTGAAGGCGCTTAAGCTCGGCGTAGAATGACGATGTGCTTTCTTCGAGTGAGTCCTGTGTGCGCATACTCGTAAATACCTGCACAGGCGAACACCTGAACCGCTCGGCCCGAACGACAGCCCCGGCAAGCGCCAGCACGACGTTAGTGCCTACTGTGCGCAGAAATGTGCTCTTACCCGACATGTTGGAGCCGGTAATCAAGATCGTTCTACCAGAACCTCGTAGCACAAGCGAATTGGCAACGCTGTTATTTGGGGCTAACAGCGGGTGTGCAGCCGACGCCATTTCTAGCACAAACTGATCGTCGACAATGTCGGGTATGGTGTAGGTCGGATGGGCATAGGCGAAGCCCGCCAGACTGTTCAGAGCTTCCAGTTCGCCGAGTGCCTCGAACCAGTAGCTGAGCGATGGCCCATAGGTTTTTCGCCAGTTTTCGAGCCGGAGCAGGTAGTGAATATCCCAGAGTGTCGCTACACCGAAAAAAAGAAAGAAATAGGGATTTCGTCGGTAGTTTAATCCTTCCGTGAGTTGGCCTAGCTGGCCAATCGCTTCAGAAGCTGATTTTTCGTCAGTTGTCAGGGCCTTTCGGATAGCCTGCAGCCGGACGGCTTCGCCTTTGAGCTGTTCGGCCTGACTAAACAAGGATCGGTATGCTTTCAGCGCTGTTGACATCTCAAACGTTTGTTCGCTCACCTCCTGAGCCCGCGCTGACGTTTGACTCAGCACGATGCCGTGAACCGCCAGAGCCAGTAATATGGTTACTCCCGGAACATAGCCAATCAGCCAGGCGATGAACAAGCTTAGGGTGATGGCTGGAAAAAGGAACCGGACAACTGTCAGATAAATCGGTACAGGCGCTACTTCAGCCGTGATCCATTTGATGAGCGCATCGGGCGATTGGCTGATTGTTGATTCGATATAAGCCAGCGCTTCAAACTCCTGGCGCCAGTCAATCATTGGTTTTAGCTCCGCTGAAGCTTCCTGACGGAGCCGGATGGAATCGGACCCCGACGGGGTTTTGAGCCACGTAGCGAGCCGTTTCTGACCACCATAGGTATGGGTTCTGTTAAGAAGCCTGAAGAGAGAGTGTTTGCCGAACACATCCAGGTCACCTGTGTAATAGTGTGTAGGACTCGTGAACTGCTCACCCGTTTCGGGACGTACATAGTGGCGTTTAAGCCGGGCCGATTCGTCCTGATTAATGAACGACAACTGATGGTTCAGGTCTCGCTCATACCGAATGCGCTGATGCTGTTTCAGCAAAACCAAAAAACCAATCAACCCCACTAGTAAGGTACCGACTGCTGCGAGCTGCTGATCCAGCCGGATCAGTAACCAAACGGCAACCACACTTCCGACGAACCAGACAAGCCGCCAGAACGCCAATTGGTTGTATTTCCGTTGGGCAACCTGCTCCTTTTGATTAAACTGTTGCTGACGTTCGAGAAAAGTGGTTTCGGGATTCATTCTGCTATTGTCATGCTGACGAAGCCGGGCGGCCGGTGCCGAAGCATTTTAAAGTTGGCAATCACTAGTCTTTATGCTACCGAAGATTCTTCGGCACCGGCCGCCCGGCTTCGTCAGCACGACAATAATGAGTCAATTACTTATTGCAACCCTGACAGACGCCCTGGATGAGCAGATTCATTTCCTTCCGGTTATATCCTTCCGGTAATGCAATGGATGGAATACTGACTTTATCCAGGCAGGTCGTTTGTCCGCAGGTTTCACATTTAAAATGCACGTGATCATGATGATGATGACCAGCGGAACAATTGTCGCGGCATAGGGCATACTTTGTCCCTCCTTCGTCGTCCAGGACTTTGTGCAACAAGCCCTTGTCCAGGAATGTCCGCAGCGTTCTGTAGATCGTTACCCGGTCATGATCGGGACCAAGGCCATTTTCAACATCGTTGTGCGCCAGCGCGTGACCCGCGTTCAGAAACAAATCAAGCACCTCCTCCCGGCCATTCGTATGGCGGAGGTTGAAGTTTTTCAACGTTTTGGAAGCAGGAGTCATTTTATTGAAGAGTTTGTGATTCATGGTTTGTGGTTTGTCGATACAGACGACAAACCACAAACCATGAACTTATTATTCTGTCGTCTCAAACTGCAATTTAACCAGATTGGCGTAGATACCATCTTCTTGGGTTGCCAGCTCATCGTGCTTACCCGACTCGGCAATTTGCCCTTCGCGCATGACGTAGATCATATCCACTTTGCGGATCGTGGCCAGCCGGTGTGCAATAATGATCGTTGTCCGGTTCTGCATCAGCACGTCCAGCGCTTCCTGCACCAAACGCTCCGATTCAGCATCGAGCGAACTTGTTGCTTCGTCCAGAATCAAAATTGCCGGATCTTTCAGGATGGCGCGGGCAATCGCGATTCGCTGCCGCTGGCCACCCGACAGTTTAACACCCCGTTCGCCAACAACAGTCTGCAGGCCTTCGGGAAAGGAATCGATGAACTGAAGGGCATTCGCTTTCCTGGCGGCTTCGCGAACTTCGGCTTCCGACGCGCCGGGTTTACCATATTGAATATTTTCCAGAATGGTACCGCCAAAAAGCATCACTTCTTGAGGTACCACAGCAATGTTCTTTCTTAATTCAGTTACGTTAAAACTCGACAAATCACGATTATCGACCGTAATCTGGCCACCACCAATTGGATAGTACCGCATCAGCAACTGCACAATGGTCGATTTGCCAGCGCCACTTTGCCCAACCAAGGCAATTTTCCGACCAGCGGCTACATCGAGCGAAATACCTTTCAACACCGGCACGTCTGGGCGGGAAGGATAGGAGAACCGGACATCGTTGAACTGTACACGCCCATGTACCGGAACAAACAAAGGTGTTTCTTCTTCGGCATTGACTTCGGATGGTTCCTCCAGAATTTCCAGAATCCGCTCCGATGAGCCAATCGTCCGTTGCAGCTGAGCGTACAAATCGCCCATACCCGCTACCGAGCCACCAATAAATGTCGTGTAAACGATAAATGTCAGTAGGTCGGCAAATGGCATTTCGTTGGACATCACCAGCGAACCGCCATACCATACCACGCCAATGATACCGCCAAAGAGCGCGAAAATGACGAATGAGACAAATACACCCCGGAAGCGGGCCGCGTGTAAGGCAGTGTTGACAACAAGCTGTAAAGCATTGCCATAACGGTTAATTTCTAGCTTTTCGTTGGTAAATGCCTTGACCACATTGACCGATTGGAGGGTTTCTTCAACTATGATGTTGGCCTGCGCCAGCAAATCCTGCGCTTTCTTCGACAGCTTCCGAATAAACCGGCCAAAAAACATGGCCGCCACGATGATAACCGGGAAGGTCGCCAGCATGAAGAGTGTCAATTTCCAGGAAACGTAGAAAATAATGGCCGTACCGATCGTCAGCGTACCCACCTGCCGGAACAATTCAGCTACGGTCAGCGTCAGCACATCCTGCAATTGCGAAATATCGGCCGAGATCCGGCTCGTCAATTCGCCTACACGCCGTTGCTCGAAAAAGGGAATCGGTAACGTGATAATTTTACTGTAAGCCGCCCGTCGTACATCGGCCATGGCCCGTTCGCTCACCTGCGAGAAAAAATAAATCCGAAAGAACGAGAAAAGAGCCTGTGCAATGAGCACCCCCACAAAGAACAGCGTAACCTGATTCAATGTGTAGGCAGATTTCCCCTGAATCACACTGGTAATCTGCCCGATGAGTAACCCAAAACTCATGGTTGTGCCCGTTGACAAGATCAAAAACACAAACCCAATTATGTACTGAACCCGATAGGGTTTCACAAACCGAAAGATGCTGACGGCTTTTTTAAACCCATCGCGACTGAATTTCTTCTTGTCTTCCTCGTTGGCTTCTGCGCCAAAATTTCCTCTTTTTGCCATTAGTTTGGTTGACTAGACGCAACGAATTACGTCTCTACTCTTTTTGTCCTTTATAACCCGATTGCTCGAAAATCAGACGGGCATCGGCAGTACGCATTAATTCCGCAATACCCACGCTACTGTGTTCATCGTGGTACCGGCCCACAATTCGCCAGCCGACCCAACGCCCAATAGCGCCGGGACATGCCTGACCGATTTCGGCCGTAAAGGGCCGCTCGTTCAAATATCGCTGTTTTATGGCAGGACTCGTTTGATATAACAATTGATTATCAATAAAATGCGCCCAAACAACATCCTGCGCGTTAAACGTTTGGGTCAGTTGCTTGTCTGAATAACCGATGACTAAACTGTCGGCAACCTCTGGAAGCATTGTTTTCGTGAATACATAACCTTTGCCATAATAGACCATATCGGCCAGCATGGTCTGGTCGGCCCGATTTGCGGCATTGTATTTGTCGGAGATGGCGAAAATAATGGCCGGAACGATGTATTCTTTCTGGTAACGACGTAGGATGTATTGCGGAAACTCCTGCCCCGGCGGGCGATACTTGGCTTTGGGACCGGCAAAATAGTCGATACCAATAACGATCAGGCTATCGCTAACCACCAGGTCAGGACCGAGAAACCCCGTTACAAGCGTAACCACTTTAGGTGCTTTGAAATCGGGAAAGTTTTTTTTGATGGCCGTAAAAGCTTCGGCCAGTTGCTTTTTCAGGTCGGTCATGTCGCCAAACTCGGCCTGAATTTGGTTATTGAACTCATTGAGGGCCGGGTTGTTGACCCGGTTGGTCAAATCTCGGACGAGTGTCGTATCATTTCCGGCTCCATTCGCGTTAAAGTACAATTGAGATATACCTTGATTCTGGTTCAGTAAAGCCCGAATGCTGTCGGGTGATTTACTGGAGAAGAGCTGTTGATCAAGCCGGATTAGGGTAACATCTTCGTTTTTAGTACACGAAGACATTAGAAATAAACAAAAAAGGCCTACGATGGCCAACCGTATTTGCATGAAAATCACGTGTTTTCAATATAGAAAACGTGCAAAATTATGAAAAAAGTTGCAGGGTTTGGATTGATTTTGGTCATGTTGGCTGCTGGCAGTGGTTGGGCGCAGTCCTCTTCGCCCGCACTCTACCAAATGAGAACGAAGGAATCGAGCGTTACGGAGAAACGATTCCGTAAAATTTTGGGCGATAATTACGACGGTCAGGACAAAAACCGTCGCGACTATGACGATGATCGCAAGCGTCGGCGCCGGAAACAGCAGGCGGCAGAGAACCAAACAACCGACAACAACGGCTATGGTTCAGGCCCTGATTATACCTGGCCCAGCCACCTCATTGAAATGGGCATTCGATTTGCGCCCTCGCTCGATCTTAACACAGCCGAAGGAACGGGTACCTATCGCGGATTCAGCAACAACGGCGCGGGCGTGCGGATGAGCGTAGGGCCAACGCTCGATTATTTTTTCTTTAAAGATCGCTACGCGTTCAGCACCGGCCTTTTCTACACCATCAAGCGGTCGGGTTTTCAGATGCCCGGCTCGTTTGGCCAGATCGTCTGGAATCCGGGTGCCCCCGAAAAAGAGTCTGTTTACAATTTGCAGTACCTGCAAATTCCGGCAACGGTGAAGCTATTTGCCAACAACATTGGCCCTAACATGCGTCTATATGTACAGACGGGTGGGCTGATCAGTATTAAGTTAGCAGAGCGGGCGCTGGAGCCCGCACGCAATGGACTCTATATGGCCGAGAGTGGCGGCACCCGCCGACAATATGGTTTTGGCGATATCGAACTGTTGCTGGGTGCAGGCGTACAGTACAAAATTAACCAGAACAATGCGTTTAACATTGGCATGAGTTACCAGCGCGGCTTGATCAACGTAGCGCGGGCCAGCGAGTTGACGTCCAAAAACAGAGTTGTGTCGCTGGACCTGGGGTTTAAATTTTAATTTTTGTCATGCTTCGAAGCATGACAAAAACTAAATTCTCATTTCAATCCCCTTCTCCCGCAAATACCCTTTCAGATCGGGGATGTCAATTTCCTTGAAGTGAAAGATACTGGCAGCCAGGCCGGCATCGGCTTTTCCGCTGGTGAACACATCCACAAAATGGTCCATCGTACCGGCTCCACCGGATGCGATGACGGGAATATTGGCGTTTCCCGAAATCTGGGCTGTCAGTTCAAGGGCAAACCCGGCTTTGGTACCGTCGGTATCCATCGAGGTCAGCAGGATTTCACCGGCTCCCCTATTCTCCACTTCTTTTGCCCAGGCAATTGTGCGAAGTTCGGTTGGTTTTCGGCCACCATGCGTGTGAACGATATGCTCACCAGCTACATAACGCGTATCAATGGCTACCACTACGCACTGGCTTCCGAATTCCAGAGCCAGTTCATTGATCAAATCGGGATTGCGAACGGCCGATGAGTTAATCGAAATCTTATCGGCACCCGCGTTAAGCAACGCCGACACATCGGCTACGGATGAGATGCCCCCGCCAACCGTAAACGGTATATTGATCGTGTGGGCAACGTTACGAACGAGTTCAATAAGTGTTTTTCGTTCGTCGACGGTGGCCGTGATGTCCAGAAAAACCAGTTCATCGGCACCCTGTTCAGCATAAATAGCAGCCAGAGCAACGGGATCGCCCGCATCGCGAAGGTTGACAAAGTTGGTCCCTTTTACGGTGCGGCCGTCCTTAATATCCAGGCAGGGAATGATTCGTTTTGTAAGCATTAGTAGGCGGTAAACGCTTTGATAGCTAGTACATTTTCGGGATTTTCAACTGGCGCAAAACCGAATTGCTTATAGAGCCCGTGGGCATCGAGCGTAAACAGCATCATTCGGCGAAGGCCCTGCAAAGATGGATAGTCCCTGATAAACGCCACGAGTTGTTTCGATAAACCCTTGCCCCGATGTTCGGGCAGTATAAACACATCAGCCAGGTAACCGAAGGTGGCCAAATCGGTTATGACGCGAGCAAAACCCACCTGGCTGGTTCCCTGATAAACGCCAAAACACAGGGAGTTATCGATGGCCCGTTTAACAATCTCGACCGGGATATTTTTGCACCAATAAGCCTCCTGGCTCAGAAATTGGTGAATGACCTCAAGATCAAGCTTTTTCTTGTCGGTACTGATGGTGTATTCCTGAATCATTCAATTCTCATTAATTGCTTTAGCCTTCTCTCTTCCTACTTTATCAGAACTAAATAGCAGCTTTAAATCATCTATAATATCAACTACATTCTGTAGTTCCTCACATTTAGGTTCATCCCTGAGATATAAATCGGGATTGCTATAGCTATAAACACGGTAACTATGTAGCCCGAATACCTCAAATGAATAAATGTCTCCATCAGAGATAAGGTTTCGTCTTCTCGCCGTCCTGTGCCCCTTAACCGTAAAACTTCCATCTGCCTCCATTCCAGCCTGAACTGTATCGACAAGTGACATTGGTCTTAATTTAGGATATAATCGATCGAACACAACTGAATCATCCGGCAAAGTGAGGATATTTTGTTTCAAAAGCCTCTGCCAGAAAGCTAGCGTAACCGTGACGGCTGGTTTCCATCGTTTAACAGATCGAAAGCCCCGCTCATCTGAATTAATGATATACTTTACTACTGTGAACCATTTCTGCGTTTTACGCAAAACATAAGCGGCTTGAGCATCCCCATATTGTAGACCTCCACTGAACCAGATTCGCACTTCATATTCATCCGTCTTTAGGTCAGGATCTTTCAAACCTATTTGTTCCGCCAGTTTGGGAAATACTCTTTTCACCGTCGAATCATATGAAATGTTAGCAATTACTTTTGGGGTTAATAACAGCGAAAACCATATTAAAAGTGTTGACTGTTTCATAGTATTTACAGATTGTTCATTTTCTGTAACTCCTTCAACGTCACGCGCCCCTCATAAATCGCCTTACCGACAATGACGCCAAAGACGTTCATATCGGCCAGGGTTTCAATGTCGGCCATGTTACTGACGCCCCCGCTGGCAATGATATTCAGATTCGGGAACTGGTCCTGCATGTTCCGGTATAGATCGAACGAAGGACCCTGCAATAACCCATCCTTGGCGACATCGGTACTGATGACATACTTGATCCCTTTGCTGACCCAATTCTCCAGAAAGTCATAAATCCATACGTCAGTGCCCTCTTCCCAGCCACTGACGGCAATTTTCTCATTTTTGGCATCGGCTCCCAGAATGAGTTTTTCCGAACCGAGTCGCGAGAGCCAGCGCTCCATCTGGTCAGGATTCTTTACGGCGATACTTCCCCCCGTTACTTGTTTAGCTCCGCATTCAAACACAACCCGTAAATCTTCATCAGATTGTACACCGCCACCAAAATCAACATGCAGGCTGGTTTTGGACGTGATCAACTCCAGGACTTTCCAGTTTATGACGCGTTTTTCTTTAGCACCGTCGAGGTCAACCAGGTGCAGGCGGGTTAGACCAGCATCTTCAAATTGCTGAGCTACTTCCAACGGACGAGCGTTATATTCTTTCTTCTGATTGTAATCACCCTGGGTGAGTCGAACGGCTTTACCGTCAATCAGGTCGATAGCGGGAATGATATGCATAGGATGGGAACCGAAGGCGCAAAGATTTCGCAAAGAGCGTAATGGTAGTTCTTTGTGTACTTAGCGCACCCGTTGCGGTTAAGAAAGTTTCAAAAAATTCTCTAAAATTTGTTGCCCGGCATTTCCACTAATTTCGGCATGAAATTGCGCTGCATAGAAATTATCTCGGTGCAACATGGCACTAAAGGGCCGGACATAATCGCAGACAGCCGTGGTTTCGGGGCAAATATCAGCCGCAAAACTATGAACAAAATAAACGTAGGCACTATCGGGCAGTCCTTGTGTTAGTGGCCCTTGCAGGCTATGTATATTGTTCCAGCCAGTATGTGGCACTTTAAAACCCGGCTCATTCGGAAACCGCCGGACATCAATATCGAAGATCCCCATGCAGGTCGTGTCATTCTCTTCCGAGTGGCGGCACATAAGCTGCATACCCACACAAGTTCCCAACACCGGCTGTTTCAGCGATGGAATCAGTTGATCGAGGCCACGTTCGCGCAGGTAGGCCATAGCGGTGCTGGCTTCGCCTACGCCGGGAAAAATAACCTTATCGGCCGAGCGGATTTCAGCCTCATCGTCCGTAAGCAGATAACTGGCACCCAGCCGCTCCAGGGCATACATAACCGACTGAACGTTGCCCGCGTTGTATTTTATA
Source organism: Spirosoma horti (assembly GCF_054776595.1). Taxonomy (NCBI): domain Bacteria; kingdom Pseudomonadati; phylum Bacteroidota; class Cytophagia; order Cytophagales; family Cytophagaceae; genus Spirosoma; species Spirosoma horti. Next base: position 784,773 of record NZ_BAAHBQ010000004.1, read on the forward strand.
ATGACCGTTTTCATACATAAAAAAGCCCGGCTCCTTGCAGAACCGGGCTTTGTATCGTGTGTTAATCAGGAGTATCTCACCGAATTCACAAACAAGCGCATCTCGTTCTGCTGCGTTACCGCTCAGAATGGTGATGCCGATATTTTGTTGCCTGTAGAATCATGAAGCAAAGGTAACGCTCAGACGTTTAAATCAAAACAAACTGCCCTGCACTACTTTCGGTTAGCAAAAAAAGGAATCAATCTATTCGGCGTATTCTTATTTTTTGCACTGTTACGGTCGTAAAACAACCGACTAATTCGGTAAGCCTTTCGGACAGAAGTTTGATCAAAATCTCGCGCATAGCCTCTGTTTCTTTAAAGTGATACCGCAGAAGAAGAACACTAATTGCTTTTACATTATGCGCAAATACCCACTCACCAAAATCTTTATCCTCTGTCAGAATTATCCGGGGCGGATTACGTGATGACTCAATTACGGTTTCATCGCGGATGCCTCGATTAGACTCATACACAGAGTATACCTCAATGCCTAACTCACGAATCGATACGATAAGACTATGATCAATGTTTTCGTCAGCGATTATCATGCTGCTTTCAGCATAATTACCTCTTCATTAGCCATAACATCAGACGCGTACATTAGTGCAGCCAATATATCTGCTTCCTGCAAGTGCGGATACATGGCTAACAAATCAGCAATTACAGCACCTTCCGACAGTTTACGCAGAATTAATTCCACTGTAATACGAGTACCTTTAATGACAGGTTTACCCAGCATAATCTGGTAGTCGGAAACAAGTCTATCTTTATAGTTCATAGAACGCAATATAATTTAAAACAAACTGCCCTGCACTACTTTCGGTTGCAACACTGGCTCGGGCAGGTTTAACCCGCAGTGTTTGTTCAATTCGCGTGTCCAATACAGAATCAGTTCGGGAGCCGTGTCGTTGTCACCACCGCCGTGAACAAACAAATATGCTTTCTGCAGTCCTTTATCAAACCAGGTCTTCAACCGTTGTACCCAGGCATCGGCACGGGTATAATCTGTCGGGTGACCTTCATTGGCAATAAACCGCAGGGTCAGAACGGGGCTGCTCAGCCCCATGTGCAATACATCCCGCCGACCGGCCACATCGGTAATCACCACATGCCGATGCAGCCCATACAGTCGCTCAAGGGTTTGCTGCCAGACTTGCGCTTTGCTGAACCAGTCCGGATGGCGAAACTCCACCGCTACATCCAGTTCGTCGGGCAGGCTTCTGAGGTAGGCTTCGAGCACCGGCCATTTGTCCGGCCCAAAAGTGGGTGGCAGTTGGAGAAACGTCATACCCAGAAACTCTTCTAGACTCAGTACTGCATTGACAAATTCTTCGGTTAGTCCTTCTGCGGCAATTAAATGGCGTTCGTGGCTGATGGCCTGCGGAAATTTAGGGCAGTAGGTGAACCCTTCCGTTGCTTCGGACTTCCACTTTTCAATCATACCCGGCGTTGGAATCTGGTAATGGGTCAGGTTCAACTCAATCGTGTTGAATTGCCGGGTGTAGTAATGCAGAAAATCCTTCTCCCTGGCATGAGATGGGTACACTTTCCCGACATAATCTTTGTTAGCCCAGACAGGGCCACCGATAAAAACGGAAGGTTTATAGCGATCGCTGACAGGCAGCGGCTCAACGGCCGCCCAAATTCGGCCATTGAAGGCCGCTCCGGGCGGTAGGTTGAAATTAACAGTATCGAGATTATGTATTTTTCCAAAATCCATGTTCGCCTATTCATGAAGTGTTCGTATAAAACTGGCAAAGACCCGCTTTCGTTTTTTCGCCCTACCCAATTTAGTTAATTTTGCTTTTTATCTGTAGCCCTCACCATCGGTTTTTACTACATCAACCGTCCTGGTACTATTGGAAGACAGAATTTCAGCTGATTTATGGAGATTTCAAAAACATACGCCCCCCAGGAAATTGAAGCCAAATGGTATCAATATTGGCTTGATAAACAATTCTTTAAGTCAGTCCCGGACGATCGGGAGCCGTATACCGTTGTTATCCCGCCCCCGAACGTAACGGGTGTGTTGCACATGGGCCACATGCTCAACAACACCATTCAGGACGTATTGGTCCGGAAGGCGCGCATGGAAGGTAAGAACGCCTGTTGGGTACCCGGAACGGATCATGCCAGCATCGCAACTGAAGCGAAAGTGGTGGCCATGCTAAAGGAACGGGGCATCAATAAAAAAGACTTGACCCGCGAAGAGTTCCTGGAATATGCCTGGGAATGGACGCACAAATACGGCGGCATCATTCTGTCGCAGCTTCGCAAACTAGGCGCTTCCTGCGATTGGGATCGTACCCGCTTCACGATGGAGCCCCCTTTGTACGACTCCGTAATCGATGTATTTGTTGACCTCTACGAAAAAGGCCAGATTTATCGGGGCGTTCGGATGGTCAACTGGGACCCGCAGGGACGCACGGCGGTTTCCGACGAGGAAGTCATCACGAAGGAGATTCAGCAAAAGCTGGTCTACATTCGCTACGAAATAGCCGGCAGCAACGGGCAGGAGTCAATCACGATTGCTACCGTTCGGCCAGAGACGATTATGGCCGATGCGGCTATTGCCGTGAACCCAAATGACGAACGCTTTACGCACCTGCATGGCCGTAAAGCTATTATTCCGCTCATCAACCGCGAAATTCCCATCATTACAGATGAGTATGTAACGATGGATTTTGGAACGGGTGGCCTGAAAGTAACGCCCGCCCACGACCCGAATGACTATGCGTTGGGTATCACACACAACCTGCCCGTGCTGGATATTCTCAGCGACGATGGTACGCTGAATGAGAAAGCGCAGATCTTGGTTGGCATGGACCGCTTTGCCGCCCGCAAAGCCATTATCAAACTGCTGGAAGAGTCAGGCAATCTGGAGAAAACCGAAGACTATAAATCCAATGTCGGTACGTCGGAGCGGACCGGATCCGTTATCGAGCCCAAGCTTTCGTTGCAGTGGTTCCTGAAAATGGACGAGCTATCGAAGCCCGCGCTTAAGAACGTTATGGACGACACCATCCAGCTCGTTCCGCCCAAGTTCAAGAACATGTATCGCTCCTGGATGGAGAACGTCCACGACTGGTGCATTAGCCGTCAGCTCTGGTGGGGCCAGCGGATTCCGGCGTTTTACATGCAGGATGGAACGGTTATCGTAGCCAAAAACAAGCACGAAGCGCTGGAGAAAGTGCAGCATGAAAAACTGCTGTTTGCCATGACCGAGGCCGATCTGACGCAGGACGAAGATGTGCTGGATACCTGGTTCTCGTCGTGGTTGTGGCCCATGTCCGTTTTTGACGGGCTAAAAGACCCCAACAACGCGGATATCAATTATTACTACCCAACCAATGATCTTGTTACGGCCCCCGAAATCCTGTTCTTCTGGGTGGCCCGGATGATTATTGCCGGGTATGAATACCGGGGTGAAGCGCCCTTCAAGAATGTTTACTTGACCGGTATCGTTCGCGACAAGCTCGGCCGGAAGATGTCAAAATCCTTAGGCAACTCACCCGATCCGCTCGATCTCATCGACCAGTACGGAGCCGATGGCGTTCGCACGGGTATGTTGTTCAGTTCGGCAGCAGGGAATGACCTGATGTTCGATGAGAAACTGGTCGAGCAGGGCCGGAATTTCAGCAACAAAATCTGGAACGCATTCCGGTTGGTGAAAGGGTGGAGTGTATCTGATAAAGCTGCTTCTGATCGTCTGGCGAATATTTTAATAGGAAATAGTCATTCCCCTGATAGTAATTCATTAGCTATTCAATGGTTTGAATCGAAACTGAACGCGACGCTGCTTCAGATCGAAGATGATTTCAGTAAATTCCGTATTTCGGATGCGTTGCAGGCAGTTTACAAGCTCATCTGGGATGATTTCTGTTCGCAATACCTTGAACTTGTCAAGCCTCCCTTTGACTCCGAAACGGGAAAGTCCCAACCCATCGATAAGGTTACGTACGAGGCTACGATTGATTTCTTTGAGCGGCTTATGCGATTGGCGCATCCGTTTATGCCCTTTATTAGCGAAGAAATCTGGCAGGATATTCGCGAACGGCAAGACGGTGATAGTATCTGTATCGCGCCATTTCCTAAAGCAGGAACGGTCGATGAGTCAATATTGACCGATTTTGAGACGTTGTTCGATGTTATCTCCAATATTCGGAATATCCGCAACGCCAAGCAGATTTCGCCCAAAACCGAACTCCCGCTGGCCATAAAAACAGCCTCATCTGGCCGGTTTGAAAAACTTGACGCGTTGATCCAGAAAATGGCCAATGTTTCGGCCATTAGTTACGTTAATGAGAAGTCGGATGGTGAATCAGCAGCTTCAACTGATCGGCTGGCGCTTTCTTTCCTGATTAAAGGTGATGAATTTTTTGTCAACATTGCCGGAGAAATTGACGTTGAACAGGAGATTGCCAGCACTCGTAAAGAATTGGACTACAATATTGGTTTCCGGGAATCGACGCTGAAAAAACTATCGAACGAGAAATTTGTTGCTAATGCTAAACCAGACCTTGTGGAGCGGGAGCGCCAGAAACTCGCTGATGCCGACGCTAAAATCCAGGCATTAGAGCAACGATTGCGTGACTTAGGCGTATAAGGTATAAGCGTGCTGGTGTAACTTAACGGATTAAAAGGAAGCTCTTAGTCTTCATTTATAACATTTATCAATATTTTTAGAGCAATAATACGATTATTTGACTAACTAATTGTATTATTGCTTTCTAACAAACGACGACTGTATTAATGAACAAGTGCATATTTCTAGACCGCGATGGAGTGTTAAACGAAGATCGAACGGACTATGTGTATCGAGTCGAGGATTTTATCATTCCCGATGGTGTGCCCGAAGCACTTCGTTTATTAAAAGACGCGGGTTATTTATTGATCGTTATTACCAATCAGGCAGGTATTGCCAAGGGGTTGTATACGCGCGATGATGTTATGGCCTGTTACAATTACTTACAGGATCAATGCGGCCAGCTCATTGACGATATCTATTACTGTCCTCATCATCCTAAGTACGATAGCGAATCACTTACCCGAAAGCCGGGCTCGTTGCTGCTCGAAAAAGCGATAGCCAAATACAATATTGAGCCGGATGTATCCTGGATGATTGGTGATGCGCTTCGTGATATGCAAGCGGGTAGACGCGTTGGCGTGCGAACGGTTCGTATTGCCCATGAGCCGCAGCCCTCAGCCGAATACGACGGCTGTGCAACCAGTTTATTGGAGGCATCCCGATTTGTGCTGGAATATGCCTAAAAGTCATGTGCTAAAGACTTCACACCTTACGGTGTCATTAGTAAAAATAAAAACACCTCTGGCTTTTAGAAAGACCAGAGGTGTTTTTATTTGAACGTTCTCTTTTTACGCCCGAACCTGTCCCGAAGCAGGCTTTTGTACACTTCCATAGGCAGGGCAATTCGCCTTACGCGAACAAGATCCAAGCGATAAGGTCGCCAGTATCACACCAAGTATTAGTAATTTTTTCATAAATATAATGGTCCCGTTTTATCTCTAATCTTCAGATTGATAAACGAATATAGTGCCAAAAACTGTACGGTAAAGTAATTTTTTGTCCTACCGACAAAGCCGGTCGGCTTCGTCAGTAGGACAAAATTTAAATGCTAATTCTCTTCTTTCACTAACTCGGCTTCTTCTTCACGCTCTTCGGCGGCTTCTGTTGCTTCGAGTTCTGTCATACCGGGCTCCGCATTACCATAACCCAGAATTTTAAGCATGACCTCACTATTTTGTTCGGGTGCAAACAACCGGGTCCTCAGATTACCCTCTTCATCCTTATCCACAATAACGTGTTGAGGAGCCGGAATGAGACAATGCTGAATACCACCATACCCACCTAACGATTCCTGGTAAGCACCTGTGTGAAAAAGACCAATGTATTGATCTTCCGTATCCTGATCGAAAATTGGCAGGTACAAGTCGGCGCTGTGGGCTTCTGTATTATAAAAATCATGCGAATCGCACGTTAATCCGCCCAGGTTGACCTTCTGATAAGGATTCTCCCAGTTATTGACCGACAGCATGATGTATTTCTGCCCTAAGCCCCAGGAGTCGGGTAGCTGCGTAATGAACGAACCATCGATCATGTACCATAACTCCTTGTCATTCTGTAGCTTCTGATCGATCACTTTATAAATGACCGCTCCGCTCTCGCCAACCGTATAAGAACCAAACTCCGTGAAAATATGCGGCACGGGTACGTTGTTCTTGTTGCAAATCCACTGAATACTCTCCACGATCTGATCAATCATGGCCTGGTAATCATACGTAAACTGGAACGACGTCTGAATCGGCATGCCGCCCCCAATGTCGATGGAGTCGAGATCGGGGCACATTTTCCGTAATTCACAATATTTATACATGAAGCGGCTCAGTTCGCTCCAATAATAGGCACTGTCTTTAATGCCCGTGTTAATGAAAAAGTGCAGCATTTTGAGCTTGAATTTTTCATTGGGCTGGATTTTATTTCGGTACAGTTCATTTACGTCACTATACCGAATGCCTAAACGCGAGGTATAAAACGCAAAATTCGGTTCTTCATCCGTTGCAATTCGGATACCAAAATTCACGGTATCAGTCGTTACCGAGTTCTCATAAGCTTCAATTTCTTTCAGGTTATCGAGAACCGGAATACAATTGGTAAACCCTTCATTGAGAAGTTCGCTGATATATTGCGTGTAAAGCGGACGCTTGTAGCCGTTACAAATAATGTACGTGCTCTTATTCACCTTACCCGACTTGTATAACTCTCTCAGTATCTGAATATCATAAGCCGAAGAAGTTTCGAGGTGTACGTTATTCTTGAGAACTTCGTCGAGCACAAACCGAAAGTGAGATGACTTGGTACAGTAACAGTAGGTGTAGTTACCTTTGTAGTTATACCGTTTCATCGCATTTTTAAACAGCAGTTTAGCATGTTCAATATGCTCCGTAATCTTCGGCAAATAGGTCAGTTTCAAGGGCGTACCATACTCCTTGACAATATCCATCAGCGGAACATTATTGAACATCAGTTCATTGTTCTCGACATTGAATTCCCGCGTTGGAAATTCGAACGTCTGGTCAATCAGGTCATAATATGTCTTCATCCCTGCGTTTAGAGCATAAAATGGGGTTGTCCTACTGCGGCACAGTCCGTTGATACGGTGCTGACCGTTGCGGTTTTGGTTTGAAAAAACAGCTGCGAAATTGACCCCGAAATTCGGGCTTTCCAAAGAAAGGACATGCGCACGATAGTCAACGAAAAAGTAAGGGGTTTGATTCGGAAATAACAGAAAATTAATAATGTAGAAACATACTTTCTCCCTTAAGGGATTGTCTTCTTTCTTCAAACCAAAAAGAACGTCTACTTTTGTCACTCGACACTGATTGATTTTACCGAATGTCTCAGGTTATTCATTTTATTTCCATTGGCGGCAGTGCCATGCATAATCTCGCCCTGGCGCTGCAACAACAAGGCTACACCATCACTGGCTCCGATGATGAAATCCACGAGCCATCGCGAAGCCGTTTGCAACAGCATGGCTTGTTACCAACCCAAACAGGCTGGTTTCCCGATAAAATAATGGCTCAATTAGATGCTGTCATTGTTGGTATGCACGCCCGTAAAGACAATCCCGAGCTTGTGAAAGCCCTGGAGTTAGGGCTACCTATTTATTCGTATCCCGAATTCATGTATCAGCAGAGCCAGCAGAAACAACGAATCGTAATTGCCGGAAGCCACGGCAAAACAACGATAACAGCCCTGATTCTGCATGTCCTGAAATACCATAAACGGAAATTCGATTACCTGGTTGGTGAGCAGATAGACGGTTTTGAAACCATGGCTCAGTTGACGCCTGATGCACCGATTATCATTTTAGAAGGGGATGAATATCCATCTTCACCCATCGACGCCCGACCAAAGTTTCTCCATTATCAACCACATATTGCGCTCATAAGCGGTATTGCGTGGGATCACGTCAATATTTACCCAACCTGGGATGAATACGTCGATGCGTTTGAATTATTGGCGGAAGCCATGCCTAAAGCAGGAATTCTGATTTTTGATGAATCCGATGATATGCTTGACATCATTGGCCAGAAGGAACGCACGGACATTACGAAAATCCCGTACCTGCCACATCCGGCAACCATTGTTGATGGGCAAACTGTTTTGTTGACCAAGAAAGGTTCGAAAGTGCCTGTTCAGATCTTTGGCCAGCACAATCTGAAAAACATTGCTGGGGCTATGACCCTCTGCGACCGCATCGGCATTACAGAAGAGCAGTTCTACGAAGCAATTCCAACGTTCAAAAACGTGGCTATGCGACTGGAAAAGCTAGCCGGAAACGATAAGCGGATCGTCTATCGCGATTTTGCCCACTCACCCGCCAAGGTCGAAGCGACAACGGAAGCTGTCAAGCAACAATACCCAGACAAGAAGCTGCTGGCTGTTGTTGAACTTCACACGTTCAGCAGCTTGAATAAAGCGTTTTTAGAGCAATATAAGGGCACCTTAGATGTCGCGGACGTCGGTGTAGTTTACGTTGATAAAAATGCGTCAGAAGGCAATCCAGACACCATAACGGTCAATGATGTACTCTTGGCGTTCGAAAAACCTAGTTTGCGCGTTTTTACAACGCCTGATGAGTTGCAGGCTTTTCTTACCGAGCAGCGCAACACGGCCGACGTTTTTCTGTTTATGAGTTCCGGTGACTTTGGTGGATTAACCATTGACGTACTTGCAGATCAACTCGTGTAGCAGGAATTATTCTGAATTATTAATGGGCGAAGACCCGTATTTTCCATGCATAGTATTGTTGTTTACTGCGCGTCCAGTCTCGGCGTCAACCCAATCTATAATGAGGTCGCTGCGGAACTTGGCGATAAAATGGCGGCAAATAATATCCGGCTAATTTACGGCGGGGGCGGTTTTGGTCTGATGGGCAATGTCGCCAACGCTGTGCTAAAAAACGGTGGCGAGGTAACGGGCGTGATTCCTAACTTCCTGGCTGACCTTGAAGTAGCTCACCAAACCCTCACTGAATTGCATTTTGTGGAGACGATGCACGAGCGGAAATTCAAGATGGTGCAGCTAGCTAAGGGCGTTATTGCTCTGCCCGGCGGCTACGGAACAATGGATGAGCTATTTGAAATTCTGGCCTGGCGGCAACTTAAGCTGTATGATGGCCCCGTCGCCATTATCAATACAAACGGCTTTTATGACCTCATGCTTAAACAACTCGATCGAATGGTAGAGGACGGCTTCCTGCGAGCGGAGAACCGCTCCTTGTTACTCGTGGCAGATACCGTTGATGAGGTCTTAAAACAGATCGGCGAGTTCTGGGACAACATCTGACGCCCAGAACTCACCTTTCTTCTTATTTCTTGGCTGACGAGAACGAGTAAGGGAAATTAGCCGCGTCAGTACCGCGTTGGGTGTTGGCCTTATCTACCATCTGAAAGTCTAACCGGGCACCCTGCATCAACTCTTTGTGGCTTACCCAGTTCGGATTATACAGTTTCCCGTTTACGTTTAGAGCCTTAACATACCGGTTTTGCGCATTGTTTGCCGGCGCATTTATGGTAAGTGTCTTCCCATTTTCGAGCTTCACCGTTATCTTCTTAAACAGTGGAGCGCCCAATACATACTGGTCGGTAGCGGGGCAAACGGGATAGAAACCCATTGCGGAGAATACGTACCAGGCCGATGTCTGTCCATTATCCTCGTCTCCACAGTAGCCATCGGGTGTGGGCTGATAAAGTCGATTCATCACTTCGCGCAACCAATACTGCGTTTTCCACGGCTGACCTGCATAGTTATACAGATAAATCATGTGCTGAATAGGCTGATTGCCATGGGCATAATTACCCATATTCATAATTTGCATTTCGCGAATTTCATGAATGACAGTACCGTAATACGAATCATCAAATACTGGGGGCACAACAAAAACCGAATCCAGCATCTTTACAAATTCCCGACGCCCACCCATTAGACCGACCAGCCCCTGTACGTCGTGAAAAACGGACCAGGTATAGTGCCAGCTGTTACCCTCCGTAAACGCATCGCCCCATTTGAATGGGTTGAAAAGGGCCTGAAACGTACCATTCTCGTTTTTCCCCCGCATGAGCTTGGTCGATGGGTCGAAGAGATTCCGGTAATTTTGTGAGCGTTTGGCGAATCGGTCTATTTCTGCCTGTGGACGCTTCAGTTCTTTCGCCAATTGATAAATTGTAAAGTCGTCGTACGCATACTCCAGCGTCCGAGCCGCGTTTTCATTGATTTTCACATCATAGGGTACGTAGCCGAGCTTATTGTAATAACTCGCCCCTTTCCGGCCTACTGAACTAAACGGTCCTTCTGTTTCGGTATTCTTTAGAATGGCTTCGTATAATGTATTAATATCGTAACTCCCTCTACTACCTTTCAAATAAGCATCGGCAATGATTGACGCCGAGTTCGAGCCGATCATACAGTCCCGATGGCCTGGGCTGGCCCATTCGGGCAGAAATCCACTCTCCTTGTAAGCATTTACAAGGCCTTCCATGATATGTGAATTTAAGGTCGGCTGAGTTAAGTTAAAGAGCGGAAAAACCGCCCGAAACGTATCCCAAAACCCGTTATCGGTGAACATATAACCGGGCAAGACCTGTCCGTTATAAGGGCTGTAATGCACAATCTTTTTTGTAGCATCCAACTCGTAGAATTTGCGCGGGAAAAGCATTGTCCGGTAGAGACAGGAGTAAAAGGTCTTGAGTTGCTCATCCGTTCCTCCCTCAGCCGAAATTCTGCTTAGCTCCTTATTCCAGATAGCTTTTGCCTTGTCTTTAACTGTATCAAAGGAATCTTTACCGATCTCGTCCAAGTTCCGTTCGGCCTGTTCAGCACTTATAAATGACGAAGCGACGCGAGCGTACACCTGCTCCCCTTTTTTAGTTTTAAAGCCAATAACAGCCCCAACGTGATCTGCTTTTTGTTCGAGTTCTTTTAGTTCTAGCTCCTTACCATGCCATACGGCTGTAGTAGCGAACGGCTTATTAAATTGAATGACAAAGAAATTTTTAAAGTTATCCGGTACACCCCCGCTGTTCTTGGTCGTATAGCCAATGATTTTATTTTCGCCGGGGATAACTTTCACATAAGAACCTTTATCCAGGGCGTCAATCACAACATATGCCTCCTCTGTTTGCGGAAATGTAAATCGTAAGGCTGCCGCACGTTCCGTCGGGCTTATTTCCGTCGTTACGTCATGATCAGCCAGATACACTTTATAGTAATACGGTTTAGCAATTTCTGATTTATGCGAGAACCAGCTAGCTCGTTCGTCTTCATTAAACCGAAGTTTACCCGTGATTGGCATGATGGCAAACTGGCCATAATCATTGATCCAGGGACTGGGCTGGTGGGTCTGCTTAAAGCCACGAAGTTTATCGGCATCGTACGTATAAGCCCAGCCATCGCCCATTTTGCCAGTTTGTGGCATCCAGCAATTCATTCCCCAGGGCAAGGAAATTGACGGGTAAGTATTTCCCGTAGATAAGCTTGGCTTGGAAGCCGTGCCCATTAATGGATTTATTAAATCAACCGGGTCAGTTTGGGCAGAAACTGACTGGGAAAATGCTACGATACGGGCACATAACAAACATGCCACTACGAGAGGAAAGATGCGCATTAAATAGTTCGGACTCTTAATTATTGCTCTGTGTGAAACAAAGACCTAAAGTTAGTCGATCTGTAAATGCTTACTAAGCGTTAATTGTCTTTAAACGCAAAAAAGCCTGTCCTTTTGGGACAGGCCTTCTGTGGTTTCAATAGGTGGCATCTTCCTACTCTCCCGCTTGTGACAGCAGTACCATCGGCAGTACGGGGCTTAACGACTCTGTTCGAAATGGAAGAGGTGAACACCCGCCT